>CALMEE010000055.1 GCA_937862885.1 uncultured Planctomycetaceae bacterium
CGAAAATCGCCGCGTCACTAACCAATTCGACAATGCACTTCATCGGGCGCTTACTGAATATAAAGAGGTTTCTAGAGGCGGAACGACTCGTTTTGTTCGAACTGCCGGAACCGAATTTGGGAGCGTGGGGCGGCGGGACTGCACAGGCTTCATTTATTCACCGTCGGGTTTAGTAGCAGAAAAGGGAAGAATTCGCAATCGATTCACAATATTCCGCGAGCAGTATTCGGAACACTTTTCTAAGAACTCTTCTTCCGATTTTTTCAAGAAGGTAATCATCAATTGCAAAAACAAAGCAGCGACTAAGGCTTGCAATGTCGTCACAAATGCCATGCCTAGTCCCGCGGTCATTTTTCTAAGTTCGAATTTTATAGGTTCGAGATCGTTAGTATCCGATTGGGCCAGGACCTCCGCAAAACCTCCAATGGCAACAGACAGACCCAGTACGGTACCAATAAACCCAAGAACTGGAATTGCCCAAATAAATCCAACCAGTAGAGAGTAACTTGTATCCAGCGCAGTTTCATCCTGTTCCGCTTGAGCTTGAAGAATTTCTCCTACATCACCAACTCGACCAAGGTTTTTTAGATTCGAAAGAGCGACATTGATTCTATTAAATAAAATAAAATGTTTTGGATCATCCACAATTTGGTAGATATTATCAAAAACGAAGTCGGCGTTACCTCCACTTAGGATGAAATCCGGATCGTTGGGTACCACTCGGTACGTTAAGGATTTTTGCTGAAATGCTAACTTCCTCCACTTGATGAGCAAAATCGCAAGCGACCAACCGGTGAAAAAAACGATCGCATAAGGGATAGGTCCCTGTCGCGTAAAATTTGTGGAGATTGTAGATTCACTAAATGGTAGAAGGACAAGGTAAAAACCAATCGCGAATACCATCCCTACCAAAGACGAAAAAAATGAATTTACCCTCGTGTGTCTACCACCTGGAAAGAAAAACCGCTGTTCAATATCTTGCCGATTCCAAGAAAGTGAAGGCGTATTGCTCATTACTGTTGGTCTTTTCAGCGTGCTCGTCAAAGATTGAACCACCCCAATGCTGCACCGGCAAGGATGATGAATATCATAATTAAATTTAGTATCAATCCCAATAACCCGATGACGCCGCCAACTATAGCAATCCCTTTTCCCTGAATCGATGGATTCGAATGGATGCTGCGGATCGCTGCAAACGACAAAACGATGGCTACGATTGGCAAGGGAAAGCATAATAATACTCCCGCAATCACGCTGCAAATCGCCAGATTGGAAATCGGTCCAGCCGAGGCAAGCCGATCCTGAGATACCATCGGTTCTACTAACCTAGTTGCCATCGTGTCACCCGAGGCCATTTGGGCGACAAAATTGGCGAATTCCGGTATTTCTTCGATGCTTGTCCAATCATCGAATGAATCATTCCATGCCAAATCAACGTGGGCAACTTGCCCACAACGAAGCATCTCGATGACTTCGGAAGTCTCAAATGGACCGGCTTGATCACCCCCAATTGCCACATACCATTCAACTGCGGGCACGTCGCTATTCAGTTGGTTATATTTCCCAACAGATTCAGTCGCCAATCTTCGATTTGAACCACTATTTGGAAACAGCCAATCAATTTTTCCAGCCTGCACCCATGTTAATTGATTGTCTGAAGACACTTCGTGAAATCGCGAAAGCTTTCTCAATTTCACCTCGGTTTCGAGCTTAAAGCTAGGCCAAGGACCATCAGTCTTACCTCTCCTTCTAACGTAATACTCCTTGGATTCGTCCATCAGAAACGTCGGCGCCTCACAATGCGAATAACATGCTTTAATCCACACATTAATCTTCCGAATTCTCTTGTAAAAACAATGGTAGACCCTCGAGCAAATCAGTGTGTCGGCTAAATATTGACTTCCCTTGTCTTACTCGTCCGACTTCCACGAACTTATCGCGGACTCTGGCGAAAACTCTCCCGTTTTGTTTGATATCTGATCCAAGAGTCTCCCAGGAGCCTCCCTCGTTCTTCAGGGCAACTCCGATCCAGGAAAGTCGCATTAGCTTCGAAGGCCGGCCGATTGTTTTCAAGGCGGGTCGAACATTACTTTCGAGTATTCGATCGGGCGAAGCAATTCTCTCCATCTTTCTAGCAACATCATTTCGAAGAGAGTCAATCCTGGCTTCTTCGGGAATAATAAAATTCTCTCTGGCTAAATCAATTTCTTTGTCGAACACATTTTTGTAAGGCATAAATTCGTTGTTAAGGATACTACTACCCTCACTTCCCAATTCGACAAGACGCTTAAAGAGAGCCCCTTGAATGATTGAGTCCATACCAAACAGGTTCAATTTAAGTTGAATCAATAGGTAGCAAATCTTTTCTTCGAACGTACTTGAACGATATTGATTGAGATGATCGATCACCATGTTAGCAAAACTTTTGTGGGGTGCTGGACCAAAATATTTTTCTGCGCCAATTTTCTCTGGCCTAATCACTTTAAGCTTGGCCGTGGGGAACACGAGCCTGGTAGAATTCTGCTTTCCATCTTGCCCATCATCGTTCGTTAGACTTAAATTCAAAAAATACCGGATTACGAGTCGCGAGTCTTCAACCTTGTCTGGTGCACCTCGAAAATAAAATATCCGCTGACTTCGACTGGATTGGTCTATGACACAATTAAGATCAAATAGAGGTTCACTCCAAATCTTGTTTAACGTAATCTCAATTTCGGAATCGATACGATTTTTCCAAGTCATTAAAAACGGCTCATGTTTGGTAACGTGATCGGCAGAAGGAAAACCGACAAACTCAGAATTCGTTCTGCTGATCAGTTGGAGCAGTTCTCGTATTCGGGTAGCGTCAAATTGATCTCGGTTCCAATCCGCACAATGGGTATTCCATCCAGATATTCGATTAACAAATTCAATTTGACCCTCTTTCAGAACACGAGAAAAATCTCGCGACCGTTGATCAGCTGGAAATGCGCGAACATAGTTTTCCGTGACCGAGCGAAAATTTGCAGGGCTTCCGATTGACTGTTTAATCGCCGCAATCAAGCGATTTCGCGAGGCATCATTCTTTGTAATGTTGATCGTTGCTTCAATTTCTTTAACTATTCTATCGATTGGGGTACTCATTCGAATTGCCGGCGATACTCTAGCACGACGTTGAACCTCCAGAGCTTTGTCCAAAAGCTTTTGGTTTTCTTCATCTGTATTAGTTGGAATACTATTTTTCCGCCTTTTCAAGTCTTCAACATCTTCGACAAACTTTTCATTGGTCTTTCGTTGTATCTCGCCGCGGCTATGCTCAACCTGACCACGTAAGTTCTGACAAATGAGTTCCTCTTCCACACTTAAGACGATTTCATTGAGTTGTTTGAATACCGAGTCTATTTGATCGAGGTTTTCCCATCCCAAATTCTCATTGTCATGGATTTCTCTTTTGATTGAGTCGAATGCCTCTTTCACCGATTGTGCACGCATGTTGTCTTGTGACTCTAGTTGCATCAAACGGTGACGTAAAGGCTCGAAGTTGGATGATTTTGCGATTGCAGGGTTTTCAACTTCTAGCTGCGACAAGTAGGCTTGAGCAGCCTTTATTTGACCAGAGTCGAGCAGATCTTTCATTGTGTCATGAGCGACCATCGCATCGCGGCGATGCAGAACCATTGCAACTGCCCACCAAAGCCCGACCCCAGAAAGCGTTAACAACGATAAAGCCGAAATCACAACCAAAACAAATTTTCTTTTCTCACGAAGTTCAAAGACCCGAATCCTTTCATCGTATCGAATTCGCAGTGCCGGCTGAACAGCCTCATCAAACCGTGCAACAGAATTCATTAAACGTTGCAATCTCGACTTGCTAGTACTATCGTCATCAAGCGCAGCTTCCAGTGACATGACGGCTCGCCTTCGGTCACATTCTCGCAACTCGTTGGTTTCCTCATCGTCGATCCACTCGAAAGCTGGTCTCAACAATTCATGCAGATGCATCTTTTCAGGGCCCGAAGCTAGTGCTTCGATTTCTAACCATTGCTGACGCAATTGTTTGGCGGCCTCTAAATCGAATTCACCGAATGCTTTATTTATTCCTGTTTCTAACTCAATTAAACGTCGTGTTGCGTTTAACTGTTGTAACTTAATATACTCACCTTCAACTCGATGAATCAAAGATTCAGGTGGCTTCAATGACCAATCAGAGCCTTTCAATTCGCGATAAATGTTTTCAATGCCCGCAATCGCCTCCAACCGCGCCAACTTCACTAGTTCGTTTTCAATCTCGGTCAATCGAGCTTTTTCATAACTACGTAAATCCTCTACCCAAAACTGGTTACCAGAATCAATTTGCGCGATAGCACGCAGGATTTTGATTCTTTCCTTCAGTGGTCCTCGCGCGAGTGCATACACCCTGTGTTTACGCAAAAGCTTTTCCAATGGTTGGTGAATGGTGTAGGCCTCATTTAAGTCGAATGCGATTTCGACCAAGAGGTCAGGTTGGGGAGCAAGCCCGTTTTCAATAACATACGCCCTCCAGTTCTCCCATTCTTCAATATCCAACTCGGCTACGATATCAAACAGATTGGGTTCGACTTCAGCCTCCTGAATGGCTTCGCTTCTAAGCCCTTTGCGCATTAGTTCGTCGCATTTTCTCAACCGTGCGTTAGTTGCCTCGACGACATTTACAAATTGATTATGCAGCGACTCAAGATCTTCCTCCGCCAACTCGCCATTCATTTGAAAGAACTTTTGAATGGCACCCGCAATCCGACTAGCATTTTGCTTAGCTTGAAACTCAGAATTCACTTCTTTATCCTCGTTTCTTTTAGGCTAAAAATGGGAATTTCGTCAGCACCATCGGTTCCTGATCCATGTTCTATGTGATAGAAGCACTCAATCGTTGGCGGTGACTGAACGAAATGCTCCCAAAAATCGACAATAGGTTTCAAATGCGTGGCAATCTCTCGCTCATTCCCTGAAGTTCCATTGACGCTTGCGGGTACAAGCAACTCATGAACTCGCGAGAAAGCGTTGTTAGAATCTGTGTTCGATAACACGCTTGAAATGTAATCATGCAGTGTTTTCTCAATATCGTCTAACGACTGGTCGCTAACTATTTTGTTGGATGGCTCTTGGTTAGACTCACTGGCGCTCCGTCCTGTCGGGATTTCAATTTCGATGCGCCGTAACAATTTGTTTCCCACAATCCAATAGGAGATTGAGGCAATTGATTTATTGGCATTCTGCGCAACGTACTCAAATGTTAAGCCTTTGGGTTTTTCCGTGTTCTTCAATAATCTTCCTTCATCTTCGCTGCCGACTAACCGAAGATAATCTTGGTTTAACTGTACATGTTTACGAAAAAATTCCTGGCAATCCGAGAGATTCTGGAATTTTCTGGGCTTGGAAAGCGGAATTGAAATTCTCTCCTTGTCACTGTCCGCATCATTAAGCCTAACGACTCCCCAACGAATCGAATTGAACGCCGCCAAGTCATTTTTAGATTCGAGAGCAGAATCTAGCCAAGAAAATTCGATCCGGTTGTCTACGAGTACGAATGTGGCAATTCTTGTTATCGACTGCAGGGGCCCGTGCATTTCAATTTGATACGTGTGACGGGATGTTCCAGATTGAGCATCGTGAGTTTTTACCAGATTCCTAGTAGAAATAGAACCGTTACTAATTTCAATTCCCCAGAGGCCGTCCAGTATAAATGTCGAGCCCTCAATCAATCCCGGCAAGTCGCCGATAACATATTCCCGTTTGTCGGCCTGCCAATCTCCGATCGTCGGGATATCGATTTCAATCTCGCGTATTTGATTAGCTTCGTTGTTGTTTGAAACTTCCGGTACCCTGGATTGTTTGGGTTGTGTTTCGCTTCCTGCGCTTGCCTGTGTAACTTGCCCACTCGGCTTTCTGTTTTCGTTTTCACGGTCTGATTCAGTCTCCGCCCCACCAAGTCGACTATCCCGAGACTGTTCCGTTGACAAAGTAGAACTCGCCCCATCGGGCGGGGTATTCTGTTGTTTATCCATGTCGGAATTTGCCGACAAGCGTTCATCTGATACTTCTGATAAACTTGGCCCAAAAAAAGCAGATGAACCGAGCAAGTAGCCAAGGAAAATCGCGGAGGCGTGGGACACGAGCAGAAACGCAATACTAACCGCAACAACTAGAGTCGAAAAAGCAAATCGCCGACTAACTTCAGCGTTATCCATTCCAGACTGGCGCGACGGGAAATCTTGTTTTCGTCGATCGTCAATATTGCTTATCGATAGTCCATCGATATCCTCATCTCGCAAACTAGGCATTCCAGAACTCAGTTCATTCAGCCTAAAATTACGCTCGGGCTTCAACTCTGGAGGCGAATGCTTGACCTCTTTTCCACTTGGCATGTGACTATGGTCATCGACACGATCAGAGGATGCCTTGCTGGCGGATAATGTCCTGAAGGGGGATTTTTTTAATCTGCCCTCGACGTTTCTCTGCAGTTTGGAAATATCGCCACTTCGTGCCGCACGAACAAAATCAGTATCTTTAGGTTCTCCTATGTTATCTGTCAAATCAATGACTAGCTTACGCTTGTCCTTCCGAGCAATCGTCGCTTCACGCGTTCCATCGAGTATAAAATTCAAGTGACACGGCGAATTCGAATCCGTACCATACGTTGAAAAGGTAATTTGCCACCGTTTGGCAGGCGGAATCATTTCATAAACTTCCGTGCATAGCCCCAGGCAATCTGTTCCTAAAGGGAAAATTACTCGGACAGAATTTCCGGTGGCTTGAGTTCTTACCAGTTCCTCAGCAACCGTACCGGCCCAGCCGGAGTCACCTGCGAGTAGGGCCCAAAGCCTAAAACTCGATTCCCCTCTACCCACATTTGCCAGCTCGCTTGACCTTCTGGGTAATACTTCGCGTACCACCCCATCCCAATCAGTTACGCAAAAGCCATTCATCGACAAAATGGCGGCAGGCCCCGCTTCCACAAATTCGCTTTCTGACAGAATAACGTGGTGAGCCAATTTATTTGATCGGCCCGAGTGTTCATTCCTGACATCTGCAACACGCGAGAGAATTGCGTAATTGACCCCACCAATAGGCATCGAAATCGACCGGTACAATATCGGATTCTGAAGTGAACGCCGATCATGAATATCGAACGGATGCCGATAGCCACTTAATTGTTCGAGAATTCGCACGATATTTGACGGCATGCCATGAGTGCAGACTACCGTACAATAGCCACCTCCACTACCTGGCCGAAGTCCCTCGCCCTTATGCGACGTGTATAATAATTCTTGAATCATCACCCTCCCTAACTTCGATACGCTTGATCAAGCAACAACTGTACGAAAAATCGCAATCTAGTCTGTTTGGGCATTTACCCGATTGAAAAAGCACTGCTGCTTGCAAATGGCTATGAACGTCCGCTCTTAAACGTCAACACCTGAGTGTTCGCACGGCCAAACATTGATTCACAATATAGGTCGCGTAAACCCCTAAGCAGACGATTGTTTCGATCTTGATATCGGAACCAATCGACTATTTTGGAGTGACAATGCATAAACCAAAGGAACTTCTGCCCAGATAGGCTCGATGCTCCGTGGTCGAACTCCTAATGACAGTGTGCCGTTATGTTCCTCAATTTCGGGTGAGCGTCCAAGTGGGCTAAGCGGGATGTAAATAACATCTCGGCTAAATGCTTTACATGTCGTCACAATTTCCGGAGCGAATTGTTTCAGTAACTGCTCAACATATTTAGAGACTTTCAACATAACGACATGATTGATGGCGATCCCACCGTCAAGACGCACGTATGGGCTTATGCAGTCTATCGTAAGCTTTGGAGTCAATGGTCGCCAAACATCAAACTTATTGACAACCACGATAAGTGGTTTATTTAGTTTTTCCGTTTCACTAACATTAGATTTTTTCCTAATTCGTTTGGCAGCCTCTTGCAGTATTTCGTCTTGCCGAAATGTTGGAAAAGTCCCACCTAATTGTGGGTCGCTGGAGAATGCTCGCAACTTTTTCCTAAAATTCGGATGTTGGATGGGGTCAAACACAAATATCAGTGCTTTGCAAAGTGCCAAATGGCTCGTCGCAGGACTTAACTCCGCCTCAAGATTAGGCAGAAAGTGCTCGCCTGCATTATCGTAAAGACACAATGCGCGCGCGTTTTTTGCTACTTCACGCGCATTTTTTCCCAATCGATGGTCTTCACTCGGACTGACGGAAAATACAAACGGCTTTGCGAATAACTCTCGGCGCCCCCCAAAGTGGACCATTTGATATAACTCGCCATCGGTCTCTGTTTTTAATACCGCAACAAGTTTGTCTGGCTCTTCATTCAGAAACAACTTTTTTTCGTTACGACTGATTACCTGATTCGCAACCGGGTCAGCGTCGACAAAGTTAATTTGAAAATCACTTAATCGCTGTCGTGCTTGCCAAATCGACGAAGCCAAAAAATACGACTTTCCGCTCGCCGGTGCGCCAAGCACAGACAGATACATCGGCCACGTCTCACAAAGTATTCTTGGAACTGGCAAACGACAATTTGGACAAGCTATGGATTCACATCGGCCACCAGTTTCATCAATTGCGAATCCATGGTAGTCAAATCGGCTAGGAAGGAAACGCTTTTGAGCTTCGCTGCCCAATTTAGGGTCTCCTTGTAATTCCGGATTTTGTGAAATCCAAAGGAATTCTGCAGGATGTATTTCAAACCAACAATGCGGACAAGTAATAAGCGATTGATTTCTGAGCGAGTCCATTTACATTCAACGTGAATGGCATGAGGTAGGTTTTCAAATTGTCACGTAAAGTATATACAATTTGCGGCATGCGTCAATCATCGCATGCAATTTCAAGAAAACGGACGGCTAATTGAGTCGTCGCACCTAAAATCATGCCCTATCTACTGACTGAGCTATCGCAACCCGATAAACCAATCCCAATTGCGCAAGACCAGCTGCGGACTTTTGGAATCTTGCGCGACTTGATTTTTGGTCTAGATCCGGGTTGTGCGATGAGTTTCTTTATCTGCGATCTGTGTCCCATTGTGATCGATCTACAGATTGACCAAAACCATCACCTCCTGCTCGTGATAACCTGTCGAGCGATCGTCTAGCATCCACTCCAATCGCCGATCTTTGAGGGCTTGTGCATCCCATTTCAATTCGGTCAGAAAACGGTTCAGGCAAGACTGCTCAGCAACGTCTACAAACTCCCCTTGAATACCGCTGAAGGATCTCTGATTGGCGACAACCATTTCCCTTACGAACTCAGCCAAGAGTTTGTCCGAAAATGACGTTAAAGCCGAGATGACGGATGCTTAACTTGAAGTTCATCGGTAAAATAGCCGCAACCCGTGCCGGATTGTGCGGCCGCAAAAACCAATGTAATCGTCACACGCCTGTTGCCAATGTTGCCCACATGGATCTTCGCAAACCGGTTGTGCAGGCATCTCAATTGTGCGCGTTACCAAGCGACAGACCTGAACTGGAACACTAACTTGTTCTTGGTACGGAACACACACAGTATACGTGTGAAGGCGCTGTTCCAAAACCGGTCGGCATACGCTTCGATAAACGGTTCGACTCTGTATTTGTGGTACATGAACGTAATATGTTTGTGTTCTCGTTTCCGGAACCTGCCGATAGCGGGTAACGTTGACCATTCGCGACCGAATAACCGGTACTGTCACCTGAAAAGTTTGCACATGCGTCTGCGGAATTTGCCGGTATTGCGTCTGGTAGGTGGTCTGTGTCCGCAACTCAGGCACGCTCACCGTATACGTTTGCATCTGAGTCTGTGGAACTTGGCGATACCGAGTTTGATAAATGGTTCGAGTATGAACTTCAGGTACTTTTACCATGTAGGTTTGAGTCTGAGCCTGCGGTACTTGGCGGTATTGAGTCGCGTAAGTCGTTCGCGTCACGACCTGGGGCACCTGGACGGTGTAGTTCTCGTTTTCCTGATATGGCTCGTTTTCATAGTAAGTTTGATAAGCCGTGCGAATATTTTGGCGCGGCACATTCACATAATAGGTTTCGCTGCGCACTTGGGGTACTTGGACGTAATATGTCTGGTACGCAGTACGGTACTCCACTTTGGGAACCTGGACGCTGTAAGGAACTTGGTTGACGCGAACTTCATTGCGATATCGAGTTACGGGTACCTGGCGAACGTGGTTTTCGAGCCGGGTTCGATGTACTGGAATCTCGCGAGTCCGCGGTTCGTTACGGTATTTCGTGATGCTATATGATCGAATGCGGGCTTCAGCTTGCATATCTGTCACCGTTTCGACGACTTCGCGCTGTTCATCGACACAGCGCGTCACTGGGATCATGCGTGTTTGCTGTGTCGGCCGCATCAGAGTGACTTGGTAGCTGTAGGGGACTTCTTCGGTTACCATACGATAACACGTTACTGGAATCTGTTCAGTGACAATATTTGGACACCATACCCGTCGGCAAATTGTGGAATCGATGGCCCCGCAATGCCCAAATCCACAATCATTTTGGCAATTTGGTTGGCATACTTGCTTCACTTCCGTCGTCCAATATCCAAGATCACGACATCTCGTGATCATTTTGGTCACAGGCACTTGTCGACATACGGTCCGTGTAGCGGTCCTTGTCACAACCTCTGGCACCATGACGGTATACGTTTGAGGGATCTGTTCAACAATCGGCACCCGGACGGTGTACCGACGCACGACCTGACGCTGGACAGGGACGTAAACCGTGTATTGCTGTTGTACCTCCTCCTGATAAGGTACAGACACCTGGTAGGTTTGCACGATATTTTCAACATAGGGAACGGAGACCGTATACGACTGCGAAACCATTTCTTCATACGGAACCTGCACCGTGTATGTTTCCTCGCGAGTTCGAGATTCAGAGGTGTACGTCGTATAGGGCACTGAAATTTCGCGTTGACGCGCTCCCGTTGTGTAATAGTGGACTTGCCGCGTTTGCGGTTCGGGTACATAGACGGTATACGGAATCTGAATCTCGCGTTGACGGGGAACAACTCGATGTTTGGTCACAGTTCGCGTTCGCACTTCCGGCACATACACTGTGTAGTTCTGTTGGACTGGAACTTGATACGCCTCGGTTCGATACGTCGTCACCTCGCGCGTACGCGGCTCTTGCCGATAAATGGTATAGTTTTGTTGCAGTGGTTCTTGGTACGCTTCAGTCCGATACGTCGTCACCTCACGCGTACGCACTTGGGGGACGTTAACATAGTAATTTTGTTGGATGGGAACCTGGTAAGCTTCAGTTCGATAAGTGGTGACTTCGCGCGTGCGTGGTTCTTGAATGTAATCCGTATAATTTTGGGCCACTTGTTCGACATACGGTTCCGTTCGATAGACCGTGTAATCGCGTGTGCGTGGCTCCTGCGTATAGACAGTGTAGTTTTGAATTTCGGGAATTTGTTCGTATTCGTAACGAGTTACGGTATAGGGCTGCTGCCGAATTTCTTGTCGATATCGGGTTCGGAATTCCGTTCGATAGCTGGTTTCCCATACAGGAACATATATTGTGCAAAATCGCGAGTGAGCGTAGGAATCAGTTGCCGTGTTTTGAGGATACAATTGGCCGCTGAAATTGAGTTCGGGAAGACCTTCTTGCGAACACAAAGTGCCAACCCAAACTCCCAACGACAACAAATAAATCGTTACGCAGGTGAAGTGATTTTGGATCATAATGTCGACTCCTTCGATGTAAATCTTGATTGGTGAGAATATGCTCCGTCTCCCAACATTCGAGTCAACCTAGCGAAGCGACAAATTCTGCTGGAAACGATTCAAGGCGGCATACCAAATATGCGCACGCCAATTGTGGATTGGCGAATGAACTTGGAAGACTGACTTCCGCCGTTTATATTAATTCAAATTTTGGCGGTTTCAACTTGGATTCTCAGTCAATTTCTGCGGAGCGACCGCTGCCAATTGAGAGTATTTCATATGCTAGATGCAAAATATCCTCGAACAACGAATTCTCTAACTTGTACGTTCAACGGCCCGGCTATGGTCGGCTTAATTTCCAGCGTTCAATAGTTCATGAACGTTTTCAAACCGCGTGTCATCAGGAACGTAAAGCGTGAATTTTCGTTGAGTGTCGCCTGTTATCGTGATCTCGATGTTCATGTCACAGTTGTCATTGACAATTGAGAACCGATCTGCCCATTCAATTATCGTTATGCCGTCACCGTAAATCCATTGTTCTATGCCCAGTTCATGCAACTCGTCTTCATCAGACACGCGATACAGGTCGACATGATAGATGGACCAGTCAACCCCCGTAAACTCATGGCAAATCGTGAACGTGGGGCTCGAAATCGAATTTCGATCAACGCCTAATGCGGCAATAATCCCCTTCGCCAAGAATGTCTTGCCCGCACCCAACGTTCCGTTCAAAGCAATCGTCACGGGACCGGAGATCAACTTTGCAAGCTTCAGGCCGAATCGGGACGTCGCGGCATGGTCCTCGGCTACAAATTCGTTTCTGTGCATCAATTCAATATGTCGTCTTGTTGTACTAAAACAGTCGGGTTACTGAAGCGAATAATTCAAGTTTCCTAAATTTCATCCGCGGTTAACCGATAGATCAACCCATAGATTAACCAGCACTTGGTAATCGTTTGACACGCAATGCCAACGGTAAATTTCTAACTGTCCCTCGCCGCAAGTTCCGAAACGCATCATTCGCCTCACTGCGACGCATGGCAGAGGTCCTCTTGCTCCGAGTTCAGCTGATCACCGCATCAACGTACCTAACATCGAATGTGGTCAGCTCATTCCAAACGCATCACGCTATTGGATACCGAAAGCCTCGTCCATCTCATGCGAGATCTTGGTCAATTCAAGCAAGTCGCCACCTCCAACCTCGGCCGCCGCCCAACCATAAAAATTGATTTCTAGCAGTGCCCGACGTACGTCAGCGTAATCGATGTCGCCTTGTGAAATTCTGGTGAACTTATTTTCAGCGCGCGAAAAACCTTTGATGTCGAGTTTGTAAACGCGCCTTCCTAATTGACGGATCCAATCCCCCATGCTTCCATACTTCCAATGATTACCAATATCAAATTGCATTCCCACCCAGGGAGAGTTTAGCTCGTCGACGAACCGCACATATTTCTCAGCAGTTTGATGGTGGTCTCCAGCATGCTCATACATGAAATGATTCCAGACATTTTCAATCACGATCTGTACGCCCAGACGTGCCGCCAGCGGCAACGAAAGCCGAATATTTTCCAGGGCACGTTGCCAGATCTCTTCTTCGCTGCCATCTTGACCATGTCCGGCGACCAAAAGCACCGAATGACCGCCGACGTCTCGTGTATATTGCAAAGCAGTATCCAGCGACTCGCGCGCCTGATTGCGGACTTCTGGTTTCGGATCGGTATGACGAATGCTCCAATGCGTGGAGTTAACCGTTCCATCCACCGGCAATCCCGATTCGGCAATGGCTTCCAAAGTTTGCTGCACAGAATAAGGGCCCGGAGCGTCCATTTCGATCCCTTCGAACCCAGCATCTTTCGCTGCCTTAAACTTATCAACCAATGACCCCTCCACGTGGACCATACCAATTTTAAGCGTTTTAAACACTCGACCGCTCAGCTGAACATCTTCTCGGCCACTGACGCCGACACGATTCATGGTCGATAGTCGTCCAACAGAATTGGATTCCGACGATCTGCTGTTGCTTGCGCGACTGTCGCCAACTAGTGCTCCACACATGGCAACCGAAGATGCACCCAAAAAATTTCGACGGTTTAGATCATTAATCATCGATTCACTCTTTCGCTCAAATAAAAAGCTGCTGGGATCGTCTTGCTTTTTCGCTGTTTTGCCAACAACGGTTAACTCGTTTCCAATTGGCAAATTCACCGCTGCCTTGCACAACGACCCATCACAATTCAACTCTGTCAGTTTAAACTAAATTCCAAGCACAACAACTCACCTGAAGAAGCTTGCGATGCGACCACATTTCAAAATCAACCATTATTATATGGTTTCCGTGGCATTGGTTGGAGTCGCTGGACGCATTCTCGTGCAGGCAACTGCAATTACGGGGAACAATGCACTCATCACCACAACAACCCGTGCAATCAGTGCCAAGTTTAAACTGAATCCAACCGCATCGTAAAACAAAGGCTCCATCGGCAACCAAATTAATGTCGCACCCACCCACGCAATTTGTGATTTGATGTTCATACTCAGCGGCAGTACAGCAGCGATTCCGGCGATCACGCAAGGAACCAAGAATAAATAAGACGCTCCAGCCACAAATAAAGTCGTAAGCCACAAGAGTACCAACCAACCTAACCAAACGGATGCAAAAGTTGCTTCCGCTGCGCCGCGAAATAACACGCAGCCACAACCAATGGAGACCAACAATCCAACTAGCCAAAAGGTCAACAAAATTGGTACCGGGCGAAAAGGCCATGGGCTATCGAGAAACCCATCACGTCCCAGTCCCAAGTTGACGGCAAACTGGATGGCAGCCATGAATACAACTACACCCAGAGTGAAACTTGCCGCAAACAATCCTTGCCTTAGCCCGATGCGGTTGGCACGAAGATTCACGATGACAAACCATGCCAGCAGCGCCGTCGGAACTATTGCCAAAGGTATGCGCCAACTTTCTCGCCAATAGAAAACTCGGAAGGCCAACAAATCGAAATAAATGGCCCTGCCATCGCTGATCATCAAGGTTTCCGAATCCGCCAGGAGTTTTAATAGTTCGAGCGCGTGCTCGCCATGATGTTGCATGCTGCCGCGATCCACGGTTTCAAAATTGTCGTCGGGCGTATGATAATTTTTAACGTCGCCTATAAACGCAAAATTGAATCCCTCCATTTGAGTTTCCATAAACCGAGTGAAATCCGTATCGTTTGGCAATGTCTTGTAGATCTCGTAGAACAACGAACTCGTAAAGGGTTTTCGCGCGACTTTGGCAAATTGTTGAATTGTCCAATAACTTCTCGGTCCAGTTTCAAACAATAGACTCGGCCCTTTGGTGCCGCGTGCCTCTAAGTTAATGACAACATCGATTTCTTTAGCAAGCGGATGTTCGAGGACAAATTTTTCCGCGCCCAACAACCCAAGTTCTTCTCCATCCGTGATCAGAAAAACAAGATTGTTTTTCGGTGGATTTGCAGCAAAGAACCTTGCGATTTCCAAAGATACCGCCACGCCAACTCCGTCATCAGCCGCGCCAGGGCCGTTAAATGTGCTGTCGTAATGAGATGTCAAGGCGATCGTGGCGGACGAATTGCTTCCTGGAATTCGAGCAATTAAATTAACTAACGGAAAGATTTCTCCCGTGCGACGTCGCATGTTGGAAGTGGCATGTTGCTCAACTGGAATGTCTAACTCGGCAAAAAAATCGAGTATTCGTTGCCGAACGATTTCATTTTGATCCGTCCCGGATGGATGCGGGATTCCATCACCCACCAACAACTCCAAAATCGGTTCGGCTCGCTCAGCCGAAAACGTGTCAGTGTCGACGCTCGACGGCAAAGGCTTTAGCGGGGCATAGCGGTAGATGCCAAATAGTGCGATTGTTGCAGCCACAAAAACGGCAAGTCCAAGCTGACCAATCCCAAGCAATCTCATGTGTCTCTCAAAAAGCGGTTGCCCCGCTTTGCTTAGAATAAATGTGCATCTTTTTTCATTGGTTATGCATCATAATTCAATTCGCCAAATTCTTGGCAACATGCACAAGCGTACGGACGAAACAACCACTGGCACCAGCATCCATCCAAGCCGAAGCTCGTTCAGCAAACGCCGGACCAGCGATGTCAAGATGAACCCACGGCGTCTCCCCCACAAATTCTTCCAAGAACTTAGCCGCCGTTATTGCACCTCCATATCTACCGTCTCCCACATTTTTTATGTCGGCCACGTTGCTCTTGATGGCTTGGTTGAAATCGGAGAACATCGGCAATTGCCAGGCTTGTTCGCCCACGGCTTCCGCCGCTCGCAAGACTTGCTCACACCAGGCAGAGTTATTGCTCATCGCACCGGCAACATTGCGCCCCAGCGCAATCATGCAGGCCCCGGTCAACGTCGCTAGGTCAATGATCCTGTCCGGCTTATAGGAAAGGGCGACATCCAACACATCCGCCAGCACTACTCGTCCCTCAGCATCCGTGTTATGAACTTCAATCGTCTTACCACTGCGCGCCGTCAAGACATCACCCAAACGGTAAGCACGTCCGCTGATCATGTTTTCAACCAAACCGACTAACCCGATGACATTGACGGGAAGCTTAAGTCGGGCGATCGCATGCATTGCCCCTAAAACGGTCGCCGCTCCAGCCATGTCCATCTTCATGTCGAACATGTGCTCACTGGGTTTTATGGAAAGGCCACCGGAATCAAAGGTCACCCCTTTACCCACTAACGCCAGTGGGATTCTTTGATCACCGGAGGAAGCACCTTGATACTTCATGACCACGAGCCTAGGTTCTCGCTCGGACGCTTGTGCAACAGCCAGCAACGCGCCGCACTTTTCCCGTTCCAGCTTTTGTTTGTCCCAAACCTCCACTTCGACCCCCAACGCTGACAATTCAAGACAGCGGTCGGCAAAAGTTTCTGGGTAGATATAGTTGGCAGGCTCATTGACGAGCGTGCGCGTCAAGTTGGTCGCTTCAGCGATGATCATCGCTTGGTCCACTGTGGACTGATCGCCAGCGTGCCAGAAAATCGTCTCAAGCGGGAAGAGCGATTTGTTTTTGCGATACAAATCTTGTCCGACACATGCCAACATCGAACCAACCACCGCTTCAATCGAAAAAAGTTCGTCAAGGTAAAAGGCGACCGATTTTCGCGCTTTTCGAGCCAGTCGTTTGGACGCCGCACCGCTGGCGCGAAACGCACGCATCGCCGAAGTGGGCTCGCGTTTTCCCAATCCAACCGTAACCACCAGCTTCGCCTTGACACCGTTAATTCCATAAACCTCGGTAACCTCCGCAAAGTCTGTCGAGATCTCCTCGGCAGCGATAAGTTCAGTTAATCGACCTCCACTGGCACGGTCGACTGCCAGGGCAGCCGAGTTGAGGGGTTCATCTTTCCAAATCCCAATGACGACTGCTTGTACGTCAATCGACTCAACAGGGTCGCTAGTGAGGGCGACTTTCATTTGTTAACCTTAATAATCAAAAATAATCTTGTAGTCAAAAAACACGTTGAACTGAGCGTGACACGATGGAAAATATTTCGGGTGTCAGACGGCCAATTTTCACTCGATCTGCGACGCGGTCGTAAACATCGATTGCCGATATGATCCTCGGATTTGCCGCGCGAGCATCCGCGATGTTGATTCCATTGGGCATGCCTTTTATTTGGCCAGCAGGCAATTGCGACTGTCGAGCAGTTGTCTGCCGCAAAATATTTCGCGATGAATTGGCTCTGCCGAACTATTTTCAGGACGCGGCATTTTACCTTAGCACGCAAAACAATTGAAGTCGTGGTTGCAAACGTCCCATTCTCGCAACCTCTCGATTAATTCAAACGGATAATTATGGGTTATCGTTCAACCTTCCAATGTGTCAGCGATCTTGAACGGAATGGGCATTTGATCCGCTTCGATGAACCCGTCGATCCCCATTTGCAATTGGCCGAGATTCAGCGACGGCTCTACATAAATCAGGCTCCAGCGGTCCTGTACACCAATGTGAAGGGGTGTCGATTTCCCGTCGTTTCGAATCTATTTGGCACTCTGGAACGGGCGCGTTTCATGTTCCGCGACACGATTGAACAGGTACGGCGCGCCATCGAACTTAAAATCGAACCGGAACAGTTTTTCAAGCGTCCACTACGTTATTGGAAAGCTCCGCTCACAGCCTTGCGCATGCGACCAAAAATGACGCGCGGCGGGGCCATCACGCAAAACACCATCAAAATATCTGATTTACCGCAACAGGTTTCTTGGCCTAAGGACGGGGGCGCGTTTATCACGCTGCCTCAAGTTTTTTCTGAAGACGCTCGCTCGCCCGGACTGATGAAAAGCAATTTGGGGATGTACCGAATCCAGTTATCTGGAAACAAGTATGCACGCGACATTGAGATTGGCCTGCATTACCAAATCCATCGCAGCATTGGCGTGCATCATCAGGCTGCGCTTGCCGCCGGCAAGCCCTTTCGCGTGAATATTTTTGTCGGCGGCTCTCCTGCGATGACGCTTTCCGCCGTGATGCCGTTGCCGGAAGGCATGTCCGAACTGACGTTTGCGGGCGCGTTGGCCGGACATCGTATCCCGATGTGGCGTAACAATGGCGGGTTGCCGATCTACGCGGATGCTGATTTTTGTATCTGCGGGACCGTCGATCCGCAGCGACAACTTCCCGAAGGGCCGTTTGGCGACCACTTGGGATATTACAGTTTGGTTCACGAGTTTCCCGTCCTCAAAGTCGAAAAAGTCTTGCACCGCAATCAAGCGATCTGGCCGCTGACCGTTGTTGGCCGCCCTCCCCAAGAGGACACTGCGTTTGGTGATCTAATTCATGAGCTAACCGGTCCAATTATTCCAAGCGTATTGCCCGGCGTAAAAGCCGTACATGCCGTTGATGCCGCGGGTGTCCACCCTCTGTTAATTGCCATTGGCAGCGAACGGTATGTACCCTATCGAGAATCTACAGCGCCACAAGAATTACTGACCCAGGCTAATGCGATTCTGGGGCAAGGACAATTGTCGCTCGCCAAGTTTCTCTGGATCATTGACGAAGCCTGCGATCGTGAACTTGACATTCATGACGTGGGCCTCTTTTTTCAACGCGTCTTGGAACGGGTCGACTGGAGCCGAGACGTTCATTTCCAGACTCGCACCACCATCGATACGCTGGATTATACTGGCGATGGCTTCAATCAGGGGTCCAAAGTCGTCATCGCGGCATCGGGCAAATTGTTGCGCCGCCTCCCGGATTCACTGCCCAGCGACCTTCGTCTCCCCGATACGTTCCGACATCCAAGGATCGCGTTTCCGGGCGTGTTACTAGTTGAGGGGCCAGCCTACCAATCAAAAGCAGAAGGGCAACGACAAATCCGCGACTTTGCTCAGGCCTTTGATTCTTCTGAATCGATCAATCAATTCCCTTTGATCGTCGTGCTCGACGATAGCGATTTTGCCTCGCGTAATATTAACAACTTCTGCTGGACCGTCTTCACACGCAGCAATCCAGCCAGCGACATTGATGGGATCGCTGCAAAAATTGTCGACAAGCATTGGGGTTGCAGCGGCAGCTTAATCATTGACGCGCGGATCAAACCGCATCATGCTCCGCCACTCGTTGAAGACCCGCAAGTCACCGCCAGCGTCGACGCCATTGCCGCTCGTGGGCTTCCCATCAGTAAGTTCCTCTGATCGAGCGAATTGAGCGGGCGTTCGCCAACATACCGATTTTCTCGCAAAGCCACAGCCCCCGCAAAAATTCGTGAACTTAAGTGGCGTTATTCGACCAAGAGTTACGCAATTTTCTCGGCAACTATCGGGTTGCTACATAATTTTCGGAGCCGTTATTTTTGCCTCACACGGAGATTACGAGCGATCGGCTTCAGGTAAACTAACCATGGTCGTTGACCACTTCGTGGTCCGACGCGTATCCTAGTTGAATTGTTTCTACGCCGAGGAAACGCTCGATGGAAAGTTAATCTGCTAACGCAGGCAAAATCTCCAACATCACCAATGTGTTTCTGACTCTACGACTTTATGCGATCTGTTTTCACGTTTAGCCTGTACAACAAATAGTTCAGTTTAGCCGAAGACCGACAACCGCATGATCGTTCCGCCTTGAGCAACATCTCACGTCGGAAATCGACTCAGTCGAGCAATAATGGTCGTTTGCGGCTGTATGGATTTTATGAAACACGTTTTGTACCTTTAAACATTCTCTCATTGAATCATCGTCGAGTATGGAATCAGAGCACAACCGGGATTTACGATTGGCGCTGCCGAAGGGGCGTATGTATGACGCTGTTGTTGGTCTGTTGGCGGGAGCCGGAATAAAAATCCGCGTATCGGAACGAGACTATCGCCCGCAGGTCTCGCTGGCCGGAATCAACGCCAAGATTTTGAAGCCGCGCAATGTTATCGGCATGTTACAGGCTGGAGCGAGAGATCTCGGTTTCGCTGGTGCTGACTGGGTAATCGAATCTGGGGCCGAGTTGACGGAGCTTCTGGATACGGAACTCAATCCAGTACGCTTAGTGGTTGCCGCTCCTATCGATATCCTTGTTGACGGGCGTTTGCCGGCCCGACCGTTGGTAGTCGCTTCCGAGTATCCCTGTTTGGCGAAGCAGTGGATCGAACGTTCTGGAATTGATGCTACTGTCTTGACAACCTTTGGTGCGACGGAAGTCTTTCCGCCGGAAGATGCAGATTGCATTATTGACAATACGGCGACCGGCTCGACACTTCGGGCGAATGGCTTGAAAATTGTCGACGAGATCATGCAGTCCTCCACTAGGTTATACGCCAGCAATCATGCGCTGGAAGTCCCGCATTTGAAACAGCGAATCGATAATTTTGTGATGCTGGTTAATTCTGTTTTGGATGCACGCCGGCGTGTCATGTTAGACTTAAACGTTGAAGCTTCAAAACTGTCGGCAGTAACCGCACTTCTACCCTCCATGCGCGAACCGACGATTTCGCAGTTGTCAAACGATGGATGGTATGCCGTGAGATCGGCCGTGCCGCGGAACATATTGGCGAAGATTATTCCGCTGCTCAAAGAAGCCGGGGCTTGCGACATTATTACGTCGTCTCCCGAGCAGATCATCATTTGAGTTAGGTGAGTGTGACAATTGCGACAGTAACTCGTGCGGAAACTAAGCACTAATGAACACAGACAAATCTCAGACTGATGCCATCACCTATAAGCCTCCGGTGATCGATGGAGATAAAGTGCGTATCGATCTCAGTCGCAACGAGGCCCTGCCAGCGATCGCGCCCGACTTATTGGCCCAGCACACGCTTGATGCAAGCCGCGTCTCCAGATACCCGGACTCTGCCAATTTGGCAAAGGCAATCGCCACTCGGCATGGCGTTGACGCGTCGCAGGTCGTGGTGACGGCAGGCGGCGATGAGGCCATTGATCGCGTGATTCGTGCCTGCTTGGTTAATCGCCAACTCGACCGTCGTCGCGTGCTCACGCATCAACCCACTTTCGAGATGATTGAGGTGTATGCTGCGGCATCGTCCGGCGTGATGTGTGGACCAGTTTGGACGGAGGGTGAATTTCCTCTGAAAGAAATATTGCAACAATTGTCGGATGAAGTCGCGTTGTTGGCCTTGGTCACGCCCAATAATCCTACTGGCCGGAGTATTCCTTTTGCGGAATTGCAACAAGCAGTTTTACAAGCCGAACAAGGTGGCATTCCAGTAATGGTAGACTTGGCCTACATCGAATTCGCCGACAGTGATCCTACTTCTTGGTTGTTGGAACGCAAGCAAGTGGTCATGATCAGAACATTTTCTAAAGCGTTTGGCATGGCCGGATGCCGTTTGGGCTATGCATTGACCAGCAATGCAGAACTCGCTCACAAAATTCGGGGAATTGCTGGACCGTTTCCCACGTCGCGAATCAGCTTAGAACTCGGGATCGCCGCCTTGCAACGCCTAGATGCCATGCAGGACTCCGTAAATGCGATAAAGGATTGCCGCAGGTGGTTGGTCGAGGGTTTGACGTCACGCGGCGTCCACGTCCTTCCGTCTGACGCAAATTTTGTGCTCGCGAAATTCGAAGCCGCTGGAACGGTATTCGAGAAACTGTTGCGTCATGGCATCGCCGTTCGGATCTTTCCCGGACGCGATCTGTTACAGGGCTACTTGCGGATCACGGTGCCGCGCTCGGCGAACGAGCAAACGTTACTTGCCCATGCTCTAGGGATTTCTTCGGGAGATAGCGAAACACAGCTTGGCAGTCGGCCAACGAGTTCGTGGCAAGCGGATGGACAAGAAGACTCAGATCATCGCACCGGCCAATTGACGCGACAGACTCGCGAAACGACCATCCGTTGCTTCGTCAACCTTGACCGCTCTCGACCGCCGAAAATCTCGACAGGAATTGGTTTTTTTGATCACATGTTGACAGCATTAGGCACGCACTCAGGGATTGAATTGCAAGTCGAATGTCAGGGTGATTTACAAGTCGACGATCATCATTCGATTGAAGATTGCGGGTTGGTGATCGGATCAACGATCAGCGACGCTTTGGGTGATCGCAAGGGTGTGCGCCGTTATGGTTGGGCTTTGCTGGCCATGGATGAAGCGTTGGCGCAGGTTGCCATTGACTTGTCAGGTCGCCCATCAAGCGTCATCAATCTCAATTTGGTCAACGAGAGGATTGGAGATGTGGCAAGTGAAAACTTAACTCATTTTTTTCAATCACTTGCTGTTACTCTGCGTTGTGCGCTGCACATCGATGTCGTCTGCGGTGACAATGATCATCACAAGGCCGAGGCAGCATTTAAGGGACTGGCCAAAGCATTGGCGATGGCCGTGTCACGTACGGGCGATGAGTCTATTCCCAGCACAAAAGGCTCATTATGAGCATGTGCACGCACCACGCTCTCAATGTTCCGCATCAAGAAACGGACCGACGAATTCAAATCGTTGACACAGGTGTAGCAAATATCGCATCGCTGCACGCTATGTTTCGGCGATTGGGATACCGCTCGAATTTGGTTGACCGCCCAGTCGAGATTGAGCGAGCAGAGCGGCTGGTTTTACCGGGCGTGGGCAGTTTTGGTGCGGCGATGCAACGCCTGCAGGAGTTGGACTTAGTTGCCTGTTTGCGCGAACGCATTGAGGCAGAACGTGCCACCTTTGCCGTTTGCTTGGGGCTCCAATTGCTTTGCCGTGCAAGCGAAGAATCGCCTGGAATTTCCGGGCTCTCAGTTGTGCCACACATCGTTGAACGGTTTAGCAACAATGTGCAGGTACCGCAACTTGGCTGGAATGATGTCGAGTTCAAGGACGATCGGTTGATCGAGAACGGACACGCGTATTTTGCCAATTCGTTTCGTCTCAAACACCAACCGGACGGTTGGCAGGTTGCTGTAACGGATTACGATGGCGAATTCGTGAGTGCCATGTGGCGCGGAAATGTGTTAGCATGTCAGTTTCATCCTGAGTTGTCCGGTGCTTGGGGGGAGCGGTTGGTGTCGCATTGGTTGACCGGCACAGGGCACGCTTAGGATCAGGCGTCGTGATTGAGAGAAGTGCATGCTGAAAAAGAGAATCATTCCCTGCCTTGACATTCGTGGCGGACGCGTTGTTAAAGGGATTAAGTTCCAGAACCTACGCGATGCCGGGGACCCAGTCGAACAGGCACGTCGCTACGATGCCGACGGTGCTGACGAATTGGTGATTCTAGATGTTTCGGCGACACATGAGGAGCGACTTGCGACCTTGTCGACAATCGAAGCAGTTCGCGAACATTTGACGATCCCGCTCACCGTAGGAGGGGGCGTGCGCTCGCTTGTCGATGCGAAGCGTCTGCTCGACAGTGGAGCAGACAAAGTGAGTGTGAACAGCGCCGCCGTCGAACGGCCGGAACTGATTAAGGAACTTGCTCAACAATTCGGGGCACAGTGTACCGTGGTTGCCATCGATGCCGCGCGTTGTTTGGAAAATGCGGCCGACAAAACCAGTTGGCAAGTTGTCTCTCATAGCGGTACTCGCCGTCATCAACTCGATGCCATCTCCTGGGCCTGTACGGCAGAATCCTTTGGTGCAGGTGAGATTTTGTTGACAAGCTGGGATCGCGATGGAACTGGGACGGGTTATGATTTGGGCCTCTTATCTCAGCTTACCTCGCAGATTTCGCTACCGGTAATCGCTTCCGGAGGTGCAAAGTCAATTGCACACATGTTTGAGGCTTTTAACCACGGCGCACATGCCGTCTTGGCAGCATCCATTTTTCATGATGGACACATGGATGTGCTCACGGTCAAGCGGGAGCTTTCCGCAATGGGAATTCCTGTACGCATCGATCACGTGAATCAAACCTCGCAAAGTTACTTGACCGGGGCTTAATCATGCTTGTGGCTTCCTTTGAGTTGAATGGCGAGGGCCTCATCAATCACGCCGGCAATGCAATCGACTTGTCGCAGACAAAAGCTCTCCTCGAGACAATTCGTCCATTTGCAGTATTCGGTCCCGTCCATCTGCAGATCAAAACGCCCCCTGATTCATCGGGCAAATTGCGGATTGCTTGCGAACAACTGTTTCGTGCGTTTTCGTGTTTGATTTCGTTTGATCGTTGGCCTCCCGTCGATGACCTAAAAGGCTGGCTGGATGCGGGAGCAGCAGCCATCGTTGCCAAGCACGAACATGAATTGCCTCATGCATACAAAAATGAGATACCAATCGAACGACAACTTCGGATGCAGGAATGTTCTCAGATCACGGAAACCGCCGAAAATGCAATCATTAAATCCACCAAGGTCGATTCAATATCTCAGTGGGTTGATAAGTTCTGCAGCGAGCTTGTCTCCGATCGTGCGGACGGCTTGTGGCCAACAATTGTGGCGAGCGAATCGGGAGTCGCATTGGGCTTAGTCTACTCGAACCAGCAGAGTATGTTGCGGGCAGTCGAATCAGGTAAGGGAGTCTATTGGTCTCGTTCGCGAAACGAGATCTGGGAGAAGGGATTAACGAGCGGTGCGACCAGCGAACTCATCAGGATTGACTCTGATTGCGATCGTGATTGCCTGCGATTTATCGTGCGTCAGAAACCTCCCGGGTTTTGTCACTTGCAGACAAGGACTTGTTTCGGGAATTGGGTAGATCTTAACTCGATTCTTCAATGGGTTGGGGATCGTGGGCAACATGCTGGCGGCTATACCCATCGCTTACTGCAGGACAGCGCGTTATTGCGCAACAAATTATGTGAGGAAGCAGGCGAGTTGGTTGACGCCAATTCCGTCGATGAAGTGATTTGGGAGGCCGCCGACTTGCTGTATTTCACGATGGTTGCAATGTCGCGGAGAGGAGTCGATTTTGAACAAGTTGCAATGGAGCTGAAGCGGCGCATGGGACAAATAATTCGCAGACCGGGTAATGCAAAGAGCAATCCATGAAATTACGGCGTTTGACATTTTCCCAATTGAGTGAACAAAGTGGATCGTCGATTTCACTTGATTCGCCCACGCTACAGCGAACTCAAACCATCATCGATCGCGTGCGACAGGATCGGGATACTGCCCTGTACGATTACGCGCGAGAATTTAACGAGATTGGATTAGCTGATCAGGAGCCGTTGAGTATTACACGGCAACAGCTCGAATCATCCTTAGACCGTGTAGATCCCAATATTCGCGGAACCCTCGAACGCACCGCGCAGCGGATCGAATCCTTTGCGATGCGGCAATTGGCTGCATTTCAGTCGCTGGATTGTGACATCGATGGCGGTTACGCCGGGCATCGGTTGATTCCGATTTCGAATGTCGGGTGCTACGTGCCGGGGGGGCGATACCCGCTGGTGTCTACGGCGTTGATGACGGCCGTCACAGCCCGAGTAGCCGGATGTCAAAACGTGTCTTTAGCAACTCCCAAACCAAATGAAACGATGTTGGCTGCCGCCGCGATTGCTAACGTCGACCGTGTCCTACGAATCGGCGGGGCCCACGTAATCGCAGCCATGGCTTGCGGCACGCAAACAATCGAGCCGGTGGATTTGATTGTTGGACCGGGAAATCGCTGGGTAACGGCTGCCAAAAAATTAGTTGCGGGCAACGTAGGCATCGACATGTTGGCTGGGCCAACCGAGTTGGTTGTTCTGGCCGATCATTCCGCGTCGCCTGAAAAAATCGCTGCGGACTTGTTGGCACAGGCCGAACATGATGAGGACGCGCGGCCGATTTTGGTTTCAACCGATGAACGATTGGTTTCGGAAGTCGAGGCTCAACTTGAGCGACAGTTGTCGTCCTTGAAAACGGAAGACATTGCACGGAAAAGTCTCGCTACGAATGGATTTGTCGTCCTCTGTTCGTCGCTCGCAGAAGCGATTGCCGTATGCAATCGGCTTGCGCCGGAACACTTGGAATTGATGTGTGCGGATGCCGAAACCGTCAGCAATCAAATCGAGAACGCTGGCTGCCTGTTTTATGGTGAACATGCGGCCGAAGTTTTCGGCGATTATGGTGTGGGTCCAAACCATACACTTCCAACGGCCAGAAGCGCTCGATTCTCAGCCGGCCTGAATGTGATGAACTTCATCCGCATCCGCAGCTATGTGCAGATGACAAGGCAACCGTCTCGGGAGTTCATTGATGATGTCGCGCGGCTCGCCGAAATCGAGGGCTTGGATGGACACCGAGCCGCATGCGAATTGCGACGAGATAGACGCTGAATAGTTCTACCTATCCAACCACGAGATATCGCGAACGACGAATTGCCAATTGCCTTCGTGGATACCGACTTCCCCAACGATCACTAGCGGATCCCCGACAACGTATCGTTCGTAGATTTTCCGTCGCAAGTCGATATCAAATGCCCAAACATTGTACTCTTCGTTAAACACGGTCACGCGGAACGGTCGCTCGCCGGTGACGGTTGCTTCGATGCGAAACACGTGCCCCAAGTTTTCCGAAGAACGAATTGCATTGTCGCTCCCCAGATCGCGTAACCGCGGCAGGGGAATAGACTTGACTTGGGTATAGTCGACGGTGCGTGCCGCGGTGCTCGTCGTCGCTTCGGTACCAGGACTTTCCAAGTCGACAAATGCTTGCGAATCGTCTTCATTTGAAACGCGAAAACGCGAATAGATGGGGAAGTGATCTGAAAATCCGGCACCGTCTCCATTAAAGAAGTTCCAGCGTATCGGAATCTGAGAACCGCGTTGGGCGTTTAAGCCCTCTAAAATAGCGACGTCAAAACTGTTGTCGACGTATTGCACTCCCTGGTAATCGTAGAGGCCTCGGGTAATCATCATTTGCATGAGCGTTCCCCACTCACCACGATAGACATCGCTTCCACGGCGTTCCGGCGGAAACTCGTACCAGAGATTATAGAGATGTGGCTCTGCTTCTTCTCGAATCGCGAACTCGTCTCCTTGGCTACCGAGCACGCCATTAACGGCGGTTTTCCGGACGCCCGCCAACCGCCGATACTGATTGTATTGGGAGTTGAAGTCGCCTCCCAAAACCACATCGGCTGACGGATCATTCGCCAAAATCTCTTCGAGGCGTTTGCGCATTACTTTGGCATTGCCGAGTCGAAGTTGCTCGTCGTCCGCGTTTGACGCACCCGATTTCCAATGGCTATTAAATGTGTGCAATCGGTGGCCATCAATCTCGTGGACGATTTCCAATGTACCGCGTGCACCCTCGCTTTGATGCGTCAGCGTTTCGATGATCGGAAAACGGGAGAATGTGACGTTAACGTGTGCTACAACTCGTCCCAAAGGATCTGCACGGTATTCACCGACCACCACATTGTAATCTCCTAATCCCGCGTCACGAAACGCTTTTAACAACAACGCCTCGGCTGGAAGATCGCTAACGTCTGGCGAGAGCGGCTCCGTCAACATCTCTTCAATCGTTGTGTTCGAATAACGTTCTAAGATATCTGCGTAATTGTGGGGAAGTTCGCTCGGTGTTCGATCAGCTTCAAACTCTTGGAACAGAATGATTTCCGGACCTTGACCGTCTTGGAAAACTTGCATCACACGGGTGATATTCTGCAGCTTGCGCAGCACATGTTTGGGGCGATATTTTTCACTCGTATAATCCTGAAACAAAGCAACTCCGTCTGCATCAAACAGATTTTCCACGTTGTATACGACGACAAAGAACTCTCCGTCGTCAGCCGTAATAGAATACGCGTCGTGCACGGCCGGATCATAGAGGTTATCCGTTTCGTTCTCCCTTTCGCCAGACTCTCGAACCGCGGCAGGTTGAATCGGTGTTGGTGTCGTTGACACAATCTCTGGCTTTGACTGTTCAGGAGCCGCGGTTGGAGAATCGGTGATTGCCGAAGAGGTGGCCGCTCCTTCTGAAACTTTCTGTGCGTTGTCACCCGGCTGCTGGCCCTTGCATGCAACCAAAAAGATAACGAAGACAAAAACCAGTAATTTCAGATAACCAAAGTGGCGCTCGCCCTGGTCTACGCAGACAGCACTGTGGATTCGATTTTCTTGGCGATTGATGTTGAAACGTTTCACAATATTTTCCTGAGTTAATTCCAGCCCGTTGCGGTCGAATGAGACGGTAAGTTTGCGGAAATACGCTCGTCAATACGTGATATTTTGGTCAAACGCCTGCCTGCACATGGGCCCAAATCAACTCCCTATTGATTGAGGTGGGTTCGACTTCCACGATTTTGATCCAGAACAAACTTGCCCAATTTCCGCTGGTTTCTCTATTGCAATGATCTTAGCCGCCGATGCACATTGCAACAAGGCGTTGGCTCGCGTGCCGTACTCGAACGCACTTGATTCGATGTGTTTTGTCTGGCATTCGACAATGGAGGGATATTGCAATCCGTTTACTGGCGGCTGTGCGAGTTGTTAAGAAAATTTTGCGCGAACTTCATTTCGTTGGGACTGTCCAATACGACAACTGAAACATTATTCATTCGAAGAATGTGAACGGGTGTGCTCCTGGGAGAGCCGTCGGTCTCCAAAGCTGACTTACAGGGTTCGAATCCTTGCGCTCGTGTTCTCGTCGTGATGGACGAGAGATTGACTTCTTGCGACCAACGGCCGCCAAGCCACTCGGGAGAGTTAGGACTTGTCGGTTCCGACTTATGGAATCTAAGCGCTCGACTTCAATTTGCGGTAAGCTCAACCATTTAGGGCATCAGACACGCAATCTGAAAGCACAGGTTCGAATCCTGTGCTGTACATGTGACGCTGAGTCACGCTGGTCAAATTTAACAGCCGGAAGGAGACAGGCGTTGGCTCAATCCGCCGGAAGGAGAGGCGCTGTATGGACTCTTACCCCAACAGGTAAGATTTCGGACGCATCTCTTCTTTTTTGGCAGCTTGTGAGAACGCTTTGCAATTGGTGAACTGGAACAACAAAAGCAGATAGGACGTCGGTGGATGCCGAACTTCAATCACGCGGAGCCGCTTGCGCGTTGCTCCCGGTGAAAATGTTTAGGCAGAAACCGACGAGATTTGTGGCTGTTGAGCGCAGCATCAATTCCGCGAATTTTGCAAGTGATTTTGCGAACGTTCTGTCTTCCGAAGGTGTCAATGTGAGATTGCTCAATCGGCGTGTGCATGGATCATCGCTCGCCACTTTAAATCATCAAAATCAGCCACAAAGTCACCCATCGCTTCAGGCAGGGGTGCAATGAAGTTTATAGGTAGGGAACAGAGAGTATGTTTTTCGTAAAGCGATTCAAAATCCGCTCGCATGAAATGGGGCTCTTGTTCCACGATGGCGAATTTCGCCGACTTTTGGGTGCGGGCGTACATTGGTTATTTGACCCGTTATGCAAGTACCAGGTGGATGTGGTTTCCCAACGCACAGTGCAATTTGCGCATGATCAATTGGACGTCATTGTTCGCTCGGGTGCATTAAAAGGACATGCAGAAGTGCTGGACCTCAAGGACCATGAGCGCGCTATTATGTGGATCGATGGTCGACTAGATAAGATCCTAAATTCTGGTTTGTACGCGTTTTGGCTGGGTCAAAAGCCCGTTCGCTTTGAAGTGTACGATATTCGGCAAACTCGATTTGAACACGTGGACCTGCCGTTGATTGCGCGGCATCCATCGGCTCAGCAAACACTGGATGTTTGCAAAATCGAGCGTGAAAGAGTGGGTGTCTTGTACATCGAGGGACGCTACGTGGATACGCTTGCGTCTGGAGTCTACGCATTCTGGAGGGGGGGAGTCGAAGCGAACGTTGTCGAGGTTGACTTGCGCGAATCCATGTTGGACGTGGTTGGCCAGGATATCATGACGTCTGACAAAGTGACGTTGCGTCTGAACGCTTTGGTGTCTGTGAAGATCACCAATGCTCAACAGGCGGTCGCGCAAACGCAAGACGTGCGGCAAGCGCTGTACCGTGAAACGCAGCTTGTGTTGCGCGGATTGATCGGTGCGCGTGAACTCGACGACTTCTTGACTGACAAAGATGGAGTTGCCCGAGAGATCGAGGACAACATTCGAAAGCGTGCACAGGAGCTTGGTTTAGAGATCGTTTCGGTAGGTATCCGCGACGTGATCTTGCCTGGTGACATGAAAGACCTGATGAACAAAGTTACCGAAGCCAAGAAGGCTGCAGAGGCGAACTTGATTTCGCGCCGCGAGGAAACAGCGGCGATGCGATCACAGGCGAACACTGCTCGCCTGTTGGCCGAAAACCCTGTGTTGATGCGGCTGCGCGAGTTGGAGGTTTTGGAAAAAATCGCGGCTGCCGGCAAGCTCAACGTTATCTTGGGTGGCAAGTCACCTGACGATAAGGGGTTAGCTGAAAAAATCGTTAACTTGCTATAACGGTCCCGAAATCGATGAGTTTGTTGCAACATCAATTTGCAACAACGCTCATCTTCATTAGGCCCTTGGCACAATCGATGCCGAGGGTTTTTTTGTAAGGGCGCCGATGAGAACTAGCGGTCTGTGCGAATCGGATGAAACTGGTCCAATTCAGACGAGGGGGCGTGACATTGGGTACAACTGGCACGCCACGGATGACTTGTGCGGATCGGATTAGCGCCGGCGACTCCATGACAACTCATGCAGTTTTCGCGCATCCACGTAGGGTGTGGAATTGTGGGAGGCGCCGCATCAAAAGCACGCGCGCCAGCGGTCATAGGCCAATTACCCTGAAAATGATTTTCAATGAGGGGATGGTAACCGAATTCGATGGATGCCCCCTCTGCGTGGCATTGGGTGCAGTTCGCATACAACGGATGAGACATTTGTGGAGCAAAAATTTCAGGTCCAATCGCAAGCCCGTTTTGATGGCAGGCGAGACAACTGGACGAAGTCATCTGATCAATCGGATGCGGAACCACTGGCGGTGCGCCGTCGAAAGCTCGGCGTTGCTTGCGTTGAGCAACGAACGCCGTACGTTGGGCCTCGCTCAATGCATCCCGAACAGGAAAATCCGTGTAATCGGCCATAAGATCTGCGTTGGGCTGTTCAAGGTCGGCAAGCTGACTGGACCAACCTCGATTAGCTCCCAAATTTCGCCGGTTGAAGTCGCGATACGCGGTTGCTGCAATCGCGTCAGGGGAATGTGCAGGTTCTTGCATACTCAGCGATGGCGGAACGAGTTCCGGAATCGGCGTACCTTGGCGAATCCCCACCACAAATCCGACCAAGGCAATCCCCACAACAGCGGCCAACGCCAGTTGTACCGCCCGAGAGGTTGCGACTTTCGAGTTGGGATCAAGGGGTTCAAACACGCGTAGTTCCTGGTCTGCTTGGACTTCAGCCATCAATTACTTTTGGGCCTCTTTGAACATGTAAATTCTTAGGCAGCCCATCAACTTTGCAATCGAAACATTGCCAAACGACCCGTAATTCTGTTGGCCGCAGGGTCGTTGGCGACGCCCCTCACACATTGCCTATCGCGATCACTACATTGGCATACGGGTGACTCGTACGGCACATTTTTTATAGTCGGGTTGTTTGGAAAACGGATCGTGAGCTTCCAATGTCACTTCATTAATCAACTTTGTTTCGTCAAAGAACGGGACGAACACCTGCCCACGTGGTGGTTTGCCGCGCCCGTTGATCCAGACTGGCAAATCAATGTGACCACGGCGCGATTCGATGCGAGCCCAGTCGCCTCGATTCAGGCCCAATGATTTTGCGTCTTCGGGATGCAATTCGACATAAGCCTGTGGAACTGCCCGAGCAAGTTCCGGAATGCGCAAGGTCATCGTTCCGGTGTGCCAGTGCTCCAGAACTCGGCCAGTGTTCAACCAAAACGGATATTGAGCATCTGGGATTTCAGGAGGTGGCTCGTAAGGATGAAACCAAATCTGTCCGCGGTCGTTCTTAGAAACCGAATGATAAAATTGTATTTCCTTTCCCTGTTCGACGTAGGGATCATCGAACTCTGAAAATCGAAAACGGGTTTCGCGCCAAGTTCCATCGGCTTGTTGAACCACGGGCCATCTCATTCCGCGCGTTCGAACGTATTCGTCATACGGTGCCAAGTCCTTTTGTTTGTAGGTGGAGAACAATCGGTATTCGTCGAACAGACGGCGGTCCACATTGACGTCGTAGTAATGTTCCCATTGCCAGATTGGAACTTCTTCACCGCCTTCGTCTTCCGTATGGAATAACCAGCGACCGTCGTTGTCGCGCATGCCGGGATGCCCCAGTTCAAGCAGGCGATGAGAAACCGCGATCGTTTGCCAACAGTCGTCTCGGGCCTCGCCGGGCGGATTGACCCGCTTAAACCACTGTTGAGTCCTCCTCTCGGAGTTGCCGTACATGCCGTTCTTTTCGACCCATAAGGCAGACGGCAATACCAAATCAGCCAACTCGGTAGTTGCGGTTGGGTAGACATCCGAAACGATCAGAAATTTCTCCGGCGATTCCGTCTTGCGGCGGAACAAGTGATGTAGATTCGGGAGGGTTTGACCGGGGTTCGTGCATTGAACCCACAACGTGTCGATGTTTCCCCCCTCGGCAGCAGGAGTACAAAACTTGTCAAACAACAGCACCGTGTGATAGCCGATTTCCGGCTTGATGCGCCCACGCTCGACGTTCCAAAGATCCTCGGCGCTATGTCGATGTGCTTCGTTGGCTACCAGTCGACCTCCGGGCAATAAATGGCAAAGCGTGCCGACTTCGCGCACGGTACCGCACGCCGACGGCTGCCCGGTAAGACTCGTGGGGGAGTCACCGGGCTTGCCAAAATGGCCACTGAGAAAATGAATGCCATGTACCAAAGCGTTGATCGCTGTCCCTCGCGTGTGTTGGTTCATACCCATACACCACAAGCTCGTGATGCGCAGATCGCGACGCCCGAATAGCTCCGCCAACATTTCGATTTGCGCAACGCTCAAGCCAGAAATCTCGGAAACGTATTGCGGCGTGTAGCGCTCTAAGCGTTGGCAGTACTCCTCAAACGTGATCGGTTTGCCATACATGTTTTGCGGATTCTCTGCATCCAACTCACGAAAAGCCGCGAAGCGATCGACAAACTGTTTGTCATAGGCGTTGTTTTTGATCAGTAGATGAGCAATGCCGTTGGCTATGGCTAAATCGGACTGGGGTTTGAACTCCAAATAGTGTTGGCAATGCTCCGTAGTCCGCGTACGGCGGGTGCCAATATCGATCAACATGATCTGCTCACCACACGAGCGGCGATCAATAACGCGCGAAAACAGCACCGGATGCATTTCCGCTGGATTATTTCCCCACATGATGAGAACATCACATTCGTCCAAATCATCATAGCAACCAGCCGGTTCATCAACTCCGTAACATGTCAAGAATCCGGTGACGGCCGACGCCATACATAACCGCGGATTACCATCGATGTAATTGCTGGAAAGTCCAGCCTTCATGAACTTGTTGGCCGCGTACCCTTCGGGAATGGTCCATTGACCCGATCCATAGATGGCGAACCGATCCGGCGCCGCTAGGATCTTTTCGGCGACGAGATTAATTGCCTGGTCCCAAGAAATCGGCTGAAGTTCACCGTTCACGCGCAATAAAGGCTGTGTTAATCGGTCTTCACCATAAAGAATTTTGCCAACATGATAACCTTTGACGCATAACAGACCGCGATTAACTTCTGCGTTCAGGTCTCCTTTGATCGCCACGACCTTGTCGTGCTTGACACCAACCTGGACATGGCAGCCCGTCCCACAAAATCTGCAGGGGGCCTTATCCCAATTGACCTCGGGGTCCTTATCAAAAACGGTTGGCTGAGGATGAACAATCGGCAGCGCGTTTCCGGCCAATGCTCCACTTCCCAGAACTCCACCAACCGTTGCGGCTGATGCAGCGGCACAAGCACTTGTCGTCAAAAAAAGCCTGCGGTCAACATTCATGGTAAATTCCAAACTGCTTGAATTTCGAAAATCGTGCTGTCAGCTTTCCGCCGTACGTTGCATTCGCGAACCATAACTTGCCAAGCCATTCGAGTTTGATGGTAAGCGTCTGACTCGTACTGACGCAGAACATCCGCATGATCAAAAACTCTTCCAATTACGCGACGAAGCGGTGAGCACATGTGCAATTGATATACCAACACGCCTGCCCTTAATGCAAACACAGGCAGACAATCTGCGCCCCATCTCGCGGTTTTTCGTGGAACTGACCCTACTTTGGGATGATTGCCATTTCAAGTTCATTCAACTCAATAGCCTTAATGCTCCGGTGGCGGATAAGCTAGAGATGTGCGGTTTGAGCACACTGCGCGCCGAAACAGCCAATAAACTCCTGGATACAATGCCAATCTCGCGAAAATCCACCTCGAGCATCAATGGCATGTTTATTGCTTTCAGACCCATCGAAACAAAATATTCCTTTATCAACCAATCTTTCGATCGATAGGTCTCAAAGATGGAAGCTCGACTCGCCACGTTGCCCTCGATGCGTCTGCGGATGCCTATTGCGTATTTAGTGGCACTGTTGGCAATGAGCGTTTCGACGGTCTTGAGTGCGTTGATCGTGGGATGCGATCGTTCGCGGGCCAGCGTCGAAACTCCCACGCGCGGGATGAACTTACAGCAAATAAATCGACTTTCTTCGGAAAATCCAGCGCGGGCTGAGCAACATCCGATCCAATATTCGACCCCTCGAACACCGCGTATCGAGACCGGACAGTTGGATATGCTAGGAAATCCGATCACAGTTTCCTGCGCAAGTTGCCACAGCAACTTTGTCGGGCGGACTCCGGTAGCGTCAGCCGATGAGTTGCGATCGTTTCATGTTGGGTTGAGTTTCCAACACGGGTCTTTGAGTGATCCGTTGAGTTGCCTAACCTGTCATCATGCGGAAAACTATAACTTCCTTCGATTGGCGGACGGTCGACCACTGGAATTTCACGATTCGCGCAGATTGTGCGCTCAATGCCATGCGGCTAAAGATCGCGATTACGAACACGGCGCACATGGAGGGATGCTGGGTTACTGGGACCGGACACGAGGGATGCAAACTCGCAAGACGTGCATCGATTGCCACGACCCGCATGCTCCACAATTTCCTCACATGCGACCGACGTTTAAACCATTCGATCGATTCTTGGAGTCGCCTCCGCGGCATGAACAACACTGATTAAGGAGCGCGCAGCGTGAACAACGAACAAGATCCCAAATCTCTGGAGCCCAGTGACTCGTCTCGGGCGCCAAAAGACGGAGTCAATCTGCCGATTTTAGGTCAAGTTTCTCGACGAACGGCGATCAAAGGCGCGGCCGCTGTAGCGGGAGCGACGGCGCTGGGAGTGGCCGCCTCACCGATGTTGAAAAAGACGCTGGAAATGAGCGCCGCCGAATTCATGCAACGTCACTTCAAAGAATTAACTGACGACGATAAGCAGCAAATCTTCGAACGTTTAGAAAATGACGCTCGCCAACAATACGCTGCCGACGTGCAAATTGATGATCAACCGCCGATCCCCGGCGTACGTTTTGGCTATGCGATCAACCTGAGTCTGTGCAATGGCAACGGCAAGTGCATGGAGGCATGCCATCTGGAAAACAACCACGACCGCGCGACTCACCAATCGTATATTCGAATATTTGAGATGCCAATCGGAACAACGGATTTTGAACATGGCAGTACCAGTTATGATCACGAAGTTCCACAAAAGGACCATTACTACCTCCCAGTCCAATGTTTTCAATGCGACAACCCACCTTGCGTGAGCGTCTGTCCTGTCGAGGCGACTTGGCAAGAGTCGGATGGAATTGTCGTCGTCGATTACAACTGGTGTATTGGCTGTCGATATTGCATGGCGGCGTGCCCCTATCATGCGCGACGTTTTAACTGGGCTGAGCCGACAATCTCCGCTGAGGAAGTGAATCCGAATCAAGGTTATCTGTCGAATCGCATTCGTCCTCAGGGAGTCGTGGAGAAATGTCATTTTTGTTTGCACCGCACAAGGTTAGGTAAGTTGCCTGCCTGTTTGGAGGCATGTCCGACGGGTGCGAGAATTTTTGGTGACTTGATGGATCCAGACTCAAATATTCGCTGGGTATTGGCCAATAAACGCTGCTTCACTATCAAGGAAGAATTAGGAACCAAGCCGATGATGTTTTATTTTTTCGATTAAACAAATGAAGGCGAACGAAATAACAAGCCAACCGCTGGGTGCGGCTGAAACTCGAAGTTATTGGGCCAGCTATCCGCGATTCCTCTGGCAGTCCTTGCGAGCAGCAACCGATGGGTCAGCTTGGTTCTATGGATGGATGACTCTGTTGACCGCAGTGGCGCTCGTCGGTGTCAACGGTTGGGCCCATCAGTTTTCCAACGGGATGATCGTCACTCACATGACCGATCACGTCAGTTGGGGATTATATATTGCCAATTTTACATTTGGCGTTGGGCTCGCTGCAGGGGGAGTCATGATGGTGATCCCAGCCTATTTGTATCGCAATCGACACATGCACGACGTCGTCATTTTGGGCGAGTTGCTGGCGGTCGCGGCAATTGTCATTTGCACCTTGTTTATTGTTGTCGATCTTGGCCGCCCCGATCGATTCTGGCATATCATCCCGGGATTGGGACGATTCAATTGGCCGATCTCGATGTTGACTTGGGATGTGATTGTGTTGAATGGTTACCTCTTGCTCAATTTGCACATTTGCGGGTATCTGCTGTACACGAAGTTCCAAGGGCGAACGCCAAACAAATGGTGGGATATTCCCTTTGTGTTCTTGTCGATCGTGTGGGCTATTTCAATCCATACGGTCACCGCATTTTTGTACCAAGGGCTAGGTGGCCGACCGTTCTGGAACACGGCATTGTTGGCTCCTCGGTTTTTGGCGTCAGCGTTTGTTTCTGGTCCCATCTTCTTGATTCTCACAATGTTGATACTTAAGAAGATCGCGGGGTTGCAGCTTCCTAGCCAAGCAATCAAGCTGTTAGTGCAAATCGTGCGGGTCACCATCCTGATTAATTTGCTCATGGTCGCCTCCGAGCTATTCACAGAGTTTTATACGGGAGCCGCTCACAGCGTGCATGCATACTATTTGTTTTTCGGGCTGCATGGGCACGCTGCTTTGGTCCCTTGGATCTGGACAGCAATCGTCCTAAACGTGTTCGCGGCGATCTTATTCTTGAATCGCTCCGCTTTGGAAAGTCCTGTCTGGTTGACAGCGGCTTGTTTAATGGGTCTGATCGGTATTTGGATTGAAAAAGGGATGGGCTTGATCATCCCTGGTTTCGTACCCAGCACTCTTCATCAACTCGTTGAGTACACGCCCAGTCTTACAGAATGGCAGATCACTGCTGGCATTTGGGCGTTCGGGTTAATGGTATATTCGGTAGGTCTAAAAATTGCGATACCAATTTTTCGAACCGCTAGTCAAGACGAGCAAGACTTAGTTCAATAGATGACAAGAGTTGCATCAGCCAAGCTCATTATAACGGAAGTTGCGGGAATCCGATGAATGAACCGTCCAACCCAGCCGCGAAAAAGCAAACGCTAACGCGTTGGTTGGCATTTGCATCGGCTATGCTAATAGGCTCGACCGCAGGGCTGGGTGCCTTCACCTTTAATTATGGTGGCGGGACTTCCTATTTGTCGAACGACCCAGCCTCTTGTGCGAATTGCCACATCATGCAATCGCACTACGACTCCTGGCAGAACTCTAGCCACCGCAACGTCGCGACTTGCAACGACTGTCATTTACCTCACGATTTCATGGGCAAATGGTTCACGAAAGCAGACAACGGGCTTCTGCATTCTTGGGCATTCACCATGGGCAATTTCCATGAGCCAATCCAAATCAAACCTCGCAATCGACGTGTGACTCAAAATGCATGTTTGTATTGTCACCAAGATTTTGTGCATGCGATGTTGCCAGTTCAGGAACAGGGTGACATGCTAAATTGCACTCATTGCCATTATTCCGTGGGCCACGCCCATCATTGATTTTGTTTTATTGTATTACCGATTCGTGTCCAAAATTTTACACTCGATGAACAGGTTAGAATCACCATGACAGGACCAAATCAACGACAGGGAAGCTCCAAGTATCTGTTACTCAGCGTGATGTTGCTGTCGGCGATTGCTACGGCGGCAATTGCTTATCTGTTGGTGACCATTTTCGAACACAAGCAAGATGCTAAACAGCCGTTTTTTCGCGTGGTTGAACTGAACGAAGTGAGCACCGACCCGACGTTGTGGGGACAGAACTTCCCACATCATTTCGATCAATACAAAAGCACAGCGGGGGATCGTTTTTACGGCGGCTCTTCGTCGCTTCCGGACAGCAAACTGGAACATTTTCCTTGGCTGAAACGATTGTATGCGGGTTACGCGTTTAGCATCGACTACCGCGAGGCTCGCGGCCACGCCTATATGCTCTACGATCAAGTTGTGACCGAACGGGTTCACCAGCGGAAACAAGCGGGCGCCTGCCTGCATTGTCACTCGTCGCCGACGGTGTTGTATCGCAAGGCTGGCTTGGAAGCCATGGGCTTGCCCGCAGATGATGAAACTCTGGCAAAAGAATTCAACATGGAAGCCGTGATCAAAGGTTTTGAAGTTCTTAGCCGCGAACCGTATCACACGGTTTTGGAGCGCCTGACTCAAGTGCCCGACGGAACCGCGCCGGAATCGTCTCAACCTGCTTTCGAAGCTCCTCCCGTCGAAGGTTTTGGCGGCGGCGAGGTGCCAGCCGGTCATTTTCAAATGAGCGAAGCGCACCCGGTGAGCTGCATCGATTGCCACGATCCCAAAACCAATCAACTGAGAATCACGCGGCCTGGCTTCATGCAAGGAATCGCGATCTTGGCCGAAAGCGATGACCCACTTCAGCACTTTCCCAGTATTGCCGCTTGGCGTCGCGGGACACGCTCGGAACCGTACGATCCCAACAAACTCGCCAGCCGCCACGAAATGCGAAGCTTCACGTGCGGCCAGTGTCACGTCGAATACTACTGCGCGACGGAAGACATCTTGGTCTTCCCCTGGGGGAATGGATTGAAACACGAAGACCTAGAAAAATTTTGGGAAGATCGAAAGTTTCCAAACGGATCCGACTTCCTCGATTACAAACACGCTGAAACAGGTGCACCACTTTTTAAGGTGCAACATCCTGAATTTGAACTATGGAGTCAGGGAACGCATGCCCGAGCAGGCGTAAGTTGTGCCGACTGCCATATGCCGTATGAACGCGTGGGAGCGCAAAAGCTGAGTAACCACAACGTGCGCAGCCCCCTCGAAAATATTAACAATGCCTGTCAAACCTGTCATAACGTGCCCGAAAGCGACTTGATCGAGCGCGTCGAAACCATTCAATCGCGAACCGCTGATATGATGGAACGCGCTGCCCAAGCTATGACGGAAATGTTGGACACGATTCTCGAGTGCCAACAAGCGGGCGTGACGAACGAACAATTGGCGGACGTCTTCGTCTTGCAGCGAAAGGCCATGTGGCGGCTGGACTATATCAGCAGCGAAAATTCTAAAGGCTTTCACGCTGCGCAAGAAGCAGCACGCTGTTTGGCTGAATCGATCGACTACAGTCGTCAAGCTCAATCGCTCGCATTGCGACTCTTAGGCAAATTCAAATCGACGACTGAATCGGAATGAACCCCGATCAACATCAGTCATTTTCGTTGTTCGTTCGTTCCTGTCACCGATTCCAAGCAATATGCTTGTCGCGGCACAAGTCAGCGTGGCAGCCGGATAGCCAACCGCACAAATGGTCGATTGCGGGTCAATATGAACGCAACATCTACGATTTACCAACGATAGCCGAGCTGAACATAGAACAGGTCGGGATCAGCTCCCGGGCCTGTTTCCCGCAAGAAACGCCCCGCGAACAATCTGGAGTAGCCCACAAGTACATCCGTGTGAGCACTCACGTGAAAGTTCCACAACAGATCCAACTCATGCCCGACTGTACGTCCGGCGGCTCCGGTGAGGTCGCGGCGAACTGGAATGCCTGCCGGGTTGTATAACGCATCAGCTGCGTTGGCCAATGTCAGAAAATGGTACTGCGTGTTGAAAGTGATCCAGTTTCGTGGATAGAGAAATAAATGCAGGTTAACGTCATGTAAATTCTGGCGGCCAACAATATCCGCGAAGCCGTTGTAATAATGTCCAAACGGAAACAAGGGGTTAAAGGTATGGTAGTTACCCGCCGTCGGATCGCGGTCGCCGGAAGCCCAATCGTAATAGATCCACAACATGGGATTCCAGGTTGTGTTCTCGAAATGGTAACCATGCCCCGCAGTAACTGCGCCCGCCACAATGTCTTGATCCCCCCGATTGCCTAGCTGAAACATGAATTCGTAGTCATGATGCCAAGGCCCGTGACTGCCCAGGTTGCGAACACCGAACGTGTGCACGTTGAATGTGGGCACAGGGACGGTAAACTCGGGGCGTGGATCGCTATTTTTAAGAAACAAATAGTAATAGTCGATCGTGTGATTCTCGTCCGGCCGCCTCGTCATCCAAGCACCAACGAAATGTTGATTGCCATCTACGTCATCGAAACTAGACGGATCGACTATTACCGGTTGAGTCCACCACAAGTCAATGTCCTGTTCCTTGCTGCGATTGAACAAACGCACGCCTTGAAAAGTTCGCCGAGTGTTTGCCCAATCCAATGTCGATACAAGCCGCTGAGAACCCATATTTAACTCTTGTCGGCCTAACCTCGTCCACCATTTTTGTCCATCGATTTCTAAGAACTGAAGATCAACAAAAGCGTTCAAGATATCGGTGCGATTGACGTCAATTGGCAGTGGAGGCAGATCGCCACCAAATCGATGGGCATCAATAAATTCAAAGTAAAATCTCGCGAAATCGCGATACGAAACGTCTGCATAGAGTCGTGTGCGAACCAGATCATAGTTTTGATCGACGCCGGTCAAGCGGGCGTTCGATTCGGCCATGTGCCGCCACCATAACGAGCCGCCCGAGGTAACCAACCAGTCACAACCAACAGGCTGCCGTTTGAGAATGTCGCTCCATCCCCAAGACTTTGTTGGATCGTCCAAAAAGCTCCAATTCACATCAAAGTACGAAGGTGCCATCAACCCGAACGGCGGATAGGGAAAGGGAGGCGGGGCGTCGCGACACGTCTCGCTCCAAACATCCCGGAATGAGTAATATCCCGGTCCGCTGGGAGGCACGCCGATGTTGCCGGTTTTTCCCGGAGTCTGCCGAACAGGCAAATCTTTCCAAAACGCATCGATTCGCCGCGGAGGTTCTTGTTTCTCTTCAGAGGAACTCGACGATGCTTCGGTTCGCGGGGCTAACGAGGTCAACGATTGCTCAGCCGTCGCTCCCGCTTGGTTCGCTTGTTCATCGAAGTTTGTCGCACCAGGGCGGATCGAGTCGTCATCAAACCACTGATGCGGAACCCGTGCCGACGAAGCAGGGCTCACCCAGTTATCAAAACCATGCTGGCTGGTTTGGCAATGGACCATTGCAGTCATGAACATTATGGCAGGAAATCCAGCAGAAATGCGTGCAAAAGTCCTCGTTCGTATTCTCATGTGCTACCTGGGCCAATCAGGAATCGATTCCTGTTAAGAAATGTTCTACACCGCACTTCCTTAAGCGCTTATTCACGAGCTTTTTTCGTTCGCAGCGGTCGAACTATCGCTGAAGCAACCTCGCTTGAGATGCGTTAGCGGTTTCGGCATTTACCAAAGTTACAATAGGCTGATGCCAGTCAACGGCGGACAAAAGTGTTATCGACTTCAATGAATTGGTCGAATAACTTGAAATTAATTGTGATTGGCCGTTTTCCAGTGGGTTAATGGGAAGATATTCCGCTTCGATAATCTGCGTAAAACGACAAACGGCTTTCGGCCACTCTTACAACTTGGTTGTCGAAACTTGGCCATCGATTCGCCGGTTAACTCCATTCATGTAACAGTGTGGTTCACGTCGGCTGCCCGTCGCCGTCTCGACGGGCAGCCGCGGAGCAAAGCTAAAATCCGCTCACCATCGCCAGTTATCCCTTGCCGATGAACCAGAACTTCAGCCGACAAATCGCGCTGACACCGATGCCAGTTGGATCTGAAGTATAGTAGACTAGTGGAAGTCGTTTTAAGGCGAAATACTACCGTTGCTTTACGTCAATTACCGGTCGAATGTGAATCTCGCCCAGTAGTTGAAATTTTCCTGACTCGATGGTCAGGGGACGACTGTTTGAGGTCCGCAAATGGTCGCGGCAACGAATTGGATCACAAGGGTCATTCCCATGCCTGAACTTGAAATCGATTGCCAAATCGCCTCGATGCTCGCCGGGAAACTAGAAGAGTCTAGCGCAAACGAAATCGAATGCACATTGCGCGAGCAGTTCAAGACACATGTCCAATCGCCCGACAGTTGCCGTCCTCTGCGGGAACAGAAGCGGTCGCTGATCTCCTCATTGAACATTGCTGGACGACAAATACTCCGATCAGGCATACCAATTGAAGGAATGTTTCAGAGCGCTCGCCGCGTGTCATTTCCTTTGCGAATTGCGCAAAGTAGGCTTGCCACTGCTACAACTGTTTGCATGGCACTGTGCTTGGTTGCTGTTGCCGCTTGGCCGCGCTGGTTTGCCCAACCTGCGGCATTTCGTGCGGCCGCCGCCACCCTCGATCAAGGTCTCCAGCACTCGCACGCTTCATGGGAACAACACAACGGCGTTGGCTATTCCCGAGCCACCGCTTTGAGCGACGCCCGTTTGCATCGTGTGGCGATGTCAGCCGCAACGTGGTGGATGAGCGAGTTCGCGTCTCCTCATGTTGAATTGTTGCCCAATCTTACTGGGAGGTTTTACTGGATGTTAGGTCAGCCGGAACTCGGACCCGAGCATCTGAAACGAGTGCTCGAAAACATTCCTCTATCTCACTTCCGCCCCTCGATCGAAGTGCTGTTCGACGAACCTATTTCGGCGGCACCAGTCGCTGAGCCTCAATCGGGTACCATTCACCAGCTCAGGTCGAACGCTGAAGCCCAAGATTTCAATGCCAAGAAGCAAGACGGCTATTTGGTGGTTGAGGTCGGGCTGGTGGTCGACAATCCGGCTCACGATGGTTTCCGATCTGTAGCTCAACGTGTCCGCCAATTCCACTCTGCCGACGTCGTAACCTTCGATGGCCGGGATTTCGATCATCTCCAGTCTGTCATTGATCGACATCGCCCGCGCAACGTTTTGTTTGTAATCCCGCCGGCGGTACTCGACGTCAATTTTCAACGGCAAGTGTTTCTCTTGTCGCCGACTCTCGACAATGACTTGATGACCGATTTCGCTTGGGGGTATTTGACAGCCCGTGACGGCGAGGCGGTCAACCAATTGTGGGACCGCATTGAATGGCTGCATCAACATGGTCTCGCCAATCGTACCTGGACCGAAACGGCCGTCATTAGCGGCGGCGCGAAGTCGTATCGCTTGGATCGTTATCCAAATGAGCATGTGGCTCGAGCGGGATTTGGTGGAACGCACTTGTACTTCGGCTTCCAATCCAACGATCCTGATGTGCTGACGTTTTTTGATGCCAACAAACTGCAATTGGAGCAAGCCTCCGTGATCGCCATGTCGGGTAATGGAGATCCACAAGGGATCTGGTTGTTCGACGATCGCCGCAACCTGGACCGTTCGAAGCACTGGCCGTTCGAGCCGGCCAAAGTGGGGTTCGATCCGGAAAACCAGATGGCGCGGATTACTGCGGAGCGGTTTCGTGCACTGAAACTGAATCGGCCCATTATCTGGAGCGGCACTTGCCACAGTGGGGCGTGTAAGCGAGTTTTTGTCGAAGCAGACATCGTTTCCACCTTTGGCACAAGCGACCGCGTGGAGTTGTACGAGATGCAGCCGGACGAATCGTTGTGTCTAGCCTTCATTGATGCCGGTGCCGCGGCGCTGCTTGTCCCCATTGCATCAAACCACGGAATGTCCTGCATGATGGAACAACAATTCGCATT
>CALMEE010000056.1 GCA_937862885.1 uncultured Planctomycetaceae bacterium
CGCGGCGAAGTTCGCGACGAGATTCAGGCGTTTTTCAATCGCTAATGCTCTGTCACATCTCAAGCTCAGGCGAGTATCAGTTGTCAAACCCCACCAACTCGGATGTACTACAACAAGATCCACAGCAAGCGTACTCAAGCTCGTGTGCGACATTAATTCGGCATCGCCATTTGACAAATAGGTCCGAGTGTATCCCATGGTTCAAATACGGCCCTTTTGAAGAGAGTGTTTGGCGATAGCTCCCGCTCGTCACGAGTCAGTTAGACAAAGACTCAGGAAGGAAAATGTCATCGGCCGATGCGTTCAGCGAGTTGCCAATTTTCTCTGGTTCGACACGCAAGAATCCTGAAGATGACGTTTCGATTTTGCTGAGCCGAAACAGTCCAGGAACCAATCGACACCAATGGCAAAACTTTCACGACTGCGGTCGGTTGGCTTAACCAACCTTTAGCCGATCTCGATTCCATTCGAAAACACTTCAACATTTTAATCTTCTGATCAAACAACGATTAGAAAAACAAAAATCTGGCATGAGAAATCGCTTTTTCCTACGCTAACCATCCAAAAGCAACGCCAATCGAGACAACGCCTTCAGGTACACATCTCTCGTTTGTAACTGTCGAGCGACTCGCTGATCGATGGCCAACGCTTGTGCGACAACAAACTGTTGCCGCACCAGCCAATAGAACGGATTCCAGGCGACCAGTACACGAGCCAATTAGCGCAACTTCAGAAAACGGTTTAATTTAAGGCACGAAGACAAGCTTCAACCGAAGAGTTCTTGCTGATCCGGGCAACGTCTATATTCACGTCACCTGGACAGTCACTTCGGGCGGGCGCCCCCAGCAATCCCATGACGCGTGTGTCTTGTCACGTTCCTATTGTTTATCTCGATCTTGTACTTGTTTTTCCACCAGCCTCTTGATCTGATCAGGCAATTCGAAGATTTCCGGATCAATCTCTTGATTGATGTCAATCGACTCGATTGTGATCACCATTTTTAGGTTGTTAGGCAATACCTGGGTGACTCTTGTAGGAAATTTCATGCCATTGAATTCTTTGTATTCCGCCGGGAAGGACTCTATTTCAATTGACCCCATGACCGACTCCGATTTGGATTTTGATTTAACCTGTAAACCAGTTTCAACCGAGTAGTAATCGTGATCTATTGAGCCATTTTGTCTTGTAATTTTGATTTCGTAGCACGTTTCACCATTTATTTCCGATTCTCCAACAAACTCAAGAGACTTGTGGACAGCAGCAGGATCATAGAAGCGGCGGATTTCTAGTTCCATCCTCATTTGATCTGCCTCTCCATCACTCACGATTCGGGAACCAGTCATCGTCGAATCTGACCAAACGATATCGCCCAATATGCCTTGGGTTTCGTTGGCAACCCCCGGGATGTCAGCTTTGATCAAAAGCCGGTCGGGTAAAAGTATTGTGGTTTCCACCTCGCCTTCAATCCCAGTTCCCGCAAGCGAGAGTTTACCAGTTTGTTTCATCGACTTGATCGCTTTATACTTCTCCACGCCACCGGTAACTTCCACATACCGTGCCAAGACTTGCTCAGCCGAACTCAGTTTTTCGGTCGTATCCGTCTGGGAAAACAGGTAATTGCTCGTATTGTTTGAGAGCATGAGGCCAAGGCAAGCTGCTACCAATTGGAAGCATTTGATTCTCGCGTGCATAATTTGTGATTCCTAAGATTAAACGATGTGTCAGAAAATATGATTCGATACTTTACAGGCAATTAACGTTCGGTTTGTTGCTTAATCCACTCGATAGCTCGCGACAGAACGGGATCAGCATCCTGCGCGAGTTTCTCCCGAGTAAGCGCAATCGGTTCATCAGGCAAGACGCCTTCCATTTCTAACGACCTTCCTGATACGGAGTGGTAATCGGCTAACGCGTATTGAAACCCGTCACCGTTGGGAAGCTTAATCACAACGGAGGGCAATGCTAATCCCGCCGTGCGTGCACCGAAAAGTCGAGCGAGCTTCAAATCTTGCAGGCCACCGGAAAAAATCTCGGCTGATGAGATCGAACACTCGTCAATCAAAATTGCCAAGGGAGCGTTTACCGGATCTTGGTTCGCATTGACAAAGAAGTTCAGTTTTGATCCCTTCATCGTCATCGTACCAAGTGAGGTCTGTTGATTTGAAAATTCAGACGCCATGCCCATGGTCATGCCGGCGACACCTCCAATATTGCCACGCAAATCGATAATTATCCCGGCGTGATGGGCTTCATCGCGGATAACCTTACGGAATTCAGGAATGAGCTGAACCGGATTCATAAATGCATTGAATCGGAAGTATCCGATATTGTCTGCGAGTGTGGCCGACTCATAATGGAGGCGCAACTCTGGCAAGTGACCGAACTTGACTAATTCGCCCGGGCTCAGTTCGAGTACCAAATCAAGGTTTTGCTCCCGGTATTCCAAGTCAATCATCTTAAAGTTTTTTGTCGATCCAGGCGCACCAGAGGCGAGGTCCGTAAAAGTCAGACCGGCCAACGTCTCCAACCTCATTGGTCCGTGCACGGCTTGCTGTAGTCGTTCCATGACAAAAGCGACGTCTCGATCGGCCATTGATTTCAGTACCCAGCCCGGCTTTACACCCATTCGCATCGCGGGCGAATCTTTGCGAACTTCGCTGACAACAACTTGATCCCCCACTAGGCGGAAGGTCAGACCCGCATCTCCATCTCCTCCACGTTCCAACCCGTCCTTCACGACATCATACGACGAAGCCGGAATAATTCCGTAATGGGAAAGCTGCAAGCTATTGATCATTTCATTGATGATGGAACGCACTTGCTCTGCCGAAGTTGCTCTCTCGACTCGGGGCCGATAATTGTCTCTCGCTTCATCCCATTGCGAGCCGGTTAATTCCTCATCCCAGTGGGAATCCCTAATCGTTGACCAAACCGTATCAAAGCTTGCGATATGGATTTCCAGGTCAAACGGAGGAGCGACAGAACCAGAATCTTGTTGATCAATTCGATCGTCTTGTTGGTCGCGCTGAAGACGCCCGTCAATGAAACCCGCGGAACAGGAAATCACATTGTGCAAAAAGCAAACCAGCATTCCCAACGTAATCGTCTTGAACCAAGGGGCGGCAGGCATGAATCGGGTGAAATGACCTGCGGCCCGCAAAAAGTTAGGCTGTCTTGAACTGGCTTGTGAAATCCGGTTATGCATTTGAGTTTACGAAGCGTTTGAGGGTAAGGTTGAAACTAGATTGTTTTCCAACATTCAATAATGGCTCGGAACATCGAGTACTGACTCAGGAATCTGCCGGCGTTAGCAATGTATTTTGAAATTCATTTTGCCTTTAATGTTAGCGGTACCTCGCGCGAGCCTGCAGACACCAATGAAATTTCGTCTTGCGGCGGAACGCTCGCACAACTGCAGATCGAGCCATCAGCTTTTGCCGCTCCTTTCACACCGCTGCCCAATTGAATACCAACAGATTAGAATTAATAGCTCGATCCACGCCCAGTTTACCTTAATGGATCGTTCAACCGCGATGAAGCCCAAACTCGTACCTCGGGTAATCAAAGGGTGAAGTCTGTAATCGCAGGTTATTATTTTACTGTGGGTGCGGTCCGAAATCCAACAGAAGCGTTTCCAAATCCACAATAATACATGCCGTGCTCACAGCGGCAGGTCCGGGAAGTGACGGCGAGTCTATACTTTGAGGAAATGACCGTTTTTTGATCATTAATACGCATGAACACTACGGCACAGGTCGACAAATCGAGTTCGCGGGTTCGCAAGATGTTTGGCGAAATTGCTCCGCAATACGACCGCATGAACCACCTCCTTTCGATGAACGTCGACCGATTATGGCGTTGGAGGACAGTACGGAAGTTGCGACCGCAGAAAGGTAACCGCATTTTGGATGTTTGTACGGGCACTGGGGATCTGGCCATCGCTTTTTCTAAACACTGTCGACGGAAATTTGGTCCGAATTCGGTCAAGATTTCCGCAACAGATTTTTGTCCGGAAATGCTCGAAATTGGGAAAACGAAAATTGGGCCGGAAACAATGATTGAGTTTAGTGAAGCTGACGCGCAGTCGCTTCCTTTTCTGGATAACGAGTTTGACATTGTTACGGTAGCGTTTGGATTGCGAAACGTTACGGACACGGACCTGGGTTTGCGAGAGCTTACGCGTGTCTGTCGCCCGGGAGGTCAAGTTGCCGTATTGGAATTCACGACTCCGCGGATTTGGCCAATCCGTCCGCTGTACCAATGGTACTTCAGGAACGTCTTGCCAAAAATCGGCCAACGATTGGCCCGGAACAATAGTGCCGCGTACGAGTATTTGCCCTCAAGTGTCGGCGAGTTCCCGATGTATCAGGCATTAGCAGACCGCATGCAGCAGTCTGGGCTGCAACAAGTGGTTTTTTATCCGTTGACATTGGGCATTGCCACTCTATACGTGGGTGTCAAATGAGCCTACCGATTGTCGTCGCAATAACTGGGGCTAGTGGTGTGGCGTATGGACGACGACTCGTCGAAGTATTGTTGGAATTGGGACATGAACTGCACCTCGTAATCAGCCCCTCGGGGATGCAAGTCTTAAAGCACGAATTGCGTGTGGAGATCGACCCGCAAACTTTTGTGCTTGACCAACTCCTCCCGCAAGTGTGCCCCAAACCGGGGCAACTACATTTTCACCACAGCATGGACTACATGTCATCGATCGCCAGTGGATCTTATTTGACACGTGGGATGGTGGTTGTTCCCTGCTCTGGGGCTACGCTGAGTTCGATTGCACATGGCAGTAGTCGCAATTTGGTCGAACGAGCGGCCGATGTGCATTTGAAGGAACGTCGCCCGCTGATCTTGGTGCCGAGGGAGACCCCGTTATCTCTCGTTCATATTTGCAATATGCGGACAGTGACCGAAGCGGGGGCAATCGTGTTGCCTGCCAGCCCCGGATTTTATCACGGGATAGAGTCGATTGATCAGATGATTGATTTCATTGTTGCTCGTGTCTTGGACCAACTCAAGGTCGAACACTCTTTGTCGGGGCGTTGGGGTAAACCATGAGCCTGTTTACGAAGACGCGGGATCTATTGGAGATGATCCGTTTTTCACACACGGTCTTTGCGTTGCCGTTTGCATTGTTGGCGGCCGTGATGGCCTGGACGAGTCCTGGGATACGCCATGACCAGATCGCTTTTAATCCCTGGCATCTTGTCGGAATCTTGATCTGTATGGTAGGCGCCCGCAGCGCGGCGATGGCCTTCAATCGCTTGGTTGATCGGCAGATCGACACGCATAATCCACGCACCGCGCAACGACATCTGCCTGCGGGAAAATTAAGTGTTACATCGGTAGTCTTGTTCTTATTGATTACCACGGCCATCTTTATCAGCGGAACCTTGTTGTTTTTGCCAAATTGGTTGCCATTGGCGTTGGCGATCCCAGTTCTTATCATCTTACTCGGTTACAGTTACACGAAACGCTTCACGTCGCTGGCCCATTTTTGGCTGGGGCTTTCTTTGATGTTGGCTCCGATTGCAGTTTGGATTGCTTTGCGCGGTGAGTTTGTCTTAGACGAACCAAAAGATTTGGTCCCGGCGATCGTGCTCGGTCTTGCGGTGATGCTGTGGGTGGCTGGATTCGACATGATTTATGCATGTCAAGACTACGAATTCGACCGGGGTGCAGGTCTTAGAAGTATTCCAGCCACATTCGGTGTTGCCGCATCGTTGCGAATAGCTGCAATTTGTCATCTGATGATGGTTGTCATGTTGATCGCTCTGCCGTTTGCGTCGAGGTCGGTTGGTATCGAATTGAATCTTGGGTGGTTGTACTGGCTGGCAGTGACATTCGTTGCTATCTTGTTGACTTACGAGCATGCCTTGGTTCGCCCCAATGACTTGACTCGCGTCAATCAGGCTTTTTTTAATGTAAACGCGATCGTCAGTTTTGTGCTGTTTATTCTCGGGTCAATTGACTTGATCTGGAACTAGCACCGATTGTTCGATCAAAGACTTTTCCAGCGACAGGTTCGCGTTGCCAAGCGATCTGCGGATAAGATTCATGACGAATGATCGTTCCACCGAACAGACTGACATCAGTGATGCACGCCAGAACTACTGGCGCGACAACTTACGAATCGTAGTTGGACTGCTAACAATCTGGTTTGTTGTTGGTTACCTTGCCAGTATCTTATTTGTCGAGTGGTTCAATGAACTTTCGATTGGCAAGCTTCCGCTCGGATTTTGGTTTGCCCAGCAAGGCTCAATCGTCGTTTTTGTTTTGCTTGTGTTTGTGTATGCTCGGCTTATGGATGGACTCGACCGACGGTTCGCGCGAAAGCGAGGGCTGTAATGGAACATTTGCCTCCAAACAGTCTTTCGTGGGCGAGTTCTTGCTGGAACTGGCCCGTTATAAATTCGGAATGGCTGTTAGCTGACATCGATGGCGGCCACACGGATCCCGCGCGACCTTGGACCTGGGCCTTCATCGGCATCAGCTTTATCGTCTATTTGTACATCGGTTGGCGTAGTCGCGTCCGTGACACCGAAGGTTTCTACGTAGCCGGTAAGGGCGTTCCGGCAATGGCGAATGGGGCCGCCACTGCAGCTGACTGGATGAGTGCAGCTTCATTTTTGGGAATGGCGGGACTGATCGCCGCAACTGGAAGCGATGGAGCCGTCTACCTTTTGGGTTGGACAGGCGGATATGTGCTGTTAGCCTTACTGCTCGCACCCTATTTGCGAAAATTCGGTCACTACACCGTCCCAGAGTTCATCGGTTCACGCTACTACAGCGAAACCGGGCGCGTGGTCGCGGCAATCTGCGCCATCTTTATTTCGGTGACTTACGTTGCTGGACAGATGAAAGGCGTGGGAGTGATATTCTCGCGCTTTCTGGAGGTACCGCTCGAATTTGGTGTGGTCATCGGAATGGCGATTGTCGCCTGCTTCGCCGTGCTGGGCGGCATGAAGGGAATTACCTGGACTCAAGTCGCGCAGTACTTCGTACTCATCATCGCCTTCTTGATCCCGAGTGTCGCAATTTCATCAATGTTGACTGGCCATGCGATTCCTCAATTGGGATTCGTGGCTAGCGATCTCTCGGACAAGTTAAACGCGGCCTTGGTCGAATTGGGCGAGCAAGAATATACGCAACCGTTCCGCAATTTTTCGAGGTTGAATCTGTTGTGTATCACCGTGGCTTTGATGTTTGGTACAGCGGGTCTGCCTCACGTGATCGTCCGCTTCTACACTGTGAAAAATGTGCGGGCCGCCAGATACTCGGCCGCTTGGGCTATTTTGTTCATCGCGGTCTTGTATACAACCGCTCCAGCGCTGGCTATGTTCGCACGTTACAACCTGATTCAGAGCTTGAACGGCGCGAAAATCGAACGACAAATTGACACCGTGGAGATTGTCGAAAAAGGATCAAAAAAGAGCGTGGCGATTTACCAGTTGATATCAGCAGCGGGAGTACCATTGGACTGGGCCACGAACTGGCAACGAACTCAAATGTTGCGAATTGAAGATAAGAATAACGATGGTTTCGTCAGCTTGCATTCAGCGAATGGCTCGTCCGAGTTGGTCAAATTGGATAACGACATCATTGTCCTATCGACGCCCGAAATTGCCGGTCTTCCTCCGTGGGTGATTGCTCTGGTTGCGGCCGGAGGTTTAGCGGCCGCGCTCTCTACGGCAGCCGGCTTATTGCTTGTGATCAGTTCGTCTTTAGCCCATGATCTATTTGTCAGGTACTTTGCCCCGCACGCCACCGAATTTCAACGAGTGACCATCGGACGCATCACGATTTTTTTGAGCATCCTGTTAGCAGGTTATGTCGGCATCAATCCCCCTGGGTTCGTAGCGGAAGTGGTCGCTTTTGCCTTTGGATTGGCTGCCGCAAGCTTCTTTCCGGCAATCTTTCTGGGCATCTTTTCCAAACGCGTGAATCAGGTCGGAGCCATTTCAGGTATGATCGTCGGGATGACTTTGACCTTAGCTTATATCGTCTTGTGCACGGCACACAACGTGTTACCAATGTTCTTTGACAAACCACTGCTGCCACCAGAGCATTACCTCTTGGGAATTTCTCCTCAAGGATTTGGTACGATTGGGATGCTGGCTAACTTCGCTGTTGCCTTGATCGTTTCTAAGATGACATCTCCGCCTCCGGAAGAAGTGGTCGAATTGATCGAAAATGTGCGGATGCCTGGCTGAGCGAACATTGGCAACTCCGTCAACTGGGCTGATGGACGCAGCCAACGTCCAGCATGATTCAATGTGTGTACGTTTGAAACTTCGCCAAGTCTTATAGCGTAATGCAAATTGTCCTGAAAAATGCAGTTCGCCCCGAAATCGCACGGTACTTGATTTCCTAACACCTATTCGACAGGGATGACTTGAAATTTATTGTCTGGCAGTTGATTTTGGCGCCGTATCCTGTCATTTCACTTGGATGCTTGGCCACTGAAAAATGAATTGGAAAATCAAATGGCACTGATCAAAACCGTTTTAGATAAAACCCCGAAGTTTGGGGCGAATGTCTATTTGGCCGAGAATGCGACGATCATCGGTGATGTCGAATTGGGGAACAATTGTTCAGTTTGGTTTCAGGCGGTTGTGCGAGGTGACGTTAACGTTATCAGGATCGGCGATCAGGTGAATATCCAAGATGGAGCTATTATCCACGGAACTTATCAATTTGCAGCAACCAACATTGGCAACCGCGTCTCCATTGGACATCGCGCAATCGTCCATGGCTGTACGGTCGATGATGACGTATTGATAGGTATGGGAGCGATCATCATGGATCAAGCAAGGCTGCACAGCAATTCAATTATAGCTGCGGGGTCTGTCGTTCTGGAAAAACAAGTTATCGAAGCGAATTCCGTCTACGCCGGAGTGCCTGCAAAAAAAGTGAAAACGATTGACTCCAGTCATCTCGAGCAAATCCGAAGGATTGCCACCAATTACGAAATGTATGCTGGTTGGTACGCCTGTTGATTGGCCATGCGATTGCAATTTAAAGTCCTTTCTGTCGTCACGCCAGTTTGTCTAGCTTGCCAGAATTAGCGGTGCACATTGCAGGTTTTTCTATTGCTGACTCATTACGCATTCTTTAACATCCGCGCGAAATGGACCCCTATTGGGAAAACTGAGACGTGAGGATTTGAGATCAATGCGCAGTTTAGGTCAAATAATATTTCTGGCCGGTTTAGGCTTAGCACTTTCTTTTTCCAGCGGCTGCCGCACACTTCTGATCAAGCCCAGTGAATGGGCCTCAAATCTCGCTGAAAGCTCCAAAAATTCCTCAACGACGGCACCAGCAGAACGAACACAACCGATTCACCTCGGCAGTGCCAATGCCAACTCATTTACAAACCAACAGAAGAAGCCCGGTTTCATTGGGCAACGGGGGATGGATTTGGAGGCATTGGAGACGATCCAACCATCACAAGCAACGGACCTCGAACGCGAAGCGCGATTTATTGGCGATAGTGCGCAACGAATGGCAACACGCAAGCAACTGCCCGATTTGCTTGAACTTGAGTTGCAACCAACGAGCTTTGATATGCAGGAAGCCGCCAAGAAGGCAGCGGCATTCAACTTGAACCAGTACTCGCACGAACAAGATACGCACACCTCACCTAGTGCACCCGCCTATCTGCAAGGGGATTCTCGGTACAATGCGGAAGTTCAATCGTCACGTAATCCTGTGCAACCACCGACTACGCCCCTCGATGATTTGTTGGCGAATCATGGAACCTCAAACGAACGAAACTTTGCTTATCCAACTGAAAGCGTTCAACCCAACCAAAGCTCACCTGCGGTGATTACTGATACGATACATCACGCATCCAATGGTGATTCCCCTGCAATTCGTTTGTATGCTGCACCCGTAAGCGAAGGAAGTTCTGGTCCAACCCGATCGAATTCAAGATCGAATGCCGAACACCTATTCGATGCAGATGTCGAAAACGACTTGCGCTCGCGAGAAGGTGATCCCAATCCATCGCCCATCAATTCAAATTGGCGAAGTGATTGGAAAACGAGTGATTTCCAACGAGAAGTATATCGCACCGAAGATATAGATTGCGTTGTGCGAACGCATCCGATCACCTTCGCTACGATGGGAGACGATCAAACGACGCAAACATTAGCTTTAGCAGCCTGGGATGCCAACCAAGAAACGATTGTGCTTCGCAACGAACATGTCATGCTTGACCGCAACGCCGTCGATGAGGATCGACCAATATCAGGATTGCCGTCCCGATGGGAAGAGCTGCTCAAAAAGACCGTAGAAGCAATGGAAAAACAACAAGTTGAATTACCGATGCAGCGCCGAGCAGACATACAAGCGGCTTTACAATCACGACTATTGCGTTTATCCGCAGGGGATGTCGAAGGCGCTTTGCAACCGATTCCAGGACTTTCCGCACGGGAAAATTCATTTTGGCATCACCAGATCGCGGCGATGAGCGCCGTACTTGATAGCTCAACCGATCAACTCAGCCAACGGACATTACATCCCTCGTCTGCACTTGAGGCTTTGCAATCGATTCGCAATGCCCAAATGGAATTGGCGGCGTTGGCACCTCTGAGGATCATTCATGTGGAACTCTGCGAATCCGTTGAAGGCTTCGGGCAATACGAGAAAAAGGGTACCGTTTTCACTGCGGGTGATGAAGCCATTGTCTATTGCGAACTAGCCAACTTCTCAGTGAATTCTCATGTGATTGATGGAGAAAAGATCTACGAGGCTAAGTTGAAGGCGGTGTCCCAATGGCTTGACGCAGACGGGCAGATTGTCGCGCAACAGGACTACCCCATCGTCAATGATACCAGCCGAAATGTCCGCACTGATTTCTATTTGCACTTTCCTATCCGCGTTCCAAATATTGATCCCGGAAATTATCAACTGAACATCGCGATTGAAGACGTCAGCGCATGCAAACGAGCAATGCGAATGCAACCAATCACGGTCGAAGCTCTGAATTCCAAACAAGCTCAAACGGCTGAGTTAGGCGTAACTGAGGAAGCTTCAAGACGTTAGCTTAACCCGCCCGCGGCCCGGCCAGAAACCAACCGTACTCATCTTCTCCTGCATCTCGAATTGCCGAGTCGCGGATGCGCAAAATCACGAAGAATGGGCAATCGCTGGCAATCTCAGCCAAACGAATTTGGCAATTTATAAGCCGGGACTCGGGTCTCGATGATGCGAATTTACGGTAACTGGGGGCCGTTTTTGACTGGCAACTATTTGCAAATGGAATTCTGCCTGAAGAAAGCGACAGCATGGAAATCAACGGAAAAATTTACTAAAATCTGGGTTAACATGGTAAATCCATGGCCGTGAAATTAACATGATGATGGCAGGTTCGCGTCGAATCATTGTCAACGATCTCGCATCTAGCCGTGCTTGTCGGCCACCAATCAATTGAACTCAACTCAATTGTCGAAAACCAAAGGTTACTTCGCGTATCGCACCCAGCGTGATTTGGAATAATTTGTCAAGATGATCTTGAAAAGGCACCAAACTGATTTTCCATCGATCCCACAGGCGAAGCGCTATCCGCCGTGGGCGCCTCGTTTTTGGAATGGAGTCAACGCTGGGACCTACGCGCGTCTGCTTTGGAACAACCGATATCGCATTCACCCGTCCAAGATTCCAATGACGATATTGGTCGGCGCCTGTACGCCGTTGAACAGTATCCTCTCTCTCGTTCAGAAGATTGTTTACACAAAAAAGATCTCCCAAACCAAACTCATCGATCCGCCCATATTCATCATCGGCCATTGGCGGAGTGGGACAACTTTATTGCATGAAATATTGGTACAAGATAACCGCTTCGGCTTTTCCTCAACGTTCGATTGTTTTGTTCCTCAACATTTTCTGATTTCACGTTTGTTGTTGAGTCCTATTTTGCGTTTACTATTCCCCAAACATCGCCCAATGGATAACATGGCTGCCGCCATTGATCTCCCTCAAGAGGACGAGTTTGCGATGTTTGGCTGCGACGTGCCGACGCCGTATTGGAGAATCGCGTTTTGTAACCAATTAGACCAGTCTGTGGACTTGCTTAATTTCAAGAACTGTGATGAATCAACGCTGATGCAAGTTCATGACGGTTTCAGCAAATTCTATCAAGCATTAACGTTGCGTGACCAAAAACCGCTGATCCTGAAATCCCCCACGCACACGGGGCGGCTGGCGAAATTCATGGGGTGGTTTCCCAATGCCAAGTTCATTCATATTTCGCGCGATCCACACCAGATCATTCCCTCAACGATGCGACTCTGGCAGGCTCTCGACGAAACGCAAAGTTTTCAACGGCCGAAATACACGTCGCAAGATTTGCTCGACTACATTTTTCATTGCTTTCAAGCGATGTACGATGGATATTTTTCTGCGCGGGGCTTGCTGTCTGAAGATCGCCTCATCGAGGTGAGGTTTGAAGATTTGGTTGCGAATCCGCTTACCCTCCTGGCATCAATATACGAGCAATTGCAGCTCGATCAATTTGAGAAGTATCGCGAGCGTTTCGAAGATGTTCTTGCTGATCGACGTGACTACCAACCACAGAAACATGAACTCGAACCAGGCTTGCGGAGAAGAATCGACGCGGAATGCCAAAAATACATGTCAGAGTTCGGATACTGATGCTGCCTGCACGATTCTTGGCCGTCAATGGATTCCATTGTGATCAGGAAGAATGCGTATGACGTGTTGAATTCAGATGCACGCTCGAACCCGAATGAAATTCAAACGCCTCCCCCGGTTTGAGTTGAGATAGCATCGCCGCAAGCTCAGCGTCGCGTTTTATGGACAAGTCGCGTGAACTGGCGATACCGATCACCTGAATTGATTTTGGCCCCCTCAAGTTCCAGTGCAGAACACCATTTTGCCCACCCGTTTGATTAGGTACCGACTTGATCTCCACCGCGTAAACGGCGAGCCTCCCGTCAACGACAAGGTGCGTGATATGCTGCCAATCAACATGTATGATGGCCGTGGCCTGTTCCCTCTGCAAATCCGATCTTAGATGATGAACGCGTGGATCTCCTTGCAGCTCGCGGATTTCATCGCGAAGTTCTTGGTCGGTCATTTTCAAGCTCCGCAGAAATTCCATTCTCGTAACCGCATAATCGAGCATCGCAAAAGCGCCAATCGCAACCGTGATCTGCAGGCAAAACGTGCCCAGCAAAGTGCTTACCTGAAGAAAGGTGTCTTGCGCCGAATCGGTACCTAACTGCACAATCGCCTCTCGCTTCCAATATACGAACAGACCCGTGAGTGAAAGGAGTGAAATGATTTTAACACAGGTAACTAGCCCGCTTGTTAACAATCCTAATGCCGAACGGCGCCGGTTTGGTATCAGCCGCGCAAACTGTGGCGTAATTCTGGATGGATTAAACGAGAATCCGCCTTGCATCAGATTGAACACCATGGTCGAGGCGCATATCAGAAGCAGGAAGAATAGAAGAATCTGCAGCAATCCGGAGATGTGTGGCCATGTCTGCGGATTTCCAGCAAGCGCCGTGGGTGCGTGCCACGCAGCTCGGACATATTCTTGCCATCTTGTTACGATGATTGGGCTCAGCCATCCGAGCACACTGACGAACGTTATCCAAATTCCTGACCAGACAACGCCTTGACTTCGACAGAGCATCCCCTCGCGACGAGCCCTTTGCAGGCGCGACGGCGTTGGTTGATGAATTGCATCCTCTCTGCTCATTGCGGCTCCGCGGCTTCACGGCCAACATTTTCGGCTGTTGAAAACTGGAAAGTCTGTTGGACGGAAATCATTACTGGCTCGATGAATTGGGACGCTAGAACCGGCCCACGTGCGATCATCCACGATGCCACGGCAAACGCTAAGACTCCTTTGAGGGCGAAGCCCACTTGAAACGAATTGACGGTGGGAGCCGATCGCTGTACCACGGCCAAAACGAGCGTTGCAACGAGCAGCGCGGTTACTGCTGGTGCAGCAACTCTGAGGACGAGTTCAAAGCTTTGTTGCAGCAGGCTGCTTGCCAGGTCGGCCAGCCCCAGGTGCCACAAAAGCGTGCCGGGTGGTGAAATTAAACATGAGTCGATAATGCCAGCAACAAATTGATTGACGCCACCACAAGCCACAAACACCGCCAACATCGACCAGTAGAAAACATTGCCCAAAGGAGACGCTAATTCGCCGTCTTCATTCGCATGGCCCAGTGACCAACCCGTCAATTGCGAAATCAGATCACCCACTGTTTGTAAAACGGAAATAAATAGGCGTACGCCGAGTCCCAGGGAAATTCCACACAGCAACTCACTCAAAGCAGCTGGGAAAACCTGTGCAAACTGCAGGTCGATCGGCTCAAGCATTGGAAAGACAAGCAACGTCAACAAGACAGCGATGGCCATCCGCATCTTCCAAGCAATCCAACGGCTTCCAAAAATTGGCACAACGACAATGGCCGACAGAACGCGGATAAACAGCAATCCCGAGAGAATTAACCAAGATTCCACTGCAACACTCCGTTGGCCATCGCTCTAAAGGAATTCCAATTTAAGGCATATTCGTGGAAGTGGTTTGAAGCCCCATACGAAACGTCGATGCGCTGTAGTCGAGCATCATGTCCACCAACCAAGGCATAGCTATCAGCAGTAGAACAAACACAGCCAACAATTTCATAATCGTCCCAATCGACTGATCATGAATATGGGTCATCGCTTGCAACGTGCTTACAACGAACCCCACGAGCAAAGCAGTCGCCAATACCGGCAGCGCAATGACAAACGCCGACTGCAATGCTTGTTGTGAAAGGTCGAGAATATTCTGCGTAGCTGAATTCATGTTTTCTCCGTCTTGTGCACTAGTGCTTTATCGAGTCTCCGATGTGAGAAATGCAGCTTACGCGACTTGTACTTGTCGGTGGCAAATACAAACTCACGCCATATCCTTGTATATGCTTAAAATGAGGTGCGGCCAGTACACACGGCATTGCGTGCGCATTGGGGATGCAAATTCGCAGCACACGCATTACCCATACGCTGAGAAGCTTTGCAACAACATTCCAATAACCAGTGTCCAACCATCCACCAGCACAAATAATGCAAGTTTGAGAGGCAAACTGATCATGGCTGGTGGCAACATGACCATGCCCATGGAAACACTGATGCTCGAGACGATTAAATCGAGAACTAGAAAGGGCAAAAAGATCGAAAACCCAATCAGGAATGCCACTTTTAGCTCGCTGATCAAAAACGCAGGCAGCATAACACGCAACGGAATGTCGTCAAATGTTTTGGGTTCAATCAGCTTCTCTTCAGCAGGCAAATATTGATAGAACATCCAAATGTCATCAATGTTTTCAGCAATATCAATTTGACGCGACATGAATCGTTTGATAGGACGAAGCCCATGCTCGATTGCCTCAGACCATTCCATGTCGCTATCTTGATTGGTGTACGGCGCTATCGCCGTTTGATACGATTCGGTCCAAACAGGAGTCATAATTAGCACTGTCAAGAACATAGAAAGAGCTGTCAAGACTTGAGTTGACGGAGTCTGGCCCAAACCTATCGCTTGCCTCAGGATACTCAATACGACAATGATGCGTACGTAACTCGTCGTCATTAAGAACAATGCAGGGGCCAAGCTGAGTACGGTAATCAGTCCAATGTATTTAATGGTTGATTGCAAGTTTTCTTTGCTCGTCAAATCGGTTTGCACGAGTTGTTGTAGGTGCTTGGCGAGTTCATCTTGGGGCGTTGGGTCGGGAGTACGTATGTCGGTATGGTACGTCGCGTCATATTCTACCTGGTGCTCCGAATATTGATCGTCCTCGTGGAGGATTTCAGGACCCTGCGACAACCGTGGATAGTCGACGGAATCATGAGTCTGCTCGAACCCATCCAATTCCTGGGCGTGTTGCGCACAGGCGGCCTGAGAACCGCATTCAACCAACGCGATTCCTGAGGTGGCAAGCAGAGTCAACAACAAGCAAAAGACCTTCCATGTCTTGAAGAACGCTCTCATTTGCTCATGATTGTTTTTTGGCATTGGGAACTTTTGTTCCTGCGACTCGAAATGTCTAAGCTTCATAGACTGGTTGGCGCCGACTGAACGGAGTAATGCGACGGCGGTTTGCCGCTTGTTGTCGACGGCCCAAAAATGAAAAATCACCTTGTTTCACCATGGTTTCGATTTCGGCAACTTCTGCAGGATCCGTGATTTCGGCCAAAGTATCAGCCCGGTTTTCAGAACTCGCGACCAACAGCAGACGGTTCCCCAAGCGGACCAATTGCATTTGTTGATTATTGCTCAGCGCCGAGCGGTAGAGAATTTCTAATGGAGCATTTGTCTTTGCGTCCACCAATTCTCTGTCGGCTCCGACACCTGTTTTGCGTTTGCCGAAGATCATGGCGATAACCATGAAGACTGCCACGACGATCGCTAATCCACCCACCATCTTGGCGATCGCTTTTTTTTGTTTCGTATCAATTGCGCTGAGCATCGATTCGGATTTCGTACCGGTAATGGAGGGGGCTGGCAGTTGCTTGTGCAAGGGATCATCACCACCGAGTGTTTTCGCGCTTGTTTCATGGTCGCCCAAATTTGCCAAGTCCTGTCCGCGTTTCTGGAACTCGACATCTACTTCGCTTGACCATCGATCCGTTGAATCGATGGCCTGAAGAGCGTGCGTCTCGTAACAGTTCGAAAAAATGGTGCCGATAAAACACACCAAGCGCAAACCAAAAATAAAGTAACGTGATTTCATGATAGTTCTACTCTCTGGCATATTGAGAGTTTATCTAGCTTGTCCTGCTGAGTTCAAAGATATGGCAATTAAGTCTGTTCTCGATTTCGTTTGATCGGGTTTAGAATCAACAGAAAACAGATTACCGAAACGACGACTAAAATAATGGGCCAAGACCGTTCCAAATATTTTTGGACGAGTTGTGGCATCGAATGAATTTCATTTCCCGCGCTTCGCTTCAAATCCGGCTCAAGGATGATATGTAGTTGATCATTTTGCGTCAGCGGGATTTGGTTGCGAACCGTGTGTTCAATTTGTTGTTTCAGTTTTTCGAAATGTTGCTCTGATTGTTCCCAATCCAAGCCCTGGTCTGAGCTAGACTCGTGGCCAGTTCGCCCGAGCACTCGTCTTAGCAATGCTTCCGGAACAGCAATCGATACCGTCATTCGAGTGTTTCGGCGAAAACCGGTCACCACAGTCGGGTTTGTTTTGGGCGTGCGAACTTCGCGGAGTGAGACCCTCCCATTACTTCCCAACAATCGGGAATCAGGGATGACTTGTTCTGTTAATGCCGAAGAATGGTGTTGAGACGATGCAAGTTTTACTTCACCATTGAGATACTCTTCCGAGGCTGGCATTGGATCCACGCTTACGGAGATGCTCAGCTCGGGATAACTCGCCAGTGAAGTCTGTAAACGACGAAGATATTCTTCGCGGCGTTCAAACAACCGAATATGCGCCTGGTTTTGCTCAGGATCATTAGCCGCCTCACGATAAGAAATCTCGTTAGCCAGGTCGATAATTTCGATTTGATCATCCATCAATCCAGGAAACATGCCGCGAGTCAGCGATCGTATCATACCTACGGTACGATTAGCCAAATGAGTCTGCTGCTTCGTTTGCAAGCTGATAATTGCCTGCTGTCGTTTAGGAGAAAATGGATTCTCATTACGCAGTTCAGCGTATTCGACGGTAGCATCCTCTATGTTGTGCATCGCAATTAACTGATCGCGCAAGCGTTGTTTCTTCTGTTCGAGCGAGTAGTCTTGTTGTTGAGATCGCGTTAAAAACGCTGAAAAGGGTGTAATGGATGATTCCTGATGGGTGGTGCGCAAAACCTGGTGTTTGCTCAATGACTTTAGGTAAAGATCACGTCGATTGCGTGGAACCATGATGGATCCATCGGCGAGCTGGTATTCGTTCAGCCCGTCCTTGGCGAATGCAAGTTGACCCAGGTTTATCTCGCGCGCATCCCATTGATGGTGATTGAGGACGGCAACCCATTCTGGTTCACTCGGATTTGTCCAGACGTTCACCATCCAGGTAACACCGATAATTGTCAGGAGAACGATCGAGGCGCGCGCGGCTGTCGAGCGTGAAGCGAACCATGCTCTTAGGCTGTCAGCTAGATCGTTGAGATAATGCATTGAACTAGGTAATCGATTTGCGGTTTAGGAAGAACAACAACTAATTGAACACTATATTGTGTGACTTGTTTTCTACGGCATCGTGATTTCAATGCTTGGGCTGATGGGCGTACTTGCTAGGCACATCTGCGCATAAACTTCTTTGGAATCGAAAAATTGACAGCGTATCCTCCTTGCGGGCATCGTTGATAATCAAGATGTCCCTGATGACTTTTTGCCACCAGTTCCGCAAGGCGGACACCGATCGCACCACGACTCTGCGAGTCGTTGAATCCGGTTAGTTCCAACTCCCAGTCGGTCGCTTTCGTAACGCAGGAGATCGAGATTTCATTAGATTGCTCGGTTAAGTCCAAGAGCAAACCAGTGAGCGCCACGTATAGTTGTTGGCGATCGGCAACCACTACGAACGGTTCGGTCGTATCGAAACAAATCTCCGGTCCGGTCGTGCCCAAATAGTTGCAAATCTCTTGTATGACGGATGTTAATTCAAAACGACTCCAATTCGGTTCTTCATGGAGACGAACAATGAATTGATTTACATGCTGTACAAGCTCCAAATGTGCCAAGATGCGTCGCGTCATGCATATCGAATCGTTGGGAAAGGTGTTGCTGCGCGATCTGCCGCTTTCCCGAGAGTGTTGAGCCATCAACTGGGTTTCCAGCTGCACAATTTTGCCTGCTAACACCGAAATCTGTCGAGAAAAGAGTTCACACAATTCTGGAATTCCCCAAGTTTTTCGGGACGAGGACTTTCGTCCAAGCTGCTGTTCTGATCGAACTCGCATATCGTCCCGTGCAAAATAGGAAATGTTGTCCAGCGGCTGTTTCTCGTATTTAGTCACAATAGTTCCATTATGTTGGCGTTATCATCCGACGCATGGTGATTCCATGTCCGTCAGCGTTTATGTCGCACAATCCATCCTGCAATAGAAGTCACGCGGCAGTTAAGGGACAATACTTGAGCAAAAGTTTGTCGTACATACAGAATTTGACAATAAGATGTCAATCCATGAATTTTGCCAGCATGATCGAGCTATATGAAATTGCTCCGAGCAGAGGAACAAATCGCGAAAACTTTGACCGGTGCTACGGCCAATGTTCGCTCGTGGAGAGGAAAGAATAGAGTTGCTGCTATCTTACGATAGAATTTGAATGTGACGAATCAGAAATCGTTTCCATGATCCATGTATTCATGTCATGAAATACTTGAGAATCGAGGCTGTCGCCGCAGGGGTATTGTTTCAAGACCAACGAAAACCCGGCAACATGCAACAACTTGAGGTTCTGGCAAAGCGTGCATTCGCCAAACCGATTAGAACGTCGGGCGTGCGCCCAGAAGATCGGCAGGTTTCTACAACGGGTCCAACTCCCCAAGGGCTGACCGTCTTGAGGGACCTCGCCATTCAGCGATATGACGCCGGCAAACCAATTGGGAAAGGCAAAGGCAACCCGCATCGCCATTGTTCCACCGCTGCCACAGCCAACGATGAACACGCGTTCCGGATCCACATTCAGCCTCAATTTGGCGTGGTTGATTGCGACTTCGATTCGCTCCGCAGTTCGCTCAATGCAGACCGGATCTTGCAACCAGCTTGTACAGCCATCTCCGAATGGACTGCTAATGGAAACCGCAGTATAGTTGCGGTGACTTAGGTGAGGCATCATTTTTAGAACTTGCCGATGGTCTTGGCCATCAGCATGTAGCCAAACAAGTAACGGATACGCGTACTTGGCCTCGTAATGTTGCGGAATGAACAACGTATAATCGAACAGGTCGTGAACATGATCGTCAAATGCAACCGTTCGAGAGGGCTGTGGTTTTCTGAGTTCAGCTAACTTCTTGACTTTCGGTGACGAAAATCCCAACTGGCTAAGTGGACTGAGCTTTATTCGGTTCATCGTCTGACTGGGTTTAGCGACGGGAATTACCAAAGACGAGTTTTGTAGTATAACAAATGCGACAAGTCAACGGCAGCCAATGAAACAAAAATTCATTTTGTAAGGCATCCCGCTAGCGATGAGGTCGATTAATTTTCGTCTGGAGAGTGCAACTCGACTTGACAATCAACAAGAACTTGAATTCCGCAAAAAACGATCGTTTGACGAAATTCGTTTCGCGTTAATTTGGTTTTAGAGAAAGCTCTTTTCGAGAAGGCAACTCGCGATCTAGTCTGAGTGTCTATGCAAGTCGCGGTGTGACGAATCAATACATCTTCATGTGACTCCCGCACGGCTCAACGTGCGGGAGCAACCATGATACAGTTCAGTTCGAGTCAACAACTTGGAATTCTTAAGCACCGACCAATTCGGTCATTGCGCCGACAAGTTCTTTTACCGCGTCGACGCTCTTCTTGAAATCGGCGGCTTCTTGTTGGTCCAATTCAATTTCAATGATTTTCTCGACGCCTTTTCCGCCAAGTACAATCGGCACACCAACATAGTAACCGCCGACGCTGTATTCCTTATCGCAATATGCCGCACAAGGAATCACTCGCTTCTTGTCTTTGACGATCGCTTCCACCATTTGGGCACAAGCAGCGGCTGGAGCATAATATGCGCTTCCCGTTTTTAGCAAGCTGACGATTTCCGCGCCACCGACCCGCGCACGCTGTACAATAGCGTCAAGTTTATCTCGCTTCATGAGGCGTAGAATTGGAATCCCGCCTACCGATGTGCAGGTTGGCATAGGCACCATCGTATCGCCATGGCCGCCCATCAAGAGCGCTGAAATATCTTCCACGCTCACTCCCAATTCCATAGCCAAGAAGGTGCGGTAGCGGGCGGTGTCCAATACACCCGCTTGACCCAGCACGCGATGATGTGGAAATCCACTAACGGCTTGGAATTGTTGCACCATGGCATCAAGGGGATTGGAGACCACGATGACAATTGCGTTCGGGCTGGAAGTTTTCACATGCTCGGCCACCGCCGTGATGATCCGCGCGTTGGTGGCCAACAAATCATCCCGGCTCATCCCCGGTTTACGAGCGATGCCTGCCGTCACCACAATCACATCGCTGTTGGCAGCATCCGCGTAATCAGAAGTGCCAACAATATTCGAGTCGAAGCCCATGATTGGACCTGATTGACGTAAGTCGAGGCCCTTGCCCTTGGGCATGTCGCCAACTTCCGGAATATCTAGGAGGACGATATCACCCAACTCCATCGATGCGCACCAGTGTGCGGTTGTTGCACCAACATTCCCTGCCCCGATAACTGTAATTTTTGCTCGTTTCATTTCACGTATCCTATTCAATCAACATCTGGTCGAAATTTATTGGAGAAAACAAAAAGATTCGGCGTGCCCTTTGCACTTACTTGCTGCACTCGAACTCACCAAGTATGGCGCAACGCATCAGCATGCTCAAGGACAACGCCTGCCGTCGCTGAATCTGAAGATCAATAATTCGATACAGCGAAAATCGTCGCGTCGCTTGCCTACATATTGGTGCAGGTGAAAAATAACGTCGATGTCACCCAACAATTAAGCAGTTGAATCGATTCGCCAAACAGCAACCACCATTTGGGCACTCCTGCCAACTTTTTTGTGCAACAAAGCTCCGTCTGTCAGAAAAGGCAAAACAAGGCCTTCTCGTTCGAAATGCACTTGATACGCCGTTTGCTTTGACGACCCACTCACCGAAAAGAGATGGTGCGACTTGCGCCTAAATCGCTTTAACGGTTCGCCAGTGCAACGAACCCACGAGGGCCCAAATTCGGAAATTCGTTTTACACCTGATCCGCGCAAGATTTTACCACAGCCGGAGTAGGCTGTTAACTCCCGACTCGGCAGCCCCAGAAAAACGGCCTATTCCGTTGTGATCAAAAATCGTGATTAACTGATCAATTGCGGAATTGGTTTGGCACCGTTGACACCGACTAGCTTCCTATCAAGCCCACCGAAGAAGTAGGTCAGACGGTTGCAGTCGACTCCCATCTGATGCAAGATGGTTGCATGTACGCGACGAACATGAAAACGATCTTCGATGGCCGCGTTTCCCAATTCGTCGGTCGCTCCGACGCTGACACCCCCCTTAATACCTCCTCCAGCCATCCACATGGTGAAACCGTAGGCATTATGGTCGCGCCCGGTCCCCTTTTCGTATTCGGCCGTCGGTTGGCGCCCGAATTCACCCCCCCACACGATGAGGGTTTCATCGAACAGACCTCGCTGCTTCAAGTCTTTGATAAGCCCCGCAATGGGTTGATCGGTTTCCAGTGCGTGAAGATCATGATTGACTTTCAGATCTCCGTGAGCATCCCAATTGTCATCGTTGTGATTTCCGCCAGAGTAAATCTGAATGAAGCGAACGCCACGCTCAACCAATCGACGTGCCAATAAGCATTGTCGGCCAAAGTAGCCAGCCACCGGATGATCCATTCCATATAGCTTCTTGGTTTCGTCGGACTCTTGAGAAAGATCGACGGCTTCCGGTGCAGTAGCCTGCATCTTGTAGGCCAATTCGAAGCTTGAAATCCGTGCCGCCAAATTGGAGTTGTCCACGCGTAACGCGTAGTGGTCGCGGTTGTATTCCTGCAACGTATCCACCAGTTTACGCTGTGTCACATTGTCGATGCCATTTGGGCTCAGATCTAGAATCGGATTTCCTTGTGAACGCATCACGGTCGCTTGATACGTTGCGGGCATGTAACCGCTGCTCCAATTTTTGGGGCCGCTGATCGGACCCCCACGATGATCGAGCATGACCACGAAGCCTGGTAGGTTTTCGTTTTCGCTTCCCAAGCCATAGTTAATCCAAGAACCAAGGCAGGGACTTCCACTTAGAATTTCTCCAGAATTCATTTGCAACATGGCCGAGCCGTGAATAGGTGAGTCAGCCGTCATCGAATGAATGAACGCAATATCATCGACGTGTTGGGAAACATGCGGAAATAACGATGAAACCCACTTGCCACATTCGCCGTATTGCTTGAAAGTCCAGCGTGGCTCCACGATGCGTCCCTGATTCTTGTGCCCGCCTCGGCCAAATGTTTTGATATCGATCGTCTTGTTGTCCATTCCGATAAGTGCTGGCTTGTAATCAAACGTGTCGATATGGCTCGGACCACCGTACATGAATAGAAAAATGACTGATTTTGCTTTCGGCGCAAAGTGTGGCACCTTGGCTTGAAGGGGGTTCTCCCAAACCGAATGTCCGTCAGCGGCGGTGTCCTGAGCGGTCAAAAATTCGTGCGGCAAGAGACCGGCAAGTGCGGTTCCTGCAAATCCGCCTCCGGCTTGCCAAAAAAACTCACGGCGAGTTCGTCCACAAAAATTGGGCTTTTTACTCATCGGTAGACTTTCAATTAACTAATCGAGAAAGATAAACTCGTTTAAATTATAGGCTAACAAACAAAAATACTTGAATGCTGCTCGGGCTTCGACGCCTTTCTCTCGCAAGTGCTCCACAAACTCTACACCGCGATCAATTTCGTCCTGGGCTGGATGCCGCTGGGTCACTCGAGTCAGCACGATACCGACTTGCTGACTTAGTTCGTCAGACAAGTTGGCAACGTCCGCCGCTAACTTTTCAGCCTCTTCATTGACGAAATCACTGTTGAGCATACCCAGCGCTTGCGTCGGTTGCACCGTATTAAAACGAGCTGGACAAGGCGTATCCGGATCAGCAATATCGAAACTGGCCAACAAGGGTACGGGGAGTGAGCGTTTGATATGCACATAAATCGTGCGGCGCGTAATGTCCTCTGGGCTCGATGTTCCCCAGTTTTCACCCGGGCGCGATTGTCCATGTAAAACTTCCGCAGGGATCTTGGGATATATACTGGGGCCAAACATCTTTTCACGGTTAAGTGATTGATTGACGGCCAAGATCGAATCGCGAACCTCTTCCGCCGTCAAACGGCGCATGTTATATCTCCAAAACAAATTGTTAAGCGGATCGGTTACCAGATACGCTTCGTTGGCCGCAGAAGACATGCGATACGTGGAGCTCATGAGCATCATCTTATGCATCCGCTTGAGTTTCCAACCACCTTGAACAAATTCATCAGCCAACCAATCGAGCAGTTCAGGATGCGTGGGTCGCTCACCTTGAAAGCCAAAGTCACTCGATGTACGTACAATCCCTCGGCCGAACAGGTTTTGCCAACTCCGGTTGATCATCACTCGGGCCGTCAGCGGATTTGACTCACTGGTTATCCAGTTCGCCAAAGCCATTCGCCGACCAGAACTTTCCCCCGATTTCGGCGGCACAATTGCCGGTTCCGGCGGCGAAAGCACGCTGGGGAAGCCGGGCTCAACCTGATCGCCTCGCACGTGCAAGTTCCCGCGAAACAAAACATACGTCTCAGGCGGACTGGACCCCCGTTCCTTGACGCACAGTGCGGCTTCAAGTGCCTTCGGGCGATTGCGCCTCAGCCCACGCATATCGTCGAAAAGCAACTTGTACTGGTCAGCCTGCTCGCGCGTGATTACGCCTGTTTCCACGCGCTTTTCAACCAACGGCACACGATTCATTTCATAGTTGAATTCTTCGTGCTCTACGCTTTCGAAGGTGGGTTTGACAATCGCTTCAATTTGTTCCAAAGCCCGGCGATTCCTCCTCACCCTTCGCTCATGTTCGCGCACGTCCGCCGCGTATTTTTCTTGCAGTTCCTTGGGGGCAATAGAACGCGTGGAGGCATCCAGAACCGTCTCGTGCGCACGCACTCCATACCGGCGGATATTGCGGAAAAAAGCTAAGAAGCGATAGTAGTCTTTTAAGGGGACTGGATCTATCTTATGGTCATGACAGCGGGCACAATCAAGTGTCAAGCCAAGCATGGTTTGCGCCGTAGTCGCCAGAACGTCATCCATGTCATCGTACCAGGCTTGCTCATGATCGACGGGTTCATCGTCCCAAATACCCAACCGGTAATACCCAGTCGCAATAATGCGTTCGGGTGTGACATCCTCGTATTCATCTCCGGCCAATTGCTCACGGACAAATTCATCATACGGCTTGTCATCATTGAGCGATTGAATCACGTAATCGCGGTAGCGCCAAACAAATGGTTTTGTATCGTCGCGCTCGTAGCTATTCGATTCAGCGTACCGCACCAAATCCAACCAATGACGTCCCCATTTCTCTCCGTAGTGTTTTGATGCCAGAAGGCGATCGACCAGTTCTTCATAGGCATCTGGTGATTCGTCATTGAAGAAAGCGTCCACTTCTTCAATCGTGGGAGGCAATCCCGTCAAGTCATAATACAGCCTGCGTATCAACTGGTGCTTGGATGCGGGAGGATTGGGAACCATTCCCTGTTCCTGCAACTTGTCCCAGATAAATGCGTCGATTTCATTGGCCGGCCACTCGCTCTCCACTTGCGGTACTGCAGACCGAGCTACCGGTTGAAACGACCAAAACTTTTTGGTTTCTTCCGTCACTTGCGGAGGTCCATGGTGGGCATGTTCGGCCTCCGGTATGAAGCCCTCTCCGACCCAAGGTGCACCAGCCTCCACCCAGCGCGTCAAGGCTTCAATATCTTCCTCCGCCAATTTTCCATCGGGCGGCATTTCATAGCTTTCGTAATTAATCGCTTCGAGCAGCAGGCTCTCCAACGGTTCAGCTAGATCGATGGCCGCCCCGGAATCACCTCCTTTGAGCAACCCCTCACGGTGCGTTAACACCAACCCCCCCTCAATTTCACCCTTGCCATGACAATGAAAACACCGCTCAGCCAAAATCGGCTGGACGCGATTTAAGAAGAGTTCACGCAGTTCCTGGCTCAGGCCTGGCTCTTCCGTTTCACGATCTTGATCAATTTGAGCAAATAGGCCCACACCAGTAAGGTTAAGGATTCCCAAGACAAAACAACACGCAATCAAACCAGTCCGTGCGGAGCGCTTAACAACTTGCAACTGAAAAGACTTATATGCCATTAACGAAATCGCTTCCAAACAAAGGAACCTAGAACGAATCTTGCCTCGACTTGATGCGGTTGCTTTTAACTCCTCGCCAAGCAATACCGTGAATATCCGGCTTCAACCATTTTATACCAAATTTGGCATAAAGCATAAACTTCGCGCCTGCCAGTTTCAGTCGCTTTAATTAAGGTTCGTGATTTTTCTTACGGATCATTCGACTGTATTTTTCCAGCGTGCTGCGTTCCTTACGGTTGAGACTTGCTTCTCCTTCCCGATGCAGTTTGTCAAGAATTCGGTCAGCTTCTTCCTGCAATTTGTCTTCGGATGACTTACCGCGATGAACTTTGAGACGAGGCTTTCCGGACATGCGATCGGTTAACCAATCGAAACGAACCCAACTGAGATTCCAGCCCAGGCGAAAATAAAGAAATGCAAAAAGGGCGCCGGCAAGATGCGCATACCAACCGACTTGAGAGGATGGGCGGAGCCCTTGCAAAATGTCGCTGCCGATCAACAGGATTCCTAACACCCATGCTGGAGCCGGGATAATTCCAAAAATTAAGATCGTGCGATGAGGGTACAATAACACGAACAAAATGATCACAGCCGAAACGGCACCGGAGGCTCCCACTAGGAATGACGTCTTACCCATCAACGAAATAAAGAAGTAGGAAACAACCCCGGCAAACAACAGTGCCGCAACATAAAATCTGAGAAACTCATGACGACCATAGCGTTCTTCGAGGGAACGGCCGAAAATGAATAAACCCAACATGTTAAATAGCACATGCATAATTCCAGTATCAGAAGTGATGGACGCATGAGCGAATCCATAGGTGGCGATTTGCCACAGGTTCCAATAGGGAAGTTGCCAGAAGGCGACCTCCTTCTCGGCAAATGTCCCTTGACCATCGACTTTTAGAGACATCATCCAGCTCAACCAACGCGTGCCACCGCCTACAAAAACTTCTGGAGTGAACGCATCAACCAAAAAGATTGCCGCATTAACAAGAATCAACGTGATGACGATGGAGCGAGGTGCATTTGGCCCACGCATCGAGCCATAGCTCTGTGAAGGATCGTAATCGTCATCGTCTCGGTAATAGCTCCGGTCGGAAATCGGCATTGTTCGCAGCAGTTTTTGTAAAAGTTATAACGGGCGCGATCTGGGCTTCGGCAAGCAAGTGCCGTCATTCAAAAACCATCCAAGATTCTAGTCCGTGCCTGCTTTTGAGAAAACGGGGCGAGACTTCTAGCTGGAGCAGCGGGCGAACGTTTTGCAGCGATACCATTTACTGGCTTAATCCTAGCAAAGTGACATGAGGGGTTTAATTCGCTTATCGAATTGGCTACGCTACGGTTTGATCAATGCCGATCATTGTTCGGCATCTACGCCACAATCATCAATTAGGAAGAATCGCAATGCCAAAATTGACAGTTGAAGGGGGCGGGGTTTACGAAATAGAATCGGGAAAGCGTTTGGTACTCGCGCTTACCGAGGATGCTGGCACAGACCAACTACACGCCTGCGGCGGAAACGCGCGCTGCACAACTTGCCGTGTCGAGTTTGTCGACGGTGAGCCAATGCGGATGACTCAAGCTGAAAAAGACTGTTTGCAAGCCCGCGGCGTGTCTGAAGTCCGACTCAGCTGCCAAATTTTGTGCGACCATGATATGACTGTCCGAGTGATCAGTCGACTCGCCGGGAGCGGGCGTTCCGATCAGGGTTCCGCGGTGAATCCAGCGGTAACTCCCGAACCGATCTGGGTTGATCGATCTTAACGGCTTTCGGGCTCAAATTGGGGCAATTTTTGACGTGCAATTGATGGTTTGAACGTGGTTAGTTGTCCGGCGAACTGGCTAGTTTGAAGCTTAAGCCCTGGACAAATGCCTTGAAATCGACGATACTTAGAGCCAACAAAACGATGATTGTTTCGGCCAATGAGTCAGTAGCATCGTCGTAACGTCGATACCTTTCCCGGAAACAAGGTAACTTCTGGTAAGAGGCTGGGTCGTCTTTTGCCCCAATCAGCGCTGCTTTGAAATAGAGCGCGCCGCTCGCCCCAATGGGCGACCGTTCGCTCAACCAAGTCGCAGTGTCATCCTTATGTGACACGATTCACGCGATTGTTGACGCGGTGTAGCGATGCAAGCCTGAGTTATACGAGCGAAAGTCGCTCAAGAAGTACTGATCACTGTTGAATATTGGACACTTATAACACATGCCAAATACAAAGAGCGCAGCAAAACGTTTAAAGCAGAATGTCGACCGCCGTTCGCGAAATCGATCTGTAAAGTCTGAATTGAAAACACACGTTAAGAAAGTCGCGTCTTCGGTGTCCTCGGGAGATGTCCCGAAGGCTGAAGAAGAATATAAAGTTACGGCCAAGCGACTTGACCAAGCCAGTAGCAAAGGCGTGATTCACCCGAACAAGTCGGCTCGTTTAAAGTCGCGACTGCAAAAGAAAATCAAGACCGCCAAACAATCCGGTTAAGCAATCGATTGGGACTCGTTTGCTCGATATCCGTTTGCGGCCGATTATTTGCTTTGCCGGCGCGAATTGCTTTTGCGTCCCCGCGCGCTGGCCGCTCGCTGGTTTGTCGAGCGAGATTGGAACTTGCCGCTTTTGGCTGAGGCAGTGACACCGGTAGAGCCGAACCGATTCTTCTTGGCCGTGCGGCTGTTGTTCGTCGAACCTGTTGCGCGTTTAACATGGCCGGATGACTTTTTGCCTTGGGGCACTCGGCCCTCTTTGGCTGAGTGGAACCCTCGTGCCCCGCTGCCTGATTCTTGGCCTCGCGACTTTGAATTGCCCTTGGACTTTGGGACTCCAGACTTCTTGAACAATTGGGTTGAGCGGTCACGTTTTGATTTCGTCTTGCCGGGGGAGCGCGGCTGTTTTTCAACTGTCGATTTGGGCATTTCCGCATGCGGTTTTATTCGCGGCTTGTTCACTGTGGGACGCGATCGGGGCATCGCCGTAAGTTGTTGAATATCGTCGGGCCCGAGTTCTCGAAAGGCACCGACGGGCAAGGCACCCAAGCGAAATGACCCGATGGCGATTCGTTTTAGCTGCAAGACTTTGTGGCCAATTCGAGCCAGCATCCGACGAATTTCTCGATTGCGGCCTTCAGTCAGAACCATCTCCAATTCAGCCGCATGCTTGAGTGACCGCTTGATGCGAATATGTTGAACTCTAACCAAGGCCTCAGCCAAATAGATTCCTTTCCGTAACTGAGCGATCTTCTCGGGATCAGGAACCCCAGCGACTTTGACAACGTAGGTCTTGTGAATTCCAAATTTGGGATGGGTAAGGCGATTCGCTAATTCGCCATCGTTCGTCACAATCAGTAAACCCTCACTATGTTGATCCAACCGACCGACATTGTAGATTCGCTGGGCCGAAGGGATCAAATCGACAACCCGGATTCGCCCTTGTGGGTCTTTGGCTGTCGACAATACTCCAGGTGGCTTATTGAGGGCAAAATATCGTTTCTTCTCCGGCTTGACTTTTTGACCATCGACGACCACAGTCTGCAATTCGGGATCGACCTTTGTACCCAACGATTCGACCACACGATCGTCAACCGTTACACGACCTTCAAGGATTAGCGACTCACACGCGCGACGACTGCCGAATCCAGCTTGAGCTAAGAATTTTTGTAAACGTAACGGGTCCATGATTTGTATTTTCTGAAAATCGTGTTGAGGATTGTCCAACCATTCAAAATACAATGGCAATCTTAAGTCCGATAGTCGAAACTCAGCGAATTCTGAGCCAGTTTGTGGAGAGCTGCCGACAACGAGTATTGAAGTTCCTGAACCGGCGATTAATGGAGTCGTCGATACGTCCGCCCGCGAAGCAATTGAGCCACAACCCAACTACCGCAAGTCTCGCGCAACGCCGCTAATCGAAAATTCGCTCCGAGGAAACGAGCGGCAACCAGCACTAATCGTAGCCAATCCGTGCGAGCTTGTGTGTGCGCTTTTGGATGTTGCTGAGCATGGTATTTTCCAAAGAATAATCGCGCCCCATCGGAATCCAACCCCTTTCGCGCGGAGCGTAATCATCTTGCAGATTGTCGATGTCAATCGAGTTGTCAAAGCGCGAGTACTTTCCACTGACCCCCGACAATAACGGTTGCGGAAGATCCTCCAATTCTTTGTAGACCTTCACGTCAATCAGATATGAATTTTCGGCCGGGATAACGCGTACCCGCGCGAATCGGCGAACCGTCTGCAGCGTGGCATGTGCAAGTTCAAAACCTGGAGTGGAATCGCGTCGCCATGGTTCGAGTGCCGTTGCGCCGATGCGCGGTTGCGTTTCAATCCAACCCTCAGTCAGAATATCCTCTAGCAACCGCACACGTTCTTCACGAATAATGCGAAAGTAGTTGCCGACTTCATCAGATACCGTATCCATCACCTCGTCTCGTGACAACATCGGAACCGGTAGTGGATTTGCCAAAGGCCCAAAGTCGATCGGTGCTTCATCGGGCATCGGCTGTGGTTGCAATCCGTGACAACTGGTCAGCACGATTGTGCCGATAAGCAACAAACCAGTAAGTTTATGGCGTATTCTGCTCATGAGGATTCAGACTAAATTCTCCAGCCCGCCAACCGCGGAAGTTCGCCTTCATTTCAAACGTTGATTGAAACTTCTGATTATCAACTGACAGCGAAAAGGCGCAGATCCAAAGATTTGAACGTCGTGGCACACACTCAATCGCCGGGCTACGCGCGCCGTTTCCGTTGCAATTTCAATGCAATGTCTTGGCGTGAAAAGGCTGGGGAGTGTCCTCGAAGTTGGCTTTGCGAACAAGTCGAGTTTTTTAGCTAGCAATTTGCCGACCAAGAGTCGCTTAACCCTGAAATACAATCACTCAGCTTTAGTCGACGATGATTCGTCGGCAGAACGACGAGTCGGCGGAGTTGCCCACCGGATAGAAGCGTTCGGCCACATTTTATGCACCGAATTTGTTCAAACGGCGAGCGTTAGCCAATGCGAAAGTCATCAAATACTTGGCTTCGAATTGTCCTAATCCTCCCATCAGGGCCTCGGTTTCGCTGAAAGCCAGGCAACGATCGGGTCGGCAACAATCGGAAGCCAACAGTGTCGGCACTGGGTGCCAACTATGACTGCACAAGTAAGCAGGCGTGCTGTGATCTCCGGTAACAATCAAGACATCTGGAGACAACGCTTCGATTGCGGGTATCGCTCGATCCAACTTTTCAATTTGCTCGACTTTGGCCGCAAAATTTCCATCTTCGCCAGTGCTATCCGTGTATTTATGGTGCAGGAAGAAAAAGTCGTATTCTTGCCAATAGCGTTGCATCAAGTCGATCTGCGCCGACAGAGTTTCCGGATTTCCCAGCACGGTCATCCCCACGAGACGTGCGAGCCCTTTGTACATCGGATACACGGCTACCGCCGCCGCACGTAAACCGTAGACCTCAGCATAACTGGGGAGTTCCGGCCGCGCGGCAAAACCACGCATGGTGAGGCCGTTGGCGTTAGTTTGGTCAGCCAGCAATTCACGTGCTTGTCGGATAAACTCTGCCGCCACCTGGGCCGTGCGCTGGCTCGCTTCATCCAACGCTTGCGGTTCAAGCGGTGCTTTGCCAGTCGCCTGCGGATCGGTATCGGCGACATGACCACTAAGCCCCTTGCCCCGGAAGACGACCACAAAACGGTGTTCCTTGACGGGCTCGACAAAGATCTCCACGCCCCGAACTTTCACGTCACGCAGGCGGATGGCCAGCTCCGCACTCTTTGCCGACTCAATCCGCCCTGCGCGTCGATCAGAAATCAACCCGTTGGCGTCCAGCGTGCAAAAATTACAGCGTACTGCGACGTCGCCCGCCAAGAGTTCAAAGCCGATACCGGTCGCTTCCAGTGCTCCGCGACCAATGATGTACTTCAGCGGATCGTACCCGAAAAGACTGAGGTGCCCGGGTCCGCTTCCAGGAGAAATGCCCGGTAGTACTGGAATGCTCAAGCCGCTGATATTGGCGGCCGCCAATCGATCTAAATTCGGGGTCGCCGCCGCCTCCAATTCAGTGGGTCCCCCAATTTCAACGGGTAGCCCCCCCAATCCATCTGCAACCACCATAACAATTTTGGACTCGTTCTTTTGATGTAATGAGCGAGTCAACTCATGAATGTCTTTCGTCAACGCTTTTCCTCAACTGAAAAATTCTGCCGTGAACGCGTGGCTTACCACCTTGGAATGTCTTCGGCCTGCTTGGCTAGTGTAACCCAAAATCTTATCAGACAAGAAGGCTGAATGCCTGCAAGCAGTTCATCGGTAAAAGATGTAGTTTGTACGGCCTGCGAATTTTACTTTCGCGTACTGGCAATACAAGCGGTTCACAGCCCATCTGCATCGTCAATGATTTTCTCAGTTTTAAATGTCTTCTGCCAGCCATCAAGTCGCCGCCCCTGAGAATTGAGAATATTCTCTGACATTCGTCGCGGCTTGTTCATCAAACCCACGATATTTGGTACGATAAGAGGGTGAAATGGATTGGCAAGAAACCGAACGAACTCTGAATGCCTAGTTGTCCGAAAGACTTGCGAAGACGTTCGAATCGTGTGGGCTGGACAATGTGTATCACAAACACAAAGTTTTCACACTGAGCCGACAACCGGAATGTCAAATCAGGTCAAATAGCGAACTCCAAACCAGAATCTTCAGGTTCGTGAATCGACAATTCAAAAGTTTTTATTTAGGTAGCCGAGTAGGATAACTCTTCATGAATCAAGCTAAGCTATTGCGATTTGGGTTCGAGAATGTTTTTCAGACTTGTAACATCTCGACGGCAGATTGGGAGGATGTCGGCAAGCGACTAGGCTTCATCCGCCAGCAACTTTTGACGACGGAGTTAGACATCTATGCCTCGGGGGACATTCCTGAAGAACTGCAACCCTTGGACGCGGGCTTTATTCGTTTACCAGATCGCATTCTAGCTGAATACGATAGCTCGCGATCGGCAAGTGAGTTGGGGCGAATTCTTGATGCATCGCGCCGTCTGAGCGAGCAAGTCGATCGCGTGGTTGTGTTGGGAATTGGTGGATCGTATATGGGTGCCAAGGCGCTGATGGACGCTTGCACTGAGCCCTATTTCAATGAGCGCTCGCGGGCCGACCGGGGCGGGCGTCCGCGAGTCTATTTTGCCGGCAACGGTGTCGATAACGATCGAGTTCAGGGCCTTTTAGATCTTTTGCGGAAGCCTCAACGTGATGATGACGCGCGATGGGGGTTAGTTGTGATTAGTAAGAGTGGTGGTACGTTGGAAACTGCCGTCGCTTTCCGTCAATTCTTTAACGCCTTGCGCGATTCCGTCAGCAGCGAAAACGAACTGAGCCGCTTGATTGTTCCGATCACGGGGAAGGAAGGCAAGCTCGCCAAGTTAGCTGACGAAATCGGTTGCCAAGCTCGATTCGAGGTTCCCGATGGAGTCGGCGGAAGGTTTTCAGTGCTATCGGCAGTTGGATTATTTCCAGCGGCCCTAATGGGATTGGATATCGTCGCATTGTTGCGCGGTGCCTGGATGTTCAATTCACACTTTGAACACGCGCCGTTCGGAAACAATCCTGTATTGGACTACGTTGCCGTGAATCATTTGCTGGAAGTAAAATCTGGTCTGGACATTCGCGTGTTGTCCGTGTGGAACGACGCTTTGGAGGCCTGCGGTTTGTGGTACGATCAATTATTGTCGGAAAGCCTCGGCAAACGGCAAAAAGGGGCCACGCCATATACGGCAGTGAACACACGAGACTTGCATTCTCGAGCCCAACAACACCAGCAAGGTAAGAACAACAAAGTCTTTAATAATTTAGTCGTGGATTCCTGGCGCTACGACCCGCTGAGCGTGGGCAGCCTACCGTGGAATCACGACGCACTCGAGCATTTTAATGATTTCGATTTGCCAATCATTATGCAAGCAGCCATTGATGGAACGAATGAAGCGCTGCGAGAAGACGGGCGCCCCACCACCACGATATCTCTGCCGGTGGCAGATGAAAATTCTTTGGGACAACTATTCCAAATGATGATGCTGGCCACTGTCGTCGAAGGACGACTTTTGGGAATCAATCCTTATGGCCAACCGGGAGTTGAAAAGTATAAGAAAAACATGTTGAAGATATTGAATGAACGAGCGAAGACAGGAGTTGTCCATGTCAATTAAGCTAACTTGGTTCGGGCACGCGACATGGATGCTCAGCACGACTCGGCATCGGATTTTGATTGATCCGTTTTTCGAACAGAATCCAAGCTGCAGCACGGATCCCGCTGATGTCGAGGCCGATTTCATCGTAGTTTCTCATGGGCACTTTGACCATGTTGCCGATTGCGCCGCGATCGCCAACCGATTGAACATCCCTGTTCTCGCCAACTTCGAGATTGCGACTTGGCTGGAAAAAGAGCACGCAGTCAAACATTGTATTGGCATGAACGTGGGGGGTAAAACCGAACAGGAGTTCGGGAGCCTTAAATTGACACCCGCACTGCATAGCTCGCAGTTGCCGGATGGCTCCTATGGCGGCGTGGCCGCCGGATTGCTCTTCCGGGTAGACAATCTCGATTTCTATTTTGCTTGCGATACCGCTCTTTTCTCTGATATGAAATTGATTGGTGAAATTGGATTAGAAGTCGCGATTTTACCGATTGGAGACGTATACACCATGGGAATTGAAGACAGCGTCACCGCTACCCAATGGCTAAAGCCAAGAATTGTCTTTCCTACGCACTACAACACGTGGCCGCCCATCGCGCAAGATGCCAACGAATGGGCCGATTTTGTGCGCGGGCGAACAGGGGCGAAGCCGGTTGTGCTTCAACCAGGCGAAACGTACGAGATTTAACAACGCTGCCAACACCTCTACTGGTTGCATTCTTAAATCTCCAACGAAACAACAACCATCGGGATCAGAAACCATGTTGAAAATCAAAACTTCGAATTCGATCAGTTCGTGGCTTCTGTACATGGCGTTGTGCTCATGCAGCGTTGTCTTGAGCAGCGGTCAGCCCGCGATTGCTCAAACGGAACCGCTAAAGTTGCGTTGGCAGTTCACTCAAGGTGAAGTGTACGAAGTTGAATTAAAGCAAAAATCGACAACGTCATCGGAAGCCAATAACCGCAGGATCACAAACGATCAAGAAGTTGACGTTTGGTTGGAATGGGAAATCGACATCGTCGAACCAACTCAAACAAGAATGACTTGGAAGTACAAGCGAATTCGCTCACGCAGTTCGTCCGTCAGCATTCGCACTCAAGAGCGGACCAGTGAATCGCCCATACCGACCGTGATCGAATTTGATACTGTCGAAGACCGGCCATCCGATAGTACATCAGCGGCCCTGCATCGAAGTGCCATGCAGTTCATCGACCAACCATTCCGCGTCACGATGAGCAATCAAGGTGAGGTGACGGGCGTCTCAATTCCCGAAGAGACGTTAGAGTCGTTGCGAAAAATGCCAGGAACCATGCGGATTCGCTCGCTGATGACAGAAGAGGGAATCAAAGATGTTTTCGGCAGAACCGCCATCTTGCTTCCAACGGATCCAATGGAGCCAGGACACACATGGAAAGAAAGTCGGTCATTTGAGATTCCCTTGGGCACGATCGCTCAAGACACGACTTACGAATTTGTGGGGAACCAGCCAGATTCCCCCGCAGGCCACCAGTTGATTCGTGCAACGTCGCATTCGGCATTTCGCGCATCAGGGGATGACGGCTCGCCGCAATTGGAAATCAAATCTCAGTCGTCAAATGGTGAAATTTGGTTTGATTCAGACCAAGGGCGTGTGGCAAGTGCCTTGATTTCCGCCGAGATGCAAACAGTCTCCCCTTATCGTGATACCGAAATCAAAGGGTCGATGAGTACTCAAATCAGCTTAAGAGCCTATCTCAAAAGGGGGCAGACCCTCTCCGGCGAGGAGACTAAAAGTCGATAATTCTTGCATTGCCTCCAAAGGGTTTGACCCCATTTGGAATCGGCATGCATCAATTGCGTTCACCGAGGCAAGCCAATTATTGCAACCAGTTCACCACGCGCGATATCCAGCCGCTCACGTTTTTTTGGGGACTGCGACCTCGATTTGATCTCCCACGACGCGCACGCTGAAACAAGTTGTCTTGACCCGCGGGCTCTCCATCCAGGTTCCATCGCGCACATCGAACCGCCAGGCATGCAGGGGGCACGTAACCACACAGTCCTCTAGATGCCCTGTGGATAAACTTACGCCCATATGCGGGCAACGATCATCGATGGCATAAAACGTTCCGGCGACATTGAAGATGGCGACGACATACCTATCCACATGAAATGACCGTCCCTCCCCTTCAGGAATCTCTGTCGTCTTGCAAACTGGTTGATATTCGTGCATGATTCTGAAGTTATAATCAAGACAGTTCCATGCTCAGCAAAACTACTGCCGGTCATGCATGGCAACAACTCATGGGAAGCAACCGAAAAATCGCAAAACGAACGAATTTTAAAACGTGTTGCGACCACGCATCCTTTATAGTTGACCACTCGGCTTGGACGTAAGCTGCATCCGCCAATTACTTGGCCAAAGCACATCGAATACCTCAGTTGCCGATGTTTTGTCGAAGGCAATCTCCCACAAAAAATACATCTCATAACCTATGACAAATCAAACTTCGCAACAACCTATCGTCGACATTTCGCTCAGAGAATTTCAGCAGCTAATCCGCTCAATGTACCATGAGAAAGATGTCGCTCGCGGCATCGAAGGGACTTTTATGTGGCTCATGGAAGAAATCGGCGAGTTAGCCGCAGCACTAAGAGAAAATGATCTAGAAAATCGGCGCGAGGAGTTCGCTGACGTGCTGGCCTGGTTGGCCACCATCGCCAACGTTGCACAGGTCGATTTAGCCGAAGCCGTAAGCAAGAAGTATGGTACAGGCTGTCCAGGTTGCCACAAGCTTATCTGTATTTGTGCTGACTCCATCAAACCCTAGCCGCTGGTTACGTTGTGTCGTTAATGTCAGTGAACGTAGCGGTATTGGCATCTGTCCATTTCTGATGTGGCTCGCTGATTCACACACGAACCGACCACGGATGTCCAATAGTCCAAAATTGGTTTCTCGATTATGCTGTAGGCATGCGGTTTTGGCAAAAGTCATTCCCCTGCACTTTCCGAATTTCGTCGAATCAGGGTGAACAGGTTCATGCGACCAAAATAGTTTACGGAACCTAGACTCCTGCCAAGCGGAATTCCTTGCACGGCATTACTTAGTGTTTCTAATCGCAGGGTGTTTGCGACGTAATTCTTAGCGTTTCACTGGAAAAGTTAACCAATAGTTCATAAAGTTCAATATGCGACCGGCGATCAACTTAAACGCGTTACGGACTTTTGCGAAGCCAATGCGTTTCCGAACGATTGTGCCCATGCGCGTCGTGTTGATTACGTGGGTTGCCGCGTATTGTTCGTGGTTTTGTGCCGGCACTGGCTTGGCCGATGAACGACATCAACCGATCTCAATTAAGCACCTAAATCTTGGCGTTGCCAAGCAAATCGTCATTGGTCATTGGGTGCCGATTCACATCGAATTTGACCGCCCGCTGTCAAGTGATGTGAACTTTGTCGAGGTCTCTGTTCCGGATGGCAATGGCATGCAACATCATTACCGCCTTCCGGTAGCGGAATCGCAACCCTCGCTCGTTTCTGGTCTGATCCGTATTGGCAGAGAGAACGCCGAGATTGTCGTGAAGTTGCTAAACAAAGACGGACAATCGATCCAGCAACTGATTTATGACAATTCAAGCGTCGTCGAAAGCCACACTTATCATCCCCCGTTGCGACCGATACACCTGAACTTCGGCACCGATTTACAAGTCAACAAGAATTTGGGATTAGATCGCATCGCCAGCAAACGTGATGAAGATATATTTTGCGTTCACGAAACGGACACGAAGTTCCTGCCCGACACGGCTTTAGGTTATGATTCGATCGAAAAGATTATTTTGACGACCCTCAATCAAGACAGTTCGTTTCTGGAGGATCTCAGCGAAAGTCAGATTGACGCCATTTATGATTGGGTTGCCTCTGGCGGCAAAATGTCGATTAGCTGCGGCGTTCATGCCAAAAAATATTTTGGTGCAGGCGGGCGGTTTGAGCGTTTTGCGATCTCTCCAGTTGCCGGAACGATGGATATTCAGAATACCGGTCGCATCGAGTCTTATTTGGGGTCTCGCGATCCACTCATTCGACGCACGGAACCGCCGATCATTGCGGCTCAGTTCTCTGCGGAGGAAGGGATCGTCGTGTTGGCGGACCGCAACGGGCCGATGATTTCAAAAAAGGCTATCGGATTCGGCATGGTCACGTTCTTGAGTATCGACTTGGATGAGCCCAGAGTTTTAACTTGGCCCGATTTCCCGCGATTGCTTTCCATCTGCCTGGGGCACGAGTTTGTTGGTGACCAACGAGGCGGGCGAAGCGAAGCAAGTTCAGGGCGCGTGACCCATATTGGCTTCGAAGATATTTCAGGCCAATTGCGCGCGGCCCTCGACCAGTTCCGCGATGTCCGGCAGATCAACTTTACCGTCGTGGCCGTCTTAATCGGTATCTTCTTGTTGATGATCGGCCCGGCAGATTATTTCTTGTTGCGAAAACTATTGAAGCGGATGGAGCTTACATGGATAACCTTCCCGCTTATCGTCGCTGGGTTCTGTGGGCTGGCGTATTGGTTACATTCGATTTCGCGGCCCTCGGAAATCAAGGTCAACCAGATCGAGATAATCGATATTGATGAAACCACAAAATTGATGCGCGGTACGATCTGGGCGCACGTTTACTCGCCGACGGATTCCAAAACACAACTGGAGTTAGCCAGTAACCCCATGGTCGCCTTTGTGGATTCCCACTGGCTTTCTTGGGCCGGCCTGCCGGGTACCGGATTGGGTGGGATGCAAAACCAAACGACTCTACGCGGCGCAGGTTATCATGTTGATAGCTCGCATGCACTGACGGATGGTTTGACGTCGACGCAAGCCGTTGACCCAGGTTGGTTTGGATATCGCGCCGCATCCGAGGGCACCTCGCGCGAAGACCGACGCTTGTCAATTCGAGATTTTCCTTTCCAGAGTGCTGCAACGGCGGCGTTTACTGGAAAGTGGTTTGGGACAACTACGCGCCAGTCCAATAGCAGCCTGACGCAAAACAGGAATCGTTCGGACTTGACTGGCACGATCACAAATCCCTTGGATTTTGAACTGGACAATATCTTTGTGATCCACAATGAAACCGTGTATCGCGCACGAGCAGCATTGCGACCGGGAGCAACGATGAGAATCGAAACGGACGCGCGTGACAAACGTTCATTGCGTGATTTTTTCAAGTCTCAACGCGGCGAACGGGGCGAAGAGACCAAACGCAATTGGGAAATTTATAGCTTGGTCACGCCAGACATTGTCGAGATGATGATGTTTTTCGCTGCTGCCGACGGGCAATTTTTTACGAAACTCACGAATCAATATGTGGCCGACGTTGATCTCAGCCACCTGATACAATTCGACCGAGCGATTTTGGTTGGGCGGGCAAAACGTGTGACCACGCCGTTACAAATTCATGCCGGGCTTGACCCACAGAACTCGTTGGATCAGCAATGGACCTTCGTTCGGATGGTTTTGCCAGTTACCACTCGCTAAAGATCACTAGAACGGCTACGGCATTTGATTGTTTAACATTTCTCGGCTACTGACTGGGCGGCCAATCAAGATTAGAATTCGATATGATCAAGACCGATAATCTCACGAAAAAGTACGGGGAGCTATTTGCCATCAAAGGCATAAATCTGGAATTGAAACAGGGAGATCTCTTTGGTTTTATCGGACCGAATGGCGCTGGCAAAACAACGACGATGCGGATCATATCCACGTTGCTCGAACCAACCTGGGGTGAAGCCTATGTCTGTGGATTTTCGATTTACAATAAGCCGAAAGAGATTCGCCGTTTAGTCGGCTACATGCCTGACTTTTTCGGCGTGTATGATGACATGAAGGTGATCGAGTACCTCGAATTTTTCGCGGCAGCTTACCGCATTAACGGTCCAGCGCGCAGGAAACGATGCGACGAAATGCTAGAGGTGGTCGATCTTGATTTCAAACGCGATGCCTATGCGAATACGCTTTCGCGAGGTCAAACCCAACGCCTTGGATTGGCGCGTGTATTATTGCACGACCCCCAGGTGTTGCTGTTGGACGAGCCTTTGAGCGGACTGGATCCCCGCGCAAGAATTGAAATGCGAAATCTATTGCGCAGGCTGGGACAGACTGGGAAAACCATCATCGTTTCGAGCCATATTTTGCCGGAACTGGCGGACATCTGCAACAAAGTGGGCATTATTGACCGTGGTGTTATGAACATCTCGGCTGAGGTGTCTGATGTGATGAAGCAAGTGCGCGATCGGATCGTGCTACAGATCAGGGTGAAAGATCGGTTCGAAGCGGCGGCTCAAGAATTGGAAAAAATGGAACTTGTGGACACGGTTTCATTGGGTGACGGAGTCATTGACGTTACATTAGTTGAAAATGCCGGGGACTTTTCACCGATCGCGACCGGTCTCGTGCAAGCGGGTTTTGGCTTGGTGTCGTTCAAAGAGGAAGAAGTTAACCTGGAATCGGCTTTCATGGCGTTAACTAAAGGTGTCGGGGCAAAGATCTAATTGCATTGCGCGGCGTTTTACTGTGACTCCGCACCTTTGTGAGGTCAATTTGATCTGTCACCATGAAACCAACATGAATGGTCGGGCACACTGAACGTGTACCGATTGCCATACCATTGCAGGGAAAAACCGATAAACAACCGGGAATATAAACCGCAACCTAAACCTCCGTGAATTTTTGGCCTGACTGACCGCTGAGCCGAAAAGATGTACGAAGTATTTCCCAGAATCAAGTTCGACTGCCAACCCTCCCGTTTGACTGCGGAACTTCGACGGCCAGAGCCTTCTTGGGAGCGCTGAGCCAACACGCGGCGCGAACCAGCACATCATAACTTGCTTACGGGATACTTGTTTGCCGGGCGTCTTTACGCCAAGATTCATTTGGTAAAAAACAACTCGAAGAGGATCTCTCCAATGACTGTCTCTGAAGTTCTTGCACTGCTTGACGCTGAACGCGACGAACGTGGCATGCGCAACTGGGAGAAGTCGGGCTTGAATACTGCAGGGCTGAAGAGCTATGGTATTGGGCTCACACGACTGCGTAAGCTTGCCAAGAAGATTGGGTGCAGCCACGAGCTTGCACTTGCGCTGTGGCAGACGGATGTTTACGACGCCAAAGTGATCGCGCTGCTCGTTGATGACCCCGCACGAATCACGCCTGAGCAGGCCGAGAAACAGGTCGAAGAGTTGGCCTGTGGAATGCTGGCTCATGTGTTTGCCTCCTGCGGCGCAACGCTCGCAAAAACGTCGTTCGTGGTCGAACTTGCCGACCAGTGGACCAGGAGCCATGATCCCGTACGCCGAGATTGCGGCTACGGATTGCTTTATGAGGTGTCGAAGTTCTCCGGAAAGAAAGCACCAAGTGAAGCGTTCTTCCTTGGCCATGTCGAACTCATCGCAACTACAATTGAGGCGGAGTCGGCGAAGGTCCGTCTGGCAATGGGTGCGGCGTTGATGGGGATTGGAAAGCGGAGCGCTGTTTTGAATGAGGCGGCGCTTAAAGTCGCGCGGAACGTGGGGCCAATCGAGTTCACGTCCACCAGCGGAGAGTGCGAGCCATTCGACGTCGTAAAGCATCTGACTACCGACCGACTCCTGAAAAAATTGGGGAAACTTGCTTAAAGGTTGCTAAGTCGGGATGAGCTTTGATCGCTGCCAGATTGAAACCAATCTTCGCCTGCATGTCGACCGCCTAGCAGGTTTGATCGGCCCCCGGTATTTGGCTAAGCCTGCATCGATTGCGGCCACGATTGGTTACATTGAAGACCAATGGTCAGCGATGAACTTTGCTGTCGACCGAGAGACTTTCGACGCGTTGGGAGATCAAGCCACGAATTTGGTCGTTCAGCGTACTGGACGAGTTGGACATCGTCGGTCGGAAGAAATTGTTCTGCTGGGTGCCCATTATGACACAGTCCTGACGACACCTGGCGCTGACGATAACGCTTCAGCGATCGCCGTGATGTTGGAAGTAAGTCGTTTGCTGCGCGAGTATACCGGCCAGCGAACTGCACGGTATGTTGCGTTTGCCTGTGAAGAGCCGCCCTATTTCAACCTCGACTCGATGGGTAGCCAGTACCATGCGCGGCGATCACGGCTACGCGGTGACAAAATCGTCGGGATGTTGTGCCTTGAAATGGTTGGCTACTTTTGCAATGAACACGGTTCTCAGAAGATTCCGCCCGCTATCCCCAAATGGTTACACCCACTGTTGCCCAAGAGAGGCAATTTTTTGGCGGCAGTGGGAAACCTGATGTCATGGAAATTGGTCTGGCAATTCCGTCGTGGCTTCAAGCAAGGCACGAGGTCGATGCCCTTGTTCTCGATCGCACTTCCGGAAATCGTCAACGAAATACGGTTGAGCGATAACAGTTCATTTTGGGACCAAAATTACCCGGCACTGATGTTGACCGATACCAGTTTCCTTCGCAATCCAAATTACCATCAGGAAACCGATACTCCAGACACGCTCGACTACGCACAAATGGCCGAAGTCACGCGGGGGGTTGCTGCCGCAATCAAGTTCCTGCTCAGGTAAATTCACAAGAGGTGAAATGCATGAGAAATGAAATGCATGTCCCTTAAACTTTAAGGTCGATAAAAAACGCGAGCAGGGGCTTAGTCCCTGCACCCCAAGGTGATTTCTCGTAAATCCGAGTTATTTCCGTGGCACCATCTCGCTCCGTTGTTCGTTACGGCTACGGGCGGGGCTACCGCCACGCGCCCTACGCCGAACGAACCACTCCGCTCGTCCACCTGGCTCCGCCACTTTACTTGACTGGACCAAATGGACTCGAGGCAACACGAAAGCCCAGGCCGTGGAACCGGAACGACGGGTCGTTCCTGCGCCGGATCGCCGACCGGCAGTAGCGCGGGATGTTGCGCCAGCCCCCGCCACGGCCCACCCGGAACGAGCCTGTGTCGACCCCGGTGGGATCGGAAACCGAGCCTGACGGATAGGCACCATACCAATCCCAGCACCACTCCCACAAATTGCCATGCATATCGTGCAACCCAAACGGATTCGAACGTTTGAGACCTACCCGATGAGCATATTTTTCGTCCTTCGCATTTCCGTCATCGGAAAAACCTCCCCACCAGGCGTAATCGCTTAGTTTTGATTCCTCATTACCGAATGAAAAGGCGGTTGTCGTCCCACCCCGGCAGGCATACTCCCATTCCGCCTCTGTGGGTAAACGATAGCCATCGGAATCGCGATCCATAATCGTATCTCGGCCGTTTTCTCCGGCGATCCGGTAAACCGGCTGCTTTCCGTCTCGCTTGCTCAGTGCATTGCAAAATTTAGCCGCATCTTCCCAACTCACAACCGTCGCCGGGTAATCATCTCCCTCGCGAACATAATCCCGCAATTTGCCATCCTCTTTCCAGGGCTCAGTACCCATCACCGACTTCCACTGTTTCTGGGTCACTTCCGTTCGTCCCAGTAAAAACGGTTGACTGATTTGCACCCGATGCTGAGGTTTTTCTCCGTCCAATCCATTTTCTGCATCGGTCGATCCCATCATGAATTCCCCGGGCGGAATCAGTACCAACTCCATGCCTATCGAATTCTCGATCGTGACCTGCGTCTGCAGATAATCGGACCAGCGTTGTTGCGACTCCCGCGCGACTACAACGCTAAAGGGTGCCGTCAATAAATTGGGAAGCGACTTCTGCAACGTAACGATCGCTACCGATCCAATATTCTCTTTGGCTGTGCTAGAAGATGGTGTCTGTGCTTCGCCCAACTCCTTGAACACATAGGATTTCACAGCGCTACGCGTGTACGCCTTTAACTCATCAAACGTAATCTGTTTGTCCCCATCTAAATCCGCCTTGCCCGTCAATCCCTCAATCACATAATTAAAAAAGACTCCATGACTCAATTTATCGTCTTCCCAAGATTGTTCCCCGCCACTGCAACTAAACAACGCGG
>CALMEE010000057.1 GCA_937862885.1 uncultured Planctomycetaceae bacterium
AGATTTGATTACTTCCCGTTGGTTACCTATGCCGCTGATGGTTCCAGATGCGCGCCACGACCTACTCAGCCAAGAGACCCGATTTTGTGAACTGTTCACGAATCAGGCTGATCGCCGCTTCGAACTTGCGACGAGAGAGTCCACTGTCGCGTCGGACGTCGACTTTGTTTTCCGCCAGCAACTGCTCGCAAATGCGACGCAGTTCTGGAGGCAATGCCTTCATCACGGATTGGACGTCCATCCTCAAGTCCGACCGTTCCAAATCACTTACATGACTGGTTTGATAGCGGCGTCCGGCGTCCGCGTCCGAGATCGTGGCCCCAAGCGATGTTGGGGCACCGTCCGGCTGATCCACCATCTTTTCGAGCGATTCGATCTCGACTCCGGCTCCACCATTGCGTTTGATCCGACCTCGTTCTCGGATCAACATGGCGATGGCAGTGTCCACGACTCGCGCAAAGTAGGTGTTGAGTGAACCCCGGCTGGGATCGAAGCGATCCAGCCTGGTAAGAATGTGGAGCGTCAGCTCCTGCTCCAGGTCTTCCACCTCACAAGCCGTGAACTCGGGTCGCCGGACCAGTTGGCGGGCTTTGACGCGGATGAGAGTGCGAGCGTAGTCGTTAAATAGGTCCTTGGGTTGGTTCCCTTGTGACATAATTGACTCCTGCCGGAGGCAACTAAACACGGCACAACGGGCAAGAACCGATCGCATGGTGAAACAACCTGTTTCACTCAATAAAGAATGCGACCGCGAGCCATGACCGCCGGGTTATGTCCTCTCGGCGGAGACGGGGCGTCACAACCCGTGTGGCAAAGCCACAAAGCGTGTGGCAATTTGGAAAACTCTACTTTGGGTGCATTTTTTGGGATTTTGGCGAGATAAATATCGACTTCGCTGCAGGGCGAATGGCTGGTTCTGGCTTGCCTTTCAAATTCCATGGCCGCGACGTCGAAGTTGGTCCCTCATACCTCGATCCGCATTTCCCCATCCGCGTTTATTGCGCGATCAACATCTCGAATGGCATACATAACCCATGGTCAACCGATCTAATTCGAAAACGAAAATGCGACCAAGGGTTATCAAAATATGGAAAGTGACCGACATGGAATCGAGGTCGAAGCCAAATCTCGCCAGCAGCTTGTGACGATTTTGGTGGCTGGTCTAAAGAGATTCCTACAGCAAGAAAAACTCAGGAATCCAATTCCTCAAAATTCTTCCGCCACATGCCTTGAAATTCCTGCCAAAACGAGGCTCTCTGTGTCTCACCTCGTCAACCCGACGGTCGGTAGAAATACGCAGGAAGTACATGGACAAAGACCCAAATCATAGGCTGGCTCAGATTCTCGCTCGCGGACTTGCCCGTGTTCGAGCAAGCCAGCGACGAATTCGGCCGAGCCAACGGATCGAGTCCAGTTCGTATCCCTGCGATCACATTCACTATCAAATTGAGGAGAAAACAAATGAACTCGGTAACAGCGGAGGAAATCGCGAACCTAGAGAAAATGACGATCGGCCAACTGGCGGATAAATACGAAAAGGTCATTGGCGAAGAATGTCGCAGCAGGCACAAGCGTTATCTCATTCGCCGGATCGCATGGCGGTTGCAAGCGAATTCCGAAGGGGGCATTTCTGAACGAGCTTTGAGGCGAGCCGAAGAGTTGGCAATTGATGCCGAGATTAGAGTGACGCCACCTCGTCGCCCAACGGAATTGGAAACCACACCCACGATTCCAATGGTAGATGCTCGAGACCCCCGCCTTCCGCCGCCGGGGAGTTTCATTGAACGAGACTACAAGGGGAGACCGCTGCGTATTCTGGTTCTGGAAAACGGATTTGAGTACGAGGGGAGAAGGTACAAGACACTCACCGCGGTGGCCAATACGATCACCGGCTCTCATGTCAACGGATTTCAGTTCTTTCGGCTGTGGAGGAAGAAATGAATCGAAGTGCCAAAACACCAGTCCCCCGTATTCGCTGCGCCATCTACACGCGAAAGTCATGCGAAGAGGGGCTCGACCTGGAGTTCAACTCACTGGACGCACAACGTGAATCGGCAGAGGCATTCATATCGAGCCAGCAACATGAGGGGTGGCAGTGCCTTCCTGACCGCTACGACGATGGCGGATTTTCAGGCGGCAGCCTGGAACGGCCGGCATTGAATCGACTCCTTGAAGACATCAAGTTGGGGAAAATTGATTGTGTGGTCGTCTACAAGGTCGACCGGTTAAGTCGATCACTTCTCGACTTCACTCGAATTATGGAGACCTTCGACAAAAACGGCGTCTCGTTTGTGTCGGTCACCCAACAGTTCAACACGACCCATTCCATGGGACGTCTAACGCTCAATATCTTGCTATCTTTTGCACAATTCGAACGAGAAATCATCGGTGAGAGAATTCGTGACAAGATTGCGGCTCAACGAAGAAAGGGAAAATGGTCGGGTGGGATTCCAATCTTGGGATATGATGTTGATCGTTCGAACCCAAGCCCGAAGCTGGTCGTCAACGCCGAAGAGGCAATTCAGGTTCGTCGAATCTTTTCACTTTACCTGGAGCTTGGGTCATTGCTGCCAGTTGTCCAAGAACTAGAGACCCGTGGTTGGCGGAACAAGGTATGGCGAACGAAAAAGGGCCTGGAGCGGGGCGGCCGGCCATTCGACAAATGCTCGGTTTATGCCATGCTCACCAATCCACTTTACATGGGGATGATCAAGCACAAGGAGGACATTTTCCCTGGTGAACATGAGGCAATTATCGAGCCGGGTATATTTGAAGAAGTCCAGCGGCAACTCAACAAAAACGGGCGAGGCAAAGGCAATCACCTGATCAACAAGTACGGAGCGATCTTGAAGGGATTGCTCTATTGCAAATCTTGCGGCCGAGCGATGGTTCACACGTTTACCGGCAGGGGCACCAAGCGATACCGCTATTACACGTGCTGCAAAGCGATCAAACAGGGCTGGAAAAACTGTCCAACCAAGTCGGTACCGGCGGGGGGAAACGAAAAAATCCGCCTCCAACCAAATACGGGCCTTGCAGCTGGGCAAAACCCCCCCCACGAAGAGTAAGTTCCAGCCCGCCGCGCAAACA
>CALMEE010000058.1 GCA_937862885.1 uncultured Planctomycetaceae bacterium
AGATTTGATTACTTCCCGTTGGTTACCTATGCCGCTGATGGTTCCAGATGCGCGCTACGACCTACTCAGCCGAGAGACCCGATTTTGTGAACTGCTCACGAATCAGGCTGATCGCCGCTTCGAACTTGCGACGAGAGAGTCCACTATCGCGTCGGACGTCGGCCTTGTTTTCCGCCAGCAACTGTTCGCAAATGCGACGCAGTTCCGGAGGCAATGCCTCCATCACAGCTTGGACGTCCATCCTCAAGTCCGACCGTTCCAAATCACTTAGATGGCTGGTTTGGTAGCGGCGGCCGGCGTCCGCGTCCGAGATCGTGGCCCACAGCGGCGCGGGAGCACCATCGTGTTGATCCACCAGTTTTTCCAAAGACTCGATTTCGACTCCGGCCCCACCATTGCGCTTGATCCGACCTCGCTCGCGGATCAGCATGGCGATGGCCGTATCCACGACTCTCGCAAAATAGGTGTTGAGTGAACCGCGATCCGGATCGAAGCGATCCAGCCTGGTAAGAATGTGGAGCGTCAGTTCTTGCTCCAGGTCTTCCACCTCACAAGCCGTGAACTCGGGTCGCCGGACCAGTTGCCGAGCTTTGACACGGATCAGGGTGCGAGCGTAGTCGTTTAATAGGTCCTTGGGTTGGTTCCCTTGTGACATAATTGACTCCTGCCGGAGGCAACTAAACACGGCACAACGGGCAAGAACCGATCGCATGGTGAAACAACCTGTTTCACTCAATAAAGAATGCGACCGCGAGCCATGACCGCCGGGTTATGTCCTCTCGGCGGAGACGGGGCGACACATCTCGTGTGGCAATGCCACAAAGGGTGTGGCAATTTGGAAAACGTGTGAGTCAAGCGGTTTTCCTCGTAAAAACATCCTTTCCGGCCCAATGTCCCCAGGACCAGCAAAGCGGGCGTTCGACCGCTTGAACGGCATACATAACCCATGGTCAACCGATGGCAGCCTAAGTCCGAGTCAAATTGGGGATTTGAATAGTGCACAACGAACGGCTCGAAGCTCATAGGGAAGCAGAGATTAATCGACAACGACTTGTCGCGATCCTTGCTACAGGACTGAAGAGATATTTGAACCATTCGAAGATGCTCTCTCAGATTCCTCAGAATTCTTCCGACGCATGCCTTGATTTTTCCGCAAAAACGAGGCTCTCTGTGTCTCACCACGTCAACACGACGGTCGGTGGAAACACACAGGAACCACATGGACAAAGACAAGACTTCTAAATTGGCTCAGATTCTCGCTCGCGGTCTTGCCCGTGTTCGAGCAAGCCAGCGTCGAATTCGGCCGAGCCAACGGCTCGGGTCCAGTTCACATCCCTGCGATCACATTCACATTGAGGAGGTACCAAATGAACTCAGTAACGGCAGAGGAAGTCGCGAGCCTAGAGAAAATGACAATCGGCCAACTTGCAAATAAATACGAACAGGTGATAGGCGAACAATGTCGAAGCCGACACAAACGCTACCTGATCCGGCGCATAGCATGGCGGTTGCAAGCGAATTCCGAAGGTGGAATTTCCGAACGCGCGTTGAAGCGAGCCGAAGAGTTGGCAATTGATGCCGAGATCCGAGTAACGCCGCCGCGTCGCCAATCCGAATTGGAATCCGCAGCAACGATTCCGATTGTGGCTGCCAGAGACCCTCGCCTTCCTCCCTCAGGAACTTTTATCGAACGGGAATACAAGGGCAGACCCCTTCGAGTCCTTGTTCTGGAAAATGGATTTGAATACGAAGGGCGGCGATACAAGACACTGACAGCGATTGCCAATGAAATCACAGGTTCCCATGTCAACGGATTTCAATTCTTTCGACTTTGGAGCAAGAAATGAAGCGTTCCGGCAAATCGCTAACTCCGCGTATCCGATGCGCAATCTATACCAGAAAGTCGTGCGAAGAGGGACTCGACCTCGAATTCAATTCATTAGACGCACAACGCGAATCGGCGGAGGCGTTCATATCGAGTCAGCAACTTGAGGGCTGGGAATGCCTTCCTGACCGCTATGACGATGGCGGATTCTCGGGTGGCAGCCTGGAACGGCCGGCATTGAATCGATTACTTGAAGACATCAAGTTGGGAAAAATCGATTGTGTGGTCGTCTACAAGGTCGACCGACTGAGTCGATCACTTCTCGACTTCACTCGGATTATGGAGACTTTCGACAAAAACGGCGTCTCCTTTGTGTCGGTAACCCAGCAGTTCAACACGACCCATTCCATGGGACGCTTGACGCTCAACATCCTGCTGTCGTTTGCCCAATTCGAGCGCGAGATCATCGGCGAGCGTATTCGAGACAAAATTGCGGCCCAGCGACGAAAGGGGAAATGGTCGGGCGGAATTCCCGTCTTGGGCTACGATGTTGATCGTTCTAACCCAAGTCCAAAACTAGTGGTCAACGCCGAAGAGGCAATTCAAGTCCGTCGTATTTTCTCACTCTACCTTGAGCTTGGTTCGTTGCTTCCCGTCGTACAAGAAGTCGAAGCCCGAGGCTGGCGGAACAAAGTTTGGCGAACTAAAAAGGGCTTGGAGCGGGGTGGTCGGTCATTCGACAAATGCTCGGTTTACGCCATGCTTACCAATCCACTTTACATGGGGATGATCAAGCACAAGGAGGACATTTTTTCTGGTGAACATGAGGCAATCATCGAACCGGGAATATTTGAAGAAGTCCAGCGGCAACTCAACAAAAACGGGCGGGGTAAGGGCAATCACCTGATCAACAAGTACGGAGCGATCTTGAAGGGCCTGCTCTATTGCAAATCTTGCGGCCGAGCGATGGTTCACACTTTTACTGGCAGAGGAACCAAGCGATACCGCTATTACACGTGCTGCAAGGCGATTAAACAGGGCTGGAAAAACTGCCCAACCAAGTCAGTGCCGGCCGGAGAGATCGAGTCAGTCATCGTCGAACAGATTCGGGCCATTGCAGATGATCAAGACCTGATCAACGAAGTTTACGTTCAGGCCTGTTCAGAAACGAATGCGGAACTGGATGAACTGTCGACGCAACGGCAACAACTCGAACGACAGTTGGCTCGCGACCACGCTGACATTAGCAGGTTAGCCATCACGCC
>CALMEE010000059.1 GCA_937862885.1 uncultured Planctomycetaceae bacterium
ATAACTCAAATATGTACCCGAACTAACTGCTGACACAGAAATATTTACAGGCCCTGTCGCCAGGGATCGGTGGACCGCGTCAAGCAGCATCGCGGCAAGCGCACAGCCAACCTGACCCCGGTCCCGGCAGTTGGGTAGCGATACGGGCTGACTGAGGGGTTTTCGGACAGTCACTTCTTCGTATTCCTGCCATGCAAATCATTGCATTGGACTCGCACTTTCGCATGCGGGTCGCTCTTGAGGACCCCGCTGGTCCAGTGAATCTAGAACGTAGAACGGATTCTACCTCGAAACGAGGGAGTTGCGATGCAGCGACCGGAATTTGTAGTTGAACCAAATCTCTGGGGGCCGCGCAAATGATCGAATTTATGCAAGCAAGGAAAAAAGCAGGATGAAATTAATAAAATGCCTGTCCTTTAAAAAATGAATAATGCTTGGAGGCTTGCTCCCTAAGTGTTTGGTTGCCAATTATACTATTAAACTATTACGTCGTTTGGCTTGCGAATTTGTTGTATTTCGATTTTGAGTCACAACTTGTGCGTCGGAGCATGAGTCGAGTACGGCTGGTTGTTGACATTGGGCTTCTTTAAGGCAAGTTTATGCTCGGTTTCCGATACTTGAAATCTCCACCGACTCGTCATGCGTTCTTATTCAAGAATGGTAATGTTGTTCGGCAGGGCGCGGGCGCGTCGTTCTGGTATTTCGCGCCTACGTCCTCGGTGGTCTCAGTTGAACTAGGGAGTGTCGATGTGCCGTTTGTATTCGAGGACATTTCGTCAGATTTTCAAGACCTGACAATCCAAGGCCAGTTGACGTACCGCGTGATTGACCCACAGAAGCTAGTCAAGTTGCTCAACTACACGGTTGATCTTCAGGGGCGATATACAAGCGACGATCCGGATAAGCTCAATGACCGGTTGATTCAGCACGTACAGAAACAAACGCATGCGTTTACTCAAGCAGAGCCGTTGCAATCGTTGTTGCTACGTAGCGAGGAACTTTCACAGGTACTTTCGACCTCGCTCCGAGATTCTGAAGTGGCATTAACGCATGGTTTGGAGATTTTGACCTTGTCGGTATTGAGCATCAAGGCCACACCTGAGATGGCAAAGGCGATGCAAGCGGAGGCCCGAGAGCAACTGCTTCTTAAGGCCGATCAAGCCGTATTTAGTCGGCGTAATACGGCCATCGAACTTGAACGGCAAATCAAGGAAAACGAATTGAATACAGAACGCGCCATCGAAGAGAAACGGCGCGAGGTCCGCCAAGCTCAAATGCAGGCAGATGTGGCGATCGAGCTACAACGGGCGGAATTGGTCGATCAACAGGTTGCTAATAATCGCAAGTTGGCCGATGCCGAACTTGAGTCGTTACGCGGCACATTGGAAGCTCTGCGTAGCGTCGACTGGAAGACGTTAGCTGCTGCTGCGGGTGGCGGGCAAACCAAGGGTCTGATCGCCATGGCGTTTCAGCAAATTGCCGAAAACGCACACAAGATCGGGCATTTGAATATCAGCCCAGATTTGCTCAACACGCTACTTGACAATCGAGGAGATTAACATTTGAAGCGGCTGCCATCGATTGTGATTGTCACTGCGCCGACTAGATACCAATCGCTCATAGCGAGATGGGGAACAAAGGGGCAAGCTAGATTTCGTATGAAACAGGCGGCCGCTCATCGCATACAAACATCGTCGGAACAACCGCAGGCCACCACATCATCTACATTTGCAGAAGCTGAATTCAGCGTCTACGAATCTGAGGAGCAACAATACCAAGCAACTGTCGACTGGGTACGCAGTAGTTTGGACTTGGGATACCCCCTGTCGATGGTGGACCGCCGCTACCTGCCAAATTATGAATTTCGCAATGCCGTGGTCGTTGTTGTGATTGGCCCGGATGGTCTCGTTGCCAATACGGCTAAATACGTTGGCAATTTACCAATCATCGGAGTGAATCCAGATCCACAACGAATCGATGGCGTGCTCCTGCCGTTTCGCGCCGAGCAAGCTAAACAAGTCGTCGAGTCCGTTATCCGCGAGTGTGCCGACATTGTTCGAGTCACATTGGCGGAAGCAGTATTGAACGATGGTCAACGGATGTTGGCCTTCAATGACCTATTCATCGGGAGGCGATCGCACGTGTCGGCTCGTTACAATTTGCGCTGTGGCCAGGCAAGCGAATCACAATCGTCGAGCGGGGTCATCGTGGCCACTGGTGCTGGATCGACTGGATGGCTGTCCAGCGTTTTCAATATGACGCGAGGGGTCAGCAGTTGGGTGGGAGGTCGGCCAATTGCCCCAGTTCGTTGGGATTGGGACGCCAGCATGTTAGCTTGGGTGGTTCGTGAGCCATTCGCCAGTCGTTTTTCGCAAGCGGAGTTGGTCGCCGGTACTTTGGAACAAAACGACTTACTTGAGCTTGAGAGTTTGATGCCCGAGGGTGGAGCGATCTTCTCAGATGGAATTGAATCCGACTACCTTGAATTCAACAGCGGCACCACAGCCATCATTAAAGTTGCCGATCAGCAAGCTCATCTTGTGATCCAAGGAACCCGCCAAGTTTAAGGAGCCGCTGGCACTTAGCATGTTTCAACGATTCATATTCGATGATGTGAAACAATAAGAACTAGAAAAATTCTCTTCGCTTGATCGCAGAAAATGATCAGCGAAAAAACGACCTGGAAACACGTGGTTACGGTCAAGCACTCACCTGGAAGCGGAACTCGAACGCACATGATTTTTCGCCAGATTCGATACTGAGTTTAAACACCAACTCATTGATTGCCGAGTACAATTCCCGGTAATTAACGATTAGCGATTCACGTGAGATTACGCAAGAAGCTTGGGATATCGGAATTTCGGTAACGTCTGAACTGCATGAAGCAAAGTGCCATGAGTCTGGGTTTTGCCGCGTGCCACTTGTCTGGCGAGCAAGTAACCTTGTGCACTCGGCTGGTGGCCGGATTTGTGCAAGAAAAGTATAACCCAGTTTTCAGGTGCACCGAGAACTCAGGGGCATTGCTAATTTGCTGAAACAGCTCGAGGTTTCCAGAGTTGGAGCCTCAACGCAATCGCCATTTTTCAGCGACATTGCCATTCATTGGCAAGAACCGTAGTGCGCTTAGGCCGCTTCGACTGACTCTGCCATGCAACGTTGGAATTCTTCCATCTCAACGCGGCTGCCTATCACGAGAGGAGTTCTTTCGTGCACGGATTCAGGTTGGATATCGAGTATCCGCGCGGTTCCGGTGGAGGCGATTCCACCAGCTTGTTCAGCGATCATTGCTACTGGATTTGCCTCGTACAACAATCTCAATTTCCCCTGAGGATGAGATTTGGTCGGTGGGTACATGAATATTCCACCGCGCAATAATGTTCGGTGGAAATCGGCAACCATTGAACCGATATACCTGGAGGCGTAGTTCCGGCCCAAGTCACCATTTCTAATTCGTTCCAAGAAGTCGATATAAGGTTGGGGAAAATGATTGCGATATGCTTCGTTGACGGAATAGTAATTCCCCTGTTCAGGCATCTTTATATTTTCGTGGCTCAATACAAAAGCACCAATTGAAGGATCGAGCGTAAAGCAATGAGCGCCGTTGCCACACGTGTAGACCATCACTGTGGAAGACCCGTAAACTACGTAGCCTGCCGCGATTTGCCGCCGACCGGGTTGCAATACCCACCGCATTGGATCGTTGAAGTCAGCTCCTTCAGGACGTCGGAAGATTGAAAACGTTGTCCCGACACTGACATTTACGTCTATATTCGATGAACCATCTAAAGGATCAAAAATCACGGCATATTTGGCATTGGGTGACTTGTGCGGCATCGTTGAAATGTGTTCGTTCTCCTCAGAGGCCAAGATGCCCACGCTTTCGCGACAGCTCAATGATGCGATCATCACCTCATTCGCAAACACATCGAGCTTTTGCTGAACCTCGCCTTGGATGTTCTCGATACCGACGGATCCCAATAGATTGGTTAAGCCAGCGCGGCTTACCTTTGATTGGATCAACTTGGTTGCCAGCGTGATGCCTGACAACAAGAAGGAAAATTCGCCCGAAGCCCCAGGAAATCGTTGCTGCTCCTTGAGGATATGTTGCTGTATCGTAATTGGCGAATACTGGAAACTCGGGTTCACGAATCGTCTCGCTTACTCAGGAAGACTTGATATTAAATTGGCGATGCGTTGTCGCCAACGCCACCATCTTAACCTAAGCCCTATCTCAAATGAATAGGCTGTTTATCTCAGCTTCATGCAAAACGCGAATTTAGTATCCATTTTCCAGGCGAAGTTCAAGCGAGTTCAACAGCGAGCGCAGCTGACAAGTCCGGGTGCCGGAACTCGAAGCCCGCTTCCAAAATTCGTTGCGGTATTGCCCGTTGTGATTCCAATAGCGTATTTGCAAATTCTCCCAGTCCTAAACGTAACCCGAAAGCCGGAGCTGGGAGGACTGTAGGTCGGTGAAGTTGACTTCCCAAGGCCTTGGCAAATTCGCGATTACGGATCGGATGCGGTGCAACGGCATTGACGATTCCTTTGATCTGTTCTTCATGCAAAACGAACTCGATCAGTTGAACCAAATCGGAGATATGTACCCATGACATCCATTGTTTTCCATTTCCCAAACGGCCTCCAAGACCGTATTTGAAAATTGGAAGCATCTCCTTCAAGGCCCCGCCTTTGGTCGAGATAACGATTCCAATCCGCAAGATGACAACTCGAATGCCATGTTCAATCAGTTTTAAAGCTTCACTTTCCCAGGCACGGCATACGTCGACAAGAAAACTGGATGGACCAGGTGAGGAATCTTCTGTGAGGATTTCATCGGCGCGGTCACCATAAATCCCAACCGCGGATGCCGAGACGAATACTCTTGGTAGTTGGTTTGCGCGGATCAGGCCCTCAATCAAGTTCTTCGTTCCATCAACTCGACTTGCGCGGATAGATTCTTTATAGCCTTGTGTCCAGCGACGTGCGGCGATTGGAGCCCCCATCAAGTTCACCACGGCCTCAATCTGCGGCTGACTTCCCAGTAAGATAGGTCCGCGTGACGAATCCCATTCGACAATGCTGGGCTCGCTGCCTTCTTCACCACACTTTCGCAATAAATTACCAGCCCGCGCACGATCTCGACATACCACAATCGGACGCTGGAGTCGGGCTAATAAACTTTGGCCAACTAGTCCAGTCGCTCCGGTAACTAAGGTGAGCAATTTCGATTTGTCTGTTTCAGATACCGACATGGTGAATACCCCGAGACGATCTCGATCTGGAAAACACGGCTAAATGCCCTAACAATATTGACCGCGCGAAATGTGGATTGACAGAAAATCCAAACGTCAAATGTACTCTACTGAAGATTAGGATTGAATCCGTTGAATTTCTCCAGCTGGCTACATTGATCTTCGACTAGGAATCTGCATTCGGTTAATTTATGGAGCGGGGCATATTTCCCAATCCACTCTATTCGAGCTCGATACAAGTACGATTACTGACAACTGCGATTTGAGCCGACTACCGATTACCGCCACGAAAGATATCGTATAAAATAGACTGTTCAAAATCCCGCAAATATAAGTCGGAGATAACTAGAAACTTGCTGAAGAGTCAAAGAGATTCATGAATAACTCGGAACCGCGCACACTTTTTGAGAAAATTTGGGACCAGCATATTGTTTATGAAGATCCTGAGTTGCAAACGCTTCTCTATATTGATTTGCATCTAGTCCATGAAGTGACTAGTCCACAAGCGTTTGACGGTCTGCGAATGGCTGGCCGTCCAGTTAGGCGCCCTGAATTCACTATCGCGACTCCTGATCACAATGTTCCAACGACAGATCGATCATTGCCGATCGTCGATTTGGTCTCGCGGCAACAGGTGGAGACATTGCGCAAGAATTGTCGGGAGTTCGGCATTCGCCTTTACGATATTAATAGTGTTAAGCAGGGAATCGTACATGTAATCGGACCAGAATTAGGTCTGACGCAACCGGGCAAGACGATCGTATGTGGTGACTCGCATACATCGACGCACGGAGCGTTCGGTGCATTGGCGTTCGGGATTGGCACAAGCGAAGTCGAACACGTGTTGGCAACCCAAACGCTACCGCAAAAGAAACCCAAAACGCTCGAATTGCGAGTGGATGGAGAGTTGGGCTACGGCGTAACTGCAAAAGACATCATTCTGTATATCATCGGAAAAATTTCGACGTCAGGCGGCTCGGGTTACGTTGCTGAATACACGGGCTCGGCCATTCGGGCGCTGGATATGGAAGGCAGAATGACGGTTTGCAACATGTCGATCGAAGGCGGGGCCAGAGCTGGGTTGATAGCTCCAGATGACAAGACGTTTGAGTACCTACGGGGTCGTGAATTCGCACCGCGCGATTTTGATCAGGCGATGGCGCAATGGAAGCAATTGACAACCGATCCGGATGCAAAATTTGACCGAGTCGAAATGTTTCAGGCTGCGAAAATCGCCCCACAAGTCAGTTGGGGAACGAATCCTGGTCAAGTGGCACCGGTTGACGGCAAAATTCCTCACCCAAGCGATGTCGATGATCCAATTGAACAGAAGTCGATCGAGGCCGCGTTATCGTATATGGATCTAAAGCCAGGGACCCCCATCAACACCATCAAGATTGACAAGGTTTTTATTGGGTCATGCACCAATTCGCGGATTGGTGACCTGCGGGCTGCTGCCGAAATTTTGCACGGCAAAAAAATAGCTCCCCATGTTTCCGGGCTTGTCGTGCCAGGTAGTGGTCAAGTCAAGCAGCAGGCTGAAGAAGAAGGTTTGGATGCAATTTTTAAACAAGCTGGCTTAGAGTGGCGGGAAGCCGGATGCAGTATGTGCTTGGGAATGAACCCTGATCAACTTTCGCCTGGGGAGCGTTGTGCTTCAACCAGCAACCGAAATTTTGAGGGGCGGCAGGGGCGTGGCGGTCGCACGCATCTCGTTTCGCCACAAACAGCTGCCGCTGCTGCGGTCGCTGGTCACTTCGTTGATGTACGAGAGTTGGGATGAAGTCTGGTAAAGTTTCGCTCATATAATACTTGTTCACTGACACCCTTTTGTTGAGCTGCAAAGTCTTATGCAACCATTTACAAAATTCGTATCGCGTGTGGCGGTGATGGACCGGTCGAACGTTGATACAGACCAAATTATTCCGAAACAATTTCTGAAGCGAATTGAGCGTACTGGTTTCGGGCAGTTTCTTTTTTATGATTGGCGATTTGATGAAAACGGGCAGCCCCGGCCTGAATTTGAATTGAATTTACCCGTCAATCAAGGAGCCAACATTTTGCTGGCGCGCCGCGATTTCGGCACGGGATCCAGTCGCGAACATGCAGTGTGGGCCCTGGCGGATTTTGGCTTTCGCTGCATCATCTCGGAGTCGTTTGGCGACATCTTCTACAACAATTGTTTTAAGAATGGAGTGCTTCCCATTCGCCTTTCCGAGGCGGAAATTTCTAATCTGTTTCAACTAATGCGCGAAACTCCTCAGTTGGAGTTAGTAATTGATCTGGAGAAAAAGACAATTGTTGCTGGGGAAGATCTAACGATCAACTTTGAAGTCGAAGAATTCCGAAGACAAAAATTGTTGAGGGGGTTGGATGATATCGGTTTGACCTTGCAGCACCTCAACAAAATAGAAGACTATGAACGCGCGCGGGGATGGATTGAACACACCTGAACCAAATCTTGACCGATACTCGCGGCAAATGCGGTATGCGCCGATCGGTGAACAAGGACAAATACGTCTGGCGTCGTCGTCGTTAGCTATTGTCGGATGTGGGGCGTTGGGTTCCGTGCAGGCTTCAATTCTGGTTCGGGCAGGCGTTGGGCAAGTTCGCTTAATCGATCGCGATTTCGTCGAATATTCTAACTTGCAACGACAACTTTTGTTTGACGAACACGATGCCGATCAAGGACTTCCAAAAGCGATCGCGGCCGCGAAAAAACTTGCGATCATGAATTCTTCTGTGCATCTACAAGCGGTTGTCGAAGATCTCAATAATTCAAATATCGCGCGACTTTTGGAAGGTGCAAATTTGATTTTGGATGGCACCGACAATTTCGAAACGCGCTTCCTGATTAATGACTTCGCGATTTCGACTGGCACACCTTGGGTTTATGGTGGCTGTATCGGATGCGATGGGCAATCGATGACAATCGTTCCGGGCAAAACTGCCTGCTTGAGTTGTTTGATGCTGGACGGTCCTCCGCCACCCGGAGCGACGCAAACTTGCGATACAGCCGGAATTCTGTCGACAATTGTCGTTACCATCGCCTCATTTCAGTGCAATGAAGCCATTAAGATTTTAACGGGTCAACTGGATAAAATTAATCAAGGCTTGTTGAATGTAGGGCTCTGGGATAACCAATTTAGTTTGATCGATTTGGCTCCGCTTAAGGACGTGCAATGCCCAACTTGCAAGGTCCGCAATTTTAAGTGGTTGCATGGGCCCGAAGTCAGCAGATCGGCGGTCTTGTGTGGACGAAACGCGGTACAGGTTGCGTACTTAGGCGACAAACAGCTAGATCTTGTGGCGTTAAGTGAGCGGTTGCAAGCTTTCGGATCGTTGCGTCGCAATGCGTATATGCTTCAAGCCAAGATTGGCAATTACCAATTCAGTGTGTTTCCCGACGGCCGCGCGATCATCCAGGGGACTGAAGATATCGCCAAGGCCAAGTCGCTATATGCTCAATGGATTGGAAACTGAGGCAATCTGTGAGCGTATTCCCTTGTCAATCATTTCATGCCGTTGTTCTAATGGGCCGACTGCTACAAAATTTTTCTTTTCATCCTTTGCGTCATCCAAACTATTGAGTGCTGGATGGAACGTGCGCGTGCAAGCATATCAAACCTGCCGCCTTTTTATGGCCAGATGATTGGCAATAATAGGCGGAAAAGTATCGGGTTGCCAACCGTATTCAGCTTCACACTCCGCTGTGCGTCGAGAAAGTTCGTCGGTTTTTCGCACGAATTTGATGTAATGCAGCGACTAATGCCAAGTTGAAGCCTAAATCCAGATTGCGGAAAATGGATGTTCGTCGATAGATTGGACGAGACGTTGGCACAAATTTGTTTCTCGTGCCAACCAAATGCCAATATTTGCAGATTAGGTTGATTCACAAAAAGTACTGGAGAAGGCAGTTTGCCAAATTCAGGCAGTTCAGACTCTTGCGTAAACCACAAGGCGAATTTTTTGCTTGACGTTGATACGTTGGGTGATTCGGCGACTTGGTGCGTACGTAAAATCTCATTCAAATTCAATTGTCTTTTGGAGGATTAAAATGTCGAAATTCTTGACAATTTCGTGCAGTGTTTTGTGTTGTTTGTTCATCTCGATAAACCTTGTAGCGCAAGAAGAACAAGTTGAATTTCAAAGAACCATCGGATTGAGTATTTCTGATGGATCTTCAGACAATATTCAAGTGTTCTCCGTAGCACCAGGTGGAGGCGAGTTCATGACCTTTGAGAACCCTGGGATGTTTTTGGGTGATGAAATGTCCATGGTGATTAATCCAGAATTTGCCAAAGAATTGAGCCTAATACCCGAGCAACTTGAAAAACTTAAAACCGGTAACCGCGAGTTTCAAAAACGGATCACAGATTTTTTTAATGCCAATGGCGAAGGCGGAATTCGCATGAATGACCCCAAGCAAATTAAGGAATTCATGTCTTCCATTGAAAACGAAAAACGGGCACTACTTGAAGAAGTGTTGTTGCCTCACCAAGTCAATCGCCTGCACCAAGTTAAATTACAGAATGAGTTTCGCAGTCGCGGTGATATTGCCGCGATTACCAGCGCCAAAATGCTAGAGGCTTTGGGTATCGACAATGAGCAGAAAGATCGTCTCGCCAAGCGTGCCGAAGAGATTCGTAAGCAACTCGACAAGGATATAGCGGAATTAAAAGCAAAAGCGCGGAAAGATTTGTTGTCGGAGCTGACTTCGGATCAGCGATCGAAACTGGAAACCATGATGGGTGAAAATTACGAGATCAAAGGTCCTAGTATTCGACAACGCATCGAACGTGCCCGCGAAACGCGAGAATCGTCGAAGTAGAAAATTCTTTTGTACTCAGGCCTGTTTGCGACTTTTCAACTGATGGCGGCGGCCCAAGCGTGTGTGGTGCCGCCGAACTGAATGCGTTCCGCACATCGAGCGAGCGTCCAAATATGCTGCACTCGAATTCCTGAATGAGTTCGCGAATTCAAACTCTTTGCAAAGCGTCGGCAATTGATCTTCGTGCCGGAGGGCTCAGCGAATTTTCAACCGCTGGGCCGTCCGATTTCTCTTAAATATTCCGCTAGGCGAGTTTGAAGGTCGAGTAGGACTTGCCATTGTTTTTGGCTGAGTACGACCTGCGAGTCTTCGCCGCCAGATCGGCTGGTTCGGATAATGGCCCGCAATTTCAAGTGCAAGAAGTCAAGAACCTCAGCGATCTTTGCTGCCTGACCTGGCGAAAGTCGCTCGGGCAATTTCGGGGGCAGAACATCGAATAGCTGCAACTGGTAGTCGGGTGACTCCTGATCGCTTTCGAGCTTATTTAGTTTGCGAAAAAATGAACTCTCCGTTTTGTGTTGGTTGACTGAGTTCGTGGATTGGATTCTCGCCAATCGAGCCTTAATCTCTTCGCGCGATCCGAATAACAGCGTGCTTCTGCCAATCGTGATCGTATCACCATGCCGCAAAATCTTTAGTTGGGCGTGTTCCCCATTAACCTTTGTGCCGTTGGTACTTTCCAGATCGGTGAGAACAATTTCGTCATGGTCCACCTGAATTTTTGCGTGAAAACGGCTGACACGCTCGTCATTGAGTTGAATGAGGTTACCTTCTTCGCGTCCCAACGTGACAGGTGGTTCCAAATTCTTGAAAACGCGGCCTCGATCAGCACCATCGAGAATTCTCAAAGTGATCTGGGCCATAGTTTTCCCGAGAGTGTAACCGATACAAAATCTGTGCTATCGTCGAGCACACATCAATCTAAGTACAAGTCACAATCCGTTGCAACCAGCGTTTTTGCGTTCCACCAGTTTACGGCCACGCGGTAGGCAACCCGATTTGTGCATCACGACCGCAGTTCATTAAACAGCAATGAAATCTGCCCTTGAGCAATTTCAGTTTGATTAGGTGCCTGCGCGGAGAATTTTCAAGTCAGCGCCTTGTCGACACGCTGAAAATTTGTCCACGAGTTGACTTGTCGCTACTATTTTCACTTGTTGACGCTGGTTTGACAAGCGAATTTGCGGCTATTTCAGTGCAAATATGGGCATATAAGTGACCTTTCTGCTAACCTTTGGCATAAGTTGCCCGCCATGTATGGTTAAGACGATATCCCATGATCGTAATCTGTTTAAAGTGACTTGACTGAGCTGATACCTCGGCTATCGTCGAAAACACGTTCCTTGATTGCTGCATCTTAGCGATTGCGACGACCGGCGACTCAACCGCGGTTGGCTCAATGCATCGGATGAGCGAAAATGTTGCTTGGCGCCTTCAATTAGGAATCTTTGGCAATGGATCGTAAGAACAGTGGCCATCGCCATCGCCCACGGCAGGAGGAGTATCCCATTAGCGATTCGGTGGAAGGCACATCATCGAGCAATAGACCTTGTCGAATTCTCGAGTTGGCGGTGAACACAGAATCGCACGTAGTTTCACTCAGCCAGACTGGTATTGTGGAGTTGGCGAAGGATCAACAATTCTGCTGCTGAGCCAATACTCAGCAAATTCGAAATCCCTGGGAATCGCGTTCCAAATCCGGCTTGCAGAAACGGTCGCGGCCGGTAAAATTAGTGCGGAATCAGTTGGTCTCCAAGTTGGCATTCAATTGATAGGCGACGCACCCGTAGCTCAACTGGACAGAGCATCGGTCTTCGGAACCGAGGGTTAGAGGTTCGAATCCTCTCGGGTGTATTAGCCCATGTTTAATTGCACGGGCTTTTTCGTTTTCCTCGGGAATTTCAGGAATTTGCTTCCGCTCGTTTCCGCCCTTGGAAGGCGTTTCCTGCAAAGATGTCCCCACCTGTTGCCCCACCTTGCCCCCCGCGTCGCCAATAGCTCGCGCGATATGCTCGGGAGTCACCTTGAGATAATGGTTAAGGGCTACCTTCTCGGTATTGCCCAACCACTGGCAGACAACATGAGCAGGGAAGCGTTCCATTAAGTCAGTTTGCAATGAGCCTCGCAAATTGTGAAAGAGTCGCGGCCAAGGTTCAAGTCCAGCTTTGGTGATTATTTTCAAGAACGTAGTGCGTAAGTTTGTTGCGACGCCAATATAGCGAGAGATACAGCGTTCATGCTCTGGTTCGAAAGCGTCTTCAAAGTATGGCTTAAGGGAAGGGAAGATTGGCACTTGCCGTTTACTCTTGCCCTGCTTGGCGGTCTTGCTACTTGTTATCTGCATCGTGCCAGCGGTAAAGTCAACGTCACACCAGCGTAACGCCAATGTTTCGCTTGGGCAGCGAAGCCCAGCATAGCGAGAAAGAGCGATAAGCAATCGCCACTGAGCGTCTGGGGCCATATCAATGGCTCGCTCGATATCCTCAGCAGAAACGTAAACAGAGCGTTCCGTATTCACTTGTGAGCCAGCAACAACTTCGAAAAAGGGGCTAGATGCAATAGCTCCAGCCTTAACGGCGGCGGCAAAAAACTGCTTAGCTCGCTTAATGTGGCCCGCAATAGTTGCTTGCGCCATACATAATTCATTGGAAAGCCAATCGCGAAAGCCTTGGGCTTGCTCGGGCGTGATGCTGCCCATAGCAACTTCGCCAAAGTGTTGAATTAACAAGGCTTGGGTGCGTGAGTAGTTCTTGTGCCAGTGCTCGCCACTATTTTTGCGCTGAATATAAATGTAGTTGTCTACCCATTCGCTTAGCTTGTGAGTCACTCTCACCTTACACAGCCCCTGTTCAGCAAGTCTTGTGTGCAAGTCGTCGCTAATGGTCTTGAGCCATTCAGTGGTTGCGGTCGGCAAGTCATTTCCGGCAACTTGGGCAGAGATAATACTTTGTACTTTAAGAGCGATCGATTGGGCGTCTCGCTTGCTCAGCGAGCCAAGGCGTAGCTTACGGCGTCGCTTGTCTTTATCGCGATACTCAATGCGATAGAGAGCCTTACCGTTCCGTTTTTCAGTTGTTACACTTGCCATAGCGTGATTTCCTTTGCGTGGTAAAGGGATTGCGTTAGGGTTGCTTGAGTGTTAGCAGCACTTGAGCAATCCGCTTTTTCATTGTATCGGTATTGCTCAGTTATGCGAGCCAGAATCTCGCTAGTTTCTTTTCGATTGTGCCAGCTTGGGAAGTCGCGGAAGCGTCCGCATTGGGCACAGTCGCGGCGTAAGCTCTCGCCAGCGTGAATCAAGGCGAGATAGGTTGTATGCGAGCCACAGCGGGGGCAGGGGCTTTCCTGGGGCGGTGGCGCAAGTAGGTGTCACGGCCGATGCTGCGGAAGAGGGGAGTGCCCGGCTCATTTCGGAGCCCGGCGACGTTAATGTAGGTCAACAGGTATTGTTCCGCCTTGTGGTGAAGCGGCATCTCATGGAAACGGCCTCCCTTTTCGCGAAGCCTTACCCAATGCCGGCCGTCTTTGACGCGGACATCGGAGACCTTCATCTTCAAGGCCGCACCGATCCGCGCGAAGGAATAGACCATCAGGCCGATCAAAGCTTGGTCGCGAAGGCCAATCAACGATCTCGTGTCGATGCTGTCCAGTAGTTGGCGTGCTTCGCTGGCCGACAGGATCGGTGTCGACGCGATCCAGAATGGTGACTTCTGTTCACTCGTATTTTTCAGTGCCATTATGGTGCTGGTTGGAGACCGCATGGTCAACAGTCAGCCATTGATGCGAATGTGGGGGATTCGACTGACAGGTTTGGCCTTTGTTGTTTTTGCGGCGCTCCACGTCTTTGAGACCGGGAACCCGACTCCATCGGATTTGGCAATGGGAGCGGTGGTTGGTAGCCTCGGTGCCATCGTTGTATTGGGACCAGCATGGATATTGCTGGCCACAGTTGGATTGTTGGGTGGTTACTATCGTAGAGCTCAATCATCGGCAAGTTCCGTTGCCAGGCGACGACAACTGGAATCAGAAAAACGTGCCATGGAAAAGAATCGTCAGCAGGAACTGATTGATTGGGAACGCGGAGCACCGGAACGGGAACGCGCATACCGAGAGGAGTCTCAAAGGCGAGAACTTGAAGGTAAACGAAACGCCGAATCGCAAAAACGTCGCGTCGATGCGCGGGCTGACTGCGAAATGATGTACCAGCTATATGCCGTGGACATCGGTGATCGGTTTCCGCGAACCGAAGTCGATGCATGGATTACAAAATATATGGGTGACGGCCAATCACCTGATGAAGTCGAACAACGAGCCGAACAACTGCGGTCGATGATTGTCCATCACCGGGAGCAGGTTAATCCCTCCCCCAAGTTTTCGAATCTTCAGGAACTTGCATTGTGGTTTCAGGACCAAACACAACAAATCGAAAAACTTCCCGTCCCGGATCGCCTGAAACGAATTCTCCAGGCACAGCTTAATGCCCGAAATTCCGACCTCATGGAACAAGTGCTTGAAAAATTGTAGGGTAAGCTATCGTATTTGCCCAAACATGGTGTCTATCGATTCCCAATAAATGCGCGAAAACAATTTGTTCGGTATCCTCCTGTAAGAGTTGAGAAAACTGATTTGAATTGTTAATGATCACTGGAACTATTCCAGCGAATTCGCGAATTGAATCAACTCTTGGAATTCAATGCTGTTTTGCAGAATTTCCATATCCGCGGAACTCGCCTCTCGCTTCCAATGCCTCGCTGCCTTTGGAAAATAACCAAGCCCCAATTTCTTCTGGGAGCCGGCCGAGCGCCCTGAAATCCTCCGAATTACTGGCTTGCACTCAGCGACAAAATTCTGAATGAATGCCCCTTGTACGTCTGAAGTTTCGCGAAGGAGCCATCGTTTGATCGTTCCCACTAAACCCGGCAACGAGACATAGAAACTGCCGAAGCCAATATATGGCTCAAGCGTTATGACTTTGTGCGTGAAGTTGCCTGGCATAAACAAAGTTTGGTTCTCAGACACCGTAAACCAGTGTGACGATTTCAGCTTCAGGAATTCTTTAAGATCAAATCTGGCTTAATCGTACACAGCATCTACCGTGCAGTCTTCAAGGCCATGAGCACGACCTTCGCAGCGGTCCCAAGCCAGCCAGAGTTTTTTCCCAACAAAGCAGTGGTTGCTACCATCGCCGTCGTCAGTATGACTGTCGCTAAAAATTCCTTTCGAGCTTATAACCAATGTAAGCATCTCGAGCACGGAGACGTCTTCGCTGCACTCCGAAAGCAAATTGAAATAACTAATTGAACCGGCATCTACGAGATCAAAAAACTTCGTTCCACGAAAATGAAGGTCTGTGACTCCGAAAATGGAACGCTCGTTCTTCCATTTATCGATTGTCTCCTGGATTGTGACCCGTCTAAGTGAGCGACTTGGACCGGTTCTAATGTGGATCTTCTCCTTCTTCGGCAATCCGCTATTCAACATCCTGACCAGAGCATCTCGTGAATTCTCACCGAATCGACGTTTGAATTTCATGGGGTAGTCGGAAAACAGAATCGTTTTCCCTTCGTACATTTGGCTAAACAGCCTTTTTCGAGAATAACGAACTGGCGGAATATACTTCTTTTCAAGTTCCGATTTGAAAATCGGTTCGAACTTGATGGTTGAGTCGAAATCAGAGGCACTTTCAATTGCATCAATGGGAATCACTTGAACTTCCTCATTAACTATAGAGCAATAATTGGCTCAATCTGGAATTTTCGTTCGACTTTGGCAGATTGATGTTACGGTCGCATTTTCCCAGCACTACAGATTCCCAGTGCTACAGCAACGTTCTGGCCGTTGGCATCGAACGCCGATCCGCGCCTACGGACCGGCTTGTTTCTATTGATCATCGCCCTGTATCCATTGATCAATTGTGACCACGACCGGTGCTGTTTTGCGCTGTAGAAATGCGATCACAAATCGGCCAACGGCAGATCGCCCGCCGGAAACGCTCTTTGGAATTCGCAACAATTTGGCCAACCCGCCACGACAAGCCCAAAATCTCTACAGTCATAATTCAGCCAAAAATGCGACCACAATTCGGCCCGTAACATTTAATATGCCCGATGATGTCCTGGTTGACTTTACTTTGTCCATTAAATCGGCAATACATTCATGGCATTTAACATCGGCTTCTGAACATAAATCAAATACGTCTTGCTCGTCTTTGGTAGGATCAGTGTCAACTCCAGTGCAACGCCAATATGGTGGCTCAGGACAGCAAGCATCTTGACAATCTCCCGAAGTAAACGTTGTCCACTCGTTCCACACTCCATTGCATTTACATTTCTTAATCGATAAACCCAGAGGATCAAACTTACTGGTAGCAAAATATGCCCTGTACAAATTTGCGCCGTCTACATACGCCAATGGATCACGACCTAGGAACCGTTCTGTCTTCTACTTAGACTGTATTTTTCAATTGTCCCGCCGGTTGTACTAAGAAAAATAACATGTTCGCCTTCATCCAAGCCTGTGACAGTGCATAAATCACTGTAGTACGGTGGTGGTGGACCAACAGCAACTTCGGGCTGTTTGATCCTGCCAATTTCCTCTCCCGTGTCAGCATCCCAAAACACGACATCACGACCGAAAGCGCATACCATCGAGTCCGACAGAAATGCAATTCCTAAAAGCGGGCCTCGTTTCGATTCCTCCAAAACGTGGAACACTTTAACCTCTGGCATGTTCACTATCGCGACCCAGATGCGACCATCATTCTCGGCTAACACTGCCAGACGATCCCCCGAAATGTTAAACGAAAGGCCTACCAAATACTCAGGTAAGCGTCCACCAGCCAATTCCTCTAGATCAACTACTTGTAGTTCATCGGCCTTCTCCAATTCTGCAACCATCAACAATCCACCCCAGGTTCCCACAATTGCCTGTTTGCTTTGATCGTCGACTTTCAAAGCAAAAGAGTGCGGATGCTTTATCGACAGATCGCAGGTCGAGTTGTCGGAGAACTGAATCTGTATGCCCTCGTTGCTCGAAGTCACGATCGCGCCGTTCGCTCGCGAGCCACCGGGTTTAATGGACTTAACTCCTGTCCGCAAAACCTCTCGGCGAAGATTCAATCCCAAACTACTCCACTCGCGAACCAATCCCATTTTGTCGCAACTTACAAGCGAAGCTTCGGAAATGAAACAAACAGAATTAATGGGAGTGGAATGAGCCAAATCCACCCTGGCACGCTGATGCAAGGAAGCATCGAGTAAAGTCAATGATCCATCGACACCCGCAACTGCCACTGCCTCGCCAGAAGGCGAGATCGTTAACGAAACAAGTTGGTCATCCGAAATCCTAACAACAGATCGTTTCTCAATATTGAGTGTTGTCGTTTGTCCCGAGGCACAAGCGGTTGCAACTGTTACCAGCACGGTTGCAACTGAAACGATGCAAGTGACACGCAAAAGCGTTGTGTTTCCCCGTCTATTTTTTAAAGAAGCTGTCATCTAGTATCCGGTAATGGGTCCTTGCGTTCATCACCACTTCGTGGATCCGGCCTGTCGGTACATTGTATGCGTGACAGTTCCCCGTTGTTGCTGACAAAGACCTGCCCACGTTCATGCCTCTCGTTGTTCCTGTCATTAGGGCATCCGCAACAATCCCAATAGCTGCCCATCCATGTATGCTTCCTATCGACTACGCCGGTATGCCACCACGCCTCGAAAGCATTATGACGATCAATCTTGTAATTGCTTGCCTGAATAATGAAATCGCCACATGAAAACGTTCCTCGACCCTCATGCCACTCTTCGTTCATGCCAGGGAGGGTTCGAAAGGAGCGGATTTCAGAAGAAATACGTGCGCGACCTTTATGGCCGCAAAATGGTGTGCTTTTCGACGCCGAGATTTCTCTAAGATCATTTATATAGGGCGGTCGCCAACCATCAATGACGCCCCATCGCCCGCCTTTCGCCGAGGCCTCATTATAGTTCCAAAGCCTTTCATAAAAACAAGTCTTGCATCGCATTGTTTCTCCAACATCCAAACAACGATGTTGGCTATCACGTATACAAAGTTCGATTTCAACGTCGTAACAAATGCGTTGAACAATAAATGTCTCCCCGGGTCCAGGATCAATGAACCATTCTAAATCCGCAAATCCGCAGCCTGAGCAATACGTGCGGTGGACACTTACCTCGAATTGCCCACTCGAATCAGTGCCAGAAACAGCAAAATACCCACGATACAAACTCATCCCGTCCACATACCCCAGTGGATCGCGGGTGAGGAAGCGGCCGAGGTGCGGGGAGTATT
>CALMEE010000060.1 GCA_937862885.1 uncultured Planctomycetaceae bacterium
CAACAAATTTTCGCACTCCCGGAGGCAGGCCATCGCAACTCTGGTGATAAAAACTCTGCAAAATGTCGGCGCTTTGCTCAGCGCCCCGCCGGGCGGTGATCGTCGATTCAGCTGCAGCCAGCCGCGCGTTGTTCAGTTCGTCGCACATCAGGCTGACCAGCGGCGGCACGGCTTCGATTTCGGCCAATGGGGTCGTCGGCGGGCGTTTGGCGACAAATCGGACGATCCGGGCGCCCACTTCTTCATCCACCAATTCGCGTTCGCCCAAGCGACCTGGCTGGACGACGGCTTCCAGCGCCTGCGGCCCAGTGAGCAGGTGCAAGGCCATCTGGTTGCGCATCACCGACGGCATGACGTTTTTCCAGGCTTGCAGATACGAGAGATAATCGTCGCGCAGCGCGATTACGATCCTCACGGGAGAAGCGTTCCAGTCGTAACCGCGCTTGAGCGCCGGATCCGCACGAAATCGCTCCTGCAATTCGAACGGCGGCCGGTTCTCGACGAAGTCGGCGAGCTGGCGCAGCAGTTCTTCGGCTTCCGTCTGCCGCTGGCCGGTCCGCGCCAACGTGAAAATTTCTTCGAATTGGTCGAAGATGAGAACGGGAGGCGATTGACGCAGTTGCGGGATCGGGTTCGGTTCGCGGTGGAGGTTTTCCCACAAGGTCTTGCCGGGATCCATCCAATGGGTTGCCACTGCACCGACTTGTTCCCCGGCGCCCGCGAGTGTGGCGTCGAACGCCTCCAAAGTTTGCTGAACAAGCGAATTCTCATTTTGCTCGAAGTCTAAGCGCAGCAAGTAAGGTCGGTATCCCTCGATCCGCAATTTGGGAATCAACCCGGCGCCCAACAGCGATGACTTGCCCAAACCCGATTGGCCACAAAGGATCGTCAGCGGGTTTTCGCGAACGCGCAGGAACAGGTCGCGGATTTCCTGGTTCCGGCCATAGAAAAACTGCTTGGTCTGTTCGGTGAACGATTCCAGCCCCAGCCAGGGGTGCTCAAAATCGACGATACGTTTTCCTTGGGCAATCATGGTGGTCAGCCTCGCGGGTAGCCGCTGTCGCGGTATTGTTCCATCAGGCTGCACATTCGCTGCACGAATTTGGGAAGTAGCGTATCACTGAGGCGTTCGCGGTGGATTTTGGCAAAGCAGGCAGGTTCGAGTTTCACGGAATCAACGTCGTCGATGACCAGAGGGATGTAATAGACGTAGCCGTCCACGTGTTTTTGGGCGGCCCAGGCTCGTTCCTTGTGGACGTAGCGGTTCGGGTCGTCTTCGGTGTGGCGCGAGATCAGCGACAGAAAGAAGCTGGCTTCGGACTTGACGACGTATTCCAGCCGCGTTTCGTAGTTGTCCCCCAATTGCAGGCGCTGTTTGTCGAGCCAAACGGGGACACCGGCAGAGGCTAATGCGTGGGCGACGCGGGCGGTGGACGCCAAGTCTCGATGCGAATAGCTGATGAAGACGCTGCCGCGAGTCGGGTGATCAGATTGCCTGTCGATGAATGTCTCGGGAGTATCGACCGCCTGGTATGCCCGAGCCCATCGAGCGGCCAACTGCCGAACGAATTCGCCCGGACTGCCGTCGATGATCCGCGTGCTCCTGACGAGTTTGTTGAGAAAGAAAATCATGGGCTCGCCCAGCGTGTCGCTGCGGTCGGCAAGATAGTCTTCCTGTCCCCGCTCGGAAAGCCGTTCGCCATACGCGGCCCGGAGAAAGAATCTCACGATCCAGTCCTCGGACGGTGCTCCCAGCAGCAACAGATGGCGGCTGGAGATGTTCTGGAACAGGTTCTTCAACGTATCGCGATTTTCGATCAGTCCGCAAATGAATTCCATATAGTCTTCTTCCCAAACGGCAAAATCCGGCTGCGTCTGGTAGTCGCCCAGGATGTGATAGACGAGCGGTCCGCGAAACGTTGCCGGAAGATCACACGGCGACTCTGGATTCCCGGAAAGGGGAGTCGAACCCGGCTTGCCGGGGTTCCCTTTATAGTGGAAGCGGATCACGCCGCGCTCGGGAACAAACCCCGGTCGAGCGGCTTCAACGGCCTTCACCAGCAGAGGGTCGCAAGTGCTGCTGATCAGTAATGGGAAGTCGCTGATGCGGGCCAGTTCGATCAATTCGGAAGGTATCGGGACGTTCATTTTCTCGACGATATCCGCAAGGCAGATATACAGCTCGCGCCGTTTGCCTCCGGAAAATAGAAACTGCCTCGCCACATCATGAATCGTGGCGGATGGATGCAGTTCCCCCACGTTCAATTCGGCGGCCAGCATCGGGGCCAGGAACTGGTTGAGTGGAACGGATTCGCCCGAATTGTCTTCGACGGTAACTAGTGCGGGACCGACCACCGGGATGACCTGGCCGCGATGGATCTCGCGCAACAGGCTTTGCCATTCGCGATCGTCCAGAAAATCGGATTTCGGAACTGCTTCAGATTGTGACATTGAATAGCTGGGAAGAAATGATCCAGTGTCCAGGCTGGACTCAGACACGGAGATGTACAACATGATAATAAAGGAACCGGCTAACGACAATCATTCCAAACAAGCGCGGATTCAAAGCAATCGCGCCATTTGGGTTTTGATCGATTCTGCGGGCTTGGTCGGGGCTTGAATCGCGGTTTGGCGATTGGAATTCTCTGACGAGCGATTCATTTTCGCAGGGTATTTTCGCCTGTGGCGGCCCATGCATACCGACGTGGCTGAAGGAGCCAAGAACCTGTCGACCGCGAGTTAGACGTTGGCGACGCCTCACTACCAAGGAAAGCGGGCGCCGGCGGAGAGACGTTTCAGTACAATCTGAACTTGGCGGCGTACGGTCATGATACCGTAGACCATTTTGATGGAACGCTCGTCGAGACGTTCTCGATTCGGGTTGAAACCGACCCCGATGATGCCGCAGAGCAGCGGTTCGAGAAACAGTAGGCCCGCAACGTCAGCAATCGCGCCTAGGGGCGAAGGACGACTATAGTATGCGCCATTTTCAATACTTGAAGCCAATATTTCTATTTCTTACAGGCCTTGTTATTTCGGCAACTGGTCGACCATGTCAGTGAGCAAAATATTTCTAGAACATTGGCTTTTGACTGCTATTTCTCGAGTGCTAAGAACGTCAACTATATTCACGGCAAGACAGTTACGCGAGGCAACCCACCAGGGTATGTCGGTGATCTGAAGACCAATCGCAAACTCGAAACCAGTGGTCGCTCGATCCGAGCGGATGAATTGGCGGCTTCGATTGATCCTCCCGGTCGGAAAGAATACCGATACCGTGGCCAGCGGCAATGGTACTTCACAACGACTGTTCGCGTGCCACAAGTGATGCACCCGGTGCGAATCTTGGCCTGTGGCGAAACCGCCGCGACTCCGGTCCCGCAAAGGTGTTGGTAATGAACAGAATACGCTGGTACGTTCGCCGAATGTTGAATGTCTATCGAGATTGTTGGACCGGTACTGAGACGTTTCACCGCGATGGTAAACAGAATCTGGGCATGGGAGACTGTCAGTTGCGAGACGGCCAAGGCCAGACACGACATTGGCACTTAATGATGTTGACGTACAGTTTGCTAATGCAACAGCTCCGTAGTGCCAAAGCAAAACGCTGGGCCGTACAATAACTGACGACTATCCGTCAATTCTGCCGAGCAATGAGCAACGAGCAACGAAACGCTCCGAACCACTGTCCAATGGGTCATCAAAAACGTCAATGACAATCTCGCTAAATCCAACCATCTTACGGTGTCATTGGGGTTGATTTAGAAGTTTGCAAATTTCCGGACATACTATGCCTGTCGATCGACTTCTTAATGTACGATCGATGCCAGCTTGTCGTTCTTGTATGCCAGCGTACTGAGTTGCTTGACTTTTTTTGGCGCTATTGTTATTTGCCAAGAAAAACGCGCAAATCTTGTTGTTCCCAAACGTCTGTTTTGCGGCAATCGTTGGGACGTTGTACTCACTTCGCTTTGATCAAATATCGCAAAAGACCTCAAGATATTCGGCTAACGGCCAAATGAATGCACTCACAAATGAAACCGACATCACTGCCGGCGGCAAGCGCGGAAACTGTGGGAAATTGCGGGACACGGAACGAGTGCTCGCGCAGCGTGAATGGCTTTTGACGGTGCTCGTAACGCGATTGCGGGGCAACCATGACGTTGCTGAAGACCTGTTTGGCGACCTCTTGGCTGAAGTAGCCGCCGGTCAGCATGATTTGAGCCAGGTCGAGGCATTAGAGCCTTGGTTGTATCGCTTGATTGTAAACCGGGCAAACGACTGGATGCGTGGCCAACGTCGATTCGACAACGCGCGGGAACGCTTAGCTGCAATCCGGGTGACAAATGAAATGCGACGCCAGTTCGACCTGCCGCTTGACATTCTCTTGCGGGATGAACGTGCTGGCTTGCTGCGAAAGGCACTCAGCTCGCTTGAGTTCGATGTGACCGATGCAGAAATACTCAATCTAAAATATATTCACGCTTGGAGTTATGCGCAGCTGCAAAAGCACCTTGGCCTTAATCAAAATCAAATTGCGCACCGTTTAAGATCGGCACGACAACGATTAAAGCAGGTATTGTTACAGATACAAGACCTATCGCATTGGCATACTTGAAGGCACTAGTGCATGCACAAAGATTTGGAACATTTACCATGAATGAGAACCTTGAACTTCCCGTTCTCGACTCCAGCAGTTTGGGACTTTGGCTAAGCCTTTTGGTGGATCGAGAGTTGACTGATGGGTCCCAGCGTCAATTGGTGCAATACCTTGATGAGAACCCCATGGCATGGCGAGCTTGTGCGATTGCGTTTTGGGACAACGCATGTCTGATGCGTGCGTATGACGCATCCATCGCTAAACAAGGGTCGAGAAACAGCGACGAACACGCAGCAGGAGTGCATCGCCTTAACCAGGAATTATTTGACGCGAATGTTAATGCTTGGACTCGCGTTCATGATGTTTCAAATGTGGCAAGTTCAGCGAAAATCGTCCCAAAGCGGAATGAAATCGTATCAGGAAACAGGAATTGGTCGCGTGTTCTATCTCAAAGTTTCGCCACGGCCATTCTATTGATCGGCGTATTTGCCGGAGGATGGTTGATTGGTGGAAAGGCATTGGATGGTTCGAATTTGAACGCCCGCGAAAGCAACCTGATGGAAGAGATCAATGAATGGAAACAACGTTCGCATTACTTGGCTGCAGGATGGGCTGCGGATCAGGCAACCTTGCGCTCTGTCGCTGATCTGTTTCCAGAAGCGCCGATGTTGGTTGAAGTTGAAAACACTCCTTGGCGGACCGTCTACCTGACGGATCGAGCCGTTTCCGATCAAATGATACGCGCGCTCGCAACCATGAGTGCTGAAGTAAATATTGAACCTTACCAGCCGGAAATTATGACGCCGCTGTGGCAATCACTCGTTCGTCCGGTTGTGGCAATCGAAGTCAACAATAACGGTTTTTCTTATCTAACTGGAGTCAGTCAATGAATCGCAAAATTTTGTCTATGTTTTTGGTCGGCTGCTGGGCATTCGTGGGGCAGCAGGGATTTAGCCAGACTGAAGGTCCTGCCCGTGACGCGGGTGCCGAAAGCAAGGAACGTAAAATATCGAAATATCGCGATCTATCTCGCTCGGACATATTCAACTTGCCAGTTGACCTCAAATCCGACCAAGATAACGAGACCAACCAGCTCATGGAGGCACAAATTCATTTGCAACAACTCATCCATAAGATCGCACACATCAAGAGTTCGCTTGAAAACGAACTCGAACAGTTAGAGCGATTCGAGAGCAAGCTATTGACTGAAACTCTTCCCAGCCGCAAGGCTTTGCAGCAAGCTGGAGAAGCCTTTGGTGGTTCGTTACGGAACCATTTAGAAGTACTCAAGGAACATCTACAGGAAATTCGGACACACCGTGATAAATTGCTCGAAGAACGACGGGGCATCGCCGAAGTATTGCGCGAGAAAAAGTTATCGAATGACGAATTAAGGGCTCTGGAAGAACGTGAAATGAAAATCAAAGGAGAAATTGAGCGCGAAGAACAATTGGCGAAAAAGGCAGCCGGATATGCACTCGAAGTCAGAGCAAAACTGATCGAACAGCATCGAGAGCTTGCGGAACAGAGAATCGAGCAAGAAAAGCAGGTGACCGAGGAGGTATTAAAGAAAATAATGAAACAAGTCGAAAACCGTTTGGAAAGCGGGAAAGGCGGTATGGATAGAAAGTGGGAAGAAGTAGAGGAACGATTGAAGAGAATCGAACGGGCACTTGAGAAATTCGCAACAGACCGCGAAAAGCAGGAATAGTCCACCGATTCTAGTTTCCTAGTTGGCGCTGTTTCGCTCCCAGGTAGCCGTTGTTTGTCGCAACCTGGGAGTTGATTCGGGGCACGTATCCGAGTTATGCCCGTCGATTGCGTACACAGTCGTTGACACATGTGAAGACTAGCTGCCGCCAACCATGAGCTTCCTGCAGCTCATTCCAATTCTGCCCAGAGTTCTTTGATGTTCTTAATTCTTTGCTTGGTACGAGCCAGGCTACACTGCAGGCGATCAGAGATTTCTTGGTTGTTGAAACCTTCCATTCTGAGCAACGCGGTTTGCTTGTGCTTTTCATCGGGCAAGACATTGATCAAATGCTCACAACCCCCCACCACCGCTCCCCCCGACTCCGGCAAGTTCTCTGGACCAGCCCCTCCACCAATCCCTTGACCAGCGTCGGTTGAAAAGTCATTCGGTTTGCCAAAAACTGATTCGCCATGCACTCCGCCGCGACCCCGCTTCTCGCTCATTAACCTCCGGCGTTGCGAAGTAACTTTACGCGAAGTGATGGTGACTAATAATCGCCATAATTCATCTTTATTGGCAAGCTGATCGAATCGTCCTTGATTATGCCCTCGAAAAAAACTGTTCATCGCGCTGAGCGCAATATCTTCTTCGTCGAAGGACCGCAGTGGCATCCCTTCCAGTTTCTTACGGGCAAATCGTTTGAGTCTTGGAAAAAATTCGTTCCAGATGGCCTGCCCCTCATCTTCCGACACGTTCAAGTTCTCGCAGATTGATAGCGTCAGATCAGTATCTGGCACGTCAAACTCACTCATAGGAAGCACTCCGATAATATTCAATAGAAGGCCGATTGCGAGCGTCGAAAGGCGGAACCACCCCCCAGTCGAGTCGCCCGTGCCATATTGCGCGCCACAATTCGGCAGGCAATCGGCCGATCTGCGCAGTCACATGCTCGCAACAAGTCATCGCGAAACTGCCGATCACACTCACGCCTCGATGATCCGAAGGTATCATAACAGGCATCATGCGTTCTGCAAGCAGGTCGAAAATCCGCGCCATGAAATTCTTGAGGGATCAATCGCGACAATATTCCGTTTCTGCCTTCAGGACCGCAGGGCCGGTCATCTTGAGACAAGACAAAATTAGGCGGAATGCAAAAGGACACGGCAAAGACAGTAATCAAGAACGTGTGTGACAGGTTGTAGAACATGAAATTACCTCTTCAAAGTACTAGAAAAGCAGACTTTTAATCGCGACCAATATCAACGACAAACAAGTGATGCCGCCGATGCTGTACAAAAACGTTGTTTTCAAAAACCAAAACGGGTTGATTTGGCTCAACTGCAGCTCCTGATTGATCGAACCGGCTTGAGCAACCACATGTTGTGTGGCCGAGAACCCTTCCGAGTATGATCGGCCGATGATCAGAATGATACTGGCCGTCAACCAAATAACCAGCCACGCCATCATGGCTGTTTGCAAACCACTTTCAGTCAATGTATACCGACCGATCCAATATTCGTAGTGAATTCCAGCGCTCAATGCACCGAGGGCGACAAGATATCTGGCCGCGAGTTGTCGACATCCGGCAGAAAACTTGCGCAAATTTTCGATGGCGGCTTTGCCATCTCCCCTCCGCTCCTGCAACTTCGTCAATAGCTCTTGTTTGGCGCGTTTGAGCTTTTGTCCATCCACAAAGACGAAACTCAGAATCGGGCAGGCGAGAAGCCCACAAAACACCACGCTGTAGTTGATGATAGAGTAGGGATAATAATATCGGTAGGGAGCAACTTCCAGCGATGGATTCGTTTCAATTCCTTTTTCGGCAGCCCAAGCGGCCATTGCAACCGCGCGACCGTCTTCATAGAGTTGTTGCTTTGCTTCCGATATCAAGAAGTAAAGCAAGGCCGAGATCACAATCAATCGGGAAGTCCAAAGTCGCAAGAAATCCCCTTTCCCAAAGAAAAACGCGCGACATTGCTTGCCGAATTGGCTCGCCACGACATAGCAAGTCAAACCAATGATGAAAGCAGCTCGCCCCCATTCGATCAAAAAGCCCGAACCCGTCGGAAATCTTGAAAAGTATCCTTCTAAATGATCGAACCGTCGGCGAAACGCCTCAGTCGACTGCGGACCATAGTACGCCAAAATCAAGCTAATTGAACTGATCGACAACAAAACAACCACGCACGCGATCAACGGTCTTAAATTCAACTTGTCAACTTGAGACGCGTCCCATATCGATGAGCGACCCTGCGTCTGCCCTTGAAATTTGTTGCCGGACATGGTTGTTGAGAATTCGCGCGACCTTGGCGATGACGAGCCCTCAACGACAATGTACTTTAGGATTTCGGCTAGCGGATGTTTGCTTTCCGTGACGTTCGGATTCGCAGGAGCCAAAGCATTCATGCGGTTCGTAATCTCCGACATCGATTGCGGGCGGTCAGCAGGATTCTTGGCCAGGCATTGATGCACCAACTCGCATAGCCATGTTGGAATCCCTTCCCCCACCTGCGATAAAGGTAGCGGCATGCATTCACGATGTTGCTGGAGCAAAGATGCCGGTGAACCTCGAAACGGGGGAGAACCCGTGAGCAGACAATAAACCAGACAAGCGTAAGAATAGATATCGGAACGAATATCGGCAAAGCGGGCGTCTTGAAACTGCTCGGGCGCCATGTACGCAAATGTTCCGAGAGTAGTATTCACGGACGTCAAGTCGTTATCTACCTCTTGGAGGCTAGCCAAACCAAGGTCGATAACTCGCGCCAACCCATCAATACCGAGCAAGACGTTGGAGGGTTTCAGGTCTCGATGGATAACGCCCTGCTCATGAGCATGTTGCAAGCCATCGGCGATATGCTTAGCAATCTCGATGGTCGCTTCGCAAGATAACGGGCCATTGCGCGTGATGATTTGCTGTAAGTCCATGCCAGGCACATATTCCATCACTAAATATGGAACGCCACCATCGATACCAGCATCAATGGCCGTAACCAAGTTCGGGTGCTGTAATTTGCCTTGAGCACTGATTTCTCGGTCAAATCGGATCCTTGTCTCGCTCCCCAGTCGCCCATGACTGATTAACTTGATCGCATACCGTCTCTGTGGGAAGCGTTGGTGACTGGCCAACCAAACGCAGCCCATGGCACCCTCACCCAGTTTCCTCAACGCTAGATAATTGCCAATGTACTTTTTTGGGGAGACATCGGCTGTTTCTTCGATATCCTCGATGCGATCCTCACCACCGCCAGCACCCGACAAACAAGCCATCAGAATTTCTCGGTGGACGCCGTGTAACTCGGGATAATCCTGCGGATTTAGTTTTCTCCCCTGAAAATTTTCACGGTATTCGATGTCAATCTCCAATAGGAGCGGGAGCAAATGACTTACAGATTCTGGCGGGATAAGCTGGAGCCAATGATTTAGGTCGGGAATTTCACCAGAATGCCATGCTAAATCGAATTCATCGATTAACGTCTCAGTAGCCGCTAGGTTGGAACGATTGCCGTCCCGCGCATCAGATTTACCCATCCCAGCAACTCCGATTTTGGTTAAATTCCTACCTAATCTATCGACGAATCACCGAGAAAACAAGCGTTTTTGTATTCCTGACATAAAAATCAAAAGTTTTGAATTATTGGCTAGCCTCTTTTCGGATGTTTTACCATTACCTGTACATAGACATTACCTGGCACGAGCCAGAAACCAACTGAAAACCAATCTAGAGTATTAGGAGAATTAAAATGAAAGCTGCTCAAATCCTGTTCGTTTCACGCATCCTGTTCGTTTCGGCAATCTGCATCTTGGCTAGTGACAACATCAGCCAAGCCCAACAAAGAAAAGTTCGACCCTACGGAACAACCCAGTTCAACGAAAGTCAAGCAACGCAATTAGAAGGTCAACAGAAATCAAGCATGATGTTGAAGGGTGGCTATGCTGGTGGGCACCACGGTGGAAGCCACGCGGCTGTTGGCCCAGGACTTTCGGTCCAGTGGATCCTCGGCATCACCGATATGTGGTTTGATTACGAAGGACTTAACATCGAAGGTTTGGCAGGAAATAGCCCGCTCTTAAGACTTCGCGATCGGTATGGCAGGTCGTTTTATCTGGAGCGTGGAGATGTGATCACGGCCATCGATGGGATACCCATCCGGTCTTTTGAAGATTACCTTTGGGCTCTGCAAGATGCTCAGAATCCACGGAATCTTCGACTGACGGTCATCAACTGCCGAGATGGTCAATATATCACTCTCTACGGCTCAGCAATGAAGCGGCGTTGGTAAGAGACGATCGATATCAACCCAAATAATTCTAAACCGCATCCAGTACAACTGGATGCGGTCGTTTTATTAAGACTATTGTCTGATGCATGGAAGATTTCGGAACCCAAAAATGGAAACCCAATAGCGCTATATGTCGTGCGTCAACGCTAGAATTACCCTACACTTTCTAAAGTGAACTTGGTTACCTCAATCAATCCTGGGCTTAATCACAACTAGTTGCAACGGCGTCGATTTCGGTGCGTCAAACCGCATACGCCGATTAGGAGGGCCAAGACAACACTCGTCGATGGCTCAGGAATCGCTGCAGAGAAGCTAAAGTTATCGATTGCCAGGCCGTCGTCTTGTCCAGCAAAGTCAACTGCCGTCCAACGCAAGATCAGCATATCACCTGGCAACCAACCGATTCCAGTGATCGTCTTGGAAAAAAACTGTTGATTAACGGGATCGTTTCCATTTAAGGGAACCTCGGACCCCAAGTTATTAACCCGTGAGAACCTTAGATCCAAATCGGTGACAAAAATCCCGTCGTCGAGTGCTGCCCCATATCCCCATTCGAAATTCAAATAATTGACATCGACGGTGTTGCCCTTTCGCCATTGCTCACCGGTAAACGAGATCGTCATTTGCTCTAAGGTTTGCCCGGTGTTGTTTGTGAGCAAGAAACCAAAATGGCTAATTTGATTGCCAGTGGGCAAGGCACCCAAGGCTCGGTCAATATCCGAATCAGTTCCAAAGCTAATTACCCCTCGCCCCGAGTTACCTGCGCGGCTACCATTGTGAGCGCGAAATTCTGTGTTGCTTGAAGAGCCGCCTGGATTTCCAAAATACCAACCGTCCATACCAGTTGGCGTAAGGTTAACTAAATCATTAAACGCGTGAGGCCCTCTGCCAGTTACCAATTCAAATACGTCTTGAGTAGAATCGTTGGATAAAGGCAAACCATTGAAGTCTTGAATGTAGGTTCCTCCGTTGTAATTGATTTGAGCACTTAATGTTGATGTTCCCAGCAAAACAATTGACAAAAAGTTGACAACGTTCTGAAATCGATTCGTTTTCATGTTTAGCCTCTCTACCAAAGAAAATGGACCAGTTGACGGGATTCTTGGATCGGTTGCCGACCCAAAAGAATCAAAACACTGGGCGAAAGGTTACCAGCGTTTCTTTAAGTACTGACCAAGTTTGGCTTAAGAAAGTGTTAAGGTTTTGAGGCTAAACAGGGAATTTTCAGATGAATAGCAACGTTAATATGTGATTTGCGCTTAACATGAACTACCCACCAAGATCGAGGATGTATGAACTTTTCCAAATATTGCAGCAACAGATCGAAAACAAGTACGGCATTCCTGTGATCATTACCGACGTCCCAGAACCTTTCACGGGCGACTTGGACGGCGCTTCAATCTATGTCGACATCGACGAGGATATTGATAGCGCACTTTTTATTCTCGTGCATTTGTTCGGTCACACTGTTCAATGGAGTTTATGCGAAGACGCGCGGCGAATAGGACAAGCTGTACCTGAACCAACCGATGAAGCGTTTTTGAAGCAGCTGAGAATTTATGAAGAGCAAGCCTGCCGTTACAGTCTCCAACTGTTTCACGATGTTGGGGTCAACGATTTCGATCAATGGTTGTCTGACTTTGCGGCGTGTGACTTTGCCTACCTCGATCATTTCTACCGCACCGGAGAAAAACGCGACGCTCGTTCGTTCTGGAAACCAGGTCAACGAATTCTGGAGCCTCTTCCTCTTCCCGAATTCACACCCAGACGCTGGAAGTCTCGATTATCGGGCATTGTTCTGTAGCTATGACAAGTTTGGTTGCAATAATTTGAGGTAGGACATCGGCGAAATCTCAAAAGGTTTATCAACCTTTCTGCTTGTTCAACTGTCAATCGATCCTGCGTTTGGGCGCGACCCAGCTTCAAGAACTCTCAACCGTTCACTGCTTCACTTCGATTACTTGTTTTGCATCTGAACGGTTTTTTTCGAGACACCATAATGCATCGGCCTCGTCGCCTGTGGATTGATTTGCTGGGTGAACAATCGAACGTCATTAGGAAGCTTGCCGTTGGCTCGAGAGTCAAACTTCGAGGTTTGAACAGGGGTCGCATTGCTAGCATCAAATCGGTGTGTACAGTTGCGTCGGCTCGGCGGTAAATTAACGGCCGGGCCAATGCATCCTGGTGTAAAACAGCGGCGAAGTTCAGCCAGCTTTTTTTCGATTTGTCCCGAAGATCCCAGGCGAAGGAGAAAACTGCCCAAAGTGATTCTATTGATCAGAACTGTTTTTTGGTTCCCAAATTCAATTTACGTACGTTTCATCTCATTTTTGCATCGTCATTCAAGTTTTGATGGTTTGTTCATGCGGTTTCTTGCAATTCTCTCGACGAGGGTATAGCCAATTCCACGGCAGGTTAATTAATGCGTTCAGCTAAACTCGATCAACGCCTCTCGAAAATTCGCATGATCCTTTCGGACGTCGATGGCGTACTCACGGACGGAGGAATTTATTTTGACAACCAGGGAATCGAAATCAAGCGATTTCATGTGCGAGATGGCTTGGGGATAAAGTTGTGGAAAAAGGCAGGATTCGAATTTGGTTTGGTCACGGCGCGATCAAGTCATATCGTCAAGGTTAGGGCGGCCGAGTTGGGAATCGACCTGATTCGGCAAGGATTCTCGGATAAATTGCAGATCGTGCAGAGTATTGCCGAAGAACACGGCCTTGCCTTGGACCAAATTTGTTTTATCGGTGACGACCTAACGGATTTGGGTACGTTTGGGCATGTCGGATTGGCCGCCAGCGTTGCTGACGCGATCGCTGAAGTTCGAGCAGCATCGCACATTGTCACGAAACTGCCTGGAGGCGCGGGTGCGGTGCGAGAATTGATTGAAATGCTTTTGAAATCTCAGGCACTATGGGACGGTTTAGTTCAAAGTTACACGAAGCAATGATCAAAACATTGAGCGATGTTACCCGTGTGAAAGCACGGAGCAATTACAAGTACTTATTGAAAATTCGAATACGTTGGTAAGATCGAACCATCTGATGATCCGCTACATTGTGTCATTGGCGACCGTCACTACATGCTATGTAGTTTATGCGACCCTGTTTGCTCCGTTAATCGACGGCGAACCGATGCTTACGCGCAGCCACGAACGTGACATCGTGACCGAGAATACGGATCCAATGCGCAATATTCGGCATCTTTTTCGCCCCAATGCGTGGGAATTACAGCCCTGTAACGTGCTTGAAACTCGCCAAGGTATTCTGCTCTATCGGGATCACGAGCGTTTGCCAGATGGTCGAGTTGAAGTCGTTCCACTCACCTTGGTGGTGAGCCCCAGTAAGCCGGACGAGCAACCCTTTGTGATTCAGGCCGAAACAGGAGCTGTCTTACAATTCGACAAACCGTTTTCCTTCACCGAGGGCATCGGCCACATTGAAAAAGGAAATTTGAACGGCCGCGTCCACATCTATCGTTTCTCAACCAGCTTGCAAAAAGACGATTCGATTGACATCGTGACAAGCGATGTGCAACTATCCCCCGAGCAAATATTCACCCACCACGACGTCGCCTTTCGCATGGGAGATAGTCATGGTCAAGGTCGAAATTTGATCATCCAATTGGAAGAAAAATCCAACCATGAAGGTGATTCCCATTTCCCGGTTAAGCGAGTCGATCTTCATGAAGTCGACTACATTCACCTCTCCGGAATCTCAACTCCGGCCAGGCGTCCACATGACCCACTAGCGACATCCAATCAGGGAGCTTTCCTGAACGAGGATACGAAATCAACTGACCAGCAAAATTCTATGCCATTCAAGTCCATCGACATCACTTGCACTCAAGGTTTCCAACTCGATGTCGAAAACCTTTTGGCAAGCTTTAAGGGTTCTGTTCGCGCAGTGGACTCGACAGATCAGAATGAACTCGAATGCGATCTGCTTTGGGTTTACTTTTCCGATGTTCCCCAGTCAGCAAGCGGTGAGCACCAACCTTCCAATCTTGTGCAACACGATGCCTCGCGACAGAATCAGTTAGGCGAAGGAACACTCAAGCAATCGTTCAAAGTTAAAGAGATTATCGCGCTCGGACAGCCCGCTCGCTTGATTTCTAGGCAAAATAGTTCACTGGCAGAGGCTGAACACCTGCAACTCAACTTAGAAACCAACCGTGTCTCCTTGCGCGGGCGCAATCCCGTATTATTGGCAAGCGAAAACCAACGGTTACTCGCCGCTCAGTTGGATTACGCTATCGAACGCGACAACTCACTTGGGGAAACAACTGCACTCGGACCGGGGCAATTGGTACAACAGTCAACGACGAAAGCTCACGAAACCGAGCATCACTTAACACCAGCTCGAGACGGCACGATCTCGCAAACCTCTGGTTTTGAGTGCCATTGGCTGGGACGCATGTTGATTCGGCCCGAAAACGGGATGAAGCGGGTCGATTTCGAACAAGGCACCACAGTGAGCCTGGATGATGGAAGTGTATTTTCCGGCGACAATGTACAACTCTGGTTGTTGGAGTTGCCGCAAGTGGCTTTGCCAGCGCGTGCCTCACACGATACAAGTGCATCGCTCAAGTCGCGTTTTCGCTACGCTCCGCATCGCATGTTTGCAATGGGGAATGTCATGATCCATTCGCCTAAACTGCGGGGAACCTGCAATACGATTACCCTCAATTGGCCAAAGCCAACTGACGAATTGCACTTGGGTTTGCACGAATCACGAGTTGGCGAAATTCTCAGCTCCAAGAATACCAGTGCGAACGACCGCAACGAACAAACCGATCGCGACATGGTGACTACCATCCGAATAAGACCAACGCAGTCGCCTTTCGGAAACCTGTTGCAACAAACAAGATCTGCTCGCTCTTACGTCAATAAACTCATCGTTGAGACTGCCATGCGACAGATTATTAAACAGGGAACCTCGGACGTCAAATTTCACTTCACGGGGGATGAAGTGAGCATTCAGATGGAAGCCCCTGTCTTGGAAACATCCGATCAAGGGTCCAGAGAGAATCGAATTTCAGAGTTGACGGTTGTTGGGAATGTCTCTGTTGTTCAGCAAAATGAATCGCAGGAGGTTCGTGGTCTGAGTTTGCAAGGTCATCATTTGCTGGCCATCCATCTTGGAGATCAACTCTTCCGACTGAGTATCTCTGGTACGGCGAGTCAACCGGCTGAAGTCGAAGGTCAAGGAATTTCGCTGGTAGGGCCGTCGGTTCATCTCGATCAGCGATACAACCGCCTCTGGATTGAAGGAGAAGGTGAAGCTAATTTCGCCCAGCAAGAAAGCGGGAACAATGGCGCGAGTGAGGAAAATCAAGTTCGTATCGATACCGAACCTCAAATCTCTTGGCGGACATCCAATTCGGACAACCGATCATCGACTGGAAAAATGGAGGATGGCAACAATTTGTTAATGAACCCTTCAGTCGCTGCTGGCGGCCCGATTAACTTGCAGTTTTCTGGCGGTCTGCTTTTTGATGGCCAAACCATCTACCTGGAAGATCACGTCCGTACAGAGATGCGGCGTCTGGAAACCAACGGAAATATTGTTGTCGTGAATACGACGAGCCAAACCTTCAATGCGCGACTGGACCAATTCATCAACTTCACTCAGGGGAACGAGTTCAACGCGGTGTCTGCACGGATAAACAAAATCGTGCTGCATGGAACAATGGAAGCGGATTCCAGGGTTTTTAAGACGATAGCAACAAATCAGCCGCGTTCAGACAGGATGCTGGACAACGTGGTAATTCACATCAACCAACTTGACGAGAACGAAAATCCAGCAAGTTCGCAAACCATCGTTGTACCAGAAGCGTCAATCGACCATGAATCAAGTCTCATATCTTGCCTGGGGCCTGGTATGGTGAGGGGGATTCAAGTGACAAGGAACCGTACGAACGGTCCGCGTACCAACCGCTTGATCGAATCGACTCGCGACACACTTCCGTTCGAATACGTGCAAATAAAATTTGAACGGGAACTCAAGGCCAGAATGAATCAGCATGACATGATCTTCTTGGGAGGTGTGCGGTTGCTCTATTCGCCAGTCTCGCGTTGGGACGCCAGCTTCAATGCAGATCAAAAACACATCCCCGATCCAGGAGGTTTACGATTGTTGTGCGACTCGCTGCAATTGTTTCAATGGCAACCCAGAACTTCTAAAGAACCAATCATGGAAATGATTGCCAAGGGAAATGCGCAAGCCTTCGGTCAACAATTCGAAGCAAATGCCGATAGAATCAGTTACAACCAGGCAACGGAAAATCTAATCTTGCAGGCGGGTGAACGCCGTGATGCCGAACTTAACTACGCTAATCCCGGGCAATCGGACCGAGGCCACTTAACAGCAGTGACAATTAACTATAACATCACCACGGGCGAGATTCAGGTCGATCGTTACAAACAAATCGATGTGAATCATGAGGGGCCAAAACGCCTTCGTAAGTAGTTGTACCGAATGTTATTCTTGTTTGCATGCTCCGGATACGGTGCATTAATATCTTGGTGGGAGTGCCAGTGAACGAAATTCAGCGTTTGCCAAAACGTAGCGAAGTACCGTTGAACCATACTTGGGACCTGAGTGGTTTATTCGCTAGCGAGCAGGAGTGGGAAGAATCTCTGCAGTTGTACGAAGGGCAAATTGCTGGTTATGCGAAGTTCAAAGGTCGCTTGGGAGAGGGCGCAGCTTTGCTCGCAGAGTGTCTGGCGTTCGACAGCCAACTGGATCAACTCGCCGAACGACTAGGGAGTTATGCGTTCTTGCGCACGAGCGAAGACCAAGCGAATAGCCACTACCAACGCATGGTCGGTCGCTTTCAGGCCATTGCAACTCGCGCGGGCGAAGCGTCGAGTTATATGCGACCTGAAATTCTCGCGATGCCACAAGAGCAATTGGAACGCTACTTGGAATCCGCTGAACTCAAGCACTATCGCCTGCTGTTGGAACGATTGGTCCGCTACAAACCCCACACCTTGAGCAATGATGAAGAACGCCTGCTGGCGATGCAGGCCGAGATGTCAGATGCCACCAACAAGATCTTTCGTCAATTGTTGGATGCCGATATGAAGTTCGGACTAGTAACCGATGAAAATGGGTGTCAGATCGAGTTGAGCAGCGCGACGTTGATGCAACTGATGATCTCTCCCAGCCGAGAAGTTCGCAAAACGGCGTTTCACCAATTCTATCAACAATTCTCTGCTCACCAAAACACGTTAGCCGCAACCTTGAACGGGTCAGTGCAAAGGGACGTCTATTACGCCCGCGTGCGAAATTACAGTTCCGCCCTTAGCAAAGCACTTTTCGCTGATGACGTTCCAATCGACGTCTACGAAAATTTGATCGGAGCAGTTCGAGCTAACCTGCCGACTTTGCATCGGTACTATGAACTTCGTCGTGACAAAATGGGCCTGCCAGATATTCATCATTATGACACCTATGTGCCAATCATTAGCGACATTAAGTCGAATCACTCCTGGGAGGATGCGGTCGGAATCGTGTTTGAATCGCTGGCAGTATTGGGGCCCGAGTATTGCAACACGTTGAAAAAAGGATTGTTGGCGCGCTGGTGTGATCGCTATCCGAACGAGGGGAAACAAAGCGGAGCGTTCAGTGCCGGTGGTTATACTGGCGATCCCTACATTTTGATGAACTACAAACCGACCGTGCTCAACGACCTCTTTACGCTGACGCACGAAGCCGGGCATTCGATGCACACTTATCTGTCAGCGCAACATCAACCATACGAGTACTACAACTACACTATTTTTGTCGCTGAAGTAGCGAGTACCTTCAACGAGCAACTTTTGAGCAACTATCTCATTCAACACGCCAAAGATAATCGCGAACGCGCTTACCTGATCAATAACCAAATTGATGATATTCGATCAACCTTAATTCGCCAAACAATGTTCGCCGAATTTGAGAAGATCATCCACGCATCGATCGAGGCAGGGGAGCCGCTCACGATTGAAGTGCTCAAGGATATGTATGGTCAGTTATTGCACGCCTATTTCGGGCCCAACTTCACGATTGATGAAGAGCTGAAATTGGAGTGCTTACGCATTCCGCACTTCTACCGGGCTTTTTATGTTTACAAATATGCCACGGGTCTATCCGCCGCCATCGCCTTGAGCGAGCGAGTCCTACAGGGGGGCAAAACCGAACTCAACCGATATCTTAATTTTCTGAAGAGCGGCTGTAGCAAGTATCCGCTGGAATTGTTGAAGGATGCCGGCGTCGATCTAACCTCGCCGGAGCCAGTTGATACGGCACTAAAGAAGTTTGACTCCCTGGTCAACGAATTGCAATCGCTGATCTAGGCGCGGCAAATCAAGTTAAACCACAGCTTCTCACAACTGCTCTTTACGGTCCTTACGTTCTTGCCAGCGATGTAGATCGCCTTTGTCACGTGTTCAACCGTCGCTGCGCAAAATAGACTGAAACTATTTGGCCATTATTGTTGATCAGGGCGTTTAATGCGCAATAGCCAATACAAGATCATGAAGTCGTACGCAGCGTGGGCAACCATAGGAACGACCACCGTGCCCGTGGCCAACATCAGCATCCCCATGTAGAAACCGGCAGCTGTAGCCAGCAACGCATAAATCCGGTCAATCCAATGCAGCACACCAAAGATAACTGACGCAATAGTCAACGCCAGAAACGCACCACCTGGAAAATTAAACCAGGCTGCCATGCCGCCTTGCAAAGACCAGCGAAACAACATTTCCTCGCTTACGCCTGCACAGATCGAGATCCAGATCAATCCCGGAACCGATACATCCTTGAAAATTGTTCGCAGCAGTTCTTCCGTACGAGTGGAAAAGTTTCGGCTCCAGGCAAACTGAGCTTGCGAAAGTTTGATCGCAACAAAAAAGAGCGGAAGCGCGGCGACAAGTCCCAACCATGTGCCAGAAAGCCATGGCCAGCTTAACCATTCACTCAGCGGTTGGCTCGTGTCGTACAATTGCAATAGCCACGCCAAAATCAGCGCCAAACCGAGCAACCCGCCCTGCACCAAAATCACCAGAACCATTAGATTCGGTTCAGCGGCGTCCTGCTTTGCACGTGGTACGGCAGGCACCTCCAAGACTGTCTCGGAACTGGACGACGAAATCACAGGGCATTCATCGCTGACTATCGCGTCGGCATATTGTCGGTGTGATTCTTTATCGGTTGACGGAATGTCGTCGTCTGCAGCGTTAATCAAATGAAAGAATACTTCTGAATTCAAACAAGGAAGGAAAAATTGTTACACACTTATTTTTCTCGAAATACAATCCGGCCTTTGGTCAGGTCGTAGGGAGACAACTCAACGCGAACTCGGTCGCCGGGAACAATTCGAATGAAATTCTTTCTCATTTTACCGGCGACGTGCGCCATGACTTCATTACCTGTCTCCAATTGAACTCTAAATCTTGTATTCGCCAATGCCTGGGTGACTGTGCCGTTAACGGCCAGAACATCTTCTTCTTTTGCCATGTAAACTCCTAATTGTTTGATGATGAAACAGCAAGACCACGTATACGATTCCTAAAAACGTTCGCTTGAACGTTGTCGTCGCTAAAGGCAGCAGCTGCGCCGCAATTACCAATCCTCGCCCGAAGCGATTTAGCTAATTGGTTGCCTTCAACAAACAGATAGAGCCCAACGAAAGCTGTGCAATAGTTTTAGTAGCACGGCATTGGACATGAGAAGCATTGGTGATCAATCCCATATCTTAGCCGAAACCTGAACAGAGTCCAGTGCAGAGTAAGCTCAGAAACAGCCGTGGAATTCGCCCGGCAACGTATTTCCCAGCGACTTTTTACTCAAGCAGATTCACAATTTAACGCAGTAACCGACGGTTGAAAACGGAAGCCTCAACGCCGTTAACCCACGCAGATTTAGATTTTCGCCGACGATTCAAGGCCACGGCGAAATCGCACGAACAATTCGTCAAGCGGTTCGATGCCTATGGAGATACGTACTAGTCCGTCAGTTATCCCCTGGGCAGTACGTTCGGCAAGCTTGAGCCCGCGATGGCTGGTTGTCGCGGGATGGCTGATGGTTGTTCCTAAATCCCCCAAAGACGGGCAAAAAAGCAGGCCACTGCCGTGAATAAAGGCGTCAACGTGTTCGCGCGAATCTAGTTCGAAACTCAACATGTGGCCGAAAAGTGGGGAGGGCTCTCCTGTCACCTGCTCGCCGTCACACAAGAATTGCTGGCGGGCCAACGCGTGATCGGATGTCTCGACGAGGCCCGGGTAATTCACTTGTTTCACAGCGGAATGCGCCTGCAAGAAATTTGCGATATACTGAGCAGAGCGTGATGACTGGACAATGCGCAAGCGCGCTGTCCCTAGGCCGCGATCAGCCAGCCAACATTCGAAAGGCGCGGCAACGAAGCCCCAGGTGCGTTGGATTTGATCGACACGATCTGCGCCATACTTGCGACTGCACAGTACGCCTAGCGTTACGTCACTGTGACCGTTAAGAACTTTGGTTAAGCTTTCCATCACCCATGTCGCTCCCAACTCCAACGGACGACAGACCAGAGGCGACGCAAAGGTATTGTCAACCAGCAGGTCTGCGCCAAATTCTGTAGCAATTTCGCTGAGCCTGCGGAGGTCGGCGACCCGCATCAAGGGATTCGATATGGTTTCCACGACGATCAGGCGAACAGGCTTTTCCGCGATATCGGAAAACATAGTTGGGCGAAGCGAGTTCAAATCAAACACATCGAAATACTCAGCTGATATGCCGAATCTAGCCGCCTCTTTTCCAAAAAGTGTTTTCGTGCGACCATACAACTGATTGCTGACAAGGACTCGCTGTCCAGGTTCGACTGTCGCCAATAACGCGAGCGCCAATGCCGACATTCCGTTCGGTGTGATCGCCGCAAATTCTGCTTGATGAAGTAATCGACAACGCTCGGCTAAAATCGTTTCATTCGCATGTCCGTCGCGTTGATAAGCATAACCGCTGATTTGTTTACCTAACAGTTGGTCGGCATGCGTAGTGTCCTTGCAAATCTGAACGGAACTAACGTGAATGGATGCCCGCGCCGGAATAGCCGAACTGTCCAGCGGATCGATATGTTTCGTCAGTATATCTGAGACCGGTGAAGGTTCTGCAGATCGATCCGCTGGATGGCTTGGTAACTTAGACATTTCGGGAGCACAAAAACATCGATGGTGACTTTGGAATGGTTGCTGGACTTAATGGAGTTGGGCTGCTTGATACTAGCTGATGTAGAAAGGCGCGCACTCCTATTTTCTCAACGCTGTTCGGTCTCCAATTCCCTGACTTCAACGTAAAAATTGCGATCAACTTGAACGAGTTCAATTTCTGTACTCGATGTGAATGTTGACATTTCCTGACTTGGTTTTAGCCGCATCACCTCACCGTTCACCTGGACATCAAGCGGATAGCTGAAACCGTCAATCGTGTTTTCATAGCGATATTTCAGTACGTTCCCTTCAATCTCATAGACGAATTGTGGAATTTGTGTTGTCCGCAGATATTGGTCAAAGAACTTGGTTAAATCGATGCCCGATCGTTCACTGATGTAGTCCTCGATTTGTTGGGTCGTGACAGTTTGATGGCGGAACTCGCGGTTCAATCCCCGCAATATCGCCCGCCAATTTTCATCGTCATTCATGATATGCCGTAACGAATGGAGCAGATTTCCTCCTTTATAGTACATATCACCCGAACCGCTGCGATTCGCATCGTACTGGCCAATAATCGGACGATCATTCCGTATAAGTCGACGGCAGCCGATTACATAATCCTGTGCTTTTTCACGATCAAAATGGTACTCGACAAACAAATTTTCCGAGTAGTTTGTAAAACCTTCGTGGATCCACATATCGGCAGCATCGCGCATCGAAATATTATTGCCGAACCATTCATGCCCCGATTCATGGACAATGATGAAATCAAATAACAATCCAACCCCTGTACCGCTCAGGTCGCTTCCACGATAACCGTTCTTGAACCCGTTGCCATAAGTCACAGAACTTTGATGCTCCATGCCGAGATAAGGAACTTGCACTAGTTTATAGCTGTCTTCATAGAATGGATAAGGTCCGAACCAGTACTCAAACGCCTGCAAAGTGCGCGGCGCTTCTTTGAACTGGCGCTCAGCGGCCTCGCGGTCATTGCGCAAAACCCAATAGGAAACATCAAGCGTGCCAGCCTCTCCCGCATAGGTTTCCCCGAATTGAACATAGTCACCTATGTTGACGTTGACTCCATAGTTGTTAATCGGGTTGGTAACACGCCAATGATAGGTCTTCGTTCCCTCCGCTTCATGATCTATGGTTGCGATCAGTCGACCATTGGATACGGCGACGAGTTCTCCCGGGACAGTTACATGTATGTCCATACCTTTATCGGGTTCATCATAGCCATGGTCCTTGTTTGGCCACCAAATACTAGCACCGATTCCCTGGCAGGTCGTTGCGATGAACGGATTCCCGTTATCATCCTTACTCCAGGTAATACCCCCGCTCCATGGCGGATTGCGACTGACCTTTGGTATCCCCGCGTATTCGACGACGATCACATGGTGACTGCCCACGTCCAGCGCCTTTGGAAACCGTACGAAATGTGCATAACCTTCGCTTTCGACCGGCAACTCCAGCTCTCCGAAGCGTACACGCTCTATTTCTAACGGGTTTTGCAGATCGATTTGAAGCAATGAACGCGATTCCAAAACCTGAAACTTAATCGTATTGGTTCCTGCGATTCGTTTCTCTTCCGGAAAAAACTGGACTCTCAAGTCGTAGTGCAGCAAGTCCCACCACTCCCGCTCAGGTGTTACAGACCCTCGTAAGAGTTCAGCACGTGTAATATTGGTTGTGTCCTCTTGAGCAAAACAAACGCCGTTACCTAGCGACCAGCAGAAACCGCAACCAATGGCAATGCAAACGAACAAGATCAACCGATTCCACCCATTGTAAACGACCATTCGTTGCGAAGGTGTGATCTGGTGATTGGCGGTTTTTTTGTTAACCAAACACATCGTCATTCTTTCAGAATCTCAAAGTCAGATAACCGATGGTGACCCGTCATTCGGCGACCAAATATTTTCACGAAGCTCGGATTCGGCGATTCGTGACATTCGTGTCAGCTACGAGTTTGATTTATGGCAAACTTGTTCGCAAGGGCTGACTCGATGTTCCGCTGGAAGCGCGGCCGAAATGATGTGATTTGCTTCGCCTTCGTGAATGGAGTCGATTATGGATTGCTGCCATAAAAACGTAGAATGGTACGCTTCAAACCACAAACTTGGCGGCTCAGCCTTAAGGAGCGCGAAGGCATTCTGGCTAGACCAGAACTGCCATGTTTGTTAGGGATTTCCCGCGAACTTACGATGAAATCGTCCTGAACAATAAATCGATGTCGGCAAGCTTATCCCGCAAATTCCCTGCAGGTTGGCCAGCTGGCCCGCCAACTCGGAAGTAATGTTCCCAAACCGTCGCCCAGTCTTCATAGGGGTTCAGTCGTCCGTAGCTGGCCGCAAATTGCGAGGTGCCTAAATACCACCATTCTCCATCGCCGGACAACACATAGGAATTGTTGGGACGAGTTTTTACCCATCGGCTTCGTGTCAAGAATCGATCCCAAATGTAGCCAGTATTCGGAAACTGCTTATTTAGACTCGCCTTATCGTCCCAGTTATGTGCAAGTTCATGAATAACGATATAAGGTTGAAAACTATTCCGATACGCATCATTTTCATTCCACTCAGCAAAAAGTAATTCACGTCGGTACGTCACCGTCGTTGTCCATTGGCCGGTTGCTGAATTATAGGTTCGCCGAATCGTTTCATTGAGGACATTCTGGGCGACACCGCCAGCGATCGAACTGACTTTTATGAAAGGCAGGTCATGGTTGCTTACACGATCAATCAGCAAACGCACATTTCGCGTTTGTTTGTGCAGCATGTGTAATCCGGCATCGATGGACTCGATCTCTTTGTTGGTCCAAACAGACGAACGATTGATGAAATCGATTCGCGCGTCAGCACCTGTGCGTCCTTCAATTACATCCGGACCGTAGACCAAATAGCGATTTTTGCCCGGACCGCCAACCAACAAGTTTTTTGAAGAGAATCCACCGCCAAAAAGTCCATCATTTCCTTTTTCACCGTAAAGACGGTCGATCCCATCACCACCATACAGGCGATCATCGCCATCGCCACCGTAGAGGAAATCGTTACCACTATCCCCGTAAAGAATGTCATCGCCGGGTCCACCGTACATGCGATCAGTATCAGCACCGCCATGCATGACGTCATTGCCCCCGTGCCCATACATCCAATCGTTTCCGGCACCACCGTACATGATGTCATCATCGGCCCCGCCGTGCATTTGATCGTTCCCGGCTCCTCCATACATCACATCTTTGCCAGCATGCCCGGCAAGATAATCATTGCCGTCTCGGCCATCCAAATAGTCATCGCCTGGACCGCCGTAGAGTTTGTCGTGCGCCGTGCCGCCGACTAAGCGATCATTTCCGGCATGACCATAAGCCGTTGACGGAATATCGGTATAGTTCTCAAAGATGTCGTCACCATTCCGACCAAAGAAGACCACTTCGCGGATTAGTGAGCGATTGAAGTCGCGCCATTCAACATTGAAAACGCGTACGCGAATCTGTCCATTCGTCAACACCGATACGCGTGCATGGTCATTCCCGCCAGTGCCTTGGATGGTCACGCTTTTAGCCGATGCATCGTAATGAATCATCGACTGTTGCATACTTTGAATCAGCGATTCATCGAAAGCAGATGGCGCAGCGGACGACAACATTGCGCCGACTCCATGCAACCCGGATAACGCCAATCCTTGCGAATGGTAATCCCATGGATTTAAAGAACCGCCGTGCATTTTAGTCTGTTCCCTTCCCTAATTCCTCGCTTACCAACGGACACATCGTTTCAATCCGAAACGAATCTGGTTGAACGAGTTCTGATCGTTGACGAGCCCGCACAGAAGCGTGACGGGCAATTCAGCAAAAACTACGATCTCGGTGCCTTTGTTCCGATAAACACACTCTTGGATCATTGAAAAATCATTGGAAGCAGCAAAGACGGCTGTGGAAGAGAATCAAGGCTGATTTTTCATTCACGAGTTTAGCAAATACCTTCCTGCATACACAAGATAAAATCAGAGAAAATTTTTCACATGTCGACAAACGAGACCAGACTCAAAGATCGCCCCGCGGAGCAACCGTGCACGCTGAAACCTCACTCGCAGTCAGGCTCGAATTTTCCCCCGAACTTCTTGTGTCGAAATTCGATCACCATTGGATAGACGAATTGAACGATTTTAGGTTTTCTTGATTCAACTTCAGTACGTCGTCTTAAAAATTTGTCGGCAATTAAAAATGGCAAAGTGAAGACAAGTTGTAATGCAGCTACTCAAGATCGCCAGCAATGCTGTCGGTCTACACATTATGCGGCCCCCCGGCAAGCTGGCGGAGTTGGTGGACTTTAGTCTTTTTACCGTACATTTGCTTGATGCGTTAAGCCGCCCAGTTTCTTGCCCGAATAATCGAAACGGAGAAAAAACGTGGGCATTTGGATAGCGCGTCGGCGAAACCGACATCACCACGTCGCTTGAGCCATTTTTCTAGCGCAGCGGTCGCACACGAATCTATGTCGCATTAGCTTTTGCCACCGGTTATATTTGTTTTACTTCTCGGCCAATTGCATACACGCAATAAATGCCTTGGTGACACGCCGGGTAACTCAATGAAATCTCGCATACGAGCGCCGCATGCCTTGTGTTAAACATCAATTCACGTATGGGTTGACAGCATTGTTGATTCTTGCCCAATCTGCGTTCGTCGCTTCGCCAAATCCGGTTGCCGCACAACATACGCCTACTGCGAATAATGGCGGCGTGATTGCCTCAAGTGTAGTCATGCGTGATAAACCGTTTTCGGACGAAGATTTTGCTCAGCACTTAGAGGAATTGAAGTTGCGATTGCCGCACGATGCGTTTCACATCATTGTGCAAAAGCCTTTTGTGATCATCGGTGATGAAGCGCCCAATGTCGTTGAGTATCGGGCGGAACGAACGGTCAAATGGGCCGTTGATCGGATCAAGCAAATCTATTTTGAGAAAGATCCGACACACATCATTGATATTTGGCTCTTTAAAGATAAGGAGAGCTATGAAAAGCATACGTATGAACTGTTTGGCAAGAAACCACATACTCCGTACGGCTACTATTCATCGCGCGATCGAGCCTTGGTCATGAACATCGCCACCGGAGGAGGGACCTTGGTTCATGAAATCGTGCATCCATTTATTGAAGCCAATTTTGATCGATGCCCAGCTTGGTTCAATGAAGGTTTAGCTTCGCTCTATGAACAGTGTCAGGATCGCGACGGAAAAATCTGGGGCTTAACCAATTGGCGATTGCGAGGACTACAATTGGCGATCGAGGCCGACAGATTGCCAACCTTCGAAGAACTTTTCAGCACCACAACACGTCAGTTCTACAATGACGATCCGGGAACAAATTATTCTCAAGCCAGATACCTCTGTTACTACCTGCAAGAGAAGGGCTTGCTGGTGCGCTTTTATCATGAGTTTGTCAAAACCGTCGACCAGGACGCTACAGGTTATTTGACCCTACAAAGGGTGTTGGAAAGAACCGACATGGACCAATTCGAAACCGAATGGAAATCCTTCATCCTGGACCTGCGATTTGAGCGATAAACTCAACGAACCCTATCGGAAACCAAAGCTAGAAAATACTCCAGCGCTGTTGAAAATTTCCGCGAACAACTTTTCCGCGTTGGGATACGCCTAGCCCGAGGACGGAATCTTTCCAAATTCTTTTTGGGAACGCATTACATTGAATGCGCTTGGAACAAATCGAATTTGAGCAGCTGGAGTTCAGGCGATTGCAGGCCCAGCACTATCTCTTTTGTGTCCATTTCTGGTTGGCAAATCTCGCATGCTCGATGGTTTGTGCAAGTTGCCGTTCGCTTTCCGTTAGGGAGGTTTGCTCAAACGTGAGTTCAAGCTTGTCAGCGATCGATTGGTTGAACTGGTCAAAAAGGGCACGTTCATCCGGGGTCGCTTCCGGCTGTCGATTTAAGTCGAGAATTCCCGGTAATTCGGGAGCGAAAGCCGACCTTTGCAAAAGGATGCTTCCGTGTTGCAACAAAGCTCCATCGACGCGTCGCTGCGCACTCCCCAAGACTTTGTGGTCACCGATCACGAGGTCGTTTTTCGATCGACGCAAAAAACACAGAAAAGGTTGAGGTGCGTTCTGCTCTTTCTGGGTTGGTTCCTGTTCCGCTTGGTAATCGGCAAAAAATTGTGCAGCGATGTTGAAGCGACTCAGCGCGTCAATGACAGCCTGATGAATTAGGTCGACCAATACTTCATGTGCCGTCGCCAGGCGATCGCGCGCGGGCAAGGTCAAACTGTATGTCCACTCGCGATCATGCAGAATCGCTCCCCCGCCAGAGGCGCGACGGACGCAATCACAGGTAATGCTCGGACGGTGCGTCTCACGATCACGGTACGGTTGGAAGTATCCGAGCGAAAGCGTGGCGGGCTGCCAACGATACCAGCGGAACGTGACCTGCCCAAAATGGTTCGCGGATTCAAGCAGTGCCTGATCGACAGACATGTTCCAACTTCCTGCACAAGAATCGTCAATGATCAGTCGCGCATTAATTGGCCGGTTCATTTAAATCCAAGTGCACTCGCTCGACGGCATTTTATACGTCAAGTTCATCGTCAATTCCAAGTCGGGGCTTGGCCGACACGTCCTCACTGAGCACAAAGCCGTCGTCGTCAGTCAGGTTGTTCAATTGGCTGGCCAAGTATTTTCCAGTTTGCTGCCGCTCTCTTAGCCGCTTTCGGAGCACTGTTTTTGGTACTGAGAGTAATCCAGCAAATTACCGAGCGATGCTTCACTCTTGAGACGAACTTTGATCATCCAACCTTGTTCGTACGGATCGCTGTTCAAGATTTCTAAGTTTTCAGGAAGCGACGAGTTCACGGCAACAACTTCGCCGTCGACAGGACTATAAAGCGGGCTGACTGCTTTCACTGATTCGACCTCGCCAAACTCGTTACCCGCGGAAACTTGGCTTCCGGATTCGGGCAATTCCATGAACACTAAGTCGGTAAGTTGCTCGACGGCAAACGCGGAGATTCCAACTGTCGCGATCTTCTCACCGTTAGAATCGGCAACGTGTACCCACTCGTGAGTCTCAGCATAAAGTAGTTCTTCTGGTTTCAAATCGTTCTCCTTCAAAGGAAAATGGTCATGATAATAGGGTGATTGCTGACGAAATTAGGAAGCACGCGAATAAAACGGCAACTTGACGATCGTTGCATCAATTCGCTTTCCACGAATGTCAATTTGTACGGTTTTCCCAATCTCCGCAATTGACCGATCGACAAATCCCATGGCAATTGGCTTTTCGAGTGTGGGAGAGAATGTGCCGCTGGTGACTTCGCCAATCTGTTGCTCATTAACAAAGATAGGACAGTGTTCTCGCGCCGCACGTTTTCCGGTTAGCTCCAAACCGACACGGGTCGGCAATTTCGTGTCACTTTGCCCAGCCACAATGGCATCGCGTCCCACAAATTCTCGATCTTTCAAATTGATGGCGAAACCGATATCGACTTGGGCCGGATTAATGTCTTCATTCAGTTCATGACCGTACAGGGGCATTGCGGCCTCCAGCCGTAACGTATCGCGGGCCCCCAAGCCGGCAGGTCTGCCTCCCAAAGGCGCGGCAAGATCCATCAGCGAACTCCAGACTTTGACAGCCTTGTCCGCCGAAAGAATAAGTTCGCATCCATCTTCGCCAGTGTAGCCCGTGCGGCTTACGATGACCTCTTCACCAAATAATTCCTGAGTCCGACCCGTGTAGTATTTCAATCCTTGGGGGTGCTCCGGCAAGATCTTTGCTGCCACGTCTAAACCCTTTGGACCCTGAACGGCGATCATGGCCGTTTCACGTGTACGATCGGCGAACCCGAGTTGATCTAAATCAAGGTTGTCGCGTAGCCAACCATGGATCTTCTCGCGATTGCTGGCGTTAACAACCATATAGACAAACGGCGTACCATCTAATCGCTGGAGGAAATAAACGAGAATATCATCCAAAATGCCTCCGTTATTGTTCATCATCAGCGAATAGCGAATCCGACCTGCTTCCATTTTGGCCACGCTGCGCGTTGTTAACTTGTCCAATGCTTCGAGGGCAGAGGGATTCGTGAAAAGAAAACGTCCCATGTGCGATACATCGAACATCCCAATCGCGGTGCGCGTCGCCTGGTGTTCGTCGATGATCGACGAATATTGCACTGGCATCGACCACCCGGCAAAATCGACCATTCGTCCACCAGCGTTAACGTGCCAATCATAAAGCGGTGTTCTCAAGAGTTCGGTGGAAGTTGCCATGAATTCGCTCATTACTCCGTTGATTTGTATTTGTCAGTTCGCGCTACATTTTAGCGTATAACGACTCCGCTTACAGGGGACCAGTTCCGACTTGCGAGCCTGAACGAAGACCGGGGAGTTCTTTGCGGGATACAGGGCTAGTCCAGAGTGTGTCTGAACGAATAGACTTGGGCAGCGGCAAGTTGCATTTGCCTGCCAAAGTGGCTTGATTTCTCAATTCTAACATCCCACAATTTGAGCATGACCGACAAAGCGAGCCAGACTTTGCATCCGATTGAAGCGTCCGAACTTCATGCGCGTCGCGAACGCGTATTCTTGGTTCTAGCGGGCATCTTCCTTGGCACCTTGGCGATGCTGAATATCTTGGGGATCAGCCGGTTTATCGTTCTGTTCAGCATTTCGCCAGATGAAAGCGGATCGTACCAGTTCTCCTGGGGGCAATGGGGTGAGATCAGTTTTGCGTTGGCCGTGGGAGTCCTCCCCTATCCCATAACGTTTCTCTGCACCGACTTGATCAGCGAATTTTACGGGCGACGACGCGCCAATTGGGTGGTCACGGTCGGTTTGTTCATCAACCTTTGGGTCGTCTTTATCTTGTGGGTCGGAGGGCTTATGCCATCCGTCCCACCACTCGACCCAACGACGGGATTGCCGGCAACTGATGATCCAGCTTACGCATTTTACACGATCCGCAAGTTAGCCTTCGGCGCGGTTACGGCGTCAATGATTGCTTACATGGCTGCTCAGTTCTGCGACGTGTATCTCTACCACTTTTGGCGGCGGATTACCCGAGGCCGTCACCTCTGGTTGAGAAACAACGGTTCGACGATCGTCAGCCAACTCGTAGATACAACCGCAGTTATCTTGATCACCCACTTTTACGCCGCCGCATTACCGGCACCCCCAGAAGGTCGTTCGCTTGCCACACATCTTCTGTTGTTCATCGTAACGGGCTATGCGTTCAAGTTCGTTGTCGCCTTATTGGACACCATTCCGCTGTATATCCTGGTTCACATCTTTCGCAAATACTTGAAAGTCGCTTGATAAAGGGGACATTCTACTTTAATTGCGGATTTCGTTCATTTAGAATGCGGCAATGCCATGCACATTAAGAGTGTCAAGAGGTGAGTTTGTTTACCATGTTCTGA
>CALMEE010000061.1 GCA_937862885.1 uncultured Planctomycetaceae bacterium
CCAGCCCCACTCCGATAGAACTACCACCACCCATCTTGGCGCGGTAAACAAGTACTTTGTATCTAATATTTTGAAGAGCCGAAACGACTCATCGGAATTCACTTGCTGGATGATAGACGGCTATCCCTCTCGATGTAATCGCAAGGATCCTCGATTTCCGCTTATCGAATCCGTGCGTTCGACTATTTGTAATTGTATGCCGGATTCGTGTGATCGAAATCGCGATCAGTTAATCCGATGTTGAGTTCCATGTTGACGTAGGTATACTCTTCGAGAAGCGGTGGTTTCTCTCCAGGCGTCGTTGGCCACAAATAGGACGCGTAACGTACGGGGACCTGCAACTCATCATCGATGAAGATTTGCGCCTTGTGGAACTCATAAGGTGCTTTCTTTTCGTGATGGATCACTTCAATCATGGTGCAGGAACGTTTATTAAGCTTCACATCTTCGACGTACTTTACTTCGCATGGACCAGCAGCGCGGTCGCGAGTTCCCTTTTCCAAGAGTTTGGATACTAGGTTTTCAATTCCTGCCTCATAAATCGGATAACGGTTGCCGGTCATCGCCAAACTACCGTTCGGATCCAGTCTTACGGTTCCAACCAAGCTTTTGATTCCAGTCTCATGAGCCAAAATCTTATTGTCATTTTTCCCTTGAACCCAAATGACCTCGCGCCCCTTGACTGATTGGGGTTTCAGGAAATTCATGTAGATACTGAATGGTACCTGGCTGCTGCCAACCTGACGAGCATTTCTGATTTTAACTTCCATGAACTCAGGTTCGAGCAGTTCGCCGTTTACCCGTTCTCGCTTAACCATAATGGCTTTATAGTCGCGAATATTTTCACGGATGTTGGTAAGCCCCGATTCCGCCATCTCTAAAGCTCGATCAAGAGGATGCGGATTATTTGCGGAAGCTGTTGACAATGTCGCCGGAATTGTCGTTGCGTGCTCATTGGCGTGTCCCGCTTCATTGGCGGCAGAATCCGCAGTAGTAGCTCCGCCTGATGAAACGTCAATCTTGCGGCTCAAGCGATAAATGGGCTCGATGATCTCTTTCTTGTTATCTTGTGCCGAGCCCGTTTGAACGAAAGCTAAACAACAACCAATCGCAACGGCGATTGGGCATCTTGCATGTGATCTTACACTCATCTATTCCTCCATGAGTTGTGGGCATTGTTCGATCGGCTTAGGTATCGAACACCTGGTAATCGGATTCGTTTTGTGAAAACGCGATAACAAACACCAATGCCTTAAAACCCTACATCCGTGCGAAGTGTAGAAAGTCTGGCGTGACTTTCCAACGGCACAAATCCAGTAAGGTGCTAGCAAACTCGTTGAGTAAATTGGCATGTGACGACTTGAGGGAATATGACCGCCAACCTCGTTCCCAGTTCGTCTAAATACCAAGTTGATGGCAAAGATGGGAACAACCGGAACATTCACGCATTACAGAAAACAACGCGGATGAAGTTGGTTCATTCAATCCCTAAGACCACTACTTTACGGAGTGACCTAGTCGGTATCGAACCGCTTTCGATCTGATAAAAGTGTTATCGAAATCATGCAAAACCGAGCTACAGCGGTTTTGAGAAATTGCGCACAGGAAGTTGCGTATTTTGCCCCGTCTGCCCCGTTTCAGCCGTAAAAATCGCGCTGATAGGCACAGTTCCGGTCTTTTACAGATATGCCTGCATAACGTCAGCCTGTCCTGGAGGTCGGCACGTTCGCACCTTGTAACAGCTCAATTTTTGACAGGACGAAGTTAGCATCTCTTCCTCGACTTCGATGAACGTAACCAAATTCCACGACGCCCCACCTTGTGATCAAGCCTAATATTGAGCCAACATTTGGGCCAGCATCGCTTTGATCGCGTTTTTGGATTGTGTTGGAGCGAGGATTTTCGCGTTGGGGCCAAACGACAGCACTTTGGGGATAATTTCACGCTCATCGACAGCTGGAACCATCAACTCGATTGCACCATCATTGAGTTGTTTTATGCTTTGATCTGGGTGCCAGGGCTCTTCGCGTACCCAGACAGCCGCCTCGCGCGAGATCCAAATCTTGAATTCGATTCGTTTCTCGCCCAAGAATATACCTGCTCCCTGCCCTATAAAACGATCGAGGTCGAGGTCACTGGGGACTTTAAAATACTCGTCGAGTGCGACCGCTTTTTCAAAGCGATCCAGTTTCCAATTCCTAACTGGATGTGCTTGGTCCCCTTTTTCCCGCGCTAGAATGTAGAGACTCGAGTTGTACAGCACGACGCTGTAGGGCTCCACATATCGAACCTTGCCTGGATTTTCGAGACTGTGATACTTGATTTCCAAAACGCGATGTTCCATGATTGCGCGGTGAATTGTGCCGAGAATCCCATGATGCTTTTCGTAGTTTTTCGCGGCGACGCCCAGTACGCGTAGGGTCTTCTTGAATCGTTCGTAATGCTCAACCACGCCGACGGGCAATTCATCCTGGATCTTCTGCCAGAATGTTTCGATCCCTTGCCAAAACGGCGTACCAGCGAGCGGAAATAACAACTGCCTCCCTAAGAACAGCGAAATTAGCTCGGTTGAGGACGCCGCGATTTTGGCTGGAGCCTTCGAACGCGGTCCTAACTTGTACACCTTTCCCCGGTCGACATCGATGGTTTGAATGTCAAATCCCGCCGCTTGCAATGCTTCTAAATCTCGCAGAATGGTTCGCGATGAGATTTTGGAAAGCCCAAGCTCTTCGATCACATCATGACGAATCTCTTCAATCGTCTCGCCAAAACGGATGCGCTCCAAAATTTGCAGTATCTTGTGTTGTCGTATCAGTTGTTCGTTTCTTGCCATTTTAGAATTGATAGAGAAATGGATAACAGAATGGGCTTGTGAATTGCCGATCGGTTCGTTGGCGGCCTCCACGATTGTCCAATTGTGCTTGTCTCGACAATGGAGTATCGTGAGATGCACGTCTATGTGTCGACTAGCGAGCCCACGATGAACTGACAATCAGCATGCAGGATTTTACATTAAACCAGCGGACGCTGCGACATCTTGAAAAGGCTTTGTCCGATACCCAATCGCTTAATCTTGTGACCCACGATCTGCCCGGCATTGGGCGGATAATCGACTTTGGTGTAAAAGCTTGTGGTGGAATTCAAGCCGGGACTTTGTTGAGCGAAATTTGCATGGGGGGCTTGGCAAAGGTCAATCTAGTGACTTCGATTGGCAATCAGGATTCTCGCAATGCGGAGTGGAAATATATGCCAGCTATTCAGGTGGCGACCGATCAGCCGCTGCTGGCCTGTATGGCCTGCCAATATGCGGGATGGCCAATCTCAGTCGGCAAATATTTCGCGATGGGCTCTGGACCCATGCGGCTCAATCGTGGCAGGGAACCTGTGTTAGACAAGTACGAATTGAGCGGAACGGAGTCGGCGCTAATTGGTGTTTTGGAGTCGAACGAACTGCCTGGAAACGACGTTTTCGATCTGGTCACTCGGGAATGCCGACTCTCCGAGTTCAAACGAGACGAGACGGCGGCAAATAAGGGTGGAGCAACACCTCCTTGGATCACGTTGTGCGTAGCACCCACGGCCAGTCTTGCCGGCATGATCCAGATCGTCGCCAGATCGGTCGAGGCGACCATGCATAAGCTCTTTGAATTGGATTTCAACTTGCGATTAGTCAAACATGCATGGGGCCTTGCACCTCTCCCTCCGAGCGGTGGAAATGCCCTGACAGCGATCGGGCGTTCGAATGATGCAATTTTGTACGGGGGCGAAGTGCAGCTTTGGTTGGATACCAGCGATCAAGAAATCGATTCTCTAGCGGTTTCCGTCCCCAGCAATTCTTCTCCAGACTATGGACGACCTTTTCGCGAGATTTATGAACGAGCTGGGCATGACTTCTATGCGATCGACAAGCTCTTGTTCAGTGCGGCACGAGTCACCCTGACAAGTGTACGAACCGGGTACACGAAGACAGGCGGCAGGATAGCAGCTGACTTGCTTGCGGACTCTTTCGCTGACTACGAATGACGTGGCTAGCCCTCGCCAAAATAGCGAAGGATGTACGACCAAAATGCTTGCGTTTTGGTGTTTTGCTTCGTGATGAATTTCGGTGCATCTATGCGGTTTTGCAGGAAACGGAACCGCAGCATGTTCAAAGTGTCTTGACTACTGAGATTCCATGCAAGCACTCAAAAATACTCATCTTGCTTGAATCTGGGTTTTGCGTTCCATTGAATATTCAGTTGTTTGCGATCGCTTTGAGAATTTGAGAATCAGCGGCGATCGAAAGTTCCTGGATTGATCAAGGATTGGAAATTCACAATGCTCGTCATAGCTAGACGCGAAAACGAAAAAATAGTATTCCCAGGTTTGGGAGTCTCAGTTCAGATTGTCAAAGTCAATGGAAAGGTCGTGCGACTTGGAATCGACGCACCCCCAGAAGTTCGAATTTTGCGTGAAGAGATTCACGCAAAAGCGGCCGTTGATCACGAAGTCGAGTATTTAAAACCTGATGCCGTGGTTGAAAAAGCATGCATCAGCATCGCTAAGAAGACAAGTCGCTCGAGTTCTTCAAGAGTATCAGAATCAAAACCTGCCTATGTCATTTCTAAGCGTAATCGTTATCAACGCGTAGCGAGTGTCACTCCGGCCATCGATGTGCAAGCTCCGGTGGATGACCATCAGCAAACACAAGTGGCTAACGAGGATTTGTTTGTCTCTGTTTAATCAGATTGCTTCGTCATGCGAGCGCCATTCTGCATGGCAATGAAAAAATCAGTGCCTGCGATCGCATAAGATCGAGTTCCACCAGTCGCGTGCGCTGACAAAATCGCTTGCCGGTAAAGCGGGTTTGTGCCGCTTAACAAATCGAAGGCCGACGAACTCAGGTCGTTGGACGATCCGTTTAGCGTCGAATTAGTCGTTCATCGCTTGCGGAACCGCTCGATTACCTCTGGCAAGGGATATTCGATCACAGGGATATCTTGGCCAACGATTTCTTGCAGGCGGTACCATCCCCTGGTCACCAGATCTTCTCTACGCTTCACGAATTCAGGATCGAGTTCGTTCTTGGAAAAATTGCCTTGATACGTTACCGGCGCGAACTTCGGGCTGATGATGAATTGTGCCAAGGCGGGATTACAACGAATGTGTCGTTCAGGAGCCGTATGCAATAGCTCTGGGTCGATTTCACCAATGATGAACCTTAAGTACAAATCACTTTGCTCGATGGACTCCACGTCCGCATTACAAACGTCGCAGATATAGCCTTCTTCACATTTAGCCATAACTCACAAACCGTGTATTTTTTGCGGGACTTTCGACATCTCGAATACTATTTGCATTCATCCCATGATGTAGCCAACATGCTGGACTGGGCGGCTTTCGTCAAGCTGCGGGCGCGGAAATTGACCAAAACAAAAAAAGGCCATTTGCACGATTTGCAAATGGCCTTCATCTTTGAATGGAGGTGAGGGGGCTCGAACCCCTAACCCCCGGCTTGCAAAGCCGGTGCTCTCCCAATTGAGCTACACCCCCAAAATCGTAATTTCGGTCCCAGAATACAAAATCTGCCGGCCGTCATTACCGCTTCGACTACTGATATTCCGTTTTGAAAACCCGTAATCTAGTTTACAGACTAACGCCAGCCAAGCAATTGCGGCAGTGGGCATACCAAGATTCGAACTTGGGACCTCGTCGTTATCAGCGACGCGCTCTAACCAACTGAGCTATATGCCCTCAGTGCATACTCGTGAAGGTATAACGAATCGACTATTTTATGATTTCAACGTCACCTGTCAAACCTCGTTCGTCAATTAAGACTTGCTTCCTCACAAAAAGTTCACTTTTGGCATTATATTTTCAAGGAAATTGCGGCTGATCTCGTCAGGTTACTCGGACTGGTTTGATTATTTTGGTCTTTGATAAATCGGAAAATGCGGCTAAATTTAAAAGCTAAGGGTGGGAATCCGTTGCCACCATGGATCAGTGACTACACGCCAGTCCAGATCAAAGGCGATCCGTCGACCGTGGTGCGATTTGGACTGAGTTGACGCTAGTTCGGAACCGCGGCAAATTGTCGGATACTGCTTTGCTGGGCCACGCTGGTACTCGGAACTTCGACGGTGCAGGCGAAATCGCGTAGCAATGACCGAAGATTGAGCTGGTTGGATGCGTGAAAGCGTCGGATCACGTCCGTTAAAGCCGATTGGTCGAGCGGCTGTACACAGGGAAGAGGTCTTTTGCACGTTACGGATGGAACGCAGAGTATTGTACTGAGAGAGAAACCAGGAACCTGAAAACACACCCTGGGTTCAAGTTATCGACGCGTTTCGACACCCTGCTCGTCCGTTGAGTTACCGAAATGTAACGTCAAACAGTCGATTTAGCGTCTAAGCAATTGGACGACCGGAACATCAAAATAGTATGGTTTTAATGAAAAGAGTTCATATGTGGTCTGAACTTAGCAGCCAAGTAAGTTCGCGTGTAAAGCGCGGAATCAATATGCCTGAAATTAGGTGGTTAGGCTTCTTGCTGATTGTAGTTTCCTATGCCATGAATCCGTCTTCTGCCCAGGGCAAACAAAACAAGGGAACGGCGGGGCGCGACGGGGGTACAGCCTCTGGTAGCAATGTTGAGCGAGCTTTGAGCTTCAAGCCAATCCAAAAGGATGTGGTTTACGACCAACCTACGGCTGAAGAAATCAAGAACTGTCGCATTGAGCCAGCGGACAAGATCGGTCAAAAAGGATTCCTAGTATACGACGGATCTGGAAGATTACTCAGAGCTTATTTGGATACCAATAACGATGGTAAACCCGATCTTTGGTGCTATTACAAAGACGGAATCGAGGTTTACCGCGACATTGACTCAAACTTCGATGAAAAAGCCGATCAGTATCGCTGGTTGGGTACTGCGGGATCACGTTGGGCAGAAGACAAGAACCAAGATGGTCAAATTGATCGTTGGCTTGCGATATCGCCGGAAGAGGTGACTATGGAGTTAGTCGCTGCGATTCGCGATAGGGACATTAAACGGTTCGAGTTGTTACTGTTGAGTGAAGCAGATCTGAAAACGCTGGGAATGGGAACCGATTTTGAAAGTGAAGTTTTGAAGCGGATTCGGAACGCCAAGAATGAGTTTTCGAAATTCATTGCAAGCCAACGACTGATCGATACAAAGACGACTTGGGTTCATTTCGGAGGAATTAAACCGGGTGTGATCCCGGCGAACTCGCTGGGTTCTACCAAAGACGTTATGGTGTATGACAATGTGCAAGCCGTTGTGAACACGGGTACCAAGCACGGCCAGTTAGCCGTAGGTACTTTGGTAAAGCTGAATGATGCTTGGAAAATTATTGACTTACCTGAGGTGATCACTGAAGGTGTTGCTATTTCAAATGGTGGTGTGTTTTTCAATGCATCGTTATCAAGCGCGAGCACTGTTGCCGGCAGCGATGCAACCGGAGCCGTCGACAGTGTGAGTCAGGAGTTGTTCAATCTCTATGCGTCAATGGAAGAGAAAATTGGCAAGGCGAGTGGAAGAGAGTTGGAACAATTACACCAAGATCGTGCGGAAGTTTTGCTAAAGCTGTCGGCAGCAGCGTCGACAGCGGAAGATCGATCGAACTGGATTCGACAAATGGCTGATGATGTGAGTGGTGCGTACCAAAACGGTCAATTTCCGCGAGGCATCGACTATTTGAAGGATGTGGCGGCAAAGCTTGAAAAGGATAAAGCTGACGAGCAAGATGTTGCTCACGTACAGTATCGACGGATGGCTGCGTTCTTCACCAAACAATTGACGTCAGCTGAGCCAGATGACTTTTTAGAAGTCGAAAAACAATACAATGCCGCATTGGAAGCATATATAACTAGGTATCCGAAGGCGCAGCACGCTCCCGATGCAATGCTGCAGTTGGCGTTGGCGGCTGAGTTTAAAGAAGAAATCGACCAAGCGTCAGAATGGTACGGCAAGATTGCGACCGAGTATCCGAAGAGTCCACTCGCCAAGAAAGCCGCAGGTGCAAAAGTTCGGCTTAATTGCGAGGGACAAGCAATCACTTTCAGAGGCAAGACCGTTCGCGGTGATAACTGGTCATTAGCCGACGAACGCGGGAGTGTGGTGCTAATTCATTTTTGGGCCACGTGGTGTGAACCGTGCAAAGACGATATCAACACCATTAAACGGATTGCCGCTAAATATGCCGATAGTAACTTCAAGGTGGTGGGCGTGAGTGTTGATGATTCCATCTCGAATGTGCAAAGCTTTCTACGCAGCGAGACAATTTCGTGGACTCAATTGTATGAAGAAGGTGGCATGGATGGTCCGTTGGCTGACCAATTGGGAATAGCGACGCTACCCACAATGTTGTTGATCGGAAAAGATGGCAAGGTGATTGATCGGAACATCGCTTCCAACGCACTTGAACGTTCGGTCCAGCGTGCCATTCGAGACTGACGTGTGGAGATCCTTCACCCAGGCTTAATGCGTGCGTTGTCGACCTAATTGCTTTTCAAAAAAAGGCGTCGCGAACCCAGCAGTTACGGCGTCTTTTTCTTTTTCGGTCGTATTTCTTTTTCCATGCGGGGCGACTGAGGAATGCCGGGCATGTCCCGATCGCGTATGCTACGCCTCGATTCCGTAGACGTGAACATTGTGTGCCAGCTACCTGTCTACGAAATCCGTGTGAGATTTGGTAGAGTTTTGATTTGTGCACGTCAGTGAATCATAAGTTGGAGAAGCTTCAAATGTTTGAGCCGGTGGATAATCAAGTCAGTTTTCCCAAACTTGAAGAGATAATTCTGGAGTTTTGGAAGCGCCGGCAGATTTACGACAGATCTCTCAAGCTGCGTGAAAACTGTGAAAAGTTCGTCTTTTTCGAGGGACCGCCCACGGCCAATGGATTGCCGCATCCAGGTCATTGCCTGACGCGGGCAATGAAAGACCTGTTTCCACGTTACCGCACAATGCGCGGCTACCTGTGCGAGCGTAAGGCCGGCTGGGACACTCATGGGCTCCCCGTTGAGGTAGAAGTTTGTAAAGAGCTAGGCATTCACTCTAAAGAGGAAATTGAAAACTATGGAGTCGAACCCTTCATCCACAAGTGCCAACAAAGTGTGTGGCGTTATATGCAGGAGTGGGAGCGACTTACAGAACGTCTGGGATTCTGGATCAAGCTTGATGAAGCATACGTCACCTATCATGAACGGTACGTAGAGTCCGTTTGGTGGTCGTTGAAAGTGCTGTTCGATCGTGGTCACCTCTATCGTGGCCACAAAATAGTTTGGTGGTGGGCGCAGGGTGGAACGGCCCTCAGTTCAGGTGAAGTCGGACAAGGTTATCGCACTGTAGCCGATCCAAGTGCGTACGTGCTTTTGCCCTTGGTCGATGATCCGGACACCAATTTGCTAATCTGGACGACGACGCCCTGGACATTGCCAAGCAACCAGTTTGCAGCCGTTAATCCGGACATCGACTATGTTACAGTTGTCGATGAGGAACTGGGATGCAAGCTTGTCATTGCCAAGGATTTGGTTGAGTCAATCGCGGAAAAAACGAAACGTCAGCTGCGTGTTGAAGCAGAATATCGCGGCAGAGACTTGATCGGCAAGCGTTACATGCCGCCTTTCGATTACTATTATCCAACGAGAAAAGATGAGCAGGGTGAATTGACCGAAGGTGGAAAACAACATGTGATGTGGCGTGTCGTGCCGGCTGATTTTGTCACGACGGATTCGGGAACGGGGTTGGTGCATCAAGCACCTGCATTTGGCGAAGTAGACTATGAAGTTCTGGTGCGTGAACAGCAACGCTTTGTGTCCGGCAGCGGCCCTGACCTGATTTGTGCAGTCGGGCCTAATGGAAAGTTCACGGAAGAAGCTGAAGATTTGGCGGACATGTGGGTCAAAGATGCGGACAAATTGATCACGCGCAAACTGAAGGAATCCCACCGCCTCTATTTTCTCGACCAGTACCTACACGAGTACCCATTTTGTTGGCGGGCCGAAAATGATCCGCTGATTCAATACCCGAGACAAAGCTGGTTTATCCGCACCACAGAATTCAAGCAACGGATGCTGGATAATAACCAACAGATCAATTGGTTGCCCGAGCATATCAAACATGGGAGATTCGGCAATTTTCTTGAGAGTAATGTCGATTGGGCGTTGTCCCGCGAACGGTATTGGGGCACTCCGCTGCCGATTTGGGTTTGTGAAAAGACGGGGCAGATGGAAGCTATTGATAGCTACGCGGCCCTGCAGCAGAAACCGGGGGCGCGAGGATTCGAAGCTTGGGAGCAAGCGAAACGCATCAATCCGGAACTGCCAGATGACTTGCGTGTACACAAACCTTACATCGATGAGATCACCTATGACTCGCCGTTTGCGTCGGGAGCAAGCATGCGACGCGCGCCCGAAGTAATCGATTGCTGGTATGACAGCGGAGCGATGCCGTTTGCACAATGGGGATTTCCACATCAAAATGCTGACCGATTCTTTCAACAGTTTCCCGCGGATTTCATCAGCGAGGCTTTGGACCAGACCCGAGGTTGGTTTTATAGTTTGTTGGCGATCAGCACCCTGGTGTTTGATGAGCAGACGGATGCAATTCCGGAAATTCCTTTCCCGCATCCATTCCGTAATTGTATTGTGCTGGGACTCATGTTGAGCGAATGGTATGAGTCAAAGAAGAACCCATCCGATATCCGATTGACGAAGCAAGAAGCAGACGAAGCTTTTGGCGTGGGCAATTATTCACAGTCAGTAGGAAAGATGTCCAAGCAAAAGCGAAACTACTTGGCTCCATCTGAACTGTTCAACCGATACGGAGCTGACGCATTGCGTTGGTATTTCTTTGCTAACCAGCCCCCCTGGACGCCAATTCGTTATAGCGAACAACAAATTAAGGATAGCATTCCTGAATTCTTGTTGCGGCTGTGGAATGTCTACGGATTCTTTCTGATTTATGCGAACATCGATGAATTTGATCCGAGTTTGGAACTGCGTGAATTAGACGAGAACAGTCAGCTGAGATCTCATGAGTTGGCCAAAGCCGAGTCGTATCGTCCCATTGCAGAGCGATCCGAAATTGACCGCTGGATTCTGGCTGAGCTAGACGAGACGATCAATTTGGTCACCGAACGGATGGACGCTTACGATAACTTCAACGCCTGCGCGCGCATCAACGGTTTTGTCGATGCACTCAGTAATTGGTATGTGCGCCGCTCACGTTCTAGATTTTGGGGAAGCGAGAAACGATCTCGGGACAAATTGGACGCCTATTGGACCTTGTACGAATGCCTGATTCAAACAAGCAAGTTGATCGCTCCTTTTGTACCTTTTGTGGCTGAGTCGATTTGGAAAAACTTGACGGGAGTATTTGGCGAACGTACTGTCGAGAGTGTTCACCTTTGTGATTTTCCGGAAAGTGGACATCGGGAAGATGCAAACCTTGCGCACAACATGAATTTGCTGCGGGAAATCGCATCATTGGGGCGGGCGGCACGCATGGAGGCCAAATTAAAAGTTCGACAACCCCTCAATGCAGTTACCGTAATTTTGGGGCCGCAAGCCGACCAGCAATGGTTACGCGCACACGATTCGATTCTCAGGGAAGAATTGAACGTAAAGTCGCTTAATTGCACACCCGATGTCGGTGCCTATGTGACGTACCAGATCCAGCCAAATTTTGGTCGATTGGGCCAACGTTTGCGAGCGCTGCTCCCCAAGGTGAAGCAAATACTGGGAAATGCCGACGGGGCCAAGCTATTGGACGAACTTAATCGCGTCAATAGAGTCACGCTTCAAGTTGAGGGCCAGTCGATCGAGCTTGATAGCGAAGACATCCAAGTACGCCTGGTGGCGAATCCAGGCTGGGCTGCTGCGCAAGGTGATGGCGTCGTGGTTGTGCTTGCGACTGAACTTACTCCAGAATTGATCATTGAGGGTTTGGCCCGCGATATCATTCGGTTAGTCCAGGATCGGCGTAAGGAACTCAAACTGGATTTCTCTGACCGGATTAAGCTGGAACTATCCACCGATTCCGCTGAATTGAAGCAGGCAATCGCTGATTTTAAAGACTTAATCATGGATGAAACCTTGACAGTGAAACTGGAAATCTTGAACCAGCCAAGAGCATCGATGCCAACTAATAGTTTGAACCAATTCAAACTCTCGATTGGAATCGAAATCGATAACGGGTGATGTATGTCTTCTATTCGCATCGCCGTCTTGATTTCAGGAGGTGGATCAACACTTAAAAACCTGCTTGAAAGAGAAAAAGCCGGTCTTTTGCGCGCCTCAATCGTACTGGTTGTTTCGAGCAAGTCAGATGCCGGAGGAATTGACATTGCCAGATCAGCAGGAATTCCAGTGCGCGTTCTCGAGCGAAAACAATTCAATTCGACCGACGATTTTAGCTCAGCGATTTTCGATCAACTGCGCGCTTATCGTTGCGATTTGGTCGTATTGGGGGGATTCCTAAAACTGATTTCAATCCCGGACGATTTTGTCAACCGAGTAATCAATATTCACCCTAGCCTAATCCCGCGACATTGCGGCAAAGGGTTTTACGGCTTGCGTGTCCATCGATCTGTGTTGGAATCGGGAGACAAGAACTCTGGTTGCACAATTCATTTCGTTGACAACGACTATGATCACGGGCCAATCATTAGCCAAAAGACAGTGGAGGTTTTGCAGGATGACACGCCCGAGACTTTGGCGGCGCGCGTGTTCGCCGCCGAGTGCGAAGAGTATCCGCAGGTAATCAACGAACTGGCATCGCGTCTCGAAAGCAATACCTGAACGGCGATAGCCGCGGATCGAGCGACACAGTTTTCTGTTGTCGAGAACCAAATATTGCGACCGGGTTTTGCAATTTATGCTTCTTCGAGCGTAAGCAAAGTTAATTCGGGCCGACAATTCCAACGGATTGGGTCATCCGCTGAAACACCGCGGGTTACGTGGATGACAAGCCCCTGTTCCTCGAAGACTCCTGAGGCATATTTAACGCCGTAAATGCTGGGAGAAATTACGGGCCCGATCAGAGGAAAGCGAACTTGTCCACCATGATTGTGGCCCGCCAACATCAAGTGAAAATCGAGTTGCTGCGCCCATCGCAATTGATCAGGCGAGTGAGATATCGCGATTCGCAATTCATTGTCCATCGGCGCGCGCGGCGGTAATTGTCGAGCGTGCCCAAACCAGGGAAGTGCATTTCCGGCAGTGGTGACCACTTCCCCGCGAATTTCGAAAGAGCGCCAATGGCCCTCAACGTCGATCCAATCGGCCTCACGCATTAACGTTCGAATCTCCTGCTCATCCTTAATTCTCAGATCATGGTTCCCCAACACAAACAATTTGGCATAGTTTGCGCGAACTCGACTGAGCAAATCAGGAATCCAATCGAGGCATTCACGTTCGTCAACGATGTCTCCGCTCAGGCAGACTAGGTCAGGAGACAATTGATTGATCTGCTCGACAACGCGTTCAAAAAAAACGTGGCTGATCTTGCCGGTGAAATGCAAATCGCCAAGATGCACGATTCGTAGGTTTCGCAATTTGCTTGGCAGTTTGCGTAGCTTCAATGCCTTATGTTCGATGGCTAGTTCGAGTACTTGGTTTCCCGGGATCCAGCGCAAGAGTTTGGCTTGCCAACCTTGAATCATTTCTTTGTCAAACAGGCTGCCAACACGGATTATGTTACAGCTGACGACGCGCATTGGTGGCGGGTTCAAATAACGGCTTACCTCTCGATACACCCAACGAATGCTGAGCACAATTGCTAAAAACACGCATAGGTGGCCATAGTAGACAATTGAAGTTACGAAGAGTGATTCAGGTTTAGGATAGTTGTAAATGATCAGTAGCGCCAAACCCAAAGAGATTACGATCGCGTAGATTATTCGCTCGCTGATTTTGCGAAAAATTCGCACCCAGCCGGTCGCGTGGACTTGGTTGAAGATGGCTGACCATAGGCCGAGATGGCCAACAATCGCGAGTAAAATCCAAGCGAGTTCCAACATTGCCTTCCTAAAAATGCCGTTTATCGAATGCCCGAATCGAAACAGAATAATGAAATGGCATGCGGTTTGGACGTACTGGTCAAGAGTTCTAGAGGTAGCGATTAGAACATTTCGAACGATCGGCCACCAAATTTCCTAATCGACGTTTCGCGGGCCGTAAATTGATCGTTTACCTAATCCGGTGGATTAATCATCTGTTCGACAACTTCCAGTAGAAGTTGAAGTTTAAACGGCTTGAACAGCACGGCATTGGAACGAAGGCCGGCCTTTCGAGATTTGACAATAGCGTGTCCCGGATCATAACCATAACCCGACATTAAGATCAGAGGTGGCTCCGCCAGAAGTTCCTTTAGCTTCAAGAAAAACTCAAATCCGCCGATATCGGGCAAGCGAATATCGGCAATAATTGCGCTGTAGGAATGGTCGGGGTCGCTATTGCGAATCATCAAAATTGCTTCGCGGCCTTCGTGAGCTGTTTCCACAATACAGCCGAATCGTTCCAACAAATCGTGGGCGCTGTTTCGAACGTCGTCATCGGCATCGACCACCAAGATGCGTTTGTTGTTCAGCGCGGGGCGTTGACTCGACAAGACCGAATGCGGGATCATATCGTCCGGCGCCAAATCTTGTTCGACCTTTTGGATGGCTTGCCGCACCAATCGCGCATTTTTCAAGATCGTGCGTAACCGTTTGGAAACACCTGGATCGTGGCCAATGTAGTTTTCGATCACGTGCACGGTGTCATTCAGAATATCATCGATCGGAGCCGCAACAGCGGCGCGGATCGCGCCGACGCTTTGTTGCGCCGCATTAGTACGTTGCGCAACCAGTAACTCCAATGTATTTAACGCGATCGCAACGTCTCGTGCAAAGATTTGCAGCAGTTGCAAGTCACTCTCAGAAAAAGCATTTACAAAGGGGCTTTCGACATTGAACGATCCAATGACTTGCTCGTGATAAATTAGCGGAACTGTCAATGAACTTTTCGCTCCTACCAAGCCCTTTACATATAACGGATCGTCGCTTGTGTCTTCGCACAGATAGCTCTTGCCCGTTGCACAAACAAACCCGGAAACGCCATTGCCGGTTGCTCGGGCGTACAACGGGTGTTTGCTTTCCTCAGAGTCAATTCCCATCGATATTAGTGGCTCTAGACGAAGTGTCTTTTGGTCGATCAGGCGAATTTCCACGACATCATAGTTCAACAGATCTTGCGTGTAATGAATGATATTCGCCTTCAGCAACTCAATGCGATCTGGCACATCCATCTGAAAAACTTCCTCAGGTGTCAGGTCAGCTAATTCTGCACCAGCGCGATGGATGGATTCGAGTTTTTCTAAGTGCAACATTTCCGTTGAGACATCTCTCAAGGTAACGATCACATATTGAGGTTGTGCCAACTCCGTTTCGATGATCGGTGCCGCACGCAGCTGGAAATACATGCCGCTGGCAGTCTTCAGAGTTGACTTGCACAACTTTTTCGTTTTTATCGCCGTGGTTAATGGACTGAAATTAGGACCCAACGCTTCGGCGTCCCCTAATGCGTCGTAAAAATTGCTTCCGACCAACTTGGTTTCTCCAACCCATTCGTGCAACGTTCGATTAACGCCCAAAATTTGGTTACTTGCATCGACAACCGCAATTCCGTCCGGGGATTGATTAATTACATCGAGTTGGAACACGAGATCCCAATAACGTCGAGGATCGGAAAGACGTTCGGCAGGAATATACATGCCTTCAGCTGCACGCTGCTGGACAAGTCGAAATGCGGTTTGAAACGAGTGCGCTAATTCCGTGTCGGAATCTCCATTGGGAATCCGCAGACGGCTGGAATCGGAGGCGGCATCAGCCAAGACAATTACTTTTGACGGTTTTAGCACGGGACCAACTCTGCATGTCAAAGGGATCTATTTAAATGGCAATTCTGCTAAAATGAGTGATTCGGTTATTCTGGCATCTCGGCAGTTGATTCTCGCCGCTAGTTGAGATTAACCATGTTCTGCTTGAGCAAGTGAGCGTTCTCTCGTTCCGGTTTCAGTAGACATCGCCATAATCTATAAGACCCGATTCGATCGGTTTTGACAAGTTTTAATCTTATTGCCATTTCAATTTTCAAGGTTTCGGACATTGTTCCAATTTGGAAAAATTCTGAGAATTGTGGAAAACTACAGCCAATCAGGTTACAACCGGCGCACACTGCATTTGCATTCAAAAAATTACTTTTGCCACCAAGCGGATACTTCATTGTTGAGCCCGTAAGGCAGGGTAACAAGGTGTGTTCGCCCGCTTGAATAAGCTATGCGTTTGCTACGGTGGTTAAAATTCCTTCGATGTAGATTTAGGGCGCGCTAAACAAATGCCAGGAATCCGGCAATTGAAGTTGAAAATGCAATGCCTAAACGATGTGAAGTCTTAGGTATGAGGCATTCGATTTTCACGCGTACACGGGCCGAAATCGAAAGACGAGACGAATCCACGACGTACGTCACTTGGTGCGCTTCATGCGAGGAGTTACATGCCGGATGCATCGTAACGGTGCGCTGACGAGGGTTATGAGGGTAGCCTCGATCAAATTTATCCAGGAATAATTCTCGGCGAATCGATTGCTGTTTCAACATGCGATTATCGTTTACACTATGAAGTTTAAGCGAATTGGTTGCGAAAGAGTCCACCGACCGCTTGGCATTGAACATTCATCACAAAACCGATGTCAAAGAAAAAGAAGCGAAAAATACGCACTGGTTTGCGAAAAAAATATGATGAGCCAGCCCGAGAATCTGATTGGACGAGGAAGTTCCAGCAATCGCAGCTAAGCGAAGACCAGAATGCGAGTCAACGTGTTTCCGGTAAAGGGCGATTGACGCGCCATCGCACGGTAAGCGGCGAGGAAGTGGAAGACGAGACAGGTGGTTTTCAAATCCTGTTAGACGTCGATTTGAACGAATGCATTCCGGCACGCGTGCTGCGCGTGCATGGGCTGGCAACTATCGTGAGCGACGACTCCGGAAGGATTTTTGAATGTGCTGTACGTGGATTGTTGAAGACATTGGCTACGGATTTGCAGCATGTGGTGGTTGCGGGAGACTTTGTGCAAATCAAGCCGCTTAATGAACATCAGGCCGTCATCGTCCGTGTTGAACCGCGTCGCTCAGCCGTCAGCCGGACAAGTCGCGGTCGGCAGCAGATATTGTTCAGCAATGTTGATCAGGTTTTGGTTGTGTGTAGCGCAGCCGAACCAAGATTGAAACCAAACCTGGTCGATCGCTTTTTGATTTCGTGTGAAAAGTCAAAGATTACTCCGCTAATTATTATCAACAAAGTCGACTTGGTGGACTTGGCCGACTTGCAGCCGGTGATCGGTGTTTGGGGACAACTTGGTTACCAAGTGCTGTGCACATCCACGGTCACTGGATTTGGGATTCATCGCATGATCGAACTGGTTTGCGGCAAGGATAGCGTGGTTGTTGGGCAAAGTGGAGTTGGCAAATCCTCGATGCTGAATGCGATTGAGCCCGGATTGTCTCTGCGTGTTGGCGATGTCAGCGAAGAATCCCAGAAGGGAAAGCACACCACGACCACGGCGAATTTCATTCCTCTTTCAATTGGTGGACATGTCGTCGACACGCCGGGCATTCGACAATTCCAACTTTGGGATGTTATCGCTCAGGAGGTTGAAGGGTATTTCAGGGACATTCGCCCGTTTATCAATCATTGCAAATTCCCAGATTGCAGGCACTTACATGAGGCAGACTGTGCAGTCAAATATGCGGTTGCCGATGGCAAAATCGACGAGCGACGCTACGAAAGTTATTGCCAAATCTTTCAGGAAAATATTCGACCGGCGGGTGGCTAATAGGTTGATTTGGGGAGCTTGTCGATGTCTGCGATGTTGATAACGAACTAATCAGCGGATTTATCCATCCACATCTACGTCTACATCGTAAATCCGATAGGTTTTGTAAAGCTCCGTGCCACATCGCTCAAGTGTAGCGCGGGAGAATGTATTCGATTCCAATACCCAAGAGAATTCGCATTCCTCAATTCCCCATTCTCGAATTGCGGGGATCAAGTTGAAGAATAGCGACATCCCCACTCCCTTATTCTTTTGGAATCTTGGGACCACGTTCGTGCTGATTAAACGAATCCGCTTTATGGTACGCTTGTTGAGAATCAACTTGAGAAACCCGAACGGAAACAGCTTGCCATCTATGGATTTTATGCGGGGATTATAGTCCAGCATTCCAAACGACACACCAACTCGCTCGCCATCGACCTCGATCACGCTCGTCATTTCCGGGGCAATCAAATAGCGCAGGCTGTTGGCGATATGCTTCATCTCTGCTTCAGTTAACGGAACAAACCCCCAACTTCCTACCAATGCCTGATTAAAGACATCCATGAAACCTCGAAGTTCCTTGTCAAAGTCCTTGCGGTACATTGGGCGCATGTTGAGTTTTACGCGTTCGCCCAAGCGTTGGCTCACGAAGTTCCAACGCTTTTCATTTTGCGCAAGCATTTCATAAGTCCCACGGTATGCGTAAAGGTCATGTGCCTTGGCCAAACCGCTCGCTTCGAACAATGAAGGGTAATATGGCGGATTATAGGTCATCATGAACACCGGCATCGAATCAAAGCCATCCACTAGCGCCCCGCATTCGTAATTCATGGAGGGGCTTACGGGACCACGCATCACCTGGTACCCTCGATTTTTCAAATAGCCGCGAGCGGCTTGGAGAAGCGACTTGGCAACTTGTTGGTCATCGATTGATTCGAAAAAACCGAAGAAGCCAATTTTGTCTTGGTGGAGTTCGTTATGCAGATGATTCGCTATCGCGAGGATTCGTCCCACCGGTTGACCGTTACGATAGGCAAGAAACGCCTGAGATTCCGCACGTTCATAAAATGGGTGTTTGGCGAATCCGCAACGTTGGCGTTGATCTGAGCGAATTGGCGGAACCCAATGAGGATCACCGTGATACAGCGTCCAGGGAAATTGCAGGAAAATTTCTTGTTCGCGTCGAGTTGTGACCTGAACGACAGTGACCGTCATTTCAACCAGTTATCCGTTTTACGATCATCAGATCGAAAGCAACATTCAATTCGTCCTTGATCACTGATTGCCTGTATCCCCAAAAAAAGACTTGCCGTCGTAATTACTGCGTAGTTACAGCCATAACCGCAGCGTGGTGGTTTACAGTGATCCCAGCCAACCAGATATCGTAACGATAATTTTGCTGAAGCGGTACCGCATTCGGCTAGATTTGAATAAGAAATTGTCACCCGGCCACGAACCGCTATTCGACGGTTACGCTTTTTGCCAAGTTCCGTGGTTTATCCACATCACACCCGCGAATCACGGCAATGTGATAAGCCAATAACTGCAACGGGATGACAGTCACGATCGGTTGCAGGAAGTCGTCGACTTGAGGAATAAAGATCACGTCGTCAGCGACTTGGCTGATACGATCGTCACCTTCAGCAGCCACCGCAATCACGGGTCCGCGACGAGCTTTGATCTCTTGTAAATTTGCCAATACCTTTTCGTAGATAAATCCTTGCGGCATCACGAAAACGCTGGGAGTTTGCTCGTCAACGAGCGCGATCGGGCCGTGTTTCATTTCTGCCGCCGGGTACCCTTCGGCATGAATGTAGCTAATTTCCTTCAGTTTCAAGGCACCTTCGAGGGCCGTGGGGAAGTTGTAATGTCGACCCAGGTATAAAAAGTTGTTGGCGTCAGCATACTTTTCAGCGATTTGTTTGCACAGCTGATTTACGCCCAACGTCTCCTCAACGGCATCGGGCAACGCCAAGATCTTTTCGATGAGCCGCCGTCCTTTGTTATAACTCAGGTGTCTCAGCCGACCGAAGTACAAGGCCAACATCGTCAATGCCAAGCACTGGGAGGTGTAAGCCTTGGTCGAAGCCACGCCAATTTCCGGTCCAGCATGCAAGAATACCCCACCATCCGCCTCTTGAGCGATGGAGCTGCCGACGACATTGCAAATCGCCATTGTCATGTGACCCTGGCGTTTCATTTCGCGCAAGGCCGCCAGCGTATCGGCAGTTTCTCCACTTTGCGTAATGGCAAAGATCAACGTGTCATCGTCCATCGGTGGATTGCGATAGCGCAATTCGCTGGCATACTCCACTTCGACCGGTATTTGCGCTAGGTCTTCAAACAGATACTCACCGACCAAAGCAGAATGCCAACTGGTACCGCAGGCGGTGAACACGATCCGTTTGATTTTACGGAGTTCTTGCGGCGTCAGATTTAAACCTCCAAAAACGGCGGTTGCGTCGTCGTCGCACAAGCGACCGCGCATCGTATTACGCAATGAGCGCGGCTGCTCAAAAATTTCCTTTAACATGTAATGCTGGAAATGACCCAACTCAACATCGGTACTCTCCATGTCGAGTGTCTTAACGCTATGATTGACAACGCCCGCATCGCGATGAAAGACTTTCAGCTTATCTGCCTGAATCATGGCAAGTTGATTGTCTGATAGGTAGACGATCTTTTCTGTATGTCCAATCAACGGGGCAGCATCGCTCGCCAAGAAATGTTCGTTACTACCAATGCCGATCACCAAGGGGCTGCGCAATCTAGCAGCAAATATGGTGTCTGGCCACTGTTTGAACACTACGGCGATGCCGTAAGTCCCACGCAGTTGCGACAACGCTTCCATCAAAATTTCGACTCCATCTTCACACGAAGCCGCGCCGTTATTTTTGACTTTGCTGCGATACTCCTGAAAACAAGCATCAATAATGTGCGCGATAACCTCGGTATCCGTTTCGGAGTGGAAAACATAGCCTTTTTCGATGAGCGATGCTTTTAGGTGGTCAAAATTTTCAATGACCCCGTTGTGCACGAGTGCCAATTCAGCTTCGCCGCCCAAATGTGGGTGGGCGTTTTGTTCTGTCGGAGCACCATGGGTCGCCCATCGCGTATGTCCGATGCCAATCCGCGCTGCTACGCGATTTTGGGATAACTTGCTGGCCAGTCCGGAAATGCGACCGACCACACGGGTGATTTGGAACTCATTGTTGTGGAAGGTCGCTGTGCCTGCACTGTCGTACCCTCGATATTCAAGACGTTTAAGGCCCTCTAACAGAATTTCATAAACATCCCGAGGCCCCGCATATCCGACTATTCCACACATCGCTAGATACTCGCTTCAGCTAAATTTGAGTTGAGGGATCGACGTTCAGGTAAACTCGAACAACCGATCTTTTTCATTATAATCCAAATCTTATACGTTAACGATGGCAACCACATTTTTAGCGAATCTTCATCTTTCGCCACCGTGCCGCGTCGACGATTCTTTGTCTTGCTTGTTTCAGAGCCTGCCAATATGTCCGCAGTCACCCTACCCAAGTTCGCTTACAAATACATTCCACTGCCCCGAAACTGTCGGGTTGACTTCACATCTGAACTTGCCGCGGATCGGGCAACAATTCGAATGCACCGACCGGAGCTGCGCGCCGCAACAGTCGATGGCGACCAAATTTCGTGAAGTCCGGCCATAATTCACCGGTTGGAAGCGGGGATGGCCACCTAGCATTTCACGTCAATTAAATCTGTTGCATAAAGTTTAGGTCCAAACTCTGTCTGCTGGTCGCCATGAATCCTCATAAACGTTTGGTGACGGCAAATTAGCTTCAATATTTGACGATGGCTTGTAGGCTAAACCGATTTTTCCCACTAAAATGAGGGCCGATTGAACTAGTTATGCAAAATTTAGAGGTTGTTGTGTCGCAAGTAAAAACGAAAAACGCAATGTTGAAAAATGGTAAGCCAGTTTCCGTCTACCTCGTTGCCAGCGGAGATTTACGCTTGTCCGCCAATCAAGTCTGTTGGCCTGCCCAGCGGCAAATGGAGAAAGAGATTGCGCAGGCGATCAAGCAATGTGGCGGTACCCTCAAAAGAGCACACAAAATCGATGTTCAGAAGCAACATGGTTTTATCGATTCGCAACACATGGGGATGCGAGTATTTACTCAGATCCCACCGGAAGCGCCATTGATCGTCGCTGAAGCGGTTTGGCAGTACTCGCATCATGTGTTGGCTGGATTGATTTCACATCAAGGGCCGATCCTTACGTTAGCAAATTGGTCTGGACAATGGCCTGGGCTGGTGGGCATGTTGAACCTGAACGGAAGTCTTACTAAAGCCGGTGTCAATTACAGCACGCTCTGGACCGAAGATTTTTCGTCAGCAGAGTTCCTCAGTCAACTGAATACATGGTTGACGAAAGGCGCGATCAAACACGAGATGTCCCATGTGGTCTCATTAAATCAGGTGAAACTTCCCAGTTCCGCAAGTAAGACAGGCGTAAAGCTTGCCCAAGAACTGAAATCGAACAAGGCGATCATGGGTGTGTTCGATGAAGGTTGTATGGGAATGTTCAACGCGATTATTCCTGATCACCTTTTGCATCCCACAGGAGTGTTCAAAGAAAGACTCAGTCAATCTGCTCTCTACTACGAAACAGTTCACACGGACGATAAAGAGGCACTAGAAGTGCGACGTTGGTTGGAGGCCAAGGGCCTGAAATTTGACGCCGGAAAGGACGAGTCCACCGAATTGACTGATAGACAAATTTTGTTGCAGTGCAAAATGTATATCGCCGCATTGCGCATCGCGGACGACTTCGGGTGCGCGACGATCGGGATTCAGTATCAACAGGGGCTGAAGGACTTGTTGCCAGCAAGCGATCTCGTCGAAGGGACATTGAACAACGCTTCTCGTCCTCCGGTAAAGAGCCGCGATGGGAAACGTATTTTGTACCGCGGTCAACCCCTCGTACACTTCAATGAAGTCGATGAATGTGCTGGCCTTGATGGCCTGATGACCTTGCATGTACATCAGGCCCTTAAACAACCGGTAGAAAACACGCTGCATGATTTGCGTTGGGGAGATTGGGATCAATCCGGCACGACCAAGGATTATGTCTGGGTGTTTTTGATCAGCGGTGCCGCACCGCCAGCACATTTTATAGGGGGCTGGAAAGGAGCGCGCAGTATGCGGCAACCGCCTATGTATTTCCCGAGTGGTGGCGGGACTTTGCGCGGAATTTCAAAGCCGGGCGAAGTTGTTTGGTCCCGCATCTACGTAGAAGATGGTCGACTAAAAATGGATTTGGGACGTGCCGGTGTGGTACAGTTGCCTGATCAGGAAACGGAACGTCGTTGGCAAGCGACGACCCCGCAATGGCCGATCATGCACGCGGTGACTTACGGCGTCACAAGAGATCAAATGATGGCTAAACACAAGAGCAATCACATCCAAGTCGCTTATGCCGACTCACCAGCAAATGCCGATTTAGCCATGCTGACCAAGGCCGCCATGGCACAAAACTTAGGTTTGGAAGTGTATCTATGTGGTACCCGCAAGAATGGACGACCCTGGGCATAAATCCAAGTCGATTGTTGTCGTTCTTTTCTCAGAAGTATTGATGGCTAAGGCCTGGCCCGGCTTGTCATTTCCACGTTCGTTGATACCCACATCTTAAATTAGGCGATAAATCTGTAGTGGTGAATGTCGAAGTCTGATCAAAAAAAAATTACTGCCGAAATCATCTCGATTGGTGACGAACTTGTCAGTGGTCAGAGATTGGATACGAATTCGCGTTGGCTAAGTGGACGTCTCAACGACTTGGGTATAAGAGTGCTACGGCACTGCACTGTTGGCGATACCATGCAAGAAATTGTTGCAGTGCTTTCGCTGGCAAAATCACGCGCGGATCTGGTCGTGTGTACTGGAGGGCTTGGCCCAACCGCCGATGATTTGACGCGTCAAGCGTGTAGTGAACTGGCCAGAGTTAAATTGATGCTAGACGAATCTTCGCTGGTCGCAATCAAGAGCCTGTTTGATGCCAGAGGCAGAGTCATGCCTGATAGCAATCGAATCCAAGCGTTCTTTCCAGACGGTGCAATCATTCTGCCGAATAACAACGGCACTGCTCCTGGTTTTGCACTAACGATTGCGGCGGATAGTCCTCTCGTTCAACGTCCAAGTATGGTCATTGCCTTGCCCGGGGTTCCGGCGGAATTGTTCGAAATGTGGGAGCAAAACGCCCGACCCCTGTTAATTGATACCTACGGAATTCAGGCAACGATCTTCCATCACAGCATTCACTGTTTCGGCAAAGGGGAGAGTGAAGTTGAGGCATTGCTACCGAATTTAATCGCTAGAGATCGAGAACCATTGGTGGGAATTACGGCCAGCCAAGCTACGATTTCATTGAGGATTCAAGCACATGCTGATTCCCACGAGTCATTCATGACCGAAATCGCACCGACCCTAAATGAAATCAATCAAGCACTGGGCAATTTGATCTTCGGTGTGAACAATCAAAGGTTAGAAGATGTGATTGTGGAATTGTTTATTGAGCAGCAGATCAATTTGGCCGTAGTCGACATTGGGCATGTGGGCCAAGTTGCCTATTGGCTAAGCTGCGCTGGTGCCAACCGCGAGATCTTGAGGGCTGCTTTACAAGTGCACGACTTCCGGCAATTGCCCGCAACTTTACGCGCCGCAGCGCTAAACAATAGCCCTGACGTGAACTTGCGACAAATTGCGACGGAAATTGCCAATCACTTCGATACGCAAATTGGAGCAGCGTATTCAGTTCAATTGATCGACAATGACATAAGGAAGGGAAGTTTCGAAATCGCGTTGGCAGTATTTGACCGAAGAAACGGCTCAACCTTTTTTGAGCAGTTCACTTCGGGTAGCCATCCATCGATTCGCGATGATCGAATTGCCAAGTGGATACTCAATCAATTGAGATTATGGCTATCGACTTGAACACGAGATGCTTCAATCGATGCTTCAGCTATTTGTGTCCGCTTGTCCAAACGCAGGGCTGCATGTGTCATCTGAACTCGATTGATGATTGCACAGCGACCAACCGGACGTCGCATGCGTAGAAGTACGGAACTCAGAAATTGCAGTAGTCGACGAGACCGCTGTGGAATCGTTGACACCATAAAAGATTCAGAGGGGAGTTTTTTAATCGCTCATATGAACCAATATTTGATCACCTCTGACCTTGATCATCATTCAGCGCATAAATTGCAAGAGCTGTACGATGTCGGATTGATTCCCGCCGAAAAGAAGCCGTTTTTGATTGATGCTAATCAGAGTATCGGAGGACTTTTGAAGGTGCAGGAAGGAGATTGCATCCTTGATTTGGCGTCACAAATCGCCTCGGTGGGTTTGGGTTTCAACGCTGGTCCGCTGTTTGGAACGGCGCAGTTTTTGGAGAGCTGGATTGGGCACACAGATACACCTACCGCGCGAGGAGTGCGTTCGGCGTTTGAGCAACTGCTTCAAAAACTAATCGGCAGCTCTGAATTCCAGGCTCAATTCTGTTCATCCGGAGCGGAAGCCATTGAACACGCGATTGGAATCTGCTTCTCCCACTTTAATGGCCAGCGTCGAAAGATTTTGGCATTTGAAAATTCCTTTCACGGTCGCATGCTCGTTGCCCTCAGTTGTACCTATGCCAAGTCCAAGCGCGAGCCATTTGCCTGGCCGCAATTCGCCACCGAATTTGTGCCGTTTCCTGAATGGATGGAGGATGATGTCAATACAGGCGTTGCGCGGCCAGGACAATCTGGTTTGACCGAAAATGAGATTGATATCTTGCGACTAGTTGAGCAACGTTTGGCAAACGACGAGTTCATGCTAGTGATGTTGGAGCCGATGCAATGTGAAGGAGGCGAACGCTACTCTTCAGCAAGATTTCATCAAGAGCTATTCAAACTGTGTTGCAAGTTTGGTGTTCCGCTCGTCTATGACGAAATCCAAACCGGATTTGGATTGGGGAGACATTTTTTTTGGCATCGTGGATTTGCATTGCAGGACGAACTGGGCCGAAGCGCGTTTCCACACATCGTCGTCGGCGCGAAGAAGGCTCAAGTGGGTTATGTGCTTAGTCGCCTGCCTTTGCTGTCAGGTGCAACGGAGCAATACAATTTTGCCTCATTAATGCGGGGTTATTTGCAGGCCTCCATTCTCGATCAGTTTTCGGACCAGGTCACTGCAATTGAGGACGTAGTGCGGTCTGAGTTAATTCAACTTGTACAATCATTTCCCGATTTGATCTCCAGACCGAGAGCCCAAGGGCTCAGTTTTGCCTTCGACTTTGTCGATGCCGCATCGGCGAAGCGATTCGTTGAACTTCGGTTTGAACATGGGTTGCTTTATTATCCTGCCGGTGAAAAAACCGCGCGATTTCGGTTGAACTTGAGTTTCCAACGTCCTCAGATCGAGTTTTCGTTTGCGAAGTTGCGGGAGACCTTGGGTCATTTGCTAGGACGAGAAACTGACGCGACGGCCAATTTGAAGAGGCGAGATGTGCCTGCGTTCAAATCGACGACTCGCCAGGCGAAATTTCATCTCGCTTTGATTGAGACGAAACGCGACTTCCTTTCAAAGGGGAAGAGACAAGCAGTATGCGACAATAGCGCTGAAAACAGGTTTAACTTGAACAACTCCGCAAAGTTGCCCGCAGGTCTGGAATATCTCAGGCAAGAACTTTCAATTCTGGAGCATTGTGCTGATGCTACTGTCGAGTTGTTAAACAAGCAAACGTATCAACATGCCCGCGACGAGATTGCGGAAATCCAAACAACCGTCTACGAACCAGTGCGCCAAACACCCTTGGAAGATTTCGACACATTATTTGAGTCTCCTGATCCTTTGGCGATTGTTGTTCGCAAACAGGGGCGGATTATTGCAATGGCGTTTGCAGGGCGCCTCGGTCTGTTTCACAAGGCAGGTGGTGTCGAGCAAGATCCATTCGTCAATGACCCCAACGTCTTCTATATGCTCGATTTAACGGTCATGGCCGATTACCGGGGGGGCTTGGGAAGCGCAATGAAACAAGCGTTAACGTTGATCGCCGCCGAATGTGGTGTCACCGCTATTCACGGGCGCAATCGAGATCATCTAGCCAGAGGAATGTGGGCCATCAATTTGTCGCTGGGGAGCTACGCCATGCAGGTTCTGAAAGACAGCTACGCAGATGATTCACCTTTTCGAGATTGCCTGTATTACCGATGTGAGACCAATTGGGGTTTTCCGACCGTTAAGTTTTGCAGCGGTGCTGACTGTCCTTTGGGGCCACTGCAACTTAGCCACGAGTTTTGCCAACGAAATTTGGGTGTACTCGTCAACAAGCTGACGCACTCAAACTTCATCACATGCGACATGGTTGATGAATTACCGATAGCTTTTCGGACGTTTGGACCATCCTTACGACATGGTTACACCAGCAGCAGTCTTTCGGAGGCCGTGGACAAACTGGTAAAAGTTCTTTGGCTTAAACGTGCGACGCGAACCGATCAATTACGCCCGCGAACTAAAATTTTAGCCATAGCAGGTAGCGATTGGGGGACCGGAAGTTGCTTTACAAGATCGCTATCCGGGTTACGGCCAGCCTTTTTCGAGATCGAATTTATGGACCCGCCATCGCAGTGTGGACCAGAAGCCTTCATTGATCAGCTTAGTCACCGCTTGAACGACGACTATTTGGCCGTGTTTGTAGAACCACTAATTAAGACGACCATGGAAAGGCTTGACGAGAGATTACTTAATCAACTAATTCAGGTATGTCGGCAGGTCGGTGTCCCCGTCGTCTATAATGAAACAACCGGTCAGTTCTATCGATATTCGCTGGAGCACTTTAGCGCCAGCAACGTTCCTGGCATTGAACCTGACTGCGCTGTTAGTTTTTTAGGTGGACAGATGGCGTTGATTGGCGTGCGACAAGAGTGGTTTGTGACCGAGCCACTTATGCTGATTAGCACATGGGATGGCGATGCATTTTCGTTGGCCCGCTATGTTGCTGCAAGACGTTGGGTTGACGAACGTTTACCAGAGCACCAGCGTTTGGTGGCGGCGTTTACGCAAAAGATGACAAACTTGCTGGACAAAGCTGGATCGCAATACGATATTAGAAATGGGGTTGGATGGTGTGCACGGCCGCTGCCCCATGAGCTTACCGATTATCTTCAAGTCAACAGTTCGGGAAGGGCCTTAATTTGTCCTGCCTATTGGCAAATGCAGGCAATCTTGAAGCTGGATTGATACAAATCGATAACTCTGTTGTAGGCGTAAACGTACTTGAAAGCGCCAATCAAGAGTGGATATTTCGGTGCACGTCGCAAGCAGAGGAGTTTCGGCAAATCGAGATGCAAATACCGCTCCAACAAGTAATAGGTGGGGCAAATTGAGGCAATTACGTTTCTGCGTAGGCTCGCATTGGGCCAGCCACCATGGAAAGACATGGTTTGTGGAAAATAGGGAGTGGGTCTGCGGAACCAAACTTTCATCTCGTGCACCATCGATTCGGAACGTTTGAGTCGGCGGTAAGGCAGCGCCATTTTTGGGCATACCAATTTCGAGTAGATTACAGGGGCGAGCTGGATGTTCTACCTCCCATAAGCAATTGAGAAAAACTGGTTTTATTTTTTAGAGCGACTTCTGTGATTGATGTTGGATTTCCAATAATTGTTGCGAAGCAAGGCGAGTCTCCGCGCGAGCGAGGTCAACATCACGGTGAGCAATTTCGTTTCGCTATCAAGGAACTTGTCGAAATCAGAACCAAGTTGATGTGCGAAAAAAATGCCAAACTAACGAAACAAACGATTGAAAAGTTAGCCTTCGAGCAATGGAAGATAACAAGTGACTATGATCGGGAATTACTGGAAGAATTAGAAGGCATTCGCATCGGTGCGAATCTGTCCGTGGAAGAAATCGTGATCTTGAATAACTACACGGACTTTCGCGATATTCAAGTCGACGACCAGGGTTGTTCGCTGGTCTACGCGAACGATGGTCGAAATGCGGTTGGCGGGCAAACTTGGGACATGCACGGTTCGGCCAAGTTATATGCTTGTTGCATGGAAATCGTATCATCAGATGGCCACCAACAATTACTATTCAGCGTCGTCGGTTGTGTCGGAATGATGGGCTACAATTCCGATGGATTGATGATTGGCATCAACAACATCAATACCGATGGAGCCAGATCTGGAGTGCTCTGGCCAGTCGTGGTGCGCAAGATGCTGCAACAATCAAAGATCTCAGAGGCTCGCAGAGTACTGCAAGAGGCCCCGGTAACATCCGGCCACAATTATTTGATTGCCGACGCCGAATACGGTGAAATGTGGGAAGTCATGCCTGATTTGAGTGAACAAGTTGCTGACTCGCGGCAGGTTATCTCGGGGCAAATTTTCCACACGAACCATTGCTTGGGACTTCATGCAAAACAGCGTGAATTGATGCTTGCCCAAACTTCCACAACCCACGTTCGTTATGGGTTGCTGGAAAAGAAGGTAAAACAAGTTTCCAATATGGAAGATCTGTACAACTTGTTGAACGACCATGAGAATTATCCTCAGGCGATCTGCAGCAATTTTCAAACCAGCTCTATTGATCCATCAATTACGTGTGGAGGTGCCGTGGGCGATCTACGGAGTGGCCGTGTTCGCATGTGGCGAGGTGATCCCCTGTACGATCACCATTTTGTCGGCCATGATTTTGAAATTGCTCTGCGGGTTACCTAGTCGCCACTTTATTTACTCAGCACCTCGATTCGATGAATTCATCAACCAGCAATTCGCGACCGTTTTATATTACTTGGTCCGCTCAGTCGTCCGCAGAAACGCTGGATGTGGTGGGCGCGGACGGCGAAGACTTCGTGCTCTCGAACGGGCGCAGGATATTCGATTTTCTGTCGACAAGTTTTCAAACCAGCTTTGGCCACAGTCAGGAGTTCATCATTAGTTCGATTGAACGACAACTGCGGCAAATGTCAATCGCCACTCCAAAAGCGGACTTCAGTTTGAAGCGGGACGTGACGGAAAAGCTAATTGCGCTGCTCGGTTTCAGTAATGGAAAATTGTTTTACACGGTGAGTGGTGCTGAATCTGTAGAAAACGCTCTGAAGATTGCGCGCCAGATCAAGGGGAGAACCAAGATCATGGCCCGCCAACGAAGTTATCATGGTGCTTCGTTGGGTGCTCTTTCGGTAACCGGAGATTGGAGGAACGCCAATCATTTTACTTGTTCAGAGCATACCGTACGTATCCCCGAGCCGACCGACGATCGCAATTGCGAAGCCTTGAGTTCCTTGTTCGAAATGCATCAAGGATCCATTGCCGCCTTAATCGTTGAGACGATCACTGGTGCAAACGGAGTGATCATCCCACCGGAAAGTTGGTTCGCGGGCGTACAGGATTTGTGTACGAGGCATGACGTGTTCTTGATCTTGGATGAAGTCCTGTGCGGTTTTGGTAGGACAGGTAAAGCGTTTGGTTTCCAGCATTATCCGATGCTGCGTCCCGATATTGTCTGTATGGCCAAGGCCATAAGCGGCGGATACATTCCGTTCGGTGCAATTTGGACATCCCAAGAGATTGCGGATGCTTATGAAGATCGCACGCTCAGCTGTGGATTGACGAACTATGCACACCCGTTGGGGTTGGCTGCATTGCAAGGTGTGTTGACGTTACTCAATTCAGAAGAATTCGATCGTTCGTTTAACGAGCGAATTGAGTTTTTCACGGCAGAGGTCCAACGCCTCGGTCAGAGCTTGGCTCAAGTAACCGCGACACGACAAATTGGGATGATGGCGGCAATTGAATTAGATCGCCCGGCACCGTCATGGCGAACTGCCATCGAGCGGGGCATGCATCTGTCCAGCACTGGCCAGCAAATCGTAATCGCGCCACCGTTAATTACACCGGTGGCGCGAATATTGGAAGAATTTCGAAATTTAGAGCTGCTGATTAGCGATTCTCGTCCGAATTGAATCGATGTTTGTGCACTAATTCAGCGGTCCCATCAAAATAAGCGAGGAACTTGGGCCAAATCGAATTTGCAACTTCACGCCCCATTCTTAATCCGACGATATTGTCAGCCTGAATGTGATAGCCACCCATAACGCGTGAAATTCCGGCCATATCGGCAGCTGAGGTGAACGTAGGAATCGGCAAAATCACGTCGCAACTCGCGTGGGCGTCACCCAAAATTTCAACCAGAGGGCGCCCATCGAGTTGTTGCATTTCCAAGCAGGAAAAACCTTCTTCCGTCAATTCGCCGGCGGTACGCGGCTCAACGAATCCACAGTTGTCACTGCCGGTAAACAATTTCAACATCTCTGCACAAGCACCGCTCACGCAACTATGTCCTGAGACATAGCCTGGAAATGGCGGCGTGATAAATGTCGATGGCGAATAGGGATGCCAATCATCACCTTTAATATCGGTTACTCCCTTTCCAGGCCCCGCCCAACCTTTGAGCATTTGACCTTTATAGTAATATCTAATCAAGGTCCATGGGCGTGAACTGTCGTAATATCGTTTTGCATCCCAAGCCGAGATAAAAGCGTCGAGAGCGGTGTTGCCGACGGCAAAAAATAGTTTAACGTCATCATCCAATGTATTTCGATCCCGTCGAGACACTACCTGCGCGAATTTGAGCCAGTGCCCAGATTGTCCCGTGGATCGTGGACCATCCCGCATAAATTCGACGATTGCCTTTTGTTCAGGAGTTAAACTCGCATTGTATTCAATGCACTCATTAACTTCCTCCAACAATTGAGGATCTCCAACTAATGGAGGTGGCTCGGGCCTGAACTCATCGGAACTTTCCATGGCAAATGGGATCACGCGATACCAATGTGGTGTAAGAAATCCGAGAACAATTTTGCCACCGGCTCCATCGTCAAATGGTATCGGTTGCCAACGATCAGGATCAAAAATTTTGTCTGGTGGATTGACTGGACGATACATGGTATAGTCTGAGTATGGAGTACCATCAGAGCCAATCTCGTCGCCGTATTGGTTTGCTCCATCGTGACGTCGGTATTTGAGCAGCAACTCGGCAACGTAATTACCGATTCCCGCGGGTGTGGTTATGTCTCGCGATGCGTTGTCTGGATCGTAACCCATGTTGACCATGGCTTCTCGAATCGCATCTTGAAAATAGGGATACTGATCAAGACAAGTGCGGTACATGGCGTAAGCAATGGCAGTCTCTTTGTTAGCCTGCGTTCGCTCAGCCACGGGGCGCCGCAAATCACCGCCGGCTAGCGTGGCAACTGCATGATCATCATAGGCAGCCCATGCGTCAAACATGGCAGTCACTGGAATTGCCATCTGGCGTGAAAGCACTGTTGGACGTGCACCCACACGATCGACGTCGCGTGCGGCAATGTCCAACATGATGTCCAACCACAAGTACGCTGCTGATTTTGGATGATCTGGCTCATCCGTTATTTGCGAGACACCCACCAACGGCATGTAGAAACAAGCCAATCCGGCGCTTACGATCGAGAAAATCCACTTACTCATTTCACCACTCAAGAAAAAATTAAAAAAACTACTTAAACTACTTCCCGAAGGGGCTTTGTTAATTCATTATCTTGTACGAATTAGAATTGTCGTCTGTCGTTGTAAAGCCGATATACTTGTAGCAATTTTATGACAAGACGGAACGCTGTGGTATGACAAGAGATATAGACATTTCAAGACACAGTCGGAATGCAGTTTTAATCAAGCAAGCGCTGGTCATACTGCCTCTTGGAGTTCTAATTGCTTTTGTAATTGCGACTTTATATGTTCAAGATCGTATCCGAGAATGGGGGTTGCGTGACAGTCAAGCCAACCATCGTCTGGAGCTTGCGTATGAACTCATATCGCGCGATTTGGGTCGCGTTCGATCCGATTTATTATTGGCAGCCAATCAATATTCACTCCAGAATTTTGATGGAACAAAAACGTCGCAGAAACAAATTCAGGCTGAGTTTGTCGATTTTCTTAAATATAAACCTCGATTTGTTCAGGTTCGTATGATCGACCGCGACGGTCAAGAAGTTATTCGCGTCGACAAAGTGGGGGATGAAATCGTCGTAATTGGCGAGGAGGATTTGCAAAACAAACGCGATCGATACTATGTGCAAGAAAGTAAGCGTTTAGCTCCAGGTGAAATACTCATTTCTGAGTTTGACTTAAACCAAGAGCATGGCGTGATCGAAGAGCCGTTTGTGCCTGTTGTGCGCTTTGTTACTCCAATTGGGGGCATATCAGCCGAGCCGGAATACCTTTTCGTACTGAACTATTTGGGGAGCGAGTTGCTCAATGAGTTGGGCTCTATTTCACTGCCTGGGAAGACGCTCCTGATTCGCGACGACGGGCAGTACCTAATTGCTCCGGACGCGCAAGACTCGTGGGGTTGGATGATTGGGCACGACCGTACGTTCGTCAAGCAATTTCCCTCGGCTTGGAAACAACGTACTTCGCGTTATCATGAGGCTATTTTGACTGAGGAGGGAGCGTTTGCATTTCGAAAAATTGACTTGCTTGACTCGCCTCGGATGCTAAATTCAAACCCTGCCCTAAGGCTCGATGAAAATGAACCGAGTGGTGTTGGGAAGCGGGTGTTGTGGATTGTTTCCTACCTCCCGCCGCATGAAGTATTCGATGGGGCCGCGCAATTGTTGAGACGATTAATATTTTTCGGCTTGCTGACCATGTTGCCTATGTTCGTGCTAACTAGGTTTTGGGCTCAGTCAGCCGAACGCCGTCAACGGCAAGCTGAACAGATTCGTGCATCGGAATTGAAATTACGTGAGCTATCGGCAAGGTTGTTGCGAATCCAGGAAGAAGAGCGCCGCACAATTTCTCGTGAGATCCACGATGATTTAGGACAGAAAGTGACGGCCATAAATCTCGATTTGAAAATGGCGGTCCGCGATGCAACATTGTCAAGCAATCAACATTTGAACCGCGCGATTCAGGAGACTGATGATTTACTTACTTCCTTGCACGATTTCGCGAAGCGCGTACGACCGCCACTCTTGGATGATTTCGGATTCGTGGAGGCAGTTCGCCACCATCTCTCTGAAGTTCAGCAACGGCTAGGTCTTGAAGTCGCGTTGGTAGTCGAAATGGCCGATGCTACGATTCCGCACGTTGTCGCAGAAAACATGTTTCGTGTGATACAGGAAGCCATAAATAATGTAATTAAGCATTCCGGGGCAACTTCGACTGAAGTGATTCTTCGGATGAACCATCTGGAGGGAAGAGAGTTTCTCCAGGTCCAAATCATTGATGATGGTTGTGGAGTCGAAATACTGAATCCAAAAAATTGGATGCGCGAAGGAAGTTTTCTCAAAGATGGCCGACTGGGCATGTTGGGTATGCACGAGCGAGTTGAACTATTAGGTGGAACGTTGTCGATTAATTCTAGCAGCGATCAAGGGACGTGCGTGGAAGCGATCGTTCCGATCCACGATTAAGGAACAAAACATGGCCGCCATGTATAAGCCGATTTCCGTCATTCTTGCTGATGATCATGCGATGGTTCGCGAAGCATTAGCGCGAGTTCTCGAAGCAAACGGCATGATTCGCGTCGTTGGTCAGGTCGGCGATGGCCGATCGCTTTTGGAGACTTTTGCCAGAGAAAGGTCCGATTGCGTGGTTATGGACTATTCGATGCCGCACCATAATCCCGTAGACACGATCAAATCCATTCTAGAAATCAAGAAAACGACCAAGATCCTGGTGCTGACCGTGCATGAGAACGCGCATTACGCGGTGCATGCCTTACAAGCGGGAGCGCATGGCTATTTGATCAAATCTGCGGCCGTCGAAGAACTGGTGGATGCCATCAAGACTGTAGGTCAAGGCGATATCTATATTTCGAGAAAAATCTCCGCGGATGTCTGGTCAAAACTGTGGAGTCCCAAACAACCGCGTTCTGGGTTGGAGGCGTTGTCGCCGCGCGAATTCGATGTGCTGCGCAACTTAGGAAGTGGGTTGAGTATTCAAGATTGTGCCAAAGCCATGAATTTAAGCGTCAGTACAATTTCTACGTATAGGTCCCGTTTACTGTCCAAGCTGAATTTGAACTCGACAAATGAACTAGTGCGATTTGCCGTCGAAAACAACATCATCAGTTGAGGTTCCCTTCGACGATAACAAGCTCGGCAACTTAATTCGCCGTACTCCTTGCCTTTTAGTTCAGTTGTCACGACCGTGGGCGCGAATCGCTTACATGTAGGTTACCCAAAGTGGCCCTGGGTAGAGCCAGGACAATGCGTCGCGGAGTCGGTCTCGCCAATTCTCCCAGTTATGCCCGTCGAATGCTTCGGAAAATTTTGTATCGATACCCAATTGATTTAGGAAAGCGTACATCGAACGGTTTTCGTAAATTAGCGACTCATATACGCCACAACTCAAGAAAATCCTTTTTGTGAAATCACCTGGGTTGCGGCGGAACTGATTCATGAACTTCACCACTGGGTCAAACGCCGGGCTTCGATTGTGGTCTCCGATGTCAGTAAATGCGAACGAACCCGATTGCAGCAGGAGTGAGCCGAAAACACCTGGGTAACGCCAAGCTGTCGCAAGTGACGCAACGCCGCCAAAACTAGCTCCGGCCAAGCACCGCCCTGCCGGATCCGTAATCAGTGGAAACCGAGTTTCGAGCGTTGGCAAGACTTCATTCACCAAGTGGTCGGCATGCCTCGGGTCATCCGCGTATTCCTGTAAACGATTTCCTGGATTCGTTAGGGCGACGATCAGTTGAGGAATTTCTAAGCGGTGAATTAAGTTGTCCAACACATTTTTCAGGCTCGAGTATCGCAAGTAATCGTCGCCATCATGGACAATCACTAGTCGATAGCGGCGATAGTCACGATATTTGGCAGGAACATACACGCGTATTTTTCGAGCGTCGCCAAACGCCCGGCTTGGGATCTCCAGATCGATGAGATGCCCTGATCTGGATTGTTCGTTATGATATGACCATTCGGGTATCCTATAGCCACAGCTGTGCACGACCGAGTTTCCCCCAAAAGGGTCGTGAGCGATATTAGGATTCAACGGATCATGGATCCATTGATTATGGCCGCTGCGCGTCACACCGAATTTGTATTCAATTCTCGACCCCAGGGGAAACTCAACCGTTCGATACCAGACATTTGTGCGCTCCAAACGAGCGAGGGGGATGCTGGACGGCAATCCGTAGATCCAATGCCGTAATTCAACTTGTTGGGCTTCACCGACAAAAACGAACGTTACCGTGTTGTTTTCGACGATGGGAAATTGATGGCTTTCGATGAAATGTTTGATTGCCTCAGGGGTTGCACCGGCTGGCAATATTTTGGCCACAACGGAACTAATCATGTATTCAACCCCGCTAATCGGCCGGCCTGGTCCAATTTTTCGGTACCCTCGGAAAACCACCAATGTCCTGCCATTCGATCCAAAATTGATCTTTCATCCAAGACCACGCAATTAAATCGATCGAATCGCCGCGCAAACAGGGTCACGCCGATCGGATTGTTTAGATCAAGCCGCGCCCGCGCGTCCGGCAGCGGCAAAATACGGTCGACCATACCCAAGCCAGCGCGAAGAACTTCAGGATTTCCGGAGCCTTGTGGCGGATGATCGTGGAAAAAAACGATCTGTTCGGCGAGCGCCATAGCACCACCCGACCAAGCGATGATCGGGAGTCTTCGTTTCACTTGGCAGACGTTGAAAAATCGTAAGCGATTTAGAATGATGGCGGCATGACCGCCGGAAATCAAAATTGCTTCAACGTTGTGCAAGAGTTTTTGCACTTCTCGTCGATGTTTTATAACCAGCGGGCGGCTGGCGATCTGCAGCTTTTTTTCGTAGTCATGGACAACTTGGCTCGTCCTGAGAAAGTACTGTCGATCGAGGATCCGCACCATTTCGATGGCGGATTCACGTTCAGGGTCCAAGTCAATCAGCGGATCCTGGCGACTGAACATGTCGCGCGCCGATGCCAACGCGTGTTTAAGACGAATCCGATAGGCATCGCGCAGATGACGCAATTCATCTTGGCGATTTTGCAATTGCTGGATCAGTTCCCGATCAAAGGTAAAAAGTTGTTCTGTTCTGGCGAATAGGCGAAGATTAACGGCAGGCACGGAAAGGGAGCTTTTCAAATCACCATCTTCGGGTTCATCTTCTTCCCATCCAGCTGTTATCAAGGCGACAGGGCCTTTGATCTGCAGGCGTTCAATTGCCAAATTGAGGGACTCATACCGCGGCTGCGGGCCCAGCAAAATAATTCTGCGTTCGGATTTCATTAGTCGCTGCTCATACCCTTTTCCGCTCGTCTACTTAGCGCGCACTTGCACTACTCGTCCGACTTCATCCAACATGTAACGCAGATGATCAAAATCAGGATGTTTCAAACGGATCCACGCATTCGCCATATAGCCAGCTTCAATCGGTTGTGTCGGCGTGTTTTCGGGGGGTAAATGGCAATCAATGATAAACTCACCGAACCGCGCGTGGATATCTTCTAATCCATCATAATGAGAAATCAAGCCGTCACGATCCGGACGTAAAGCAATCACTCCCGCGCTAAACCGGCGTGAGGGGCGGGTGGAAACAGCTCCATGCACGATTGCATTGGCCCATTCGACATAAAGATCAAGATCATTGGCTACATTGTATAAGTCCCAAGCTCGCACGCCGGGTGGACGACAACCGATTTCAGAGAAACGCAGCCCCTTGGGCCCAAAAAACCATTCCATGTGTGTTGCTGCTGTTTCGATATTCAGGGCTTGAATGACTCGCCGACCCAGGTGTTTCACTTCGTCGTAGGTATCGGTTGAGTCGATACGATTTGTTGTGATGAATTGCGGAGATATCCAACGATGCCGCATGGCATCCAACACATTAGGAAAATAATGCGTGACAAATTCAAGCACGACATGTCCATTGATCGTGATGGTATCGTAAAAGCCTTCGTGTCCTTCGACGAATTCTTCAACGGCCACTTCACCGCCGTTTCCAACCGCAGCTGCCACAAGCGCGGCCTCTAATGCCTCCAATTCGTCCACTCGACTTGTTCCCGATGCGCCCGCGCCACTTCTGGGCTTCACAATCAATGGGTAGCCAACCTTTTGCGCAAACTCCAATATTTCGTTGCGATTTCCGCTACCGATCGAAGCAGCGCAGGGAACCTCCGCGTTCCTTAACGCTTCTTTCATGGCCGGCTTGTCTCGGCACAAAAAGCAAGTATGCACCGAAAGTCCTGGAATCGTACAACGCTCGCGAACTTGCGCGATGGGGAGTATATGTGCTTCGATTGTCGATTCCAAGCGGTCTACCCATAAACGGCTCTGCACAAACTTCACAGCTCGTGTCACCGACTCGACATTTGTGACTGAATTGACTTGAATGTATTCAAACAACCAACTTTTCAAATTATCATCTAGAGAATCGCGATGAGCTTCGCCAATCCCGATGACAGTAGCCCCGACACTTTTTAGGGCACGTACGAATTCACGCTGGTTGGCAGGGAAAGTCGGTTCGATAAAAATAATGTTCATAAGTGCCGGTTCGACCAAATCAAACGTCGTTTTAATATCGGGAGGGCAATGGCGTTTGTTCCCTACCCTTACGATAGTCTAACATTAGAAGAATCCAATGAGAACAGTCATCTTTGTTGCTCCCTATTTTATGGACGCAACGGAAAAGTTCATCGCCGCTGCGGCAAGTTTGCCAGATGTCCGCTTGGGGCTGGTCAGTTGCGATCCGTTGTCTAAACTCCGACCTGAAATACAGGCTCGGCTGTCCGGTCACTACGCGGTACCTGGTATCGAAGCACACCAGCTATTGCATGGCATCGAAATGCTCGGTCGCCAATTCGGTTCCGTTGATCGAATTATTGGCATGCTGGAACAGATTCAAGTAACGCTGGGCAAAATCCGCGACCATCTGGGGATTCGCGGCATGGGGGAACACGTTGCCCGGAATTTTCGTGACAAGCCACAAATGAAGGACGTGCTGCGAGCAGCCAATGTTCCTTGTGCACGGCATTGCCTCACGACCGATTTGGAAAAGGGGATGCGTTTTGCTGAACAAGTCGGCTTTCCATTGGTGATTAAACCCCCAGCCGGTGCCGGAGCCAAAGGTACCTTTCGCTGCGAGAACCCTGCTCAATTAGACGAGTGTTTACGCGCTGTGTTACCCTCAGAGCAAAATCCGATCTTGATCGAGGAATTCATCACCGGCAAGGAACATTCGTTCGACAGTGTGTGCTTGAACGGTCAAATTGTTTGGTCGTCTATATCCGACTATTCACCCGGTCCTTTGGAAGTTGTGCGCGAGCCATGGATCCAATGGTGCGTTGTGATTCCACGCGAAACCGATCGGAATATTTACCATCGCATCTTGCCGATCGCTCAACAAGCGCTTTCAGCTTTGGGCATGCAGGACGGCCTGACCCATCTGGAGTGGTTTGAGCGAGCCGATGGCTCGATTGCGGTTTCGGAGGTTGGGGCGCGTCCCCCGGGTGCTCAATTTACAACATTGATTTCTTATGCGCATGATTTCAACTTGTATCGAGCATGGAGTGAAGTCATGATATTCGAGCGATTTCAGCCGGTCGAACGCAAATACGCCGCTGGTGCGGCTTACCTGCGTGGCATGGGAAAAGGAAAAGTCGTCGGGGTTTCCGGATTGGACGAGATCGCGCGTGAATACGGCGAAATTGTGGTCGAAGCTAAGGTCCCCGACCAAGGCCAACCTGCGAGCGCTGGGTATGAAGGAGAGGGCTACATTATCGTGCGGCATCCAAACACCGATGTCGTGAAACAAGCTCTCCAATCCATTATTTCGCGGGTTCGCGTGCATTTATCTGACAATTAGCGTTGGCCTGACGACGAAAATTCAGCAGGTAAATGTTAGTTTTCCGAAACGAGGCGGTCTCGTTTCGATGTTCAAACTGCAACTAATTTGCGTGGAGTAACCATGACCAAAACGGTGCTGATGATTTCACCCGGGTTTCCGGTGGAACAGCCATTTTTTACGCGCGGACTAGCTCAAACCGGCGCACATGTGCTTGGTTTAGGCGACCAAGCGGAACATGACTTGCCACCAATTGCCCGCGAATCTTTGAGTGCCTACATCCAGGTACCCAGCTTTAGCGATGAGTCGGCGATTATGCACAGGGTTTTGGAAGCTGCTCAAAAAGTTCGCATCGATCAAGTCGAATGTACTTGGGAGCCTTACATGACGTTAGCTGCTCAGATACGAGAGCGGTTGGGGCTGCCCGGCATGAGCGTGGCTCAGACACTTCCCTTTCGCGACAAAGAGATCATGAAACAGGTGTTGGACCGCCACGGTATCCGCACCCCCCGACATTTCAGCACCACCACGGCTGATGGTGTTAGGCAGGCTGCTCATGAAATCGGATTTCCAGTTTGTGTCAAACCGATTGCAGGTGCTGGCTCGGCCGATACTTATCGCGTCGACAATGCCGATGTGCTCGAGCAAGTTCTTCCCCGTTTGCGGCACGTCGCTGAGGTGAGCGTTGAAGAATTTATCGAAGCGGAAGAGTTTACTTTTGACACAATTTGCGTGGATGGAGAAATCAAGTATTTCAATATTTGCCGCTACCGACCACGGCCGCTCATCGGGCGCCAAAATGAATGGATCAGCCAACAGACCATAGCTTTAAAAGACGTGGACAGCCCCGACTTGAAATCCGGTCGAGAAATGGGGTTTGCAGTGATCAAGGCCCTGGGATTCCAAACGGGTTTTACGCACATGGAATGGTACCGCAAGGCAGACGGAGAAGCCGTTTTCGGTGAAATTGGTGCTCGTCCTCCCGGCGCTAATACTGTCGAATTGATGAACTATGCGTGTGACATCGATACGTTTCGCGGCTGGGGAGAGGCCGTGATTCACCACCAGTTCAGCCAACCGATTGTGAGAAAATACAATTGCGCGAGCATTTTCAAACGCGCTCAAGGTCAAGGACGAATTCGGCATATTGAAGGACTCGAAAAACTGATGTACGAATACGGAGAACACGTTTGCGTTGTCGATTTATTGCCCATTGGGGCTCCTCGTCGCAATTGGCTGCAAACGCTGCGCTCTGATGGCATGATCATCGTTCGACATCCTGACTACGCGACCGTGTGCGAAATCGCCGACCAGTTCGGCATACGGTTGCAACTTTACGCGGGCTAAATTAGCTCCGTTGGCGGGCAATTCGCAAAATGGTTTCCAGGCCCATGTTACGATTTCGCACAGTGCTGCTGATTGTGAGTTATAGGGAACGCAAGCGAGCTCAATCGCCCGTTTAGGCCTGATCCAATTGGGGTCGACAAGCGTTTTCGGAACTGCCATTTCTGCGAGTCCATTGGAGATTTTTTTAACGCTGGCCACTGCTTCACTGCGTGCCTTATCATTTGGCACACAACTTGCTAAATGTCGATTCACTGCAAACCGGTTTGTTTTCGAAAGGATACGCAAGGGTTGGCGACCTGTATACGGTTATTGCATACAATTACATGACGACGTGATATGCTTTGATTGCTAGGTATCGCTTTATTTCAAAACCAAATGAAAGGGATCCGATGTCCAAGAGTCGAAACTGTAACGAATTCGGACTGACCGGTGTCATGTATAAAGTCGAGCCGGTCAAAGCTTATTCGCAAATGTCAGACGTGGGTCTTGATTTGATTGAAGCGGCGGCCACGGCCGCCCCAGTCATCGATGACGCGGGACATTGCGTTGGAATCTTGACGTTTACTGACATCGCCAACTACCGCCGTAAGTTCAAATCAACCGACAAGTTGGATTTTCACGATCTGGATTCGGTAGTTGAAGAGGACGAAAGCGGTTCCCATTGCGTTCGATTCGAGTCGTTTGATCGAGTCAGTAGACACATGACGGCCCCGGCGATTACGGTGCTAATTGATGCAGACGTCGAAGCGGTGCGCGCGTTGTTCGAACAACACCCGAACATTCATCATTTGGTCGTTGTCGACCAGGGGAATCGACCGCTGGGAATCATCGATTCGAATCGCCTGAACAGCTAATTTTTTACACCGAATGCGCAGCTTTAAGTGCCAGTTGACAATAGGAGTCAATGCGAGGACTTAATGGCTCTGCCATTAGAACGTCAAGATTTTCCGTGTCGTTTCGAACTTCTTGCGTGTGCAAATTTTGATCTTGATTGACGAGCACATCGACGATGATTTGAAACGAAAAAAGCCCAGATCAATTTGACTCAATCTGGGCTTGAGAGTCTTGCTTCAGTACTTGTTCAAACAAACCGTCAGGCGGCTTTACGATTCCTGCGAATCAATCCGAAAACTGCCGCGAATGCAATAATCAAACCAGCGGATGGTTCTGGTATCGCAGTAAAGCTGGCGGTCAATGCGTAGAATTGAGTCTTGATTGCAACCGCATCCGGGTTGTTAATGCCGGTCACGCGGATGAAATAAGTCCCGGCTCCGTTTAGATCGAAAACAATGGATTCGTTTCCACCGAAGCTTGTGCTGTTCGCAATGGCCAACTGGGTGGTTCCGTCCGTATCGAAAAGTGCCAAAATCAAATTACTTCGCGTCAATGTATTGAATGCAATTGTTTGACCTCCAAATTGAGGTGCCGTGTTGTATGTGAATCCCAATGCTTCGAGCAGAATGTTAACCTCACCTGGGCTATTCACGGAAAACGAATAGAAATCCGTATCATTTGAATGGTCGATGCTGACAAAATCTGTTGCCGTTGGCGCCACCACGAAAGTTCGAGCAGAATTGCCGATTGATACAGAACCGCCATCGGCGATTGGACCCAACGAGGTGGCACGGGCAGCCACATCGTTCCCCAGTCCGCCAAAACTCTTTTCATTGAAATCGCCGTAGCCGCGGTGCGCCATCAAAATGTCGTGGTACTGGGGACCGTCAAATGCAGTATTCAACGAAGGATTCATTAGCTGCGATGAGTTGTTAGTGATAACGTGGGACATGCCAACGCCGTGGCCGTGTTCGTGCGCAAGAATATTGCGTAACGTTCTGGAATTATTCGATGTGTTGTTGTAGGTGTTATCGTTAGTGTCGATCACCATATCACCCACGTTCGGAAAGAAGTTGAATGCTAAGACACCGCCGTTTCCATCAATCGTGCGACCGCCAATGCGAACGTCAGGGCGGACCCCGACAACTCCACGTGTCGACGCGGTGTCGTTACTCGAAAATGCGACTCCATTATCGTTGGGTTCATAAATGTAGCTCAAGCCACTAATCGAACTCCAACGATCAAACACACTTTGATATAAATTGAACCAAGGACGCAATGTGAGATCAGTACCCCCAGGACCCGATCCGTAGATGGTATCCATACGGGCAATCAAATTACTGTTACCAGCAGGTCCTATATTAAAACCTGGGATCGACGTTCCGTCGGGAACGATACCCCAGGTCAGCGTTAAGGGGTTGCCCATGCCATATCCTTGGGCCGGTGTAATTGCCGTAGAACCCGACCAACGGTCGATATCGGGCGGTTGCGCCATCGATGGTTGAACCATTGACCAGCCAAGCGCCAATAAAGTGACTACCGATAAAAGCGATCTCATGTTGTCTTCCCCTCCGTTTACTCTTAATTCCCAATAATCTCACGCATAATAACAAATAAAGGCGTTTCAAGCCCCTTTCAAAAAATGCGTCTTTCAGCGTATATGAAAATCAAACGATGTCAATCAGCTAACGGGTACGTTCTTTCCCGAATTTTTCGATTTTTACGAATTTTTGACCAAACAGGCTTAAATTGAGTTACGCCGATTGCAGAAAAAAAAGATAATTGAAGACGTTTGAAAAAACCGATCGAATTCGGTGCGTTCTTGACCAACATAGGCAAATACGATATCTTTAGGCAGTGAAGGGTCAACGTAGTTGCTGGTCGTTGAGTGTCTACCTGGTCTAGGCGTCGGGTTAGGTGGGAGCCGATATTGCATTGGTCGAGTGAATTTTTAAGCGGGCAGAATAATCCAATGGCTTAAAGTGAGCTTTGTTAGTCGATGTTGCTCTTTTGTCAGCGCTTGCTCGCCGATTGGTCAGCGGCGTTTTTTTATTGCAATAATTCCCGTTTTTTGGTCGATATTGACGCCCGGTTCAATTGAGATGCTTAAAAAATCAGGCGACCGGAAATTTTCGAAACACCTTGAGACTTTTGCGGTGATGAGCGAGTTGATCCAAGGAAATGGATAGGATCGCTGTATCAGTTTGCATTGGTCCACGACAGATTTAAAGTAAATTAAAATACATATTCGCGGATGGATGAATCCCCGCAAAAGCAAAAAACGAGAGCTAACAAATGGACGCCAACCAAATCCTTCGTCTAGTTGATTCGTTTCATCGGGACAAGAATATCGACAAAGAAGTCGTATTCGTCGCGATTGAGTCGGCATTGGTGTCTGCAGCCCGCAAACAATTCGGGGAAGAAGCTCTGATTGAATTTAACATCGATCGAAATAACGGCAGTATTCAAGGTGCCGTCAACGGGTCGCCAATCGACTACGAAGAGTTGATTGGAAGAATTGGGGCGCAGACAGCAAAGCAAGTTATCATACAAAAGCTGCGAGAAGCTGAGCGAGATTCTTTATTGAATGAATTCCGCGATCAAATTGATGAGTTAGTTTCTGGGACTGTGAACCGAAACGAAGGTAGTGTCACGACTGTGAGTTTGGGTTCTGTCGAGGCCATTTTGCCTCGCAGCGAACAAATTCCTGGGGAGACGCATCAGAACAACGAGCGACTGCGGGCGCTGGTAACGGAGGTGAAGACGCAAGGGCCTCGATTGAAGGTGGTTCTTAGTCGCACCCGCCCGCGGATGGTGCAGCGATTATTTGAACAAGAAATCCCTGAGATTAATGAAGGCGTGATTACAATTAACGCGATTGCTCGCGAGCCGGGTTATCGAAGCAAAGTGGCGGTCAGCAGCGTGGATTCTAAGGTGGATTGCGTAGGTGCCTGCGTTGGCTTGCGCGGCAATCGCATTAAGAACATTACCGACGAGTTGGCGGGTGAACGGATCGATATCGTGCGATGGGAAGAAGATCCGCAGGCCATGATTCGCAATGCATTGCAACCGGCCAACGTCGATGAGGTCATCCTTTGCCGGATGATGGGGCGGGCCATCGTACTTGTGGCGGATGACCAATTGAGCCTGGCGATCGGAAAACGAGGGCAAAACGTGCGATTGGCAAGTAAGTTGTGCGGCTGGGATATCGAGATCATGACCCATGAAGAACTTGAATCACAAATTGAGCGCGCCGTGATTGGGTTCAGCGAAATCGACGGTATCGATGAAGAGTTGGCCAATCGCCTAGTAGAAAAAGGCTTTTTATCGTACGATGACTTGTCCGTCATTGAGCCGGACGATTTGGCTGAGATGGGACAGCTAACCATGGAGCAGGTCGACCATATCGTGGCACAAGCGGAAGCTCGCGCGGAGGAAGCCGAGCGGATTGCTGAAGAAAATAAGAAGAAGGCTCAAGCCGAACGGCAGCAGCAGAAAAACGCCGGTAATTCACAACATTTTGCGAGTGGCGATGTTGAAGAAACAGCCAGCGATGGCGGTCAACAATCCGTTACCACAGAAAATTTGTCAAATCGTGCAGATGACGAGACCTAGAGTTTCCTGCCCGGTTCGATTTGTAATTGCGACTTGTTCGCGATGTTCGGTTTGGGGTTGATAGCTATTTGCCTCTGCACCGTGCGCGAGCTTTGCGATAGGATTTGAAGGTGCGAGTGAGAGCAATTTGGTTTGGCGTTGACCATGTGAGAGCGTCAACTCCACGCGCTCGCGCCGGTTTGAATGGCTCAAGCTAGATTGAATAATCCAATGAAAGATTGTTGCAATGTCTGAGTTGGGTACCGTAGTGTACCTTCCCAGCTTTCAATTAAAGTACTGCTTACCGATTGTAGGATGGTTGGACGTAACCAAGCCTATGTTTGGTGGAGATCAATTATGTTTTAACGACAAGCATCAGGCCGAATTGGCGGAAAGCTATTGCGGTCGACAGGAGAAGTATTCCTCGTGCCTTTACGGATCTACGCATTCGCCAAAGAACTTGGTTTGGACAATAAGAAATTACTTGAGATCTGCGAAAAAGTAGGGATCAAGAACAAGGGTTCTGCGCTAGCGAGCCTTGAGGACGACGAGGTTGATAAGGTTAAGAAGTACTTGAGCGATGGAGGCGCAGATAGTTCTGCGAAGTCTAAACGACCAGCCATTGAACGGCCGTCATCTCAGCCTCAAGCCGCGCAGCCAGCCATGAATGTTGCTGCTCCGGTTGCTCCGGATCTTTCGCGCAAATCGGGTCTGCGTGATTTAGGAAGTCGACCGAAACGAGAAAACGTACTGGAAAAAACGCAGCGTCCGCCATCAGCTAAGCCTCCAATCAAAAAGCCGGAGGTAAACGTTAAGCTTGCCGCGATGCCCGACGTGAAACCTCCGCCGGCGGTGACGCCTCCGCCGAAGGAAAGAGTGATGAAGCCCGATATGGCTTTGCCAAAACAGGCAATTCGCGAAGCCATGATTCGTGGTAGCCGACAGGCTAAAGACGAAAAAGCGGGCAAAGATGGCGGCAAGCCAGACTCAGGAAATCGTTCTACCTCGACAAAACCTTCGGAAAAGGGACCGCAAAAGCCCGTATTTGATCCGGCGGCCCTTCAAGCGCTCGCCGAGTCTCCCTTGAGCGGACGACGAAAGGCGAAGAAGAGTAAAGACGAGAAAGATGAAAGTGTTACCGACACAAGTCTTGGTGCAACTCGACAAGAGCGTCGCTCATCGCGAGTCAAGCAAGTCTCGCTCGACGGTGAAGAGAGGCTCGGATATCGAGGTCGCGCGACCCGCCGCCCACGAAACAAAAAGAACGTGGCCAATACTTCAGCGCCGCGAAAGGAATTGGTTACTTTGGAAATGCCTTGCACGGTTCGAACGTTTTCGGAGGGCGTTGGCGTTGGCAAAGCAGATGTGCTCCGAGTCTTGCTGACCATGGGTGTCATGGCAAATATCAATTCGGAACTCAACATGGAAACAGCCCAATTTGTTGCGGCCGAGTTGGGGCTGCAGGTCAATTTCAAGGAGCAGGAGACCTTGGAAGAATCGATGTTGGCGCAATTTGATGCGGCGGAACAAGAATCCACCGATGATGGAGCGCTACGGCCGCCAATCGTCACTTTCTTGGGGCATGTTGACCATGGCAAGACCTCGTTGTTGGATGCGATTATCGGCATCGATGTGGTGTCCGGTGAAGCGGGTGGGATCACGCAACATATACGCGCCTACCAAGTCGATTCAAACGGACAAAAAATCTCGTTTGTTGATACGCCCGGTCACGAAGCATTTACCGAGATGCGCGCACGTGGGGCTAACGTGACCGACATTGCGGTGCTCGTGGTGGCCGCTGACGACGGGATCATGCCGCAAACCGAAGAAGCGATTAGCCATGCCAAGGCAGCTGGTGTCCCGATCATTGTGGCTATGAACAAAATCGATTTGCCCAGTGCGAACCCGGACAAGGTGTTGCAGGAACTGGCCGCACACAACTTGATCCCGAGTGAGTGGGGAGGGGACATCGAGGTGATTCGGACCAGTGCAACTAAGGGGACTGGCATTCAGGAACTATTGGAGACGATTCTGGTTACCGCCGAATTGCATGAATATAAGGCAAACCCTGATCGCCCCGCGCACGGGACCTGCCTCGAAGCCGAACAGGAAAGCAGTCGTGGAGTTATCGCCAAGTTCTTGGTGCAATCCGGTACGTTGCGCCTTGGCGATATCGTGGTTTGCGGAACAGCGCATGGACGGGTGAAGGCAATGTACGACACGCTCCGTCCTAATGTACAACTAGAGGTTGCTGGCCCCAGCACGCCGGTCAATCTGGCCGGCTTGGATGTCGCTCCGAACGCTGGCGATAAATTCCATGTGCTACCGGATATCATCCAGGCCCGCGAAATCGCGGCAGCCCGGGCGATACGCGGCCGCACGCAGTCGTTGTCAGGCGTCAGCAAACGCATCTCGCTTGAGGACTTCCAGAGCAGGTTGGAGGCTGGAAACCTGGTCGATGATCGAGACATCGTTGAGTTGAATTTGATCATTCGGGCCGACGTTCGCGGCTCCATCGAGGCCATTCAAAAGGAACTGTCGAAAATCGATCATCCTGAAGTAAAAGTCAAGATCTTACAGGCGTTGGTTGGTGGAATCACCGTGGCTGACGTACGCCTGGCTCAAGCATCGCAGGCTGTGATTATCGGTTTTAATGTTGTTCCCGATGAGGTTGCCAGGTCATTGGCCGAAGAGGTTCAAGTTGAAATCCGCAGGTATAGTGTAATCTACAAGATCACCGATGACGTTCGCGCGACGCTTGAAGGAAAACTCAAACCGGAGATGCAAAGCGTCAATCTGGGGATGGCCATGGTCTTACGCACATTCAATATCAGCCGCATCGGCACAATTGCAGGTTGCCGAGTAATGCGCGGTACGATCGAACGCGGTTCGAGAATTCGCTTGATTCGCGACAATCGCGTGATCGGCGAGTATGACTTGGATACGTTAAAACGGGAAAAGGATGACGCCAAGGAGGTCCAGCGCGGTATGGAATGCGGAATAAAATTGGCGGGCTTTGATGATATCAAAGAGGGCGATACGCTCGAAGCTTACAAGATTGAAGAAGTTTCGAGGACGTTGTAGCCTTGCATCATCTGCAGCTGGGTTTAAAGATTAGACGCTGCTTTCTTATTTCAGGGAAGTTCGCGGTGAGCAGAGTAAGGACTCTGCTCGACGTCCGCGACGTTGCGTCAGTTCGACTCGCAACCATTTCTTGCGGGCATGTCCGCCTCGCTCATGAATGGATCTTGGTGGTTTCGCGTCTGTACAGGTGGATCGGCAAACCATCGAGTTCGTCAACACATAGGGACCATGAGAAAAATCAAGTCGAGCGGTAATCCTTGGAATGCTCATTGGCATATTCAGGCTTAAGTGGCGAATTGCAGGATCTGTGGCAATCGAGTTTGCGTATTATTGTTTAGATAGGATTGGAAGAAGATGAGTAGTCGCCGTGTATTAAAGGTGGCTGAAGCGATTCGCGAAGTTGTTAGCATGGCCATCTTGATCGACTTGCGAGATCCACGAGTGAGTGACGTGACGGTCACGCGAGTCAGCGTCTCAGGTGATTTGCGGCTTGCAAAAGTCTACGTCTCGATCATGGGCGACGAGAAGAAACAATCGCTTTGTATGCACGGGCTGAATAATGCGAAGGGTTTTTTGCAGAGAAGAGTTGGTGATCGGGTTGATACTCGTTTCACCCCTAAAATCGAGTTCGTTCTCGATATGGGTGTGAAGCACTCTCTGGCTGTTGCACAAATCTTGGATGAAGTTCTGGAACGGACTCCGCCTGAAATAGAATCCGATGACGAATTCGATCCTGCGTCGAGTGATTTTGAAGAGGCCGCACCCAACTCTGAGAATGGCTTTGACGATGATGGACCGGGAGGCTTCGAAGACTTGAAGTGATGTCTTGCCGCTGCATCGCGATTTTGGTGAAGTTGACTGCGTTTGCTATTTGCGATAGCGATGCTGGTGCCGGTGGTAACTGCTTGCGTTCGCGTTGCGCGGGAGTTATTGCAAGTTACGAAAATTGGTTTAGGATACTATTTTGCATGAACAGGCAGATCGCTTCACGATTTTGGCCGCTTGCGGTGACGTTGGTTAACACCTCAATCAAGTCGAGAGAGCTTCGATATTTCGCTGGAAGATCCTCGAAAATGAGTGCTGCGATCGCCCACCTGCATGGGAGCCTTCTGGGCGCAGAACAATAGGGGCTTGGGTAGGTCGGATTCCAAATTATTTGAGGGAACTAACTAAGGTTTTTCAGGGTAGTATATTGTTGCGACAGCTCTGCTGGATTTTTGCAATTCGGCAGACGTTTGAATGTCGCGGCAGATATGTAAATTTTGAATAAGATTGAATTTCGAAATGAATGCGTCTAACCGAGCAGCCATTTTTACCGTTCTTCAGAAAGTGGCTAAGAAGCAATTTCCGGTTGTTAAGCCTCCGACGACACGTTCGTTGTTGGAACATGTGATGTACGCCTGCTGCTTGCAGAACTCTCAGTTTGATCAGGCCGACGAGGCGATTGCAAGAATTCAACGATCGTTTTTCGATTGGAATGAGGTGAGGGTAACGACGGCGGCGGAGTTGGCGGATGTGATGGGGTGCCTCAATGAGCCCATGCAAGCCGCCAACCGACTTAAAAAGACGCTCAACTCAGTATTCGAAGCCCACTATTCGTTTGACATCGATTTCCTCAAGAAGGAAAATTTAGGTAAGGCAATTGAGATATTGGACAAAGGACGAGGAGTGACTCCATTTGTCATCTCCTACGTGGCACAAAGCGCTTTGGGTGGCCACCAAATTGCGATCGATGAAGCCATGATTGAGCTAATGTACTTGATCGGTGCGATTGATAGTAGAGAATCTGCTGACTTCCGGGTTCCGGGGTTGGAGCGAGCAATTCCCAAATCGCAAGGGATTGAGTTTTTCTCGACGGTGCATCAATTGGCGGTATCCCATTTTTCGAGTCCATTTAAGCCTGAGATTCGAAAGATTATTCTGTCGATTGAACCAGAGGCCAAAGATCGCTTTATCAAACGAGCATCCCCAACTTCCCGCACGGAGCCCAAAAAGACTACCAAAAGGAGCGACGCGGAAAAGTTACCGAAGTCGGGAGCGGGTAAGGCTGAAGCCAAGTCGAAAGTTACAAAGAAGCGCGCTTCAGCTGAACCACCGACGAGCAAGCGAAAACCTGGTAGACCCAAAAAGACGGTAGCTGCAGCTGCCGCCAAATCTCCCACGAAGCAGTTAAAGCGCAAGAAACCACGATAGCTCATGCCGCTTCAAACATTTTTGTTCTTCTCGGCTGACGCGGTTTCGCACGCCGACGTTTTCTAAATTGAAGATTACTTATGGCTGGTCACTCCAAGTGGGCAAATATCCAACATCGTAAGGGACGCGTCGACGCGCAACGGGCAAAGGTCTGGACGCGCTTAAGCCGGGCAATTATCGTGGCCGCACGTGACGGAGCCGACTTGAACGGAAATTTTCGCCTGCGCAAAGCAGTTGAAGATGCGAAGGCAGCTTCAATGCCTAAAGACAATATCGAGCGCGCGATTAAGCGAGGAACTGGCGAACTCGATGGGGGAAACTTGGATGAGATCGTTTATGAAGGATATGGGCCCCATGGTGTCGCTATTATTCTCGATATTTTAACCGACAATCGCAACCGAACAGCTCCTGAATTGCGCAAGCTTTTTGAAATCCACCAAGGAAAGTTAGCAGAAAGCGGCGCCGTTTCTTGGATATTCAATCGTAAAGGCTTGTTCATCATTCCTCGCCAATCAATCGAGGAAGAAAGTTTGATGACGGTGGCGTTGGATGCAGGTGCTGATGACATTCAAGTCGTGGGAGATAACTTCGAAGTGACTTGTGACCCTGACCAGTTCTCCAGCGTCAATGACCGACTGAAGTTGGAAAATATTGAATGTGAGTCGGCGCAAGTTTTGAGAATTCCGTCCAACACTGTTACCTTGGATGCCGAAGCTGCCACGCAGGTATTGAAATTGATGGAAGCGCTCGACGATCATGGAGACGTTCAAAGTGTTTCTGCCAACTTCGATATTCCTGATGAGGCGATGGCTCAACTAAAGAGCTAGACCGTCACACCACATCCCACCCATGGCTTCTTCGCCTAACTCAAATCGAATTTGAACCGCTCTGCGAATTCCTGGGCCTGTTGCGGCTTATCCAAGTCATACAGCGTCTGAACCAGAAGTCTTTGCGCAGGAATATAGTTTGAACAATCTTGTAATGCCAACTCCAGCGATGCAACGGCATGACGCAAATCACCCGAGCCGATTAAGCCGAGGGCAATGTTGTATTTGACCCCTGCACTTAATGGGTGTCGATCCAAAATTGATTCGTAGATTTGCAAAGATTCCGCGAACTTGCCTCGCTTCAAATAGCGATTTGCGTCGTGCAATCCCCTCATCGGACCGGTCCTATTTGACCCGAAGTAGCAGTGACTTAGTTGGCGAAGTGCTACCGGAACACCGACCACAAAAGGCAAATTTCCCCAGAGCATGGACCAAGCAGTTCGCCGAAAACAGGCGGGGCAACAATGCACGAAGTCCATGTGGATCCCGTAGAAATACACGAGAAAATAAAAGTAGAAGACGGTGAACTTGCGAGGTCGACTGTACATCTCACAACGCCGACAGATACGGTATTCAATTTCATGCCGTTGCAAATCGACATCGAACTCGGTTGTGATTGTCTCGCAATATCGACAAAAGAATTGCGGAGTCGGGGGGCCCTCCATGAGGATGGCTGACTGACACTTTGGACAAACGACCTCTCTTAATTCTAGCCTTCCTGCCGTTTTCGATAACTCGGCAAGACGTTGTTTCACGCGGCGGCGGCTCAAACTATAGTCAATCAGGCGTTTCACGCTGGTCGCCTTCTTGTCGTGCACGAGAATCACGACTGTCGTCGGCGGAGCATCTTCCTGATCGATGATTTCAAGGCTGAGTTCGCTGTCGTTCAGGTATGCTGCGACAATCTGACTAGACCAAAATCTGGCCTTACCCAACGAGATCTGTTGTACATTAATCAGTCCATCGTCCCGCATCTTATCGCCTCCCCAACTATGTTGGGTCACCCAAGCGAAGCGGAAAGCAACGAATTGTTGGTCCAAGTTTACGATTGACTCTTTCACTCTGTTCATGCGGCGTTACTATTTAGTGAATGAGGAGACCGATTGCATCGAGTCGCTCCCGGAACCATACCACGCGATTGTTGTAGGATGCGAGTGTGAGGGTTTCGAAAAGCTCCTTTTGATCAATTGTAAAGTCCTCAGGCGATGCGGCCAGTGGATCGCAGTTTCAGGGCGAGAAAATTCAACAGTATCCTGGATGAGATGAAGAATCTGCGAAGAACTGCTTGCACCGCATATTCAGACATCTCATGCTCGACTTCAATGGTCCAAGGTCAACCAGCAGGTGACCAACATCAAAAATGTAATTGGAGTAAATTTCTGCCCTGCCGAACCTCTTCCTATTTCATTGTATTCGTAAATGCATTGAGAAGTTAACGCCATATTCTGCAAAAGATCTCATGCCGACTAAAGGGCCTAAGGTAAGGCGTATTCAACGAAAAAATTAAGAAGAATTTCGAACTTTGATTGGTGGATGGCTGGTGATGTGAGCCCTTGCTAAGGAAAAAAACGATTAATAACTTCCGCTTTCGCGATTAAAGGCGGTGCCAACAAAGTCGTCCTTTTGGTACGCAAACGAGGCGTAGGCGGGCGTTTCGTTCGCAGAGCGAACGACGACATTCATCGATCCACACCCTATCGGCAAGGGGCGACTTTCGGAGACTTATTGTTCGAACGCCCTCAAGCATCGATTCGCTCTTGAATCACTTGGCAACATTCGTCGACATGGACGCGAATCTGTTCAAGGCTGTCTCGATCCCGAATCGTAACGGTGGCGTCGACCAATGACTGTCCATCAACGGTAATGCAATACGGAGTGCCCGCTTCATCTTGCCGGCGATAACGTCTTCCTACCGCCCCTTTTTCATCATAGAAGACGTTGAATTTTCGCTTGAGTTCCAAATAGATTTGTTTCGCCATTTCCGGCATGCCATCTTTTTTTACCAATGGAAAGACAGCCGCTTTTATTGGCGCGAGGCGCGGGTGCAGTCGTAAAACCACGCGAGTTTGCATTGTGCCGTCTTCGTCTGGAGCTTGATCTTCCGCGTAGGCATCGCACAGAAAGGCCAGAACAGCTCGGTCGGCCCCAGCGGACGGTTCAATGACATGAGGAATATACTTTTCATTTGTTAATTCATCGCGATAAGCTAGGTCTTTGCCGCTCCCTTTCCATTTTGGCTTTCCAGTTTCATCGATTTGCAAGACCAAAGGGTTCGACTTTTCGTCAAGTTTGCCCTCCATGTGACTGCGCAGATCGAAATCACCTCGATGCGCAACACCTTCCAGCTCACCAAATTCGCCGGAGTTCAGGAACGGAAATGCGTATTCGATATCAGCAGTTCCAATTGAATAGTGGGCTAATTCAGCAGGGGCGTGTTCGCGGATGCGCAGCCGATCTGGTGATAGACCTAGTTTCAAATACCACTGCATGCGTCGCTCCCGCCAGTACGCGTACCATGCTTGGCTCTGCTGAGGATGGCAAAAGAATTCAATTTCCATTTGTTCGAATTCGCGGGAGCGAAATGTGAAGTTGCGAGGAGTAATTTCGTTGCGAAAACTCTTGCCGATTTGGGCGACGCCCAGTGGCAACTTAAACCGAGTGCTATCAATGACATTCTTGAAATTTACAAATATTCCTTGCGCAGTCTCGGGCCGCAAAAAGACGGTATCTTCTTCTCCGCCCAATGCTCCTTTGGTGGTCTTAAACATTAGATTGAATTCTCGGGGTTCGGTTAACGAACCCTGTTCCTTAGCATCAGGCCCTAAAACATTAGCGAATGAATCCAATTTGGCGATACTGAATTTTTCGCCCTCCCAAGTCAATTTGTCACGATCTTTCGTACGCAACTTAAAATATTTGAACGCCAATCGATCCAATTCCGCGTCCTCTTCCTCACCCGATTCAGTGCTGATGATGATCCGCGAATCGCCTACAGCTGCCCACCTCCCGACCAACTGATCGACGCGATATCGTCGTTTCGACTGGCGGCAATCGACCATAAAATCATGGAACAGGTCGTAATGTCCTGAACATTTCCAGACTTGAGGATGCATGATAATCGTCGAATCAATACCCGTCATCGAGAATTCGCAAGGTGCATCGGGCAGTACGTTCAAATCATCATGTGAAAGTACCATGTCCGACCACCAAACATCCTTGAGATTGCGTTTGAGTTCGACTCCCAATGGACCATAGTCCCAAAATCCTTGGATTCCGCCGTAGATTTCACTCGATTGAAATAGAAACCCTCTGCGTTTGCAAAGTGACACTATTGAGTCCATGGTTTTGTTGGTTTGGGCCGTTGGATTTGACATAAATGGGTGGTATGCGATTAATCTGAAAGTAAATTGATAAGGTTCAAATTGTGATCAATAACATTGTATGATAGGAAATCGAATCCTGCAGCCTCAACTTTGATTTCTGAATGAGTTTCGTGACGGCATTTTCTCGAGATCACCAGAGAAAGTCAGAAACTCAGTGGCGGAGCAGGAAATTGCGCCGCGAACCCCAGCATCATGAGCAGATCGAGTTCAGTCTTTTACTTTGATTTCCGTGATGTTCTCTCGCAGATCGTTTGGTGCAGTGGATGAGGGACGGAAACAAATCAATTGGGTGCCTGCCATAATTCAACGTCCATGCGAAGAGTTGTCAGCGATGGTCGATACCTATCTGTCGTTGCGCACTCTTCACGCCGCAGGCCGCGTTCGTGCCGGAAAGAAAGGGGGCTATGCGGTTAGACTGAAATTTACTTACGTGTGGTAAGTGAAATCCATCAAATTTTCGACAAGCAATCAATCTTCGTCTTTGCGCGGCCGTTTCCATATCGGACTTTGGAATAGGTCCATGAATTCGAAACGGCTCCAATCGACAATAGGAAATATCGACGTATAGTTGTCCGTCCAGATTAAATTGGGTAGCCGCTCTTCGTACTCGGTGCGTGCCTCAAAAATCACATCGTCGAGATGCAGCAGCGTATCATCTGACAATACTACCCAACTACAGCTCGTTGGTTCAGTGGCATCGATGATAGATGCCTGCCATTGCAATTCGCGTGAAATGTTCATAACCACCGGTTCAAGGTCAAGATAACGATTGGATATATGGACCAAGAGCACGCCATTTTCAACTAGACATTTGCGGTAGAGTTCAAAGCATTCCTGAGTCAACAAATGTGCTGGGATCGCGTCGGATGTAAAAGCGTCCACGACCAGAACGTCAAATTTAATATTCGAAGTTGCCAGGTCCCGTTCTAATTGAATCCGCGCATCACCAAGTCTAAACTTGCGGTTTTCCCCGATTTTGGTGTACAGGTCTGACAAGTAAGTAAACTTGTTTTCGGCAACGAATTTTACCAGTGGATTGATTTCATAAAAATAGACTTGATCACCTGTGGTTGCATAGGCCGAAGTGATCCCCACTCCCAAGCCAATTACGCCGATATTGAGACCAGCACCAATGTCTTGTTCGCGAAGATACCGCATGGCTCGACCAATGCCAGAATTGTTTCCGTAGTACGATACAGGTGCATGTTCAAGATGCGATCCGATAAATTGATGTCCATGGTCGATTCGTCCGTTGATAAGGACTCGGTATGCAAGTCTCTCTAACCCGCCATCCACATCTTTTACTGTCAATACTCCGTAGGCGTTTCTGGCCTTGAATACAATATGTTCGTCGTCCTCTTTTCCCGACAATCCAAGACGGTAATGATTCGCGCCAGCGATAATCATCGCCGTAATCACTGTACAGCCGAGTGTGTAACCAATGAATCGAAGTAATGACCAATAGTTTGGCCGATTGTTCACTGTGGCTTTGGTGTTACGTACACTTGATGCGCTTACACTGCTGTCACTCTTTGCAAAATTCGTGATTTGGTGCAAATAAGCCAGATAGATCAAGATGACGGTCATAAACAGCCCAAGATAGAATTCCATGAAATCATCGAAAATTCGTGGTGCCACAATTGCTACAAAGATTCCCCCTAATGCCCCACCGACACCCATCATCAAATAAAACAAGGTTAATCGGTCTACCGCGGGCTTAATCCGAGCAAGTTCTCCGTGGCACGCAAAAGCCGTAAGAAAACTAATGGCGCTGTACCCGAAAATCTGTAGCCCTAAGTCAGATTCCACTCCGCTTTCCATTAGAAACACACCCAAGATGACAGCGAACCACAATAATAACCAAACAATCGGGCGTACGTACCAACGAGGGTGGTCAAAACAAATGACGAAAGTAAGCAAATAGAGAGACAGCGGTACAATCCACAAGAAAGGAACCGAAGCAACTTCGTGCGTCATCATGTTGGTGCAAGCGATTAACATGATTGACGCCGCCATCGGTAAAAGCGTCCAAAGCAGCAGAGGAGTAAGTTCAATGCGACTCGACTTATGCTCCTGTACAGCAACCTCGCCGCTCGCCGATCGATCGTGGTCGTGGGATTTTACCTCTTGGCCAATTATGTTGTGGTTGCGCGAATTTTCAGCAACTTGGTAGCGGTATCCACTCCAGAACGTCGCGATGGCAAATGCAATAAATGCAGCTGTCCAAATCAAGGATTGAACTGGCAACGATAAGTTCGGCTCAATCAGAAATGGATAGCTGAGTAACGCCAATAGCGAGCCAACATTTGACAGTGCATAAAGACGATACGGCGAGCGTGTCGGCAACGTCTTGGCGACCCAAGCTTGAAGCAACGGACTCGTCGTCGTTAACACAAAAAAAGGCAAGCCAATCGAAAATCCCAACAGCTTCAAGATCTCCCAACTGGGATCGTCGAAGCTAGTTGGTTTCCAAGTTTCGTCAGCGCGTATAGGGAGAAAGAAGCATGCAACCAAAATTACGGCTGATTGCAAAAGCCATTGCGCTTTCGGGGACAGTAATCGATGCGCTAAGTGCGCATACGCATATCCGGCGACCAGCAGAATTTGGAAGAACATCATGCACGTGGTCCAAACTACACTCGAACCACCGAACCAAGGTAGAATGAGTTTCGCAATCAGCGGTTGAACCTGGAAAAGTAAGAACGCACTGACAAATATTGTAAAAGCGAAACGAAACACCTAGCTTCAATCCAATCTCGATAAATAGTTAAAACGTCTGGTCATTGAGATTCGGCTTGGTCGTAGCAAAACACACGAGCATACAGAACAAGAATCCGACAACCAAAATGCAATGAGCTAACATTGTAACCTCGTAGCGTTAAAATGGGGGAGCAACAGGTCCAAAGTTGACCATTTTGGTGGCAACGTCGTGTGGACCTTCAAGACACTAGGTTAGGTTCTTCGGTCATTCAAACAGATTCCAGAATTTGGAAAAAGATTACAGTTAGGTAAAATCTAGTGGGCTTCAACGATGAATGGCGATTGAATTTCTAACAATTCCCAAGTGCTAGACTGGGCCAATTCGCGCATTGTATTCCATTGCCGACCGAGCCAACGAAAAAATTGCTGTGAGAGACGAGAACGCAAGCTGTACAACAGTATTGAGACTTGGAGACCGGTGACAGTGCAACCGGGTGAAAGAGGTGCGCTTTTCCAGTCGAGTAATCGTCGATCATTTTTTAGTCGACTGGCTGGACAAATTGACCGACGTAACCCATCATCTAATTCGATTTGCATCACACACGTGTGAGCAAGGCACGGCCAAAATGTTTCCAAGTAATTAGGGCAGTTTTTTGTTTTTAATAGCTGATGACGACCATGTTCCGAATTGCTTCCGTACAGACAGATATCCAGTTTGGTAACATCGACGAGAACTTAAAGCGAACGCTCGAAAAGATGACTGAAGCCTCCGCTAATGGCGCGAGGTTGGTCGTCTTTCCTGAATGCTCGCTCACTGGTTATTGTTGTGAAACAAAGGAAGAAGGAAAGGCAATTGGGCTAAATTTGCAAAGCACGGTATTTAGGCGGCTGCACGAAAGTTGTCGATCGTTGAATGTATTTGGTGTATTTGGATTTCTTGAAACGGAAGACGAATCCGACGACTTATTTAATTCCCTGGTTTGCATTGGTCCAGCCGGCATCGTCGCGCATTACCGAAAAACCCACCTCCCTCAGCTAGGCGTTGATCGATTCGTAACTTGTGGCCAAGCGGCGTACGATGTCTTTGAGATTGACAAGGTGCAGGTCGGTATGCTGATTTGTTACGACAGCAGTTTTCCCGAAGCTACACGAGTTTTGGCGTTAAAGGGTGCCGACGTCGTTCTATTGCCGACGAACTGGCCTGCGGCCTCCATTTCAATTGCCGAGCTTGTTCCGCCAGTGCGTGCGATGGAAAATCACATTTACTTTGTCGTTGCGAATCGGGTCGGCTTAGAGCGGGGCGTTTCATTTGTAGGGCGGAGTCGCATTATTCATCCAAATGGCTCGAGTTTGACGTATGCGGAACACGACCGTGAAGAAGTTTTGATTGCCGATATCGATCCCGAACTGGCTAGGCAAAAGCGCATCGTGCGTGTATTGGGTAAACATGAAGTCAATCTCATTGCCGATCGTCGCCCAGAACTTTACGGCGAAATTATCGAAAAAAGTGTACAACACTAGGTATCGAATTTCGATTGCCGGTTGCCGTTTTACACGCGGCAGACATGCTGCATTTTTGCAAATGGCGGAACAATAGAAGATTGGCCAAGCTATCCGCCATCACCATTTAATTTCAACTTTTTCACCCGGACCTATGCCAAGCATTTCACTCAAGCTGATGCCGACGATGGTTAATTCCAAGTTGCCGCTGGTTCCGCGAACGGCTAACAGAGTCGACTCCGACTCTTCATGATCAGGATCGTAAATCCCTAGTGTATGATGAGGGCCAAACGTTACAACAACCGAGTCGTCGCTTGGCGCATCGGCGATTTGTTCGTTCGAAATATCGGTAATCAAGTCGCCCGTTGCGCTAACCCTCTGGACACTCCCCTTTAATACGTGCGCCAATATTCCACTCCTTTTTGCTTTTGCAAGATTACGTGACTTCCAGCGAAACTCATTAAATCGCGAAAGCGAAATAGATCGACATCAATCGCTGCAGGTGTAGCCCATTCAGCTTGATTGCTAGTTAATTCCAATCGAGGTTACCGCCTGTTAAAAGATGTCAATTGTCATGTAGTAAAAGTGAACGCCGACATGGGACAAGCTGCAAATACTGTTTCCCGTAACGGCTCCATGACGAGCAGAATAATTGCATCGCTTTCTAGTGTTTACGTGACGCTAGTCGAAGTCGACCACGAATCAAATGACTCGGGTAAACGCTCAGTTCCCGACTGTGATTTTAAGGCGTTTCTGCCTGGCGTCGCAAGTGAGGTGGGCCGTCGAAAAGTCAAACAAATGTTAAAAAGTCATTATATTTCGGGCAGGCTGAACTGGGTGTCGAAGGATGGTCGTTGGGCACTACCGGGTGCCGTCGATCCGCGGCGTACACAATTAACTGGTGCAGTTACAATTCCAGAATCCAAGCCCTTCCAGTTCAAACTGCTTTAGCCTTTCAAAATTCATACAGTATAGTCCTTTACAAGAAGTGCTTGTTGGATGCGTCGCTTTAACGGGTTGCAGCACGCCGAGAGCAAGGATTTTGGTCTCGAACTCGCCGGCTACAATTTCCCTACCCATGATGTGTTGATAGATCAACTTTAGCTGATCGATCGTAAAGTGATCATCGAGAAGTTCCCATGCCAGCGGAAACGCTGATAAACTCATTTGCATGAACGCCACAGCCGTAGAAATGATGGACGCGTGATCAAAAGCCAGTTCGGGCAATGAACTGAGTGGGTACCAAGCAGCTCTCTTGGCATCCGAGCCCGCCACAATTGTTGCGTCCTGACTGTGGACGAATCCCAAATACGCTACGGAAATTACACGATCGCGAGGATCTCTGTCGACATCGCTGAACGTGTGAAACTGTTTCAGGCGCGAAACATTTAATCCTGTCTCTTCCAAAAGCTCTCTGCGAGCGGCATTGTCCGTCGTCTCTTCGATATCGACAAACCCACCCGGCAGCGCCCAGGTACCAACAAACGGTGCAAACAAGCGTTCGATCAATAACAGCTTTAATTCATTGTCGCTGAACGTGAAAACTACGCAGTCTACCGCGACTGCAGGGCGAGCATATTCGTATGTGAAGGTCATCGTAAAACAATGAAAGTGCAAATCGGATTGCCGACAACGCGGTAGCGAGCTACGAACACAGCTGCAGCATTGGAATCGCCGTATTGAATTGCAGGCTTCCAGATTTCGCGAACCACTTATGCCAAATCCGGTCCCACGTTGATTCTATTGCGCTGCTTGTGACCCAGCAACTCCCCGATCTCTGGCTTGCACGGCGAGGCGAAAGGCTTCATCCTCGCCATATTTGTCGCAAGAGAAACTGCGCGTTCGCCTTCGCCCGTCCGCATCCGTCCATTGAGCAACCCAAAAGTGGTAGGTGAACTCATACCCTCCACGGTATTCAACTTGTGTTGCTGAGCGTACACCAACGACGCCTGAATTATTTCGTATCGAAGGATATTGTGCGAGTTCCTTTACGGTGAATGATCGAGTGACCTTGAGCAGATAATCGCGGTATGCCTTGGCCGCAGATAGGGCCGCGCGCTTTCCATTGTAGAGTGAATCCGCAAAGTAACGGTCAAAGCGTTGCCCGCGCCGTTGCAAACGAACTTGCCACCCGCAATTGAAGTTCCCGGCTGACGAAAGCGTTTCAACGCGAGAGATATTTCTCAATGAGAAGCTACGTCGCTTGGTGACTTTGCGGTTTGCTTTTCGTCTCTTAGCCATGCTACATAGGGTCTAGCACACTGAGAATTGCTGTTCGAGGCCAAATGAAGTAAACAAACAACATTGAGTTAATTTGTTGCAGGCAAACTTGGCAAAACAAATTGCCATCTTTTCGACTCAATTAGCATAATCTAATCAGCCAAATTGAAAATAATAGCCCTTTCCGCAAATTTCAGCCATTCGTCGAAGTCCTAAGTACCTCATCGCGATGACTTTCAAAGGGTATCAATGCCTGTATGCAGTTTGATCTAACATCCGGTTCGCCAAGGATGCGAAAAACCGTGCGAATGAGACATCGCCGAGTCCTCCAACAGCGACCTTTAAGCTGCCCCGGGGATACTTGATCAACTATTGTGCTGTCGAACGGTATCCGTCGGGTCCACCTGAAATCGGACGACCCATCGGTAACGGCCACACCGCCGTCTGATAGCCGGACCGTTGCAAAAACGTCTTGACTTGGTTGAACTCGGCATAGCTATCTGGATAAACCCAGATAGAAACTGTCGTCTTTGCCGGGACAAGACCTGATAGCTGTTTGCGAAACCGCGACCCCGATTGGAAAGCTGTTTCCACCGGTTCGCCTAAATTGTCTTGCGTCGGCAGAATAACAAAGCGGCGGAATGTCAGACGACGCTCGCTGATCAGCCCCAAATCCGTCGGCGTCGAAACCTCTTCTGCTTCAAGAACGTATTGCAAACGAAAGTTCCCCACTGGTCCGACAGTTTCTGTTGTATGGTTTGACGATTTGAGTTTCTCGGCCTTCAACTTCCACTCGCCTCGCATTTTTTCAACGAGTTCGTCAACTGGGACGAACTCGATCAGACCTTTGGCAATCCTCACATGAACTTCATCCTGAAAAACGGTTTTGGCTAAAGGAGTCGGGTAGTGGTTGATTTGCGTAACTTGTTTGGACACTTCATTGGACGCCAAGCGATAGGCCGCTTGTGCTGACTCAAGCTCTTTATCGAGTTCATGCTTGATTTGCAGAGCTGCAACGAGTTCAAACGAACTATGTTCGAGTTGTTGCATGCGATTGGCAAGCTCAGATTTGGCAAGTTCAATCTCAATCAAGAGTCCCTGTCGACTATTGGTGAGCGATTCGATCGCGAGTGCTTCTTCGGCGACTAACTGGTCAAGACGTTGGGCGTCGAGTTGTAAACTTACGGATCGCGAGCGCGACCGGTCAAGTCGTTGTTCCAGCTCTTTAAGGTCGACTGACACCGGCGAAGCAGATTGCGAGATTGTAGCGCTGAGCGACGTTCCTGCGTGAGTTCCAACAACCACCAAGAGAATAATCAACACTCCAACGAGGTTTGCCACGATATCCAAAAATGAATCGTGGCCGGGAGTTGCATCGGCGGCTTGATTGGCAGCTCGGCGTCGCTGAAGCTTTTGGTAATTGCAAGTGCTCATTGTCGAATTAACTATCGGTTCCCACTGAAGTCAGGGTTATTCGCCTTTTTCGATTTCGAGTCCGCTATTTTGGAGTAGCCGCTCTAACTGTACAAAATTCGAATAACCGCCAGGCATCAATTTGATTTTCAGTACCGGTTTCCAATACCCTCCGGAGCCCGCAATTCCCCATCCATCGATTACGTTCCAAATGGAATGAACAAATGCGTCTAAGCTGTCCTCCACGGAATTGTCAATCGAGACGGTCGCGATTCGCTGGTTAGAATTCGCGCTATATTCGAATACAAAGCGGTCAGGATAACATGAAACCTGAATTGGACGACGATAGGCAATTGCATGGCTCGTCGATGCTGGCAACGCCCAATTTTCGCTTCGCTTGTCAGTTTGAATGTTGAGACGCGATGCCTGAGTTCCCTCGCTCTTGGATGATTGAGCAAGCGAAGAATTTGCAAAATTTGCGACCGATTCCTCGACCTCTTGGTTTATCGGGCCGTGCTGATAAGCATCATTGCCTTGGGGGCCGTTAGGGTTCGTGAGGCTTGTTGAGGTGCTGTTAGATGCCAAAGAATTCCTTGAATCTGTAACGCCTTCTTGACGCGCGATTTCATCTTCAAATTGTGACTGCCCAGCGAGTGTGTCGCTATTGCTATCGGAAGCGCGAGACTCCGCCCTTTTCGCCGACGTTTGGCCTCCTCCCATGGAGTCGGTTGCTTTGCCAATCGATGGGGTTGGATTTTCCTGGCCAAACCTGCCCGGCCTCGACGAGTTTTGCGAAGTGTTTGCCAAAGGTGACTGGAACTTTTGACCGCGCGCTTCCAATACGGCAACCATGCGTTCTTGTTTGCGGAGAGCCTCTTTGATCGTCTCTTCAATTTCAGCAATCAGGCCTTCGTCCGGCTCGCCGAAATCGAGAACTTTATCGGACTCAACTAGTTCGTAGCCGAATTCGTCATCCCAACTTGTCATCGCTCGCCGGGCCAGAGCGAAATAGCTCTCACCACCCGGGCGGATTACAAGCAGTGGGTAAGCTTGTTCATTTTCATTCGTGTAGTTGTGTCGGCGTTGGTATTGCCGAACCGCAGCCAAAGTTGCATCCAAAGGATTACCATTTAGCACCGGAAACGTAAAATCTTGATCAGTGAGCTGAATGTTTCCTGGTTGGATGAAGAGCCCCTGTGACGTGCATTCAATGTAAATGGGTCGGCGACTCGTGCCCGAGTTTCCCTGGTACGGCACAATCGAATAGACTGGTGCCGCATTTGCCTTTGACGAACGAATCAGATCGGTTTGCGCTTGAACTTCGGTAATCTGTTCACGTAAACCATCGATTTCTTGCGTAATCTCGGAGATAGTTACTTCACTTTTCGTATCTTCCGAGGCTGCAACGATCTGTAATTCGATTTGTTGCAGGTTCCGCTTAAGTTCGCGCGTCTCGCTTTCGAGATATCCTCTGAGGTCACGGGCCTGGGCCAATTTGTTTTGTAGGCTGGGGCGTAGGTCTAACAAACCTTCGACCCTCAGTGCTTCAATTTCCAGATCACGCTCTAGAGCTTCTGCCTGACGAAGTTCATCGTTGTCAGACGTCTGCTGCAGTTGATTGTTGTGGTCGGCGGCCTTGACGGCGAGTACAAGCAGTACGATAAGCACTCCCATCGTGCAAATTAGTACGGCAAGAAACGGGAACAGAGAAACGGCAGTAGACTCTGAATGCGCTGATTTAATCATGCAGCACGCGTTCGTTCCACGAGGTGAGTTTTTTCGGTAAGTCCCTTCCCGGAAGTTGCCGAGTTAGTCTTCATATCAAACAGGCGACGAGTGATGGGTACGACTGGCGTTGCAGTGGATTGATCCGGCGCATACTTGATCGTCTGCGGAGAATCTGAGTCTTCGTCGAACTGCTGATGGACCTCACTCGACGTTTTCTCATAATCGCCAAATTCAAACTCATTTGATTGACTTGAGGGGCCGGTGATGATGTTTGGGCCTTGAGCGAACGTTGAAATGTCTGCATGTGCTTGCTGGGATTGTCTCAAGTCAACGTCGAGCCGCATTTGCTCAACCAACTGTTGTGTGGCGAATACAAGTTCTTGAGCGATTTCGAATAGCGGACCTTCATTCGGAAGCCTATGCAGGGTCGCCAGCAAATCTTCTTGGATGTGTTTCAAGTCGACTACCACCTGCAAGGTCTCGGCCAGCGGCTTAGCCCCACTAACAAAGTCTTGTTGTGCCCTAATAAATTCTCTCGTGAGTTCAGAAATCGATATGTGCCACTGCTGAATTCGTTGGTCTAGCGTTTTATCCGCTTTGCTGATCGAATTCGACACCTCGATTGCTAGTCTACTGGTCGATTGGCCTAATGCCGTAACGAGTTCTGAGTTAACTACTTGCTTGGCAGCCGTTACTGATTCAACCCACGCGGACTGTGCGGCAGTAATGGAATGATTCCACAATGAGCATTGTTTTTCGACGAGTCCCTCAACTGCCTTCATCATCTCGCTGGCAATCCGTTGAATGGCATCAATTTGGGGAGTGCCGTCTTCTTGACTTTCGACGGGGAAGTAATGTGTTAATTGCGAACGCGAATTCTCATCGACGGCCTGAAGCAACTGCGATTCACATCGATCAACCAGGAATTGGAAAAACATCAAAACGACGGAAAACGTCAATGCAAGTGCGGTCGTATCAAAAGCAATGTATAGGCTTGATTGGAGGGTTTCCATCATCCCCTGAAAGTCACTTTCGGGGCCCAACTTGATTCCGCCCAATGCTTCAGAGATCCCCAACACGGTACCCAGGAACCCGAGCATTGGCGTTGCCCAGATAAGAATACGAACAAATGAGTATCGCTCATTTTTGCGCGACGCGTCCTGGTCGGATAAGTATTTCAATTCATCGTCCAGACCATTCGCTGACCGGTGCTGTTGGATGAAGCCGATTGCTGAGCGAAACCGCCTCCATAAGTAAGTATTTTGCCAACGGCGCGGAAACTCACTCAAACGTTGTTGGACTCGGTTGGTTTCACCTTCGATCCGAACCGCATGACTCTCAGCGAGTTGCGATGGTTGGTGATTCTCCAATAGGTTGGGTTGTCTGCGCCGTCCGAGCAGGCGACTCATCCAACTTCGTCGCACTCTTCTTTCGTGAATATGAATTCTTTTCAGTGACCGAAATTGGTCCCAAACGTCTGCGCTGACCAGAATAAGCGAGACTAAGCCGATCAAAAACATCGCCGTCGTGACTTTGGAAACGGAATGCCCAGTTACGTATCGCTCGATGAGTTCGTCCTGAATAAGTCCCTTTTCAATGGCGCCGATGACAACAAAATAGATGCCCAAACCAACAATGATTGGGAATACAATTGTCGGCATAATCGCCAACCAGGAATTGGAGCGATTTTGATTCACGTTTAGTCGTATCTTCCGGGGTTGAAATTGGGCATCGATCTGCCATCGGCGTCCAGGACTTGCACCAGACTACTTGGCTTATGAAAACCAAAAACCTGTGAAATCACGGCGCCGACCCATCGCCGCTCGCGCACCGCATACGCCGCAGCTAAGCTTGAATTTTCGGTGTTATCATTAAAATCGGAAAAGTCCGCCAACCTTAATGAGCGATAATCGGAAGTATTCACTGAAAAGCCGATACACGCGACACAATTCTCGCTAGCAAAGTCATCACGCTGATTTCATTCCGGTTTTAGCAAAGAATTGTCTTCGCGATATCCGATACAAGACTGTGTTGACAAGATCAACATCGGGAAATTGCAGTTGCCTTGCAATTACCCAGGGGGGGACTAGTCCGGAATCTGCCTTTGGCATTCCGGGCTTTTTTTATGCGCCAGCAGTGTGATGGCAGAAATTTTCTTGCTGCATTTCAACTCCTTGCATGCCCGAGCACCAGTTCTCTCTAATGTCTTGTGAAATAATGGTGGATTGATTTTGGCTCGAATACTTCACCCGGTTTCAGATTTGTCTTCCAAGTGATCTGACTTGAGTTGTTGATCGCAGTGTTTCCTCGATACTGAGTCCAAAGCGCCGGATCAAATGCCGTCAGCTGGATGACTCCGTTGTGGCTGGCTTCTGTCGCTCTTCCACCTAGTTTTAACAACACTTCGATGTCGACTTCTGAAGATTTGTTATTGCGCAAGACGACTTTGCCTTCTTTTTCAATTTTGGCGTAATTATTTCCATCCCAATTGAGCGCATTCAAATCGCGGGCGATTTCCTGTTCCTCGAATTTTCCACGCATGTCGATGGCTACGGTTACTGGAATTCGGCATATATTGCCAATGGAAGTGTACGTCAAAAGTTCTTGTGCCAAAGGTTGATTTCCCTGCGTAATCAATGCGGCCCCGGTGGTGAAGGGGACTTTGGACTGGTTTGAGAACTCGATTTGGTGCCAGACATCGTTTCTAGATAGCGTCAAGGGTGATGTCGTTCCCACTGCACTGCGAGACATCTCGATGTCGTTACGATTCACAGTAATGTCCCACGTGTAAATATCTCGATAGGGAGTTTGCATCGAAAAGATATTGAATGCAATCCTCTCACCTTTGCGAATTGTCGACTTCGGCAATTTGTATACAAACAAATCTTGTTGGCCTACTGCCGTTAGTTCATTCGGAATCGACATCAGCGTTTCATCATTGGAGATCTGATTCAAGTGGTCAACGTTCGGATACTCGCTGGCACGCTGACTAAACATACTGTTCGATATGCGATTGCTTGCCATTTGTCCCATCAAAGACGGAGCTGCCTCGGACAAGGCATCGCGCAGTACGCTTTCAAGAACCAGTGGACTGACCACGGATTTGAATCGGAAATTTGGAACTCCTACCACGAGGTCAATGGCCACATCCTGTAGATCCTCCGCTTCGTTCAGCAGTTCGGCTTGCAACGAAATGTCCGCCATTTTTTTGCCATCCGTTTGATTGAGGGCGATGCGGTACGTCGGAATCCAACGGACACCTGGCCGAAAATAAAGAATGGACAACGAGACTTCCTGATTAGGTGAATCCGTCGTGAACGTGAGGCGTTTAAAGGTTCGCCTGGAATTGACTGTCTTGGTCAATTTGGCTTTCATGTCTTTCATCGACAACGTTCGAATTTCTGCGACGTTTAGCAACGTATCGATATCGTTCTCGCGCAAAATGAACTGTGCGCCCTGAAAGTCACTGATGGTCACCGATTCATTTCTGGGCGGAGCCGACGTAGTCGGTGCTCGACTCGTCGTTGATGGTAACGATTGAAGTGAACGCGACAAACCGGGTTCACTGAAGGCAACTTGGTGCTCCTGGGTGAGAACTTCGTGGATCGTGCCATTCAAGACATTGCCGTTGTTCAGTTCAACTTTGACCTTGTTCCCTTTATTGGCTAATAAGATCTCTAACTGATTCTTGCAATTCGTTTCTTTTTCGTCCGCTGCTTCGTGATTGACCCAGCCTGCAAGCGTGCTGACAATTCGTCCCTCTTCCGGAATCGCCCAGAATGACCCCAATACCGCAGCATCCGGTACATCATCCGTGTACACTTGACCTAGGTGATTCGATTTGCCGGTCGCCCGCTTAACGATCAGGCTGTATCCGTCCTTGAAGACGATGACCTGCTGCGTAGACAAGGAAAGTTCATTCGCGGAGTCGTTTGCAGAGACAATATTTATCTCGTTGACGAAAACAATGAACGCGACATAAAACAACCACCAACTCAAGTTCTTTAACATGTGTTTGACCTTTCGCAATATTCGTTGGTAAGAAGTACGCGGGTCCGTAGTCGACTCGTTAGAGCACAGGACCTATCACGCAGCGAGCCGAACATGAGTCGTGTCGGCTGGCTTATCATAGCATAGCAAGTTTCCCGTGATATTCTTGTAACGAGTCGGTAACATGCGCACGGACAAGAGGGTTGATATCGTGGTCACTTGCCAAAGAAATCATTTTCGCGCTTGCTGGGCAATCCACGAACTGAGTTGCTCGCGAAAAATTTTCGAATTGTGCCGGATATCCGTGGGTAATTCGCGCTTCAGATAGAATTGCTGTATCTGGTCGGTAAGTTTATTTGCGTTAGCCAAGCCTTTTAATTCACCCAGCAGTTTGTCGTGAGCAACCGACGATTGTGGCCAATGTTCTGGCCATGGTTCAGCTACGATCGCTGGCACTTGCTTGCCGGGTTCACCTAGTCCGACGAGGGCAGAACGATAGATGTGTGGGTGCGTGTTGAAAATGGCTTCGCAAGGGATCGTAAACAGCGTAATTGTCTCTGTGGTGACTCGATGTGACTTGCGCCCACACATCCAGAACCGATCTTGGTCATCCAAATACCCCACGTCGCCCATGCGGTGCCAAACCCGATTTTGATCGTGGACTTTATGAAGAGCGTTGGCTTCGGTGCGCGTCACATATTCCGTGGTGACGACAGGACCAGACACCAACAATTCGCCAATTTGTCCTGCATCTAAGGATTTGGTCGCCTGAATCGAGGTGATTGGATCGTCAGTAATCTCGATAATCTGCCATTCAATTCCAGGGAAACGTTTACCGACGCAAACGCCCTGCCCCCGAGCTGTAAGCTCGGCGGTTTCTCCCAGCACTTGCGTCGCGCTATTGCAGGCCACTGGCAAAGCTTCAGTCGCACCATAGGGAGTAAAGACTTCACCATCGTCGGCGATGCAACTCTTCATGCGGCGCAGCACATGCGGCGGGACAGGCGCTCCGGCAGAGAGTACGCGTTTTAGCCCTCGAAGTTTTGTGCCAGTCTTTTCACAATAACGGCCAAGGGTATTGAGTAACGCGGGTGACCCAAACGCTTGAGTCGCTTGCCAATGTTCTACGGCTTGGATGAAATTTTGCGGATCTATGCTCGCCGGTCGCGTAAAATCCATTTTCGGGAAGACGGTAGTCTTCCCCATCGAGCTGTTAAATAGAGCGAACAGCGGAAATCCCGATATGTCCGCCCCGAGTGCCTCGATTTGAAAATAATTGCGGATCTCTTCGGCCTGATGCAGAAAATTACAGTGCGAATACAAGACTCCTTTGGGCGGACCCGTGCTTCCCGTAGTAAAGATGATAGCGGCCGGCTCATTTGCATGGCCCGATGGAAGCGAATCTGTCGAGGTAGTCTGTCGCAGGCGGCGCTCAGTGATACACCCTGGCCAATAACGTCCCTGCACGAGTACATTAAAGCGGGCATGTGGAAAGTGATGCCGGTAAATCAATCGCGCAAGATGGGCCTTGCGAATGCCAACGAAACCAGCTGGCTCGGCCGCCGATAAACAGCGGATCAGATTTTGTTTTCCCATGCCGGGATCGATGAGAATGACGACGGACCTCGCCTTAAACAGCGCAAAGACCCACTTCACAAATTGAATGCCAGCGGGTACTAGTAAAGCGATCCGCGTTCCAGGTCGTAATCCTCGCGCGATCAGGCCTTTAGCGATTTGATCGGATTGCCGATCAAGCTCAGCAAACGTAATGGAATCCCAAGCGGATCCAAGCGGCTCAGCCACGGCGGGGTGCTCAGGCCAGTGGCGGGCAGAATAGCTAAGCAATTCAGCTACGTTGTTGCGTTCCGCACCTTTAACATCCATGTTCGTTCCCACAATCGACTCCCGCGATTTATGTCACCGACCAATCTTGCTTAGGTCCAACGACGACCGTCATATTTTTGGTCAGATCATATTTCGCGGCAACCGCTCGAATTTGCTCTAACGTGATCGAATCATAAATGGCGGCAATTTCCGCCGGAGTCTTGAAGGTGTGGTTCCTAAGCCATTGGGTTCCCACGGAAAACATGCGGCTGTTGGTTCGTTCGCTGGCGAGAATGATCTGGGAAGCAATCTTGCTCTTCGCCAATTCTAATTCTCGTGCGGTTACGGGTTGACTGAGGATCCGCTCTTGCAATATCTGCAGCCTCTCTAGATTTTCCTCGGCTTGATCGGGCTGACATGAAAGATAAGTCATGATAACACCCGCGTCATCATATTCATACGTGCCCATACCAGCTCCATCTGCCAAGCCGGTATCCAAGAACTCCCAAAACATTCGGCTGCCGCAGTCGTCCCCCAAAATAGCGGTAAGCAATCGGGCCGCATAGCGATCTTGATCATTACCGCTGGGGCCCTGAGTTAGCTGAAGAATGTACTCCTGTGTCGATTGCGCTTTGTCGATAACCACAAATCCTTTTCGGGTATGTGCCGGGCGTGGTTGGCGTATGCAACGGTGCGGTTCCCAATGTCCGCAGGTCCGTTCAAGGTCACGAATCAGGCGATCATAATCCACCTTGCCCGCGATAGCGACACAAATATTGTCCGGTGAATAACGCTCCTTGTAGTATTGACGCATTTGCTCGGCGGTCATGTTTCCCACAGTCTCAACAGTTCCCAAAACACTTTGTGCCAGCGGGTGTTCGCCAAAGAACTCAGACATAATGCGTTCATAGCCACCATAAGGCGGCTGATCGTCGTACATCATGATTTCTTCAATGATGACTTGTTTTTCCATTTCAAAATCTTCGTCACGCAATGAGGGCTGCATGATGTCCGCCAGCAATTCGACGATGGGTGTCTGAAAATCAGGCAATACAGCCGAATGATAAATCGTACTGTCTTCCCCAGTTCTCGCATTGCTATGCGAACCCATTTCATCGAGTTGGCGGTTGACATCTTCCGGGCTGCGGGTCGCTGTCCCTTTAAATACCATATGTTCCAAAAAATGACTCACACCACCAATTTCGGTCGGCTCATCACGCGCACCAGTGCGCACGAAAAAGCCGATCGCCATCGACTGGGCGTTCGGATTGAGATCGGCTTGCACGGTCAAGCCGTTATCCAGTTGTTGCTGCATGTAATGCATATGGTAATTCCAGGGGAGTTGGCCCCAGCGTGACTAAGTTAAAGTCTTGAGGTGGATGTTTTTGTAGATACTCGTTGATGTCTTCAACCGAAAGGTTTTGAATTTTCTGGTTTATGTCATTCAGCGACCGCGCATAGCCAAGATGAAAATAATCACCTGATATCGATGCCACTCGCGATCGACTCGATTCTTGTTGCATTACCAGCGAACTGCGAATTTGGATTCGCAAGCGATCCAACTCAGGCTCGGTTATCCCGTCGGTCAATTTCGTTAATTGTTCATAAAGGACGTCAAGTGATTGTTGCGCTCGCTCAACCCCCGTTCCGACGTAGCTAAACACGCTTCCTTGGTCCTTTAAAGAGTGAAGTGATGCGTAGACCGAATAGCATAACCCTCGTTTTTCACGAATTTCACTGAATAGCCTGCTACTCATGCCGTCGCTCAACACACCCACTGCTCCGCGCGCCAGGAAATAATCAGGGCTACTGTATGTCACCGACGGAAACGCCAATCCGATATGTGTTTGTTGACTTTCATGATGGATATGACATGTTCCGACCGTCCGTTCCGTAGACGCAATCACCGACCGAGGATTCGGTTGCCAGTCGGCAAACAGTGATTCAAATTCCTGACAAAGCCTTTCCCATTCGAAATTTCCTGCGACACCTAAAATCGCTCCGTAAGGTTGATACATGGATTCATAATGAGCAACGATTTCGTCGTAGTTGATGGCCGAAATCGATGCTTCGTTACCATGAATCGCGCGCCCCAAGGGATTTCCGTATTGGCGTTCTCGAAGTTTGAGCATTACTCTTTGCGCCAAATCGTCTTCGATGGCACGTACCTCTTGCATACAAACAAGTCGCGCGTCTTCGACCTGATTGGCCGGAAGACGTGGGCGACGCAGCAAATCGGAATAGACCTGCATTGTGTCGCTCAGGCGTGCTGCCGGCAGAGAGCCATTGAAATGCGTATGGTACACTGTAACCGACGACGAATAATCGACGCCGAGTGAATCGAGTTGCTCAATGTAAGCACGACTGTCGAAATCCCCGCAACCGCGCTGCACCATTTCGCTGACGAAGCTGGCCATTCCCTCTCGAGCGTCCGGATCATAACAACATCCATTCAGCAACGAGAACGAAAATGACACGGACTGCAACCAAGGCATTTCCTCAGCGATCAGTGTCATCCCGTTATCAAGTGATTTCGTTCTTATGGCTGTTTGCATCGATTATTCCAAATCCCGTATCAACGTGCGTTGATCTTCCTGGCCAAAGGTGCATGTGCGTTTGAGCACGCGTCCAAGGATATTGAACGGCGTACGTTCGGGCTGACACACGTTTCCGCAACGATGGTTTGCGATCCAAATAGGTTTTTGTCCGAGTCGCGTTGTATTTGCCCGTCTCAAAAGTGTGCCTCAGGAATTGTAAGGCAGACGCGAGTTTTTTTTAATGCCGCCTGCTCAAACCACGGTTTTTCCGAGGATTTTGGGCTATCGGACATTTTTAAGCCAGGCATATTCGTCAATTGTGCCAAATTCGTTCGCATCGAGCTTAGCGAAATTGCCGATTATAACTTCCGCCGACAAACTGCCTGGCAGCCGACATTCCCAAAGAAATTGACAGCGTTCGGAACGTCTTTGTTCAACTGAGTGCCAACAGCCCAATTCTGCCGATCCTGCGAAAAAATTGAAGTGACTGGAAATACTTAATGCGTAAGTAAGTTAGCGATCGCGCGTAATGTCCGAATTGCACTTGGCCACCACCAGGAGCGCGATGAGCTTGGGGTGCCGATCAAGGGATACGCTCTAAGATCAAGCTGCCGACCAGAGGAGGAGCTTCGCACAGATGTACTGATGTCTGCAACAAGTCACGGCAATGAGGGCTGGCTTGTTGGTTCGTGTAGATATAAAACAAGGGCTGTCCAACTTCGACGCTGTCTCCGACGTCGATGAGCACTTCAACCCCGACGCAATGGTTGATGGGATCATTAAGCTTGCGTCTGCCGCCGCCCAAGTCGATGACCGCCCAACCGATTTTTTCACAATCAAAACCTTGAACATAACCAGCCGAATCGCTGCACAATACGGATTTTACTTCGCGCGACCCCATCAACTCCAGCTTACCCGATTGTGCCGCGACCATCCGCTCGAATCGCTCCATCGCAGTCCCGGATGCCAAAGAATTTTCCAATTGATTTCGGGCATCTTCTTCACTGGAACCAAGCACGAGTCGCATCGTTTCAATGGCCAACTGCAGTGTCAACTCGCGCACATCATTGGGACCTTGGTTTTTTAGAATAGCCAAGCTTTCTTCGACCTCAATCAGATTACCAATGAGCTTACCGAGAGGTCGATTCATGTCCGTGATCAACGCAGAAGTCTTGACGCCAGACATGTTGCCGACGCTGACCAAAGTCCTCGCCAGATCTTGAGCTGCAGACCGTGTCTTCATAAATGCACCGCTGCCGCATTTCACGTCTAGCACTAGACCGACTAATCCCTCGCAGAGTTTCTTGCTGAGAATGCTTGCCGAAATAAGCGGAACCGAAGGTACCGTGCCGGTAACATCGCGGAGTGCGTACAGTTTTTGATCTGCTGGCGCAAGCTCGGTACTGGCACCTGTTATCACGCAGCCAATTTTATTGACAATGCGTTGAGCTTCTTCCATGGGAAGATTTGTTCTGAAGCCGGGAATTGACTCAAGCTTATCCAGAGTCCCGCCGGTCGCTCCCAATCCTCGACCGGAAATCATGGGCACATCGCATCCCACGCATGCCAAGAGCGGTGCGAGAGGAATCGAAATCTTGTCTCCAATGCCACCAGTTGAGTGCTTGTCAACTTTTGGTCGACCGTTTGCGTTCCACTGCATGACGCGCCCGGAGTCCTTCATCGCATTCGTTAAGGCAATGATCTCGTGTGCCTCCATTCCGGCAAACAAAATTGCCATAGCAAATGCGGCCATTTGGTAATCAGGTATCGTGCCCTTGTGATACCCGTCGACCATCGCCTCAATTTGTTCGTTCGTGAGTGCGCGACGTTCTCGCTTCGCCACAATAATTTCAACTGGATTCATGTTCAAAATTGATTTTAGGGTGAAGTGACGTTTCCAGTCGGAAGTTGAATGCCGGTCTGACGGCTAATATCGCGTAATTCTTCAACGACCGGCAAAATCAATGGAATGCCCTCCGTTGTCCGCCTTTCTTCAGCCAATCTCTCCGGGTCACCAGGAATCAACACACCGGGACTACCGGGTTGTGGCGATGTCGTGCGAAACGTTTCGATCCAATCATCAATCTGCCGCTTGAACTCGTCAACGTCGATAAAGGCCTCAATTTGCATTGCTCCGAAAAAATGGCCAATGCCTTTACCCACGGCACGACTTGGTACCTCTTGCCGCAATGCGAATGGTGGGGCCCATGGTCCCCAATTCGCCCCACTGAGCACACAACAAAGTATATCGACCATCGTTGCCAGACAGTATCCCTTGTGCCCACCCATCTCGCGAAAACTACCAAGAGGCAATAATGCTCCTCCGTCAACCATGGCTTGTGGTTCGATATCGTCGAGTCCATGTTGGTTGATGATCCAGCCTTTGGGTACGTCCACACCCCGTCGCTTGGCCATTTCGATCTTGCCATAGGCAGCCGCACTCGTTGCGAAATCAATTACGATTGGCGGATTGACTTTACCTGGAAAGGCAATGGCAATTGGGTTAGTGCCCAGCATCCGTTCAGCTCCCCATAATGGAGCGACGAGCTTTGTCGAATTCGTCATTGACCAACCGATCATATCCCGTTCCAACGCCTTTAAAACGTAGTAACCGGCAATTCCATAGTGGTTAGTGTTGCTGACGCTCACCCATCCCGATCCGACTTGTTCAGCCTTATCCATGGCAATCTCGTTGGCCTTTGGGCCAACGACAAGTCCAAGCCCATTGTCTCCATCCACCGTGCCCGTGCTGGGTGATTCGCGGACAATTTTTAATTGTGGACGCGGGTTGATTCGCTGCAGTTGCAGCATATCGAAATACGTATGCAATCGAGCGACACCGTGCGATTCAATCCCACGCAAGTCGCTCTTGATCAAGACTCCCGCCGCTAATTCTGCATCCGCCCGTGACACGCCAAAATATTGAAACACTTCGCTGGCAAACGCGAAGAGTTGTTCATGAGAGAATGTGATCGTCGTTTCTTGATTCATTTTTCAAATTCGTTTTTTATCGCAAAATCATCCCACAGCTGGCAGGTTGCGCGTGTTAAATCGTCAGTGTTATCTTCCGACGCGTCGGTAAAGTCTAAAAATGTGGTGCCTCACAACATCATAAAGAAACTGATTCGAATTGCCAATCCATACTCCGTTCCTTGAAGTTCAGCGAATCTCCCGTCCTAATATGATTTTTGAATGAACTTGTTTTCAAATCGCGGCTCATACGTGAAGCATTTGTTCGTAGTGCAGATGCGCAACGAATTCCGTACTACTCTCTCATATGAAACTCTTCTACGACTTGGGGTTCGTTGTGCAGTAAAGAGTTGAAGCTTGCTGCGGATACGTTTCCACGTTGTAAAATCGGTGGCCCGCGCGTTAAGCTACAATCTAATCAAGTGCGGGCATGTCATCAGCGAATTCAGATGGCGTTCGTAACTATATCGACATTGCTGTGAAGTAACCGGTGTCGCGATTGTAGATCGGTACGATATCAAAGACATCAAACCTTCCAGCAAACTCGATATCTTGGAGAAAATTCAAGTTGACCAAATCTTTTCCACCTTCAGTCATGCTCAAAATGCTCTCCATCGTCACTCCGGCGTTAAGCCTTTGCTGAGCGGTTTGCCAAAAGGTTCGCGCGATCTTTAAACCCAAATGATATTGGGTACTCGGGCATTTGAAGCCGAAGTCAGTGCACAGCCGCTCTGCCACCGCGCCCGCAAATAATACGTCTTCGCCAGCCATGTTATTCCGCACGCCAGCGCATACTAACGCGACACGCTCGCATGAACTCAAAAAATTTACTAATGCAGTTATGTTTACGAATGAACCCAACGCAATTTGATCGGCTGTTAAACAACTAGCGATGGCTTGAGTACCATTCGTTGTCGTGAATGCGAGCGTTCGATCTTGGACGGCAGAACGACCGTACTCTAAAGGTGAATTGCCCAGATCGAACCCAGCGATTTTGACGCCTCCGCGCTCGCCACCACACAAGATATTACCGGCGCCGTGTGGGAAAGTTGTGCGGAACCGAGTTGCATCTTCGACCGAAGCAAACGGCTTCACGGCGACACAACCATTGGCAAGGGCGGTCGTCATCGTCGTATTCGCGCGCAGGACATCTATGGGCACAGCAATATGTCCGGTCAACCGTTGCTTTCCTATCGACGAATGAATCAAATACACAACAACTGTTTTCGTTTTGCACCTCCAAATTTCAATGCCCGTTATCAATATGAGAGTTGGCTGCACTCAGTTTTTCAATGGCGAATAGGCGTCACCCGTCTTGATAATCGTCGGAGTAAGATTTAAATCTAAGCGTTGATGGTTGTGAGTTCCATTCGTCGGCAAAAAGATCTGAAAAAGAACTTCGTGACTACGAAAACGTCAACTTGGCCGGTCTTTGAACTGACTGAGCGATCAGCGCACTCAGTAGAAACGAAAGCTCGGTTGTCCTCGACTGGGTCGAACCAAACAAACGTTGCGACTTGTCGCTCAATCCCGCACCAGAGCCCATCTGACCCAAACGGAATCATGCGTGGAAAGTAAATTGTAGGCTTTGCATCCCCGATCAGTAACCGCTGGTTCAACACTCTCTGGCAAATAAAACCAACAAAACAGTGCGTGACCCCGTCGTATCCACACGGGGTATCCAGTTGGCCGCCTTGATGTCAAATGTTGGTAACCTAAGAAACGTGCGATTTCCCGATGAACTCCTCGTCTGTTGAACGGGGGAACGTGAACCAACACGTTTTCTAGGCGAAGCATCAGTTTGCACGCTTTGCAAACCGAAGTCTGCGTGGCATCTTACCTTCGAAAACGAGTGAATTTCGATTGCCCCGCTGGCTCAATCCTCGGGGCTACAATAATTTAGCCGCAACGATTACATGGGCGTGACGTTCAACTGTTTCTGGGGAATGGCAGTTGCTCAGGATTCGAGGACTGGCGTAGTTCAACTCCAATTTGCGTGATATCTCGATACCTGACTAACCTTCGAATGAAGATTCTGCGTTCTGGGCAACCATTCGTTTTTGAATGTTGGTCTCAATTTCTCCGAAAACGCTTTCATGTCGTTGCACTGAAATATGCAATGCATGAAGTAATCTTTTGGCGGTATAGAAGTTGAGCACGATTCTTTGCGTGATTTCAACCGGTTGATCGTTAGATCCGATCGGCTGAGAATTTAATCCGAAATCAATAATTAATTCTTCGGGTGATCCTGTTACTCGGCAAAAATTGGCATAATTGCACTTTGCGTTTCGATCGTCCAGTTGAACCATTTGTTGGCGGTCGGCTCGGGTTCTATCATTGGACATAATTTAGCTCCATTTATTGGGGACACTGCAAGTTCACATCAAATTGCTTAAATGCAGAAATTACAATTCTTCGCATGGAATACCCAAGCGTTTACATTCGCAAATTTGGTGTATATTTTATTGCTCAAAGTGTCCCATAATCAGTCCAGGTCAGGCAACATCGATTTAGGGTTTTTCAAATGATCGTTGGTCGTTAAGTCATGAGCAAACCACGCATTCTAATTATCAATACAGGCGGGACACTGGGCATGCAGATGGGACCGAGTGGATATGAACCAGTGCCCGGGTTGCTAGCGAAACAATTGTCCCAGGTGAATGAGTTGCACGACGCAACGATGCCCGCATACGAAATCGTGGAACTCGATCGATTGTTAGATTCCAGCAACATGGTCCCGGACGATTGGACAAAAATCGCGCAGTGTATTGCTGAGCATTACAATATTTTCGACGGCTTTGTGGTCGTCCATGGCACCGATACGATGGCGTACGCAACATCAGCGTTATCGTTCATGTTACGTGGATTGTCCAAGCCGATTATTTTTACCGGATCTCAAATCCCACTTGGTTTGCGTCGTAATGATGCCCGTGAAAATTTGATCACCGCTTTAATTTTGGCGAGTGAATACTCGATCTCAGAGGTCTGCCTATACTTCGGCGGGAAACTGTTGCGAGGATGCCGCTCGAGCAAGATCAGTACGCATAGCTTTTCCGCCTTCGATTCGCCAAATTTTCCACCTTTGGGTGAAGTGGCTACGGATATCGAAGTTTACTCAAATCGGTTGAAGCCGCTTTCCTCGGAACACGAATTTCACTTTCTCCCAATTCAAACTCAACGCGTCGCGACCTTTCGTTTATTCCCAGGTGTTTCAAGCGCCGTATTGGAAAACCTGTTGCGACATCCGTTGCAGGCGCTGGTCCTTGAGTCCTTTGGAGTTGGGAATGGTCCCACGACGCCAGACTTTTTGAGAGTATTGCGTGAGGCAACCGAACGCGGAATCGTACTCGTAAATTGCAGCCAATGCGGCCAAGGATGTGTTGAGATGAATAGCTACGCGACTGGAAAATTGCTTTGCGACTGCGGCGTTGTGTCCGGGCGTGACATGACAATTGAAGCTGCGATTACCAAACTGATGTTCCTGCTCACGCGTCAACTTTCATGTGATGAAGTGCGCAGGCAGATACTGGTCAATTTGGCCGGCGAACTCACTGAGTGACTTGTTGAAGACTTGCAGTAATTTGTTGAAAGACGGCATCAGGAGATCCACAGCCGTCGATGGTGGTCAGTTGGCCGGAGTTTTCGTAATACTGGACCAACGGGCTTGTTTCGGTCTCATAAATCACGATGCGTTTGCGTATTGTGTCAGGCGTATCGTCGGCTCGAGGTGAATCCGTTTGTTGAGCACGACCGCTCAGTCGCTGCAGCAGAACGTCACCGGGAACTCGAAGCTCGATCACTCGATGTAATTGCCAGCCAAACTCATTCAATAGACTGTCGAGCGATTCGGCCTGGGCGATTGTGCGCGGGAACCCATCAAGCACAAATCCTTTACGGCAGTCCGCGTGCCTAAAACGCCGACGTACGACGTCAGCCATGATTTCATCGCAAACGAGTCTTCCAGCATCCATAATTGGAGCAACGCGCCTCGCAATTTCATCTCCACTTTCGCGCGCGGACCTTAACATGTCACCTGTCGACAAGTGAGGCACCGCCAGATACTCGCACAGCCTTTTCGCCTGCGTACCTTTGCCAGCGCCAGGTGGTCCGATGAACACGATTCTCATTGCACGCCTCGCACGTGGATCAATCGATTATGGTTTGCTCAAACTAAAAAGCCTGATATTCATCATATCAGGCTCATTTTGTTTCGAAAGTGAGTAAGGTTCTAGATTTACTCCAAAAGTCCTTTGTGGTTACGCATGACCAAATGGCTATCGATCTTCTGGACTAAATCGAATCCGACGCTTACTGCGATCAATAGTCCGGTCCCGCCGTAAAAACTGGCAACAGTAAAATCGACGTTCATACTTGACGAAACTAGCGTTGGGATGATGGCGACGATCGCCAAAAACCCAGCACCGACGTACGTGATTCTCTCGATAACTTTTTCCAAGTAATCCGCGGTACGGCGACCAGGACGGTAACCGGGAATAAATGTTCCGCTATCCTTAAGGTTTTCCGATATCTCTTTCGGATTGAACGTGATCGCAGTCCAAAAGTAACAAAAGAAGTAGATCATTCCAATATAGGCCAAGTTATACAGCAGCGACGCCGGCGAACCGAAAGCTGTACCGATATTTACCAAAAAGTTGCCGATCCAATTTCCGCCCAACCATTGACCAAAACTCTTCAACAACAAGGGAGGGAACATCAGAAGGCTACTGGCGAAAATAATCGGCATCACACCTGCCTGGTTGATCTTCAACGGCATGTACTGGCGCGTGCCACCGTAGACTCGTCTGCCACGCACGTGCTTTTGACTTTGAGTAGGTATACGGCGTTGGGCTAACGTGATATAGACGACGCCAAGCACAACACCCACGAACAACAGGGCCAATGCCACGAACGTTTCAATACCGGTGTTGCCCCAGCCAGCTAATTCAAATTGAGCATTGCTCAGCAAACTGGTAAGCGCCGCAGGCATCTGAGCAACGATCCCGGCCATAATCAACAGACTAATCCCATTACCGATCCCGAATTCATCAATCTGTTCACCGAGCCACATGAGGAAAATACTGCCTGCCGTCATGATCATGATGGCCGTAAGCTGCCAACCCCAAGTCAGGTCTCCATTGAGATTTTCAAACCTGGAGTCCGTCATGTTCATGCCATCGCTGGAGCGAGCCATCACGACCATCCAAAGGAACACGGCACTTTGGATCAAGCACAGGACAACCGTAAGATAACGCGTGTATTCATTGATCTTCTTGCGGCCAGCTTCCCCTTCCTTCTTGAGTTCCTCCAACGGTTTGTAGACCGAACTCAACAGTTGCAAAATGATCGAGGCCGAGATGTAGGGCATGATCCCTAGCCCAAATATCGTTGCCTGATTCAACTGGCTGGCACTGAAGACCGAGACTTGCTTAAGAAAAGCACCCAGCGTCCCGCTACTGGCCTGAGCCATTTGTTGCTGGTCGATCATAGGGAGCGGAATTTGCCAACCGATTCGGTACACGGCTAACAAAAACAGCGTCAAAAATATCTTTTGACGCAGTTCGGGAATTGTAAAAATTATTCGCAGTTTTTCCAACATTTTCTCAACCGTCCAAGGTCACCTGGATCCTTCAAGCATAACGGACCATTTTGGGAACAATCTCGCGTTCCTACAAGATTGATTTCACCTTATTTTTTGGCAGATTTCTGCTTATTTTTGACCACAGGTTTCTTGCCTGGAATTTCAATGATCTCCCCGCCAGCCTGATTGATTTTTTCTCTTGCCGATGTGCTGAAGCGGTGAGCAGTAACCTTCAATTTCTTCGTGAGCTTACCGTTACCGAGAATTTTGAGTACGTCAAAGCGAAAATTAGCCAAGTTTCGAGCCAGCAAACTTTCCGGAGTAACGGAATCGCCATTTTCAAAGTTTGACTCCAACTCCGAGACGTTTACAGCCGCGACGGTTAACGCAAATTTGTTCGTAAAACCTCGCTTGGGAATGCGGCGAATCATAGGCATCGCCCCACCTTGGAATGCCGGATGCCGCGAAGCCCCGGCACGACTGCGTTGTCCTTTATGACCACGCGCCGAAGTCTTGCCGGTACCGCTACCAATGCCGCGACCGATGCGCTTCCGCTTCTTGTACTTTTCGATGCCTTCGTTTACATCATGCAAATTCATAGTTGAACACCCCTCAACCGCTCGATATCTTCTCGTGTGCGAATATTTTGCAATGCGCGAATTGTTGCTTTGGCGAGCGTTACAGGATTGTTGCTGCCGAAACTCTTCGTCAAAATGTTCTTGATCCCCGCAGCTTCGCAGACTGCACGAACGGCCGAGCCGGCGATCACACCAGTACCGGCATTCGCAGGAATCAACAATACCTCTGCCGCCCCGTACGTTCCTTTGATTTGATGCGGAATTGTGTCGTCGACTATTGGAACGCGCACCATCGACCGTAAGGCTTGCTTCGTGGCCTTTTCGACGCTCGGCGCGACTTCGTTTGCCTTGCCATAGCCCCAGCCAACTTGCCCGTTTCCGTCACCGGCAACGACCATCGCAGCGAAACTGAATCTGCGTCCCCCCTTCACGACGGCGGCACAACGCTTGATCTTGACGGTACGCTCGATGTTTTGATTTATAGAATCACTTGACACGGTTCTAAATTCTCCGGATTCTTTACGTTAAAGTCTAAAAGTCTAAACCCGCTTCGCGGGCAGCGGTGGCAAGTTCAGCGATTCGACCGTGAAACTTGTAGGGTCCTCGATCAAACGTAATTTTCGTGATCCCCGCAGCAGCGGCCTTCTCTGCGATCGCTTGACCGATTACTTTTGCTGCCTCCGCGTTACCGCCATAACCAATCTTTTCTGCCAACCCTTTATCTCGGGTACTGGCAGAACATAGCGTCTTACCGTCGTCGTCGTTAATTACTTGGCAATAGATATGTTTATTGCTGCGAAATACGCTGAGCCTCGGACGCTCAGCCGAGCCACGTAACCGTTTGCGTACTCGAAACACACGGCGTTCACGCTGCACATTGATCTTCTTGAACTTCTTCACGGCTTTATAACTGGGCTAATGAATATCGAAAGTGGATTAAAGGTTTAACGCTGGAAACTAACTTGCGGATTTGCCTTGCTTGATCTTCACAACTTCGCCGACATATCGTACGCCTTTGCCTTTGTACGGCTCCGGCTTTCGCACGGCCCGCAGTTCAGAGGCAAATTGACCAACGAGTTGTTTGCTACAACCTTTAATATGAATGTGCGTATTGTCTGGACACGATACTTCAATGCCCTCAGGAACTTTTTTCTTTACTTCGTTCGCAAAGCCTACCCGCAACGACACTTGTTTTCCGTCGCTACTGCAAACGTAACCTACACCATGGAGTTCCAGTTTTTTCTCGTACTTTTGTTTGGCACCAAGGATCATATTTTGGATCAATGCACGCGTCGTTCCATGATACGCGCGACTCTCTCGCAGATCGTTCTTCCGCGTGATAACTACCTCATTGCCTTCAATTGCAACATCCACTTCGGGACGCAACTCGTAGGTTAGCACGCCTCCAGGCCCTTCAGCCTTAAACGTGCGACCATCTATGCTAACCTTTACCCCATCCAGGATAGCGACTGGTTTTTTACCGATACGTGACATTGTTGATCTATCTCTCTAACTGATCGTGGCCGACCCTACGCGACCGACTTCATAACTCTACCAAACCTCACACAAGACTTCGCCACCCACTTTGTGCTGGCGGGCTTCCCGGTCACTCATCACGCCTTGACTAGTACTGAGGATACGAATTCCCAATCCATTCAACACAGGACGCAGGTCTTTGGCATGCGAGTAAACCCGGCATCCAGGTTTGCTGATCCGCTTAATATGTCTGATCACGCGTTCTCCGCTTTGGCCATATTTGAGCACCAATCGCAAGCTGTTAACTGGAGCCTGTTGGGTTTCGTTCCAATCCCAAATGAACCCTTCGCGTTTGAGTACTTCGGCCACGCCTCGTTTGACTTTTGAAGCGGGTATTTCAACATCTAACCGTTCCACGCTTACTGCGTTGCGAATTCGCGTTAGCATGTCGGCAATTGGGTCTGTCATCATAATTCAAAATTCCCCTACCAGCTTGCTTTTCGAACACCAGGAATCAGGCCTTGATCAGCCAATTTGCGAAAACAAATCCGGCAAACGCCGAACTTACGATAAACTGCTCTAGGCCGTCCGCAAAGTTTGCAGCGATTTTCTCGCCGCGTGGAAAACTTCGGTTTGCGGTTAGCTTTCGCGATCTTGGATGTGCGTGCCACCTCGTACTACCTTTTCGAAATCATGTCTTGTTGATCCTAGATTTGGCGAGCCAGGTCGACTCACCCTTAAAAACTCTAAATCCCATCCACCCTTAGGCCGCTTCAACGGTCTTTCGCGAACGGAAGGGCATCCCAAACAACTTCAACAACTCGCGGGCTTCATCGTCGCTTTCAGTTGTCGTCACAAAAACAATATTCAGTCCCTGCGATCGCACGAACTTATCGGGATTCAACTCGGGGAAGACCAAGTATTCTGTCAACCCCAGGCTGTAATTACCGCGGCCATCAAACGCCCGATCACTCACCCCTCGAAAGTCTCGCACACGCGGTAAGGCCAACGATAACAGGCGATCTAAGAATTCATACATCCGATCGCCACGCAACGTGACTTTGCAACCAATCGGTACTCCGGCACGTAGCTTAAACCCAGCGATGGAACGCCGTGCCAAGGTAACCACCGGCTTCTGCCCTGCGATCAGAGTTAACGCTTGAGTTGCATCTTCCAGGTGTTTCTTGTCTTGAATTGCCGACCCCACCCCCATATTACAGACGATTTTTTCCAATCGTGGTAACGACATCACATTCGTACGGCCAAGCGATTCTGCAAGTGCCGGACGAATCTTTTCAATGTATAACTGTCCTAATCGAGTGTTCGCCATATTATCTCGGAGACCGGTATAGGTCACCGTTCGCTAAAAAATTAAAACTTGCAATGAATCTGGATGAGCGGCAGAATTGAACTTAAACGACTTCGTTGGCTAAGCTGACGATCTTCATGAAGTCTCGGTCACGCAACTCTCTCGCCACAGCGCCGAAAATACGTGTTCCACGCGGATTGCGATCCTTATCAATAATGACGGCAGCGTTACTTTCAAATCGAATGTAGCTCCCATCCGCACGGCGAGTTGGTTGTTTGCACCGAACAATGACGGCTTGCACCACAGCCTTTTTCTTGACATCACTGCCAGGGATAACACTTTTCACGCTACAGATGATGACGTCTCCCAGGCCAGCAAACCGCCGCCGCGAACCGCCCAGCACCTTGATGCACATCAGTTCTTTCGCACCGGTGTTATCCGCAACCGTTAATCTTGTTTCTTGTTGAATCATTGGATTACAGACTCAATTTCCAGTTTCAAATTCGTTTTCTAAACCTGCACCATACAAAAATCTGGGATTATGACCTTTCCCCAGAGTCTTCCAAATCCCCGCCTTTGCGACTGGCCCGCAATGCCGCCAAATCTACCTCTTGGTTTCTCTCGATGACACGCACTAGTTCCCACCGCTTGAGTCTGGACATTGGCCGCGATTCGATTATCTCAACCGTGTCGCCAATGTTGGATTCATTGTTCTCATCATGGACATAACAAGTTGTCTTGCTACGAATGAATTTTCCGTAAATTGGGTGCTGTACCTTTCGCGGTATGACGACCACCCGAGTCTTCATCATTTTGTCGCTTTTAACTTTGCCGATGGCCGTTCGCTTGGGCATTACACTTCTTCTCTAAACATCAAAACTATCGAATTAACTATTTAATCCTAACCAAGTGAAACGCTGAAATGACAACGCGATTTCACTGAAAACAACCCCAGTCGCTACTTTGCCTGTTTAGCCGCATTGGCACGTTCGGTTTGAATCGACTTGATCCGTGCGATCAATCGCCGATTCCGCTTGAGTTCCGACGGCACATCGAGTCGCTCAGCTTGTGCCTGCAGCTTCAACTTGAACAGAGCTTTACAAGCCTCTTGCATCGTGGCATTCAAATGCTCGTCGCTCATTTCGCGCAGCGTAGTTGTCGAATCGTCACTCATTTCTCAGTCTCACATAACAAAACTTAAACAGTTGGGCGTGCAGCGCCAATTCACAACACCCATTCACAATCTCGACCTTTGCACCTTTCATCGTCTCACGCTAATTCATCGAAATCAGCGACGGGCAACCATCCTCACCTTGAAGGGCATCTTGTGGGCCAGTCGAGCAAAACAAATCTTGGCCTGCTGCTCCGATACTCCGGACAACTCATACAAAATGGTGCCGGGACGAATGGTGGCAACCCAAAATTCCGGCTCCCCCTTACCTTTACCCATACGTGTCTCCAGCGGAGTCGACGTAATCGAGCGATGTGGAAAAACGCGAATGTACAAACGGCCTTCGCCACGCACATACTGCGTCGCGGCAATACGCCCTGCTTCGATCGTCTGCGCTTTTAACCAACCTGGTTCCAGCGCCTGAAGGCCAAACTCACCAAAGACAACTCGATTGCCTCGGCTCGCATTACCTTTTATACGACCTCTTTGTACCTTTCGATGCTTGACCCGTTTGGGCATTAATGCCATCGGAATCGTCTCCGTATAAACCTTGATTAATCCAAACCTGTACGCCGATGTGGCCTTGAGGCGTTAACGCTTCTACCAAACCGTAGTCAATTTTCGCCCGCAATGTGCTAAGTGGGATTGACCCAGCGATCTGTTTTTCGCAGCGCGCCATCTCCGCACCACCTAGCCGCCCGGAAAGTTGAATCTTGATACCTTTTCCACCGGCGTCGATTGTCTCTTCGGCTGCCTTTTTCATGGTTCGCCGAAAACTCGCTCGGCGCACGAGCTGATCAGCGATCTTTTCCGCAACCAATTGCGCCTGCAAATCAGGACGGCTGATTTCTTCAATTTTCAAATTCACGCGTCGACCAATTAAATTCTGCAATTCATCTTGCAAAATCTCAATCTCCTGGCCCTTTTTGCCAATGATCAAGCCAGGCCGCGCAACGAATAGAACAATCTTGACCTCACCTCGAGTACGCTCGATCTCGATCCGGTCGATACCGGCCTTGTGATACTCTTTCGAGGGATGCTTCTTAATGAACTTACGAATCTTATTGTCTTCCAGCAGCAGGGTCGCAAAATCCTCTTTGGGGGCATACCAACGGCTCTTCCAACCCACCATGACCCCAGTGCGATAACCTACCGGATTAACTTTTTGACCCATACCTTAATTCACTTGTTCAAATACGTTTCTGAATTTCTATTTACGCCGTCTCGTAATTCTGCGTCGCGCTTCTTTGCTTTCGCAACATTGTTCCAGCCCTTGCCAGTCCGATCCAAACGATCGTACTCGCAAGTTCAATTTATCTACAGTTGTTCGACTTCCACCTCGATGTGCGACATGCGTTTTTTGATCATAAAAGCCATACCGCGTGCTCGAGGACGAACCCGTTTAAACATGGGTCCACCATCAACTTTGATTTGCTTGATGTACAAGTCCTTGGCCTCCAGAATTCGACCGGGATTCTGGTCGGGGTCGCGGGCGTTGGCCATAGCACTTTCAATGACCTTTTCCAGTAAACGAGCGCCTCGATGCGGCTGATACTTTAGTATGTGCAAAGCGTCATCGACAAACTTACCCCGAACCAATTGCGCGAGCGGGCGCACCTTTCGCGGACTGATTCGTGCAAATCTGTGTTTCGCCAAAAACGTCGTTTTGTCTTTATCACTCATAAAGCTGCGACCGTTTCCCTTCGTCAATATTCTCTCAGTCCAGCAGCTTTCATTCACGCTGGGCCTGCAACTTGAAAAACTACTTCTTGCTTCCACTATGTCCGCGGAACGTGCGTGTTGGAGCAAACTCACCTAACTTATGCCCCACCATATCCTCTGTTACAAACACTTTAATGTGTTGTTTACCGTTATGAACCATGAATGTGTGCCCCACAAATTCAGGCACAATAGTGCAAGAACGCGCCCAGGTCTTAATGGGTTCCTTCGCACCAGTCTGCTCCAGTCGCTCAACTTTCGCGAACAATTTATCGCTGACGAATGGACCTTTTTTCTGTGATCGACTCATGATTCACTATCTGAAAAATTTGTTTCTTTCGACTTACTCGATTTATTGACTTCACCACTCACACGCCACCAGCGACTTAGCGAATTCGCAATTGGCCATAACGCCGGCTGCGTCGGCGGCGCACAATTGCTGAATTTGAAGGTTTCCCGCGCTTTCGTGTCGAACCCCCCTTGGCTGGCTTGCCAGTGGGGCTAACCGGATGGCGTCCACCCTTTGTACGCCCTTCGCCACCGCCATGTGGATGATCGATGGGGTTCATGGCGGTACCGCGAACATGAGGACGCCGCCCCATCCATCGCTTTCTACCCGCCTTCCCCAGTACAACTGCCATATGATCTGGATTGCTGACCTTCCCGATGGTCGCCCGACAATTGGCCGGGACACGCCGAATTTCTCCGCTGGGTAACGAAATCTGAGCCCAATCCGCTTCGCGCGCCATCAACGTCGCACTCGTGCCGGCACTGCGGCAAAGCGCAGCACCCTGGCCGGGCCGCATTTCGATGTTGTGAATGTCCGTTCCCAATGGAATTTTCTTCAGCGGCAAACAGTTACCTGTGGCTGGCGCGACCTCTAAACCACTTTCGACAAAATCACCGGCCTTCAATCCATCGGGAGCCAAAATATATCGCTTTTCGCCATCCGTATAAAACAACAAGGCCACGCGGGCACTGCGCGCCGGATCGTATTGGATCGAATCGACTTTTGCCTTGACGCCGTCCTTATTTCGTTTGAAGTCGATCAGACGCAGTTGTTGCTTGTGTCCGCCTCCCCGATGGCGACAAGTGATCACGCCTTGATTATTGCGCCCACCCTTTTTCCGTCGACGAACAAGCAGACTTTTTTCTACCTTGTAGCCTGGTGTCAATTCAGCAAAATCGCTGACCGAAGCATTCCGTCTGCCCGCTGATGTTGGCTTGTATTTTTTTATTCCCATGTTCGTCTACGTCCCAAGCAAAATTTCGTCCAATCGCGTTGCTATCTCAGCCATTAAAAGAAGTCAATTCTGCTGTCTTCCGACAGCGTAACGATGGCCTTCTTCCAAGCTTTTGTGGTGCCCAAGCGGAATCGGTAACGTCGTGCTTTTCCTTTACGGTTTTGAGTGGCGACCTTTTCAACTTTCACCGAAAACAACGCTTCGATTGCTTCTTTGATCTGTTGTTTGGTAGCCAATGGATTTACAACAAACGTGTACTGATTCAATGACTGAGACTGAAACATTCCTTTCTCGGTCACGCGAGGCTTCAATACCACCTGGTGATGCTCCAATTCTGGCCCACGTTGCACTTGCGCACCTGCTGTTCTTGTTTTCACCTGAAAAAGCCTCCGTTTACCGCCCAATCTTTGCCATTAATCAAGACTCATTCCTCACGAAGCGTCTGCCGTCTGGGCACTATTTTTTACAGTGTCCAACGCAGCCCGTGTTACGACCAAACGCTGGTTCCGCAAAATCGCGTACGCATTCAAGTCGCTTAGAGGCAAGACCGAAACACGATCAATGTTTCGGGCGCTTTTATACACATTTGGATCGTGACCGCTGGTGGCGATCAACGTCGAGTTCCCAATCACTCCCATGCCATTTAGCATTTTCGCGACGGTTTTTGTCTTGGGTGCATCGATCGAAATCGAGTCTAGGACGATAACCTGAGCATTTTCGATTTTTGAAGCCAACGCCATCTTGGTCGCCAACTGCAAGGCCTTGCGTGGCAAGCGATACGAATAATCCCTCGGTCGCCGCGCAAAAATATGACCGCCGCCACGTCGAATACCGCTGCGTTTCGATCCGGCACGGGCATTACCGGTACCCTTTTGCCGATACATCTTTTTCGTCGATCCAGCAACTTCACCGCGCGTCTTCGTGCGATGCGTTCCCTGCCGCAGGTTCGCCTGGTACATCACCACCGCGTCATGTAACAACTGTTTGTTGACGGTAGCCGCAATCTCGCTCGGATTTATGTCGTACGTTCCGACTTTTTCACCGGCCTGATTGTAAACTGGCAAACTAGCCATTGTCGTTGTTCCTAATATTCGATGTTTTCAGCGAAGCCATTTAATTCCTCGCTGTATTCAAGTTCGGTTAGCCGTTGATTTCAATGTTTTACTAACCGTTTTGCTAACTTATCTACACTTGCAAAGTGAAGTTAAACCTTGTTCGTTTCTTTCACCATCACCATGCCGCCGTTCGGACCCGGAACTGCACCTTCGACCAACAGCAAGTTATTCTCAGTATCAATCCTGACCACGCGCAAGTTTCGCACGGTCGATCGTGAGTTGCCATATTGCCCACCCATGCGCAATCCCTTGGTAACGCGGCTCGGAAACGCACTCATACCCGTGCTGCCCGCGTGGCGATGAACTTTCTTGACGCCGTGACTGGCGCGTTGCCCCGAGAAATTATGCCGACGCATAACGCCAGCGTACCCGCGGCCTTTGCTTGTGCCCACGACGTCGACGGCCTTTACGCCATCAAGACAATCGACCTTGATCTCTTGGCCGATCGAAAATCCATCAACTACGCCGCGAAACTCACGTATGAAAGCCTTGGGCTCACAGCCGGCTTTGGAAATGGGTTGGACCCCCTTGGCGGACAATTGGCGAGAACGTTTGCTTTTGATATCGGCAACTTGGCCGCGTTCAGCGCGACTTGCCTGACTTGGCCGAGATCGTTTTTCCTTCTTGGGCCGAGCCTTATCAATAAATCCTAGTTGGACTGCTTCATATCCGTCCCGATCACTCGTGCGGAGCTTCAACACCGTGCAAGGCCCGGCCTGAATCACGGTTACTGGTGTGGCAACCCCACTCTCTTGATCAAAAATCTGTGTCATCCCGATCTTAAGACCGAGTATCCCTTTTGCCATAACTCTTACCGCTTTGCGAATTATTCAGTTCCAACTTGCCACCAAGGAGCACGGGTCGTAACCCGCCTTACCTCGATGGCTTCCCGTTCATAAACCATCTCAAGTTGACTATCGCTAAAAAGCGCCCGAAACTGCAAACACAGCCGTTTCGCAATCGCTCGAATTCAAGGACTCGACGGTCGACAAAATCACACCGCCAATTGTCGTCGAATTTCTACGCTCCAATGAAACAAACAACCTAATCTCGACCGAATTCGAGGTGCCCAAAGGCTTCCACATTAACCTGCAAACAGCCAATGAACTGAGCAAACAGGCGAATGGACAAATAGAAACGGTCTCGTACTTGCATCCGAGACCCATCAATCGTCAAACATCTAACCCTAGCGGGAAGTTGCCTTGATCTTAATTTCCACCCCAGCAGGCAAACTCAACTTATTCAAAGCTTCGATTGTCTGTGCAGTGGCTTGTTCGATATCTATAAGTCGTTTGTGCGTTCGAATTTCAAATTGCTGTCTCGACTTCTTATCCACATGTGGCCCAGAAAGCACCGTGTAGCGCTCGATCCTCGTCGGCAATGGAATCGGACCGTGCACCACGGAATGCGTTCTTTTCGCGGTGTTCACAATTTCCTCAGCACTTGCATCCAAAATGGAATGGTCGTAAGCCTCCATACGGATTCGAATTACTTCTTGAATTGCGGTCGACACCTAACGAATTCTCCGGTGAAAAAATGGATACGTACTCTAACACTCAAAAACCAATGGGAATCGGCCAAAGACTAATCGAGTGGGGCGAGCAAAGCCAGAAAGCCCCCACGGAAACTCAGCGGGGAACGAGTAAAAATATTAAAAAATCGCTAATACGTCAAGCGTCAAAGAAAAATTCAGCAAAAAAATTTTCTAGACCCGCGACATTTGTCTGCGTCAACGCCAATCTCAAGCACTCTCCTGCCCTAATCACGATTCTGGTCAAATTCCCCAGCTTAACACGTGCCATCGGGCAATTTCCAATGGTTGTTCCTTTCGCCGTCCGCCATTCGCGAGATACCAGTTTGATCGTCGTTTCTTTTTAATGTCCGACATTCAAGTCGGCCCAGCGAATTGCTGGAGGTTGATCACTGGTGCTCTGCCGCAGCTAAATTTTGGGGTTGTAAAGGCTACCAAGCCTCCCAACTCCGTTAAACTTCAACAAGTCCCGGGACGGACGAACCTAAATCCTGTTCTCAAAAATGTAATACTGACGTTGTAGGCGAGATTCAATTGTCAGCTTCCGAATTTCCCCGAAAAGCTCGATATCGGCCGACTTTTTTGGGGAACACGAGAATATTCCCGCCGCCAATCATGTCACAAAATCTCGATTGAAGTTGACCCCACAGCGAGCGGGCACAAAACGACTAGATTGCGTAACGCCATCTACATAAACAGTTAAAATGTTATTAGTTCGAATTCCGAAGAGGATTCGAATCGACTAGGATAAAGACGCGATAAATGCGGGTTCGCTCAACACTTCCCGAATCATTTCGACGGGCAAATCTAATTGGCCGCGTGCAGACGTCGTTTCCACAGGTCGAGCGATCATCCGTTGAAGTGCTCGTGAACAGGCTATTGTTTTGCCCTCGTAATGCATCACCGTTGTCCGCCTTTTAAAACAACCTACGCTATTCGGCGTAAGTGTTACTAATTCCCTTGTCAAATCCGAATTTAAAAATTGTATGCCGGTCGATCAATCTGAGTGGACCCACCCTGACTTGCAGGCCTTATTAGGTCTGTTTTTCCAAGACTCAACCCAATTAGGGCGTTTCCGTTTAGTCTCCGAGCAACAATTGCCGCCGTCGATTCACGGTCTCATCGCACACAACAGCCACATGACAGTCGCCATCGAGCGATTCCACGGAACATCCGTCAATTTAAAAGTCCGGAATCGCAACGAAACCGCATCCCATTATTCGCGAGAAATCGTGTTGTTACATCAAGCCACAAGCGCCGTGCTGCAATACGGGATCGTCAGGCTTAATACAGCGTTGTTCTCGCCGACGATTATGGCTGAGATAAAATCAGAATCGATTCCCTTAGGGAAAATCCTGATCGACAATGGAATCATGCGCCAAGTAAAGCTAATGTCGATTTGGCAGATCGCTGCGGGACCTCGCTTGCAGCAAATTTTTAATCGCGATGGGTTACGCGTGTGTTATGGGAGAACGGCATTAATTTACACCGATGGGATGCCGGCCATCGAGTTGCTGGAAATCGTGCCAGATGAAAGTGAAATCAATCCGCTAGGTCATTGACGATTCAGTTCCGAGCATATCGGAATTCGCGTAAAGTAAAAAATCATGGCATCAACGCGGCTTATCGTGCATCGCCACCATTGCAATTAGTTTTTTAGGCCACAAACTCCACGGTTTCGAATTCCAAATCAATTTTCGGCGGTAATGGTACTCGGAGATATTTGGCTTGGCCGCGTGGTAAACGCTCTTCATCGACGACGTGGCAGTCGGCGAGTCTGCTCAATTTCAGCCAGACTTTTGGCGTGAATCAAGGTTGATGGCAATCTGATTCGCTTGAATAGTTAAGGCGGATTCCACCAACTCTTCCCATGGTCGTTGATACGGAATAGGATCCTGGCGACCAATGGCGTGGAACGCCAATATTCTCTCCACATCGCTTCCCGTAAGTCCATGACTAATACCGGAATCATTTGGCATATAACTCGTGCAAGTGTTTCGGAAGACACGATCGAAGTCCAGTTCGAGTTTGGCGATCGACTCGGCGGCATCACTTAAGATGACCGCCTTATCCAGATTCAAATAGGGCAAATACAACTCGACTTGGTCAGCATCCCAATTGCCCATTTGAAAACTGTGCCAAATCGCATCATAAAATTCAGGTCGGCAGTCCGGATAGATTTCGTGGTCGCCACTGTGAACGGCTAGCGACAATTTAACTGGCCGTGCATCGCGCGTTGCCATCGAAAGTGCAACTGCGGCAGCTAACGAAAAGAAAATCGAATTTCGATTGGGAACCACAGTTTGTTTCATCGATTCCGCTTGGTAATGTCCAAGCGGAACAGCATATTGCGCGTTGGTCAACGCCGAATACAATGAGTTCCCTATGGCACTGAGATCCAACTCGATTAATTCCACGTGTTCCGCAAGGGCAACCTCCTTTAGATAGCGGCATTGTCGTCGCACGCATTCGAGTTCGAATCGATGTTTCTGGCCGTAGTCGATACTAAGCGCTGTAACCCTAAATCCACGAGCCAGCAAATGGAACAACAGACTGGTCGAGTCCATGCCACCGCTCCAGCAGAGAACTGCGTGGCGTGCGTAGTGCCCATCTGGATCAGTAAATTTCTCTTGTGATGACACGGCAGTTGAATTTTCATTATAAAGTAAATGGACGTTCGTCCCTTGCGGTGACCGAGATCAATGATTGGATCGGCCAATCCTTGATCGACACTACGCAACCGATGATTTCAGATACACATTTTATCAACTTGGCAGGTTGATTGGTAACGATTTATTTGTTTGTGAGCGATTTTGAGCGAGGATCGTTATTCGGAACCGGGGACTCATTGATAACTTCTTGCTTATGAATTGACGATTGGAAACAGAAATGCCTAGAATGACAAACGCGAATCAACGTACGCGATTTATGATACAAATTGCAGATCGTTTAATCTGACTTACAAGCCTTAGTAACATAACTGGATAATCAATGGCTAGAACACAACTCCTGGCTGGACGGGCTGGTGAAATCACGCCTGAAATGGAATTCGTTGCAACGCGTGAGCAACTTACGCCGGAACTTATTCGCGATGAAGTGGCCGCTGGTCGCATGGTTATTCCGGCCAATCGCGTGCATTTAAGCAAACGGCTTGAACCGATGGGGATTGGTATCGCTGCGAAGTGTAAGATCAATGCGAACATCGGAAATAGTGCCGTTACCAGCAACGTCAACGAGGAATTGGAAAAGCTGCATACGGCAGTACATTTTGGTGCGGACACCGTGATGGATCTGTCGACCGGAAAAAACATAGACAACATTCGTGCCGCGATTATCGAACATTCACCTGTTCCCATCGGTACTGTCCCGATTTACCAGATGCTGGAAGAATTGGGCGGCGATATCGCTGATATGCGTCCGCAACATTTTTTGGATATGGTTGAGCGACAAGCCAAGCAAGGGGTCGACTACATGACCATTCATTGCGGCGTTATGTTGGAGCACTTGCATCTCACCACGAATCGGGTGACCGGCATTGTGTCGCGCGGTGGGTCGTTGATTGCCAAGTGGATGATCACCCATCGCAAACAAAACCCGCTTTATGAACATTTTGACGACCTGTGCGACATCATGCGGGAATATGACGTGACGTGGAGTCTGGGTGATGGCTTGCGTCCGGGGAGTATTGCCGATGCCAGCGATGCGGCTCAGTTTGCGGAATTGGAGGTTTTGGGCGAGTTGACTGCCCGAGGCCAAAAAAATGGGACCCAAGTGATGGTGGAGGGGCCCGGACACATTCCGATGCACCAGATTGAGATGAACATCAAACGCCAAATCGAGGTTTGTAACGGAGCGCCGTTTTACGTTCTGGGACCGCTTGTCACTGATATCGCTCCAGGTTACGACCATATAACCAGCGCCATCGGTGCGGCGATGGCCGGTTGGCATGGAGCGGCCATGCTCTGCTATGTCACGCCAAAGGAACATCTCGGACTGCCCAACAAACATGACGTTCATCAAGGCGTCATTGCCTATAAAATAGCCGCTCATGCCGCTGATGTAGCTCGGGGTCGACCGGGTGCGCAAGATCGAGATGATGCTTTGTCGCGTGCGCGATTTTCATTTGACTGGAATGAACAATTTCGCTTGTCATTGGATCCTGAGACGGCCCGCGCCTATCACGACGAGACGCTGCCCCAAGACACGTTCAAGAGCGCCCACTTTTGCAGCATGTGTGGTCCGAAATATTGCTCCATGAAAATCACGGAAGAAATTCGTCAGTTGACCGTCGACCAAGGAATGGTGGATCCAGTTTCCAAAGAGGCATAGTCGACGGATACTTCTGTTCCGGTCAAGGGGTCTTCACCATGGGGCTAATGCATATATGTCCGAACAGAGAGGAATTAACGAGCGTTTTCGCAGGACCGCGCCTGCGTCCACCGAAGTCGTAGAAGACTGCAGCGGTCAGCGAATCGTGACAACTTGTTCGGTAGCGATCTCCATTTGTGCGAAAGCTTATATTGCAGGTCAATACCCGCTCGTTGTGAAGAACGTTCTCTAATATGTGAACAATTTCTCGGAAGAAATTCTTCCGCGTTGCTATACTAAGGAACAACGAAATTGGATTGGCGTTCTGCACGGTAGTTCGGGACTCTTAAAAAAAACAATTCCTTAAAACAACGGGTGGCCCTTGGGACGCCTCCTTTGGTGAGAGCACTGACTGACGTCTTCCGGCCCATCCAATTTCTTGCGGAAGCCGTTGAGATTTTGAAAACCCATTTTCGCAACATGCGATGGGGCCTTTAGATCCATTTGAATTAAAAACATAATGCGGTACAAAAAAAACAAAAATTGTCAATTTCGTCTGGTCGTAACGACATCATTTCTTCAAGCGATCATTTTAGCGAGCATGCTCGTTGGCGTTTCGACGACTTGGTTAAAGGGCCAAGAGGCGGCGGATGAAGCAGACCAAGAACAGGCGCCCTCGCTACAGTTCCGCCCGATGTCGGCACGGGCTGATAAAACGATCTTTTCTCCGTTGAACCTGCCAACGCCAAACCGAATTCGAACGGCCTCTGGTATGCCTGGTCCCGATTACTGGCAGCAGCAGGCCGACTACAAAATGGAGGTCGAGTTGGATACGGAGAATGAATCGGTAAATGCAGTTGCCACGATTACCTACACAAATAACAGCCCCGATGCGTTGCACTTTCTCTGGCTTTCTCTGGAACAGAATTTGTTTAAAGAGGATAGCTTGGGAAGCTTGACCACGCCTGCGGGTGCACGCTTCAACAATCGACAACGATTCGTCGGTGGTTATAAGATCAAGTACGTGCGCATGGGTGATGAAGAACTCACGTTAAGTATCTATGACACCTTAGGACGTATTGAACTGCCTGAGCCAGTAGCTCCAAAAGGTGGGCAGGTTTCGTTTGAAATTGCCTGGTCGTTCGATATTCCTGATTATGGCGTCGACCGTATGGGGATCCGTCGCGTTCGAGCGGGCAAGATCTTTCAGATCGCACAATGGTTTCCCCATCTTTGCAAGTACGATGATGTACATGGCTGGAACACGCTACCCTATTTGGGGCAAGGAGAATTCTATTCCGAATTCGGTACTTATGATGTACGCATTACCGCCCCACGAGGCCACGTGGTTCTTGCCACGGGTGAGTTATTGAACCCGCATGAAGTCTTAACTCCCAAACAATTAACCCAATTGTCGTTTGCAAAGGGGAGTCGTCAGACGATCACGATTCGTGGTGCTGAAGAAATCGGTACGGATGAAGCGGCGCCGGCCGGCGAGGGTCCGTTGACGTGGCACTTTAACGCCTCGCAAGTACGAAGCTTTGCTTGGACCAGTTCAGACGCAACCATCTGGGACGCGGCATCGATCACTTGGGACGATGGCCAGACGGTGCTCGTGCAATCTGTATATCCACAGGAAGCACGCGGTGCATGGGTGGAGAGTACTCAAATGTTGCGACACTCGATCCTCCATTATAGCGACCAGTGGTTTCGCTATCCCTACCCTACAGCCATCAATGTGAATGGAAGTGTGGGCGGAATGGAATACCCCATGATCATCTTTTGTGGTGGTGACCGAAATCGTCGCGGTCTTTTCGGTGTAACGTCGCATGAGATTGGGCATACCTGGTTCCCCATGGTTGTGAATACTGATGAGCGACGGCATCCCTGGATGGACGAAGGCTTCAATACCTTTATTAATTTCTATGATCGGTTGGAAGACTTTGATGAACAACATAATGACGGTGACCCTGCGGATGAGATGCGTCCCGTTTCACTCCGTCAATACGCGCGGTTTAACGCTAATCCAGCATACGCGCCCATCGCATTGCCGGCTGACCACATCGAACCCAACATGTTGGGACAATTGGCATATTATAAACCGGGCTTAGGCTTGAGGTTTTTGCGAGAAGTTGTTGTCGGGCCCAAACGTTTTGACGCTGCTTTCAGGCATTACATCGCTTCCTGGGCCTTCAAATCACCTCAACCAGCAGACTTCTTCCGGTGCATGGAAAATGGTACCGGCATGAATCTAGATTGGTTTTGGCGAGGTTGGTTGTTCGAAAACTTGGAGTTCGATCAGGCAATGCATGACGTGCAACTTGATCAACGGCGCGATGCAGCGCGTATCAGTGTTGGGAATTTAAAGGAAATGGTCATGCCGGTCTTCTTGTCGTTGGAGTTCGACGATGGAAGCGAACAGGAAATAACCTTGCCGGTTCAGGTGTGGCATTACACCAATCGATGGACATTTTCGGTGCCATTAGATGGGAAATCGTTGCGGAAAGTGACCCTCGATCCAAATCGAATTCTGCCTGATTCAAATCGCCGTAACAACGAATGGGCCGCAAGTGTCGATCAAGTTGAAACTGAGTCGGAAGTCCAAACTGAAACCGAGGCGGCAACGGATCGCTAAATCGAATGCGTTCGGACAACATTTGCTGGAAATAACGGATCCGCGGCACTCAAAATCTGACAAATTGACGGGCAGCTGTACAGTATTTCCGGGCGACGAATGCCGCTGGACGACATTACATCACGTTCGTTGCCCGGTGATATACCTTCAGCGTGGCGCTGCTCATTGACCGATAGTTTTTGCTGAAGGAGATTCTTAGATCACATCGATTCTCCGATGTCTTCGTACCACAGAGCAGGCTGATTTTCAATGAACTCACGCATTAAACGGATGCAGCGTTCGTCGTTGATAATCAACAGGTCGACATGACGTGCACGCAAGTATGCTTCAGGGCCTCGAAAGGTATGATTTTCCCCTACCACGATTCGCGAAATTTTGTAAAGCAAGGCCGCACCACTGCACATGTCGCATGGTGATAACGTCGAGTAAAGGGTGGCGCGCGCATAGTCTTTGGCCGTTAATCGCCCAGCGTTTTCTAAACAGTCCATCTCCGCGTGCAAAGTCGGACTTCCTTTTTGAATCCGTTGGTTATGCCCCCTCCCGACGATCTGTTCGTCGATCACTAAGACTGACCCAATCGGGATGCCACCGGCGGCTAATCCTAACTCGGCCTCTTTAATCGCTTCCTGCAAAAAAATATCGTGCATCGTAACCAAGCCCTTGTGATGTTGGATTGAGGATTTCAGCGGTCTCGGCATTGAGCGGATTACCGAAATCTGCACCTCAGAATTGTACATGGAAATTCGCCGTTGGGTATCAACATGGCTCGGCGGGAGGTTGATCCCGTTGTCGCACGTTGTCCTCGACTAGTCCACGATCTGAGATCCCTCAGAAAACAACAGGTCGAGTCACATGAATGTCCAAATGTCTGCATTTTATGTAGAGGTGCCGGACAATATAAATCGGCTATGCGCGAAATAACACAATATTAATTTGTGGTGTGATCGGATTTCGGCTATCATTCCCAACTGGTTCCCGAGCAAAACACTTGAAGGCTCCGAGTTCAGTGAGCGTGGACGACGGTTTTGGGCCGATGTGAGCCGGATCAATGTTTGCATGCGTTTCGCAGAATGCATCGAGGGATTTATGGAAGTTCAGAATATGAGAATGTGGACGAGGTGCGCCCAGATGAGATCTTTTTTAACGAGTTTTCTAGTTCTTCTCCTTGCCGTAAGCGCGGCGACCTCGGCATGGAGTCAGGACGCGACTTCGGCCGACCTGTGGCGTTCAGCACGTGCCGGTGATCTTGAAAAAGTTCGCAGGATTCTGGATTCTGGAGTCGATGTGGATGCCAAGTCAAACTATGGGGCAACGGCACTTGCTTTTGCGGCCGAACAAGGGCACCTTGAATTGGTGAAATTCTTGGTGGAACGGGGCGCGGATGTCAACTCGAAAGATACCTTTTACAACGCAACACCTTTGAGTTGGGCGCAAATGGGTCGGCACAATGAGGTTGCCAATTTCTTAAAAGAAAACGGAGGAGTTGCCAGTTTCGGTCAGCCCAGCTCCGGGGACGCAACCGTCGCCGACGATGATCCTGAAGGTGAACCTGTGGAGTTTGCCCCTTGTTCGGCTGAATCGCGCTTGCTGGACCGCCGGTATGCGTCTGTGAATTGGCCACAATTCCGAGGAAACGGCGCTCGCGGCATTGCCGATGGTCAGCAACCGCCCATCGAATGGGATGTGGAATCGGGGAAAGGCGTTGCTTGGAAGGTGGCGACACCAGGGCTTGGACATTCATGTCCAGCGATTTGGGGTGATCGGATTTTCTTGACGTCTGCCATCAGCGGTGCGCAAAAGGAATCGATTCAAATCGGCAATTACGGATCGGTCGATTCAGTCGATGATGACTCTGAACATGAGTTCATCGTTTTCGCAATCAATAAGCATACCGGCGAGACCGAATGGCAACAAACGGCTGTGAAGACTGTGCCAAAAGTTAAACGCCACCTCAAATCGACGCATGCCAATCCGACGGTCGCTTGCAATGAACATGCGATTGTGGCATTTTTTGGAAGTGAAGGGCTGTTTTGCTATTCCCATGATGGAGAATTGAAATGGCAAAAGGATTTGGGGTTCCTCGATAGCGGATGGTTTTATGATCGCGATTACCAATGGGGATTCGCAGCATCACCCATCATTTTTGAAGACACTGTGATCGTTCAATGTGATATCCAAGAGAATTCATTTATCGCAGCGTTTGATTTGCTGAGTGGAGAAGAAAAGTGGCGAACCAGCCGCGAAGAAATCCCCAGTTGGTCTACACCCACGATTTACTTCGATCAAGATCGTCCGCTGGCCGTAACCAATGGGACGCGCGCAATTCGAGGCTACGATGTGCGTACCGGCGAAGAAGTTTGGACGTTCCAGGCCGAAAACTCTGAAATCGTAACGCCGACACCGATTGTTTCACAGGACAAGATTCTGGTGACCGCAGGCTATTCACCCATTATGCCAATCTATGCGATCAATACCGCGGCTCGCGGGCCATTTCAACTGGATAAACAAGAGAGATCAAACGAGCACATCGCTTGGTCGCATCGCAACGGTGGACCCTACATGCCAACTCCCATCGCCTATGGTGATTATTTTTATGTTTGCAACAACACAGGAATACTCACGTGTTATCATCTACCGAGTGGTAAAGAAGTTTACAAGGAACGACTCAAAGGAGTGAAATCACTGAGTTTCGTCGCATCATGTTTGGCTGCCGACGGCCACCTGTATTTCTTCAGCGAAAATGGTCAAACGATCGTTGTCAAATCAGGTCCGCAATTTGAACTCATTGCTGTGAACCAAGCTGGTATCAACGTGCTTTCCACGCCTGCGATTTCCGAAGGTCGGATTTATATTCGGGGTGTTGACTCATTAATTGCCGTCGAGCAGTAGTCGTTCGAGGTCGTTGTCACATCACTGATATCTTGGTGACTTGCGTTGGCTGGCAGCAAATTGACCAATTCGATAGCGTTTCAATACGTTGGCGATCGCCGTTAATATCTCAGCGAATCTCTCGCCGGTTGTTACTCATTTCGAGATAAAATGTAACGATTTTCCCGCTTACAGCGATTTCAGGCTCAAGACCAAACATACTTCGAGTCTAACGACGATACCAAAGATAGCGGCACTAGCAATTATGCGTGCTTATTTTGTAGGGCGGTCAAGTTCCGGATTCAACTGGAGTTTAGTATTCGATGTTTCGTCTATTCTCGACACCTTTCAGTTGTCTCGCGATATTCCTTGCCATAACCTCAGTCGGTTGTCGTACGAGCGATCGAGTCCAACAGGCGGCTCACGATCGCGTTGCTTCTGAGCGATTGCACGCCTGTTATTCTGCAGATGCATATTTCGAGTTGTCGGATGATGCCGCGACGCAATTTTCGGGCCCGCAATCACTTGATGAATATTTGCACATCGGTTTGTTGCAGAATCCTGAGATTCAAAAGGCTCGATTCATGGTCGATGCACTCTCCCAGCGAATCCCCCAAGCAGCATCGTTGGATGATCCCATGCTCGAAGTGATGACTGGGGTCTCGCATGTTGAAACGGCAGCTGGTCCCCAAGATCTTGCTTTGGGATTGAGCCAAATGATTCCATGGCGCGGAAAAAGAGAAATGCGAACCGCAATTGCAATTGAGGAAGTCCAGGCCGCGCGAGCTGAATTGCTCGCCGTTGAACTTAAAGTAGTGGAACAAATCAAAACCGCGTACCACCAGCTTTATTTTATCCAGCAAGCCATCTCCATTACGGAACGCGATCGTCAGCAACTTGCATTAATAGGCGATGTAGTCCTTCAGAGGTACCAGGTAAAACGCGAGGTGACCCAGCAAGATGTACTTCAAGTTCAAGTAGCGCTGTCCCAGATCGATGCCGAACTCGTTCAGCTGCGTCAACAGAAAGCGAGCACGCAAGCGAGGCTCGCTCGGTTGATGCACTTGCCTCCGAGCACACAATTTGAAGCACTCGATTCTTTCCCAGCGGAACAAATCCTGCACGGCATTCAAAATCTGTATCAATTGGCCGTCGAATCGCGGCCGGAATTGCAATCACAACTGGCCAAAATCCAACGCGATCGCAAAGCAGTATGCCTCGCAATGCTCGAAAATTATCCAGACATGACGTTTGGAGTCAATTGGATCGCGGTTGGAAGCGACGGACTGAGCCCTGTAGCAAATGGAGAAGATTCATTGATGCTAACTCTCGGCCTCAACCTTCCCATCTATCGAAATCGAATTGACGCAGGCATACGGGAGGCGCGCTTCATGGCGATGGCCAGCGCTCAGGAGTACGAAACGATGCGGGATGAAACCCTAGAATCGATCACCGATCTGTTTGCTAAAATGAACAGCCAGTATGAAACGCTGACCCTCTTCCGTGACAATATCATTCCCAAGCAGAAATTGACACTCGAACAATCGATCGAAGACTATACGGTTGGAAGCGTCGATTTCTTGCAACTCATTGAAATTTGGCGCCAACTGTTTCGTTTTCAGATTCAAGAAAAACGCCTGGAAGCCGATCTACACCAATCTCTAGCAGAACTATCGCGCGTGCTTGGCCAGTTCCAGATACCCGTGACACTGGAAAACGCACAAGGTCACGTTGGTTCGTGGGAACTTGGTCTCTTGAACTCATCTGTCCCAGACGACCAAAAACATCCGGATCGCGAAAACGACGAATGACGTTTCTCATCAGGTGAAGCCAGCGTTACGGACGATATCGACATTTCAAGCGAACCAAGTGTTTTTGGCATGCGATCAACACTTGGAGGGCAAAATCCTAGTTGGTTATTCGATTCAATGAATTTGCCTGCAGGTTGACATCGGTACCGTTCATATCGATAATGTGATATGCGGACTCTCATTGCAGTTAGCCGATTGAATTAGGGTGTTGTCGTGATTATTTCAAGGTCAAATCACTATTTGCTGCGCCATGTCACCACATGGTTGGTCGCAGCAGTGATGTTGGCCAATCCACTTTTGCTCGTTTCGCACAGTAACTGTGGATGCTCGCCCGGTGCACAGAATCCTGAAGTCAACGATGTTTGTTGTTGCTGTCGAACGCCAGAGCCTGATTTGGCCTCGGCGAATTCATGCTGCTCGAAGCCCAGCCCTAATTCCGCGTCGATAAGTGATTCATCGATTTCCGGGCATCTAGAGTGTAATCGTTTATCAGGAACAATTGCGCACGCGACCTGCCATTGCGAAAATGATTGCTCCTGTCGCGTTGGCCATTCTCCTTTCCACCCGGCACCGGCGATACCGTACGATACGCCGACCGTGCGCGTGATACAGCTGATGCTGTTGGTGATTGAGACTGAAGCGTTTGCCACGCACCAAGCTGTGAGTGGCCATAACTATTCGACTTCATCGAGCATTTCGATATCTTTCACGGCGCAGCAAGTATGCGCCCTTCTTTCTCGCTTTATTTGTTAGCGATGCTGGTGGCATCTTCGCGCGCATATTGAGTCAATATTGCTATTGAGCGTGCGAATTTAGCGTTCGTCGTCATCCGACTATCAGTTTCGGTTGTTCCCTGGCTCGTGTCGCGGCGGAACGACTATCTGCTCAAGAGAAATGTTACCAGTTTAAGAACAAACGTCTTCGCCGGACCTAGAAATGCCACGTATACCAAATAAAAATGATGGGCCGTTACAGGAGAATTTGCCCAATCAAAATTCGACTGCTGCGCCCCCCGCTATCGCAGGTGAACTGCCAAACGTCGCGGCTAACACGCCGATCTCGGTGCCATCGAGAGTTTCACTAAGAACGTTGATTTGGGAATTGTCGAAACTGGTTTTTGTGCCCATGTTGATATTGGCATCATTCATTGTCTGTTTGATCATTCTCGGAGTGGCACAGCGTACCGGTTGGCTTACTTCCGATCATGTTAATGGCGAAACAGGTAGCGTCGCGGATACCAATGACAACGGTACGAGCGTTTCTTATATCTGTCCGATGATGTGTGTACCACCGACGACAAAACCAGGTCGCTGTCCGGTGTGTGGGATGGAATTGGTCCCCGCGGCCGCTGTATCGACTGAACCCTCGACCAAAATCGAAATCGATCCCCGCTCACGCCGTATTGCCGGAATCCGAACGGTGAAAGCTGAGTCGAGACCTCTTGTGCGAAAAATTCGGGGAGTTGGTTCAATTCAATATGACGAAACCAAGCTGAAAACACTTTCAGCCTACTTTGATAGTCGGGTCGAAAGACTTTTTGCAGATTTTACTGGGATCACCGTCGAAAAAGGGGATGCCCTGGCCTTGGTCTATTCTCCGGAGCTGTATGCCGCACAAGTCGAATTCACGCGCGCGCTGAGTTTTCTCGACCAAGCCTCGGCCAACAATCGGCAGACCGATGCGTCCGCTCGCCAGCTGCTGAACAGTGCTCAAGAACGATTGACCGAGTTAGGTATGACGGCGGAGCAGATCGAGGAGTTGCGGCAAAGCAAACAAGCGAATCGACGGTTGAATCTTTATGCGCCGATCAGCGGAACCGTGATTGAGAAACTGGCGGTAACGGGCCAATACTTGCAAGCAGGTTCCCCCATTTACCGTCTAGCGGACTTAAGTACAGTCTGGCTCGTCGTGCAAGTTTTCCCAGATGATGCTGCGCTTATCCAAGTAGGGCATGAGATGACCGCTTCAACTCAATCAATGAGCGGTCAACCGATTTGCGGAGTTGTCGACTTCATCGAACCCAATGTCGATGAAGATTTGCGTACGGTGGGCGTACGCATGATTGTCGACAATCGGCATGGTCAATTTAGACCGGGAGAATTTGCTCGCGCGACGATTGAAGTTCCCGTGCTCAATCGCGATGGTACTGTCGAAAACATGGTAACCGTACCGCGCAACAGCTTGCTTTCTATTGGGGAGACATCGCTGTTATATGTTGAGACCAAACCTGGTGAGTTTCATTTGCGCAGGGTCGTTACTGGACCCGCTTCCGAGGGGATGGTGGCCATTCTTGAGGGGCTTTCCGCAGGTGAAAACGTCGTTGCTCAGTCAACGTTTCTGCTCGACGCCCAAATGCAATTGCAAGGCAATCCATCTTTGATTGACCCCAACAAAGCTGTTACAGAAATCGAATTGAGCGATGCCGAGCTGGCGGAAATTGATGCAGCGTTGGCGCCATTGTCGGCGGCCGACCGAGATCTGGCGGAAGCCCAAGTCATCTGCCCAATCATGGAAGTGCGGCTCGGTTCGATGGGGATGGGCACGCCGATAAAGCTCGAAGTGTTAGGCACGAATGTGTTCATTTGCTGTGAAGGATGCAGAAATCGACTTGTCGCAGAACCGGAAAGATACTTGCAAGTGCTGCAGAGATATCACGAGAACAAGTCGCTAGGCCAAGCCGATTCAGCCAGTGGGAAACAACCTGAGCAATCGCCGCACAACGATACACCTTCAATGAAGATACCGCCGTTACCAACGGAGCCTCAGGATTTGCCAAGGATGGATCCGCCGAAATAGAACGAGTTGCTGTCCCAAAGTTAATAGTGAATCGCATCGTCAACTAAGGCCCATTCATGATTCAATCGATTGTCAAGTTCTGTATTCGCGAGCGACTTGTTGTCATGCTGGTGGCTATTTTGGTCGTTGTTGCCGGCTGGTTCGCAACAACCTCTGTGCCCCTCGATGCAATTCCCAATGTGGGCGACAATCAAGTGATTGTTCTGGCGGACTGGCCAGGGCAGTCTCCTAAGGATGTAGAAGATCAACTGACCTATCCGTTATCAGTCACGCTGCAATCCGTGCCCGGGGCGAAGAGCGTGCGCGGGCGAAGCATGTTTGGATTCAGTTTCGTCCAAGTTACGTTTGATGATTCTGTCGATTTCTATTGGGCCCGAGCGCGGGTTGTCGAGCAATTGCTTTCGCTGCCCGCTGGCAAAATTCCCAAGGGTGTGACGCCTGTACTCTCGCCAGATGCAACGGCCCTGGGGCAAATCTTATACTACGCCTTGGAGGGGCCTGAGGGTACCGATCTTGCTGATCTCCGATCCCTCCAAGACTACGTGATCAAATTGGCGCTTGAATCAGTGGACGGTGTCGCTGAAGTTGCTTCCATTGGTGGATACGTTCGCCAGTATCAAGTCGAAGTGGACCCTGATCTTTTGCGTTACCACAATGTGCAATTGCGCGAACTAATGGATGCGGTGCAGGCCGCCAATGTAGAAGTCGGCGCGAAAACAGTCGAGACGTCGGGCATGGAATACTTGGTCCGCGGAAAAGGATTTCTGGGTTCAGGCAAGACGATCGACGAAACGATCGAGCAGTTGGAAAACACAGTTGTCGTCACGCGTGATGGAATTCCCATTCGCGTGGCAGATCTCGCTTCAGTGCAAACTGGCCCAGCAGATCGCCAAGGCGCCCTTGATTTAAACGGCTCTGAAACCGTTGGTGGCATCGTGGTCATGCGATATCGCCAAAACCCGCGAGACGTGATCAAACGTGTCCAGGAAAAAATTGCGTCATTGGAGCCGGAATTGAGGGGTGTCAGTATTCGCACCGTCTATGATCGCATGGAACTGATCGAAGAGACTGTGGAAACACTCAGCCAGGCATTGTTCGAAGAGACTCTGATTACTATTGCCGTCGTAACCTTGTTTCTCTTACATTTTCGCTCAAGCATGATTGTGGCTGTCGCGCTCCCCTTGGCAGTCTTGATGTCCTTCATCGCGATGAAAATCTTCGATGTGGATGCGAATATCATGTCGCTCGCCGGCATTGCCATTGCGATCGGCACGATGATCGACATGGCAATCATCATTCTAGAAAACATTTACGATCATCTTGCGGAATGGGAGAAAGATCGGCCGCCACACAAACAGCTCGATTCGGTTGCCGAACGCCAACGGATCGAGATCATCACGCATGCAGCCGGCGAAGTCGCCCCGGCCGTCGTGACGGCTGTGAGCACCACACTTGTCAGCTTTCTACCTGTTTTTTTTCTAACAGGCAGAGATGCCAAATTATTTACGCCCTTGGCGTGGACAAAATCGTATGCCATTGTTGCGAGTTTAATCGTGGCGATTACGCTTGTACCTGCGTTTTCGCGATTACTTCTTCGCAATGGACGCGGTACAAAAATATCCGCAACAATGAGTGCTTTCGGGGTCGCGGTGCTGGCCGGACTGTCTTGCTATTTTATGTGGGGGCATCATACGTTGGATTGGCTGGATAACATCAGCCGCCGCTTCGAATGGGGATGGGAAATTGGCACCGCTCGGGACGCCGAGCACACCGGTCCGTCGTGGGCTCTACTTGGAACAACTCTCCTCGCGATATTCGTGGGAGCTGGTTTCGGATGGGCTTTAAAGCGTGAGAGAATCCGTCCAATTGACGAGAATCCAGTTAGCCGATTTGTCCGCTGGCTTTACGCCGCTCGACTACGCGCGGCCATTCGCCGCAAAATGTTAATGCTGTCGTTTCCGCTGGTTATTGTGTTCATCGGTTTCGGTGCGTGGATTGGGTTTCCGAGACTCCTCGAACCTATCGAAAGACTGGCACGTGTGTGCGGCGCTGAGCTAAACGATGTGCCTGGTTATGTTTCCGCTAAACACCTGTTTGTTGGGCTAGTATCCGATGACTGGATCGCGCTCGACGAGGGAAGTTGGTTTTACATGCCCAGCCTTTATCCCGCCGCCAGTTTCTCTCAGTCGATGGAAGTTTTGCAGACCCAGGGAGCAATGTTGCGCGAGATTCCGGAAGTCGCCGATGTCCTTGGCAAAATTGGTCGAGCGGAGTCTGCATTGGATCCGGCTCCAGTCACGATGATCGAGACGTACGTTATGCTCAAACCTCGCGCGGAATGGCGTAAAGGAATCACGCCCAAGATGATTTGGGATGAAGTCAACGCCGTTGCAACATTGCCTGGAGTCACACTTGCTTCGCCTTTGCAGCCAATCGAAGGCCGTGTAGTGATGCTGGCCAGTGGTATCAAAGCGTCCATGGCAATTCGCGTCTATGGCGACTCATTGTCTGGCCTCGCTGTGGCATCGACTCGAGTTGCCGAACAGCTTCGACAAAACCCTTTGGTCGACGAACGGACCGTCAACCCAGATATCGTTTTGGGCAAGCCATATTTTGAATTCGAAGTCGACCGCGAAGAGTCAGCGCGTTCCGGAATGAGTACCATGATGGTCAATGAAATTGTTTCCGCAGGTTTAGGTGGTGTCGAAATTACCAACACGGTCGAAGGTCGCGAACGCTATCCGGTCCAAGTTCGTTTCCGTCGTGAAATTCGCGAAGACATCGACCAGTTGTCAAGGATTGCGGTCGTCACGCCTTCTGGGAACGTAGTCCCGCTCGGGCGGTTAGCATCAATCCAAACTTCGTGGGGCCCAGGCATGATCTCAAGCGAGGATTCGCGGCTCGTTGCACATGTAATGTTCTCTCCCTCAGGAATGCGCGGCGACATCGAAACTGTAGAAGGTGTTATGGAATCGTTGCTGCGCGCCCGTGTTAGCGGAGAACTCGAATTTCCAGCGGGCAACTTCGAAATGGTTCCCGTCGGCTCTTTCGAAAATCAAGTAAAATCGAATCAGCGGCTTGCCTGGTTGGGTCCGCTGCTGAATCTTGATTATCCAAAGCAATTGAAAACATTGGGCGATTGGTTCGCTTGGCTACTTCATTGGACACCGCTAGGATTGGTTCCTCTGGCGATTCTAATCAACTACTTCTTGCTCTACCTCAGTTTTCGAAATGTCTCGATTGCGCTAACCGTATTTACGGGGATTCCAGTTGCGTTTGCGGGAGGTATGATCGCTGTTGCGATTGCCGGAATCGAGGTGAATACGGCGATTTGGATTGGCTTTATTGCCTTGTTCGGAATTGCCGTCGACGATGGAGTTGTCATGGCCACATACATCCAACAATTATTAAAGCGGAACCGTCCCGCAAGCATTGCAGAATTACGCAATACGGTCTATACCGCTGGGATGAAACGGGTGCGACCTTGTTTGATGACGACCGTCACGACTTTGGTTGCACTCGTTCCGGTCTTGATTTCAGACGGGCGAGGGGCTGACGTTGCGCGTGCCATGGCGATTCCAGTATTCGGCGGCATGTTGGTTGAACCTTTCTCCTCATTTGTCGTGCCAACCATTTACTGTTGGATTGCCGAACTCAAAATGAAACTAGGAATCTCTTTGTTTGATGAGGACCGTGATCCGATTATTTGCGAGGAGAATGAGTAGTTGGGTATGTATCAATTTTTAACAGGCCGGTACACGGTGCAGGTCGAAATAGAAATAAGGAGTTGAACTGATGAAGTTGATTACATTCGTAGGTTGTTTAATATCTTTAGCGAAACTTGGGCTTGCGCAGGAGACTGTTCAAAAATGGTCGGAATGGGACCAGTTGCAGATGACCGTTCAACAGATCTGCCCGGTTTCGGGGAAACCGGTCCAAGCAAATGCTCATCCGTTTAAAGTGCTCGTGGGAGAGCAAGTTGCTTTCCTCTGTTGCAGCGATTGCAAAGACAAACGAATTGACGCGAAATATTGGGACGTAGTTCAATCAAATATCGCTCATGCTCAGGCCAATTGTCCAATCATGGGGGCACCCGTCGATTCGTCCATGCAATCGGTAATTGTTCGCGGTCAACGAATTTTCGTTTGCTGTCCCCCCTGCATCCCAAAAATCGAAGCAAGCCATGAATCGACATTGGAAACAATCGCAGCCAACTACGTCAGTTACGCAGCGAAGCTTGCTGAACATGATAACGAAGCCTTGTATGCACGAGTTCAAGATATCTGTCCAGTTACTGGCAAGCAACTCGAAGTGCAACAACAGTTGATCAAGTCTGACATCGATGGGGAATCGGTCTTTCTCTGCTCTCAAGATTGTCAAGAACAGAAACCCAATTCAGAGTACTGGCAGGTGGTTCAAAAAAACTTGGCGAAAGCACAGGGAATTTGTCCCGTCATGCGCCACCCAGTTGACGAGACTATGACGTCGACGGTCGTGAATGGTCGGCGGATTTTCGTTTGTTGTCCGCCCTGTATTGAAAAGATCGAGTCCGAACCAGATCGTTACCGCGGGATCGTTGACGCTCAGTTATCAAAATGGCTGGAGGAAAACAAGTCGCAGCATGGGAACGAGCGTCAGTCAAATTAGTGGGGGAAATCAGTCTTTTGCTGTGCATTGCCGAGTCGGACAGCGGTACTTGCATTCGCTATGGTTCAACGGGCATTCCAACTTTGATGTTTCGTCTCGGAACCTTCGCCTGATATCTACCAACTCATACCTCGCGATTTTGTGCCATCTAGGTTAAGCGGACGGTCGCCCGTGCGAATGCGTTCTGAGTTTGGATTGTTGAAACCATATCCCTGGTGCCACAGTTGTTCCAGACCCACTTGCTGGTCCGATTTGAACCAAGGAAATTCGAGAATCCCAGAACGACATCCGCTAACAACAACCGTCAATAAACCGATGGCTAAAATTCTCCGCAGCACCATACGCTCTTCACCCTAACAGCCGTCGGATGTTCAACAAACCGCTGGATCTTGAACAATAAACGGTCCAGAAAAAACAATGATCTGAAATGTACTGTCGATTTTAAGTAGCAGAATAGTTACACGAAGGACAAGTGCAAGCTCACTGCAAAACAGTGGATGCTATCACGCATTGTTCATGGTGTTCGCGGAATAATTGACTCAATGCGGTGCGAAAACGACTAATCTAAGGATCTTTCAGAAAAGACCTACAAATGTTCAGATTTGAGAATCGATTACCAAAAGACTTGTTTCCACGGAATTCGCGTTTGAGTTGCCAACGTTGTCACTACGCCTAGCTGATGGATCTGGCAGGTATGCCAAAAGTGTTTGTGGCGACGATAACTAGTTTTGATTGGATAACTAGGTTTGATTGGCAAGATGGAAGCCTATTCGTATCCTGTAGCGAAGCGATGAGCGACATCCTCGAACGATTGGCATACTCGACTTGCGGCCCCCTGCTGACACGATGAGGGTCCATCCTTTAGAATTGGCCATCAGAAGTTTTAGCCCACAGGAGCCGATCAATGTGTGGAATTGTTGCCGCGTTCGAATTGCGAAGAAGCGTGGATACGCTGCGCCCGGTCGTTTTGGAAATGGCGCGGAAAATTCGGCATCGCGGCCCGGACTGGTCAGGTAATTTTTGTGCAGGAAATGCCATTTTGGCTCACGAGCGATTGGCAATCGTTGATCCTGCTTCAGGCCGGCAACCACTGCTTAGCCCCGATGGCCAAGTGGCTTTGGCGGTTAACGGAGAAATCTACAATCACCAAGAACTTCGAGCGCAATTGCCCAAGCCCTACCCGTTTCGCACGCAATCGGACTGCGAAATTATTTTAGCCCTGTACGAGTCGCGTGGTACCGATTTCCTCGACTACCTCAATGGAATTTTTGCTTTCGCTCTCTACGATCAAGCTCGCAACCGCTACGTGATTGCCCGCGACCATATCGGCATCATTCCCCTCTATCTCGGCTGGGATATCCAAGGGACCCTATTTGTGGCGTCGGAATTGAAAGCCCTCGAAGGTGTCTGTAAAACCATCCAAGAGTTTCCGCCGGGGCATTACTTGGACAGCGCGGTGGGATCGATGACTCGTTGGTACCATCGTGATTGGCAAGAGTTTGAAAACGTTCGTGAGCGTACCAGCGATTCGCAGCACTTGCGAGCTGTTTTGGAACAGTCCGTACATCGCCAATTGATGTCTGACGTCCCGTATGGCGTATTGTTGTCGGGTGGACTCGATTCCTCGATCATATCGGCGGTGGCCAAAAAGTTTGCTGCCAAAAGAATTGAAACGGGGGACAGGCAGCAAGCGTGGTATCCGACGTTGCATAGTTTTGCCGTGGGCCTCGATGGCTCTCCCGATCTGGCAGCGGCACGTACGGTGGCCGAACACATCGGGTCGGTGCACCACGAAATCCACTTTACCGTTCAAGAGGGTTTAGATGCTCTCCGAGACGTGATTTATCATCTGGAGACGTATGACGTCACGACGGTACGCGCCTCGACGCCCATGTACTTGTTGGCTCGCGTCATCAAATCGATGGGGATCAAAATGGTGTTGTCCGGTGAAGGCGCTGACGAGATTTTTGGCGGGTATTTGTACTTTCACAAAGCACCGCATGCCGAAGCGTTCCACGAAGAGACCGTACGTAAACTGAGCCGACTCAACCTCTACGATTGTTTGCGTGTCAACAAATCGTTAGCGGCCTGGGGTGTCGAGGGCCGCGTTCCATTTTTGGACAAGGAGTTTCTGGACACGGCAATGCGGTTGAACCCAGCTGACAAAATGCCGCGCGTGGATCGGATGGAAAAATGGATTCTGCGGAACGCATTTGCCGATTTGCTGCCCGACTCAGTCGTGTGGCGCCAGAAAGAACAATTTTCGGATGGGGTCGGCTACCGTTGGATCGATTCACTCAAGCAACTCGTTGCGGAAACTGTTACGGACAGCGATTTGGCCAATGCTCACTTTCGATTCCCCATCAATCCGCCGCGTAGCAAAGAAGAATATTACTATCGAGCCATATTTCATGAGCACTTCCCGTCGGACGCAGCTGCCGCTTGTGTACCGTCGGTCCCTTCGGTCGCCTGCAGTAGTGCCGAAGCGTTGGCCTGGGACGCTTCGTTCCAAAATCTCAACGACCCCAGCGGCCGCGCCGTGAAGTCCGTCCATACTCAAGCCTATTAGGAACCAATCCGCTGCCGAGACCAGGGCCAGCGCATTTGAAAAATTGGTCTGATTATTGCATCGACAAATGAGA
>CALMEE010000062.1 GCA_937862885.1 uncultured Planctomycetaceae bacterium
CGAAATCTGGAGTTTCTCATCACTGTCAACATGCACTTCCCCGGGCGCTTACTTTATATTCAAATGCGACTGACTCGATTTGCCATCGACCGACTGTCACTTATTGCTCTATTTGGACGGCCGTAATTGTTGCAGTTATTTCAATCGTATTCTTGCTTGTATTGGTTATTGCGATTTTCTTCTTCGTAAAAAATTCGAGTGCAACAAGAAGTTCCGACCAAGATGACTTCGACAAAACTGAGGGGCAATCCTCTCAGGTGGCGAGAAATGCAGGAATGAATGGAAACGATAATCTTCGCGCGGAAGATTCTTGGGGCGGTAGTCGAGACTCAAGTCCTAACGACGCATTGAGCGAACAAGATATAATGAACCTTCCCGCCTCAACATTTTTTGGATTGGACGCAAAGGGAAAAAGAATCTGTTATTTGCTAGATCGTTCCACGGCAACAAGTCAAAAGGACTTTGTGAGAGCAAAAATTGAACTACTACGCTCTATTGAGTCATTTGACGAAAGATATTTGTTTTATATAGGATTTTTCTCCGATCAAGGAACGATTTCGTTTCGGAATAATGAGCAACAGTACACATGGCTGACTCGCCAAAATGTGCAAGAAGTTTTTGATTGGATTCGATCGATTGACCAAGCAGGAGGGCCCTCAGGAATTCCGCCAGTGGAAATAGCCTTTAAGCTTAAAGCTGATGTGTTGTACTTGTTGAGCAACATCGATCTTGATGCTAAATTTATTGCTACCCACTCCGCAATAAATTCAATTGCGATCATAAATGCCGCAAGTTTTGGAAATGCCGAAAACAGAAAACGACTCCGCGATTTTGCTAGAAATAATCGAGGCTATTTTGTTTCCTTGGTTCAGGAGTAAATTAGAATGGCAAGGCGTCGAAATCCAGCCACTGCTATTTCGTTGTTTGCATTTCAAGATATTATTACGGCAGTAACCGGAATTGTTGTCCTGATTACTCTTCTTTTGTCCATTGAATTGCTAGATCGAACGAAATCGACTACTGCCGAGGATGAAACTCAATCGTTAAACAGACAAACTCAAGAGACCATTGTTGAGCTTGAAACTGAGATTGCTTGCTTGACTTCCGTATTTGAGCGAGAAAGTAAAATTGTCGTTGATTTACCGACGGATGATCTTGTCGCAATTCGAGAAATGGTTGGCGAAAGCGATGATCAAATCGAAAAGCTAAGTCAGAGTATTGCACGTAAGGAAGTTGAACTTAGTGAGAAGCTTGAGTCTTTTGGTCTTCTAGAACATGAGATTGCAAGTAACCGAGACGCCAAAATACAGGAATTGGAACAAAATCGTCAAGAAACTATAGCACTCGAAAAAACGGTTGAGGAGTTAAAGAAGGGAGGGCGGCGTTTTTTCAAAACCGGAGATAGCAAGAAGACGACTTGGCTCGTTGAAATCGCGGACGGCGGCTTTAGAATTGCACCGATTGGCAGGACGCAGAGGCCTAAATCCATAAAAACTCCACGTGACTTTGTCGCCTGGACCAAGACACTTGACTCGAAGATAGAGAATTTATTTATCCTGGTGAAGCCCAATGGCGAAACCTTCTTTAAAGAGGTGCTGGAAGATCTTTTTAGTAACCAAATCGAATTTGGGTTCTCGTGCGTAGGCGTTAGTGATTTTATTTTAGATGATGAACGAGGAGCGGGAATTTAGTGGGAAGAAGAAAAATTAGTTCCTTCGCTAGCCTGGATTTGTTTTTGGATACCATTTGTAACACGTTTGGTGGAATCCTGTTGGTGGCCCTGCTGGTTGTTGTCATGCTTTTGGAAACGTCGAGAACAAAGAATTTAATGCCACCGACGCTCATGACATTGCTTGAGATGGCTAAAATTGACAATTATCGTGAGGAATTAACTAGGGAACTGGTAACGTTGAGGGAGGCCACCAAACAAATCGAGTCCAATCTTGAGCAGATACCTGATGAAGTAAAGGAACTCTTTGAAAAATTAAGCCGAAATCAAGCTGTTGTTACTGAATTGAAAATTCAAGAAAGCGACGTCCTCGGAATGCTGAATCAGACTCAGATCTCGATCAACAACATGCTTTTGGACGAGGAAGCGCGAAAACGAGAGTACGATGAAACCAGAATGTACCTCACTGAGCTTCGGTCTAGGGTTGACGCCAGTTTGAATGAAGCAGCAACGGACTTAACAATACGTTCGGTGACTTCAGGAAGCAAAGATCAACTGAGCTATATTTTGAAGGATGGTAAGTTATATGGTCCCATTAGGTATGTAAACGGAAAATTAAATACGCTCGACTTTCAATTTGTTGAACGTGATAACCAAACTTATATCGAACCGAAACTCAATGCCGGTGAAGTCATTCCAGATCAGTTATTTTCGTCAGCCTCAATCACGGCAAAATTTGCCGAAATTAAATCGTCGGTTTATGATATCAGAATTTTTGTTTACTCCAATTCGTTTGGGCGTTACGCCCAAGTGGAGGATGTGATCCGGAAACTGGGCTTCAAAATTGATTTATATCTCATGAGTCCTGACGAAGCTGTGATCTTCAAATCGGACACTCGCAAACGAGTAGGATAGTCAATGAAGATCGTGCTACAAGTTACCGATAGTAATTCAACGCAACTGATCGAACTTTCAAATCGCACATCGACGATAGGTAGACGTCCCAAGTGTGATATTAAGTTTAGCGATGAAACCGTTTCCGGGCGCCATGCGCGTTTAAAGGTCGATGGTGATCGACTTACCGTTGAAGATCTGGAATCGGCCAATGGACTTATCGTCGATGGTAAGCTTGTAGCGACAAGAAGAGAAATAGTCATCGGCCAAGGCAGTCGAATTCAATTGGGAAAACGCGGACCGATGATTATGGTTGTTCACGGACCAATGCTCGGCTCAGATCGTCGTGAATATTCCCTCAAGCCAAGAAATTGGTTGGCGATTATTGCTATCTCGGTATTTTGCGTCTGCATGTGCGGGGGCGGGATAACTGTCTCAAGTAGTTTGTTTTTCTTTCGAGACTCAATATTCACTGGGGCTAGTATCAATCGAGTTTCAAACAATGAGGCGCAGCTATCTCGCGCCGTTGGATTGGTAGTCGTTGGTTTTAACGGCCTAGGAACCGACGGACGAAATCGTGTTTTCGTGCTAGGAACTGGAACTTGCTTTGCTGTCACATCAGATGGCTATCTGTTTACAAACCAACATGTCGTCGAAGATGCAGTTACCTTTCAGAAACTCGGATACGTGCAACTGAATTTCGATGGCGTAATATATCGATTGGATCGTGAAATTCTCGAAAAGCTCTACGGTGCTAAGATCGAAAACGAAAAAATTTGGGTGTTGATAAATCAACAGGAATTTGAAGCTCAAGTTGTCCATGTTAGCGACAAGTACGATTTCAGTATTCTCAAAATCAATGCTGCAAAAATGCCCCATTTTCGATTGTCCAATGTTGACGAGGTTAAGCCAATCCAAGAGGTTTTCGCTATTGGTTACCCGGGAATTGCTTCCGAAGCATTCACTAGGGAACAAGTTCAAAGCGAATACGTGAGGAGCCGTGTGCCACATCACACCGTGAAAGACGCGTTCAGTCGAGATGCATTAGTCCATTCGGTAACGCGAGGAATCGTAAGCCGTGTTCGCTCTGAAGAGAATCCCAAAAGGCATTGGATACAGCATGATGCAGTACTCAATCAAGGTAATTCAGGAGGACCTTTGTGTACGCCGCAAGGTGTCGTTGTCGGCCTCAACACAGTAGGAAGTCATGAGTACAATACGTACTTTACATTAACTGTAAAGCAACTTGAAAATGAAATTGCTCCGTACATAAAGAATATTAAATGGGCCCGACCTAGATGAAAAAACCTCCTCCGATTTCAACGAATGTGATCTCAAACGGTATGCGCGTTGGGAAAGGAAAATACAAGTTAATTAAACGATTAGCAGTCGGTGGCAATGGTGAAGTGTGGCTGGCTGATCATTTATCGATCGGACAACCAGTTGTTGTTAAATTTCCGCGGGGAAAGGAGGGCATACAACTATCACAATTGGTAGCGGAAATTCAACACCTCTCTTTTTTCTCCAATCGCCACCCAAACATAGTCAACGTGTTGGATGCGGGATTGTTCGGAACAGGTGTTTTTGTGGTCGTTCAATACTTAGCCAACGGCAGCTTGCGCAAGTATCTTTGGGGAAAACCAATTGATGAACACTTTGGTGGCAGGTCGATTCACCGGCGGGGTGATTGGCTTCGCTCGATTGCATCTGCCTTGGATTTCTTGCATGCAAACGGTCTTTTTCATTGTGACGTAAAACCGGACAATATCTTGTTCGATTCTTCATGTGCGGCATATCTTGGTGACTTCGGTATCGCCGTTTCAACGTCCACACCAAGCACAGATTTGAGAGATCGTAAATTGCATGGATCACTGCCATATATGGCCCCCGAATTGTTTCAGTCGGGGATTCCGAACGCCCGAACGGATTTGTTCTCGCTCGCGGCGACAACATGGGAATTTTTGACCGGACAAAGGTGTGTTGCTATCGAGTCGCAACGCGACAACTCGATTGAAAATTCGGTTCGAGGTCTGCATTTTTCGGAATTGCGTCCCGATACCGATTCAAACCTTGATCCAGTTTTCCAGCAGGCTCTTTCTGCTATCCCATGTGAAAGATTTGAGAGTTGTTCTGCATTTGCTGAGGCAGTGATCCGCCATTGGCCGTTTGATGAGCAAGCATGGCGTCGCGCAAGCGAAAGGTCAGGCACGCCCAAGCACGGAGAGTCGGGAGTCAGTGAGTCAACAAACTCGAATGCAGAATATCAACTGGCAACGCCAACATTATCGTCGAGCGACGGGAATTCAACGGTAGACAACGTATTGGCGCAGAATTGCAATCGGTCAGTAAAATACGAAAAGAAAAAGATAAGTCTGCGACGACTACTACCTTCTGAGGATTCAAATCAGGAAGGCCAAAAGGATTAGCGCGATTCGAAACGGCGGATGAAGTTTAGGATTTCTGCTACGGCAGGGAACAGTTCATAAGGGATTTCTTGTCCCAATTTTACGTTTGCATACAAATATCGAGCGATAGATTTGCGCTCCACGATGGCCACGCCATGCTCTTTGGCGATGCGAATAATTTGTTGTGCCAAGTGATCGGCGCCTTTGGCCACTACAATCGGTGCGGTGTTTTCTTCAGCCACATATTTTAAGGCTACGGCGTAGTGCGTCGGGTTGGTCACGACAACCGTCGATGTGGGCACCGCCTTCATCATCCGCTTTTTGCTCAATTCGCTGGCAACTCGGCGAATCCTCGCTCGTACCTGCGGATCTCCTTCAGTTTGTTTGTGCTCATCACGAACTTCTTGCAAAGTCATTCGCAAGTCCCTGCGGTGTTTCCACCATTGGAAGCCATAGTCGATTACGCCGACGAACAGCATCAGTCCAGCTGACAATAACCCGATGGACAGAAAGAACTGTGCGCCAACGTCAAATCCGTGAGACAACGTAGATTGGCCCGATGAAGCGACATCTCCCAAGCGCGCGATGGTCAAGTAATAAACGGCGGCGACGATACAAGCGGCTTTGGCGATGGCGACCGCACCACGCACGATGGCCCGTGATGAAAAGATTCTTTTCATACCATTTACCGGGTTCATTTTGCCCCATTTCAACTCCATCGGTTTCAATGAAATATTGAATCGCGTTTGCAGAAAAGAGGCAACTAGAACCACAATCGTTATGGGAACGATAATAGCCAAGCAGGCTATTCCCAATTGCGTTACATCGCGTCTCAACGCCAGCAATAGTGTTTCAGGGTGATGGATCATCGGTTCGACAAAGATGATCCGCTCGCGCATCACTGATTTGATCATGTCGAAAAACCATTTTCCGACCAACAAGAAAAACAGCATCGCCGTCAGTAACGTAAGCCCGCTCAACAGTTCCGAACTAAAGGCTATCTGGCCTTCTTCCAGCGCCCGTTCCAATCGGCGCGGTGTTGCTTCTTCGGTTCTTTGGTCGGACGTTCTTTCGTCACTCATGGTTTAACGCTAGATCCAAATCGAAGTCCAAAGCATGTTAGAGACATGGGCGACATTCTATGATCGCCGTATACGGTTAAACGAAAAATGCCATAAATTCTTCCAACTCAATCATCATGCGGGAAAAGTATCCCTCGATCGATTTCCACAATACAGGGAGGAAGATCAACATTGCCAGTAAGCCCAGACCAACCCTTAGCGGCATGCCGACCGAAAAGAGGTTGAGTGTTGGAGCGGCCTTCGTAAGGAAAAATAGACTCACTACAATAGCGAAACTGATCACTCCGAGCGGAGCCATGATTAACAACCCGTACTTTGAAAGATTGTCGACCATGCCAACGAGTCCATCCGTTGGCAAGTTCAATAAATCGATCTTCCCAGCGAATTCATTCAATGAATAGTGCAACATGAGAATCATGAAATGGTGCAAATTGAGGCCAAAGAAAATCAAGATTGCGAACGTTTCGAATAACGAGGTAACAACGGTTGCGTTTTCCGAACCTGAGTTCGTGATCGGTTCCATTGAGACTCCAATCTCTTGACCGATGTAAGAACCAGCGATTCGGGCAGGGATCAAAATGAAGCCAACAAGCATGGACAGCAACGCGCCGATCAATACTTCTTTCCCTATTAGAATAATCGCCCAGATTATTTCGACTCGAAGCGGAATTGCTGAGTCTGGGATTGATCCAAACCAGAATATGGAGAGCGCGACGGCAAGGCCAATCTTAATTTTTACGGGCAATTGCCGGCGACTAAACAGGGGAAAAAAGGCGATGAACGCCGATACTCGCGCCAACACAAGTACGAACGAGAAGATGATCTGTTCAGACATGGTCTAATCTTTCTGCGCACGCCTGATTGTAGGATTACGTTGGGATCCTGCGAAAAAACAAATCGGCCCTATCACATTCCGGTCTCCGCCACTTTTTCGAACATCCGCATTGTGAAGTTTTTGAGCGTCGAGAGGTACCAAGGAGTCAAGAAGATAACAATCGCAACTACCGCGACAATTCGCGGGGCGAAGGTAAGCGTTTGTTCCTGAATGCTTGTGACGGTTTGCATAATACTGATAGTCACGCCGACAAGCAAAGAGACAATCACGACCGGAGCCGAGAGTAACAAGGCAACCATCATCAAGTCGCGGCCAATAATAATTGCATCTGCAGTTTCCATAACGCTCTCTAAACTGTTTAAGTTCGCATTTGTCTAGTACAACGGGCGCCGTGTATTTTCTCCAAGGTCTTCTCTGGTTTCTTCGGCTAGCGCGTTTAGCAACTGCTGCACGAATTCGGGGTCATTAAATTCTGCCAAGATTTTGCTCGCTTTTCGTTGCTGTAAACTTTTGAGCAATCTAACGGCAAATCTCAGGTCTCCGTTATTAGCGAATTCTTTGAGGTAGTTGGCGGCCTGTGCGTCATCCAGACCTTCGAACCATGGTTTTGCGGTTTTGACTCGTTGGCCAATTTCATCCAATTCTTCCGTGCCTGTTGCCTTTCGTTTTGCGAGTTGCTGTTCGAACTTGCTGATTTCGTCTGTTTTGGCCGCCAGTGTGAGATTCTCTTGTTTCAACTCTGCAACTGCGTTTTTTGTCAGCTGAAGTCTCGCTTCGATTTTCTCAAGCAGCGCCGTCAATTCAGCGCGTTCGACTTTCAAGTCTTCGAACAGCAGGTGGATATTCTGTTCGGTTTTTTCGACTGCATTTTCCCGTGCGATCAAATCGCGTTCTTTTCTACGAATCGAATCGCTTAGCTCAAGCACAGCCTCGACGCTCAACGGTACTTCTGGACGCAGGGCAACCGGTAGCTGCTCGGCCTTTTCTGTGCCTTGGCCGATTGGTGGCACACCTGCTTCCAATTCGGGATCGATCTCATCAGCCGTCTGTTTGGCAAGTGAATTTTGTTGGTTTAGAAGGTACCAGGAGGCGGTCGCTGATATTGCGAATAAAACGGCGCCAACGATTCCTGCTTTCAAAATCGTTTTCATGTACTTTCTCCCAAAAACTTCGTAAGCAGATAGGTTTCGTCAGCTAGGCGCATCTCACGCCGTGAATTTTCGGCCCTGAATCGACTTACTTCACGATCTAACAAATTTTCCCAGGATGTGCAGCGCACTCGCTGTGCACGATAACGACGAATTATTTCCAGTTGTTTTTCCCGTGCCGTTACCAGCTCATTTTGCGTGTTTGCAAGTCGGCGATTGATGACTGACATTGAGCATACGCCTTGTTGAAAGGACTCTAGCAATTGTGAACCTTCCACAATTTGCTGATTGATGATTTGAATTTCATGGTTTAAATTTGCTTGCTCCGCGATCAATTCTTGTATTGCCCGCGATTGCAGCTTCAATTCATTTTTCAACAACTCAAGTTGGTTTAATTGAAAATTTAATATTTTGCGAAGTCGATTTATGCGCCGGTTGCCCACTTCGATGTCGCCTCACATTGCCGGAAAATGTTGAAGTGTTTGCATCGTTTTCAATTCCACCGACCTGCCAATTCGCGCAGTTTTTCCTTGGTTAGCGCAAATGGCTGAGGCACACCCAGTTCCTGCTGCAAGAATTTACACACCGCAGGATATAGATCGACGGCTTTGTCCGTTCGTTCCGCAACTCCGCGCTGGTAGGCGCCGATTTGAAGTAAGTCGACAACCTCGTCGTACTGAGTCAAAATCTGCCGAACCGCGACTGCATCCCTTTGATGCACTGCATCCGCGAGTTCTATAAATAGCCGACTATTGCTGGCAAGAATATCGATGGACGGAAAATGTCCAGCGTTAGCGAGCTTGCGCGACAACACGATGTGGCCGTCCAAAATCGATCGGGCGCTGTCTGCGATTGGATCATTTAGATCATCCCCCTCAACCAAAATCGTGAGAATTCCCGTGACGGATCCGCGATCGGCGTTCCCCATCCGTTCCAACAACACCGCCATCTTCTGGAAAACTGACGGAGTGTAACCTCGCGCTGTAGGCGGTTCCCCCAACATCAAGCCAAGATCGCGTTGCGCCATTGCGAATCGGGTTAAGCTATCTAGCATTAACAATACGTTTTTTCCTTGACGTCGGAACCAACCTGCGATTGCCATGCCCGTTTCCGCAGAACGAACTCGCGCAAGAGGGCTTTCATTTGCGGTGGCCACGATCACAACTGAGCGCGAAAGCCCCTGTGGTCCGAGAGCTTGCTGCACGAATGGCGTGACTTCTCTTCCTCGCTCGCCGACCAACACCACGACGTTCAAATCAGCTGACGCATGCCGAGCAATTTGGCCCAGCAATGTACTCTTCCCCACGCCACTTCCGGCAAACAAACCAACGCGTTGCCCAAGCCCAAGCGTCAACAGACCATCAATGGCGGCTTGACCAGTGATAAATGGAACGGTGATGTCTTGGCGTCCCAGAGTTGGCGGCGGGTCTCCATTAAATGGTTCGCGCAGCGGAGTTGCAAGTGGACCCAGATCGTCTATTGGCTCACCCAAAGCGTTGATAACTCGGCCCAACACGCCATCACCGACGGGCACGCGCATCGAAGTGCCTAATCCGATTACCTCGTCGTCACGCTGCAAAGTTTCATTCGTGGCAAAGGGCATGATCTGAGATAGATTGCCGTCAAAACCAATGACTTCTGCTAGACTTAAGCGTCCAGTGCGACTCTTGATTTGACACAATTCTCCGATAGCGCCGTTCAACGTTGCGGTGATGGCTCCATTGACACTTTGAATGCGTCCTGTTTGCTGAAATGGGCTGGCACTCTGAATCACTTGGCGGAATGTCTTTTCATCAAGTCCCAGCATCTTGCAAATACTCCAGTAATTTCGCCTGAATCCGGCTCATCTGCTCTTCATGGTCTGCGATGAGAGCGCAGCTCGCAGCTTCAATGCGGCAGTCACCGATGGCCAGACTATCATCCGCACGAACATCACCAATGAATGCCGATACATTGGCTTCGGCGATTGTTCGCTTGATGCGATCGATAATTTTTCCGTTGACATACAATGTCGCTGTGCCAAAATCTTTCTGACCAGCAACGGCTTCTTCAAGCAATTCCATGATTCTTTTGTCGCTGACACCTACTTCGTGACGAACAACTGCCCTGGCTATTTCCATTCCTAGCTTGACCGCAAGTTCACGGCATTCATGCAACGTGTTGGCCTGCACTTGCCACATTGCGCGAAATTGTCTGTCCAGTTGTGTCAGCAATTCCCTCAATTTGATTTCAAAATCAGCGACGTAAGTAGCATTATTTTCGGTTTGTGTCTCCGGCATTAACGAACCGCTAGCACAATTGCCGCCGTGTGGAGCTTTGTTCAGGTGCGACGGCCCAGTCGCCAAACTGCTATCTTGAGTTAAAGCGAGATTTCTTAATGAATGTTTAAATGTGAGAGTGACTTGCCGCATTGCTTAAATGATGCCAGCGTTGTTAGGCATCCCATAGTTTGTTGTTTTAATTCACGTCGACGACCATGGTTCAAGTTCTCGTCAAGTTGGTTTTGGCCGTTCTGCGTTGTAATAAGGTTTGTGAAGACTAGAGTTTGATTTCTCCACTTTCATCGAGATTGGACAAAGTTTTCACAATATTTGCGCGCGCTTCTTCGACTTCTTCATCAGAGACTCCCACTTTGAATTCCATTTCTTCGGTGATCGAATCTCTTGCACGTTTCGACAGGTTGTTGAGCAATTTGTCAGCAAGCTCTTGTTCGCAGCGCTGTAATCCGACAATTAGCACATCCGAATCGACTTGACTCAAGAGTTTCTGAACATCACGGTCTTCGAGACGTAAGATATCTTCAAAGATGTAGAGTTTGGCCTTAACTTTTTCCGCTAGGTCGACGTTGGTCTTTAGTAAATGAGCCAACAATTCTGCACGAACCTTTTTGTTGACTGAACGCAAGAGATCAGCGATTGCCTTCGATTGGTCGACTTCCGGAATGCGGAACTCAATTGAACAAGCCTTTTGAACGGCGGAGTTGAGAACTCTTGATACAAGCGGTTGCGGCACTGAGCACTCTTGTGCAATGTATGACAAGGTTTGCGAACGTGTCGATGCCGGGAAAAGTTCTAACACGTTCGCAGCCTGTTTGGTGTCTATGTTTCTCAGAACCAGGGCGATCGTTTTCGGGTGATCTGATTCAATCGCCGCAAAAATTTGGAATGGATCCAGACGATTTAAGTCGTCGATCGGATTGTCACCAGGAATCAACTTTGGAAAATAGATGATTTCGGGTTTCTTCTCAGCTGGTTTGTACGCACCCTTTTGGTTGTTTTTCGTTTTTTCGGCGAGGAGTTCTGGGCCCATTGCTTCCAGCGCGAAGTGAAAGAACTTGAAAAAGTCGCCGACAATGTAGTCTACCTCCTCTTCGGAGGGCGGATCGTCTTTGAATTCCTCATAGATTCTCTTAACATCGATGGCCAACGTAGGATTCATCTTTTGAAAGGCGGCAGACGCCACCTCATCGCCGAGAATGCTGAGCAGTAGAGCTAGTCTTTCATGTGACGAAAACGTAATCATATACAGTCGCTAAGCCGCCTTCGATTCCGGTTGATCGGTTTTCGTTGTTGGCGCTTCCTGCGCCCACGAGGCTAGTATTTTGGAGAAGACTTCCGGGTTGTTCTTTACCAATTCGCTTAGCTGGTTGACCTGGGAGCCGCGTTCCACACCCGCCTGCGAATTGTTTGGCGAGGAAGAGGGACGCATCGATTTGAGTGTCCGGCTGCCGAGGAAAAAGGCGACGATCGCAGCAATTCCCAAAGAGATATTCCTCAAGGCCAATTGTATTTGGTCCCAGGTAATCCAAGGTGTACCTTGAGTATCGATGGGAACAAGATCGACGAATTCGAAAAACTCCAAGTTGAACTGGTCAACCCCATCGCGGAAGCCGACGGCTTGCTTGACCATGGCTTCAATGCTCGCCTTAACCGATGCCGGAATTTCTTGAGCATCATTGCGCACCTTGGCGGAGTTAACAAGAACGGAGACTGTCAGCAAGTTCATTACGGGCGTGCGTACAATATCTTCACGCAGCGTGGATGAGACTTCGTACCTTGAATCAATGACCTCGGTCTTATTGGAGAGAGGTTGGCCCACGTCTTGACTTCGAGAGTTGTTTACGTTCGAGCTTATGCCTGCGACACCAACTGGGGGTTTGAAATTTCCGCCCGTGGTTGAACTAGTATCGATAGTTTCGCTAATGGCTACGCGTTTCTCAGGATCAAACTCTTTGGTTGTTGTGCGCGCCTCGGGGAAAGAAAAGTCGGCGGTGATCTCGACACGCGCGTTTCCGACCCCCAAGAAGTTTAGCAACAGCATTTGTGCCTTGTGCGTCAGTTCCCGCTCGCGGTTGATCCGGTATTCTTCTTGTTTAGTTAATCGGCCAAGGCTCTCGTCGTTGCTGTACAGATTGCCGGCGGTATCTGATATTGCCACCTGTTCGGGGCGCATGCCTGGAACTGCGTTGGCCACGGTTTGTGCGACAGCCAATGCGGTCGCTTCATTGAATCGTTGGCCCGAAGCAAGTGTGAGAATCACCGATGCCGTAGGAGGGCTAGAATGGCGTAAGAAGGGTTGCCGTTCCGGAATACTCAAGTGAACAGTCGCTGATTCGATGCTTGCGAATTGCTGGATGGAACGGGAAAGTTGTTTTTCCAGATTTCTGCGCAACACGTTTTGCTGGTTGACCGGGTCCATCCAGGGTGACGTTGATTCCAGATCAACCTCATGCGGGCTAATGCCGCGACTGCCGGCCAGAATAGAAGCTTGATCAAAATAGCGTTTGTCGACCAGGATTAACGAGCCAGCTCCTTTGATTTGGTAGCTGATGTTGGCTTGGTCCAGCGCTGCCATCAGCATTGCGGACTTGTTGGGCTCCAAATTGCTGGCTAACGTCACATAGTTTGGTTGAGCTGACCAAATACCTACACCAACAATCGCGCCGAGACAAATTAGCAGCAGAAGGATGATGCCAAATCGTGCCGCGCTAGTGGATTCCTTCCAGACAGCTAACGTTTGATCCAAAAACGCTCGTATGGTGCGCATGATTCATACCCTCAATTGAATACCTTTAGAATTGCATTCGCATCAGTTCATTGTACGAATCGATAATTTTGTTCCTCACTTCCATGAAGAATTGAAAAGAAAGATCAGCTCTGGCCATTGCCATCACGACTTGTTGTATGTTGTCTGTTTTGCCAGTTACAAAACTCTCGATCGTCGCATCCGCACTTGCCTGTTCGGCATTCGTCTGCTTGACAAAATGTTGCAACAGTTCTCCAAAACCTTGCGGATCCTGGGGCTTGGCGGTTTGATCCAGCTGTTTCGTTGACATGGCGTCAAACGCGTTTTGGATCTTTGCGACTTGGGCGACGGAGGAGATGCCGCTGAGTGGCGTCACTGAGCACCTCCACGCAGCAGTCGCAATGTGAGTTCGACCATCTGCTTGAAACTCGTTAACGCCTTTAAGTTTGCTTCATAGGTGCGTGATGCCGTAATTAAGTCCACCATTTCATTGGGCAACTTGACATTTGGCATTGCCAATAAGCCAGTTTCCGGATCGGCATCCGGGTGCCCGGGATTGTAAATCATGGGAAACTCAGTGGGGTCGTTGATTTGCGCGACGACGTCGACACCGCCGAGTCCCTTGATAAAGTCGTTTCCATGGGCGCCATCGAGGGAAGCAGCAAACACGAGCTGTTGACGGCGATATGGACCACCATCATGCGACCGCGTCGAGTGTGCATTGGCAATGTTGTTGGCGACAACTTCCATGCGTTGTCGCTCAGCCGACATTCCTTTGGCACTAATCGAAGCTCCTGAAAATGCAGCCGTGTGCATACGAATCCTTTCGCACAAATCTTAACCCTGCGGCGTCGACGAATTTTCTCGTTCTTTCCAATACTATCCCTTGATGGCTTGCTTCATCGTCGCCAATTTCGAACCAATCAATTGTGTCAACGTTTGGTACATTAGATCGTTGCGTTTGATATTTGCCATTTCGCGATCCAGGTCGACGTTGTTGCCGTCATGCCGTGTTTTCAAACCTTGAACCTCCAACGCCTCAAGTTTTAACTCTTTATCTTTGGAGAGGTTGCCCGGCTGTTCCACATGCTGTAGGAACTGTGCGAAGGGAATCTCTTGTGTCTGGTAATTCGGCGTATTTACGTTCGCCAAGTTTTGGCTAATCACACGATGATTTTGGCTTGCGAATTCAATCGCCCGACTTAACAACGGAATTTGGTACGAATTTAGGTTCATGTAAAACTTTATCGGTTATAACGATTGAAAGCTTTACAATCGTGAGAATTTAATGACAAATTGCGAGTCCAGTCGCTTGTCAGGACCAAAATGAAGGCAGAGTCGAAGCGGATCTTGTAAACGTTCGTGGAGTTTGGGGAGTTTCGACAGCCTCCACTTACGTGAATTAAGGGCGTGATAGAGCCGTTGGCTTCTAACGGACGAAGGATGTACCGAAATGTGGAGGCTGACGAAAATGAAACATGCTTGCATGAACGTAACCCCGTTTGCAATGCAATGCTTGCAAGTTGCACGCAAAACGAATTCGGACAGATGCGCAACGAGTTGGGCATCGATCGGATTCATGGGCGTTCTACCATAAAACAGCTGTCGTTCCCAACAACATGTGGCGTGTCAATGGTTAACACTCAAGTCCAGCAAGATAAATCGTTCACTCGACGTGTAAATCGAAAAGAGGAATGTGTATGGATGCGGCGCAGCGGCCTATGATTGTTAGAGTGTTGTTAAAGACGGTGAGGATCGTTGTCATTTTGGAACAGTGACGCGAAATAATGGGTTAGCCATTCCCTGTTAGAGCGAGAAATCTTCTTGAAACATGTTTTGCACGGACCTAACTCTAAGATTGCGGTACACCTGGCCAGCTTCCTTGCGACGCCAATACATTCCCCGCAAGCGTTGGTGAAAACTTGGGGGCGAATCATAAATTTTCATCGGCGCGGGTAGGTTTTGGTCCCTTCTCACTCTTCCGGAATCGAATCTATGAAGATTGATAGATCCGATCCACAGAAATTACTTGTAACTGCGTTTTGTGAATGATACCATGAGCCATTAAAGGGAGTTTGTTGTCCTTGGGTTTCCTCAATCGCCTATTGCGACCATGCAAATCAACGAAGTTCAGGCAGATTCAATGCATTCCGACTCCGGATCTGATCGATTTGACAATTGCATTGCGGAATTGGGTGGGCTAGCGATACCAACGTTTCGATTAGAATTCGAAACAGATCCCCAATTTCGTATCGAAAACTTCCTGCCCACATTGGAAACTTGGTTAAACAATTTTCCATCCGATGTAAGACAAGACGTGAAGAATCTTGTTGTCGCTGATTTGCTGTTTAATGAAATGGAGTTGAGATTTAAGGCAGGTCAACGTTTTGGCACAGCGGAATATGAACTACGTTTTCCCGCATTTGCGTCGCGAATTCGGTTGGCGATTTCAAACCTGACGAGAAAGTACCCCGATTTCATTGAATCACATTCGATCGTTGCATTGACACGCGCGCAAATCGACGAGGATGACGGAACTGGAAGTGAAAATACGTTTCGGCATGCGGGCATTGGAGAGCATGACAGACAAATACCCCAATCACTCGGGCCTTATGTTTCGATAGTTCCGATCAAAACCGGTGGCTTCGGTGCCGTGTGTAAAGCCGTCGACCAGCGTGATCAACGTGTTGTTGCACTGAAGTTTCCCCGTGGTGGTAGGCTGCGTAGGAAGTCAGATCTCAAAACTTTTGTCGCCGAAGCGGACAAAGCCATGTCATTGGACCATCCTGGCATCGTCCGTACGATTGCTGTGGAAAAAGCTGATGGACTTCTAGCAATTGTTCAAGAATTTATCGAGGGGGGTGACCTCAAGTCAACCGACAATCGGCCTCGCTCACATCGTGAAATCGTCGAATTGATTGCGATGGTAGCAGATGCACTGGACTATGCGCATCGCAAAGGCATTTACCACCGCGACTTGAAACCTGGAAATATACTTGTGGATGTTAACGGACGACCGTATATTGCCGACTTTGGTCTCGCCCTCGATGAACGCGACCAGCTATTCTCGCCATCCCAGCGATGTGGTACGACGCATTACATGGCGCCAGAGCTTGTTGCCGGCTTGACGCGTCGAGTGGATGGCCGGAGCGACATTTGGAGCTTGGGAGTAATTTTTTACGAATTATTGACCAATCGTAAACCATTTGACGGCGTGACTGAAGAGGACGTTTATGATCAGATCGAGCATAAAGATCCGCGGCCACCACGGCAGATCGATGCATCCATTGATCGGGAACTTCAGAGGATATGCCTGAAGTGTCTCGAACGGCAACAGCGGGACCGTTATTCATCGGCAGACGAGTTAGCTGATGATTTGAGACACTGGATGCACCGTTCTTTGCATGTACGACAGCCGAGCGATCAACCGAAGTTTGTGCCCAAAGGTCTGAAATCCTATACGGCAGAAGACGCTGCATTTTTTTTGGATTTGCTTCCGGGTCCTCGAGATCGTTATGGCCTGCCAGATAGTATTCGGTTTTGGAAGAAGCGAATTAGTAATGCCAATGATTCTGAGAGTTGTGTACCTATCGGCGTGATTTTCGGACCGAGTGGAAGTGGCAAATCTTCTTATGTAAAAGCAGGTCTGATGCCCCAACTTCCAGATGATATTCTTTCAATTTATCTTGAAGCCAATCAGGTCGACACAGAAACGCGTTTGCTGAGGGAATTGCGGAAGCGAATTCCAGATATTCCAGCGAATCTTTCGTTGCCAGCAACGATGCAGGGACTGGCGCTGGGCCAATGGCTTCCTGCCGAAAAGCGAAAAGTGCTAATTGTCATTGACCAGTTTGAACAACGCTTGGCCATGGCCGATGACATTGCGGTGTCCCGGCTTGTAAAGGCTTTGCGTTATTGTGATGGCGAGGTATTGCAATGTCTAGTTTTGGCTCGCGATGATTTTCTCATGGCACTATCCAGGTTTATGGACGCCTTGGAAATGGATCTTAAAGAAGGAGAGAATGCACAGGCAATCGATTTGTTTGACCGCAGACATGCATGCAAAGTTCTTGAGAAGCTTGGGCGCGCCTACGATAAGCTTCCAACCGACCCAAGCGGAATTTCCGAAGAGCAACAACGGTTCCTCGATGTCGCCATCGACCAATTGATTCAGGACGAGCATGTAATATGCGTACACCTGACTATGTTTGCTGAAATGTTTAGGCATCGACCATGGACGTTGTTAGAACTGGATCAAGTTGGTGGGGTATCCGGAACCGGCGAAAAATTCTTAGAGGCCACATTCGGTGCCAATGCTCGCGACAAACGCTGGAAAGCGCAGCGTGAAAACGTGCAACGCGTGTTGGAAACGCTGCTTCCAGCCGTGGGTTCGGATATACGTGGAGCGATGAAATCAGAGCACGAGTTATTGGCCGCGTCGGGCATGGAAGCCGATCCACCGCGGTTTAGGGAGATGATGCACGGCCTGGACACGCAACTGAAACTAATCACACGGACGGATCCAGATCTCTCTCGCTCGGCACAGTCTAATGAAGCTCATAATGGGCAACGGCCAACCTCCACATCAAGCACATCCTGGTTTCAGTTAACGCATGATTATCTTGTACCTTCAATTCGTAAGTGGTTGGAGAATACGTTGGGAATGACGCGCGCGGGAAGGGCTAGGTTGCGGTTGCGCGACATTGGAAATCAGGTCATGGCAGGACAACCTGTACGTGTGCTGCCCACCCTTCTTGAATGGCTAAGCTGGTATTGGCAAGTACCTCATGACTGCTTAACGGCCAACGAACGCTTAGTGATGGCCACTGCCAAAAAAAGGTTTTTCTGGCAGTTCACGGCGGTATTCGCCGTGTTGCTGCTGATAATGGGCGCGGTCATGTTTGTTGTAAACTACAATCATCGCCAGCAGACGGTCGAACGAGTCGACAATTTAATCGAGAATTTGCTCCATCAAGATATCCAGCAGGTCCCACAAATCGTTCGGCAACTTCAGTCGCTCCCGGCAGAATCGGAGCCTCGGTTGAGAAGTCGAATGAACATGCCCGATTGTACCCCGCGTGATGAAATGAGACTAGCAATGGGGTTGCTTCCATTCGACCCGTCCATGCGATCAATTTTGGTAGATGCGATTGTCAGTCCAGAGTGCGACGCTGATCGACTTCGAATTATTGTCGACATGATTCATGACTGCCACTTGGCGGACAACATTGATTTGGTCGATACGTATCTTAGTTCATCCGTCGATCCGAGACTATATTTGAGAGTGGTTGGGGCCGATGTCTTATTGCGGCGGGGAAATGGAGATTGGTCTAAAGCAATCGACTATGTGATTTCTGGTTTATCGAGTGAGCCGTTATCGACTGTCAATTCATGGGTTGAAATCCTAGAACCAGCTGGCGAGCAATTTGTGGCAAAGCTCGAGCAACGATTCGACGATATCGAAGATGTTAGTAAGGCATTGGCATTTGTCAAAGGCCTGTATCGATTTTTGCCTTTGGACCAGCGACTGAAGTTCTTCGCCAACAAACTTAAACATTCCGATCACATTCAGTTTAATGCGATCCTGTCGATTTTCGAGGAAAGCGAAATTCGACGTGAGTTTTTGGAACAGCTTTCAGCCGAGCACGAGGCATTGACGCCTAACACGCAGGAATTGAAGGCAATGAGCCAAGTCAATCTTGCGTTGGCCCAGTTGAGATTAGGCCTCGATAAGCCAATCTTGCAGCTCTATGCTGGTGATCTAAACCAACCACTGACATTACTAGCCATTAATGCATCGACACCCGAGCGAATCAATTGGTACGATTTAGTAAAAGTGTACAGGGACAATGAGATTCAAACCGTTCCCTCAGTAAATCTGCGAAGATCCGTCTTGCAAGCCCTTACCTTCCATGTCGCAGAACATTTTGATACGTCATTGACGGAATCATTAACAGGAATCGCTCGGTACCACGTGGAGTCCGATCCGGATGCGTGTTGCTTTTCAACTAGTGAATTATTGCTGCGGCGACTCGGAGAACGCAACATTACCGGCTGGCGTGAAGTGAGACGTCAGAAGACCATGGATGGCATCTTGGGCAACGTGTTGATTGATGCGGTTGGCGGTGCGTACGTGATCATAGAACATCGAGATCCCGAAAACGTGATCAAGCGATTTGCCATGGCTACAACTGAAGTGTCGGATGAAGAGATTGCCCGATTTCTTGCCGCAAATGGCATTCCCGCAGAATTCGATGCTTCAGATCTTCCCTTTCAGATTGTTGGATTTTCGGACTATGAGTTTATTTTTCAATACTGTAATTGGTTAACCAGAGAAAATGGAATGGCGACACACGAATACTGCTATCCCGAACTGGTAGAGCCTGAGCATTTGGCGTCCACGTATGCAGATTTGACACAGCCCGGTTACCGCCTCCCAACATCTGAGGAATGGATTTTGGCGAATCGGTTGGATGGCCGGATCATTGATCTCTTCATCGATTCTCAAGCTTTGTACCTGAACTATGCTTGGCTTTTTGAAAGCGCTTTTGGCAATATTCGTCCGGTAGGCCAAAAACTACCCAATTCGCTGGGTATTTTCGATGGATATGGTAACGTTCAGGAAATGTGCGAAGTTGTATCGAGCGATAACCGTGGCTACCAAGATTTCGGTAGAACCGCGCGAGGATCATTAACTAGCTTAAGAGTTCCACGGGTACTCCACGACGTCGAAAGCGCTACGAAGAATTTGCAAGGAATCCGTATTATTCGCGGGCTGTTTTGAGCGTACTTCAGTTGACAGGCGTAGGATATTTCTATTCGATGCTAACTCAACCAATGTGCACTGCTCGCCACCTCGAACTTAACGTCCAGCGGATTCCTCGACAAAAAGTCTGCCGAGCAAATCAGCGCTCGCGTGTTCAATACTCACGGACAAGCTTGAGTGTGTAGCTGCCCCTTCATCATGCCGAGCCCTCCAAAGACGATGGAAAAAATCAGCGGCTAATAAACTCGAATCACTTTTACAACGTAATGCTCAAACGTATAGGTTGCCTCATTGCCATCGAGCACATGGTAGTGTAAAGCTGTAAGAGTCCCCCATGATCCATCGTCATAGTATTCGATTTCAGATTTCGAAACTTCACTTCCTGTCGCGCTACCAGTTTGAACTGTCGCGACCGGGGCGGCTTGTGACTTGTACTCAATAGTAAACTCCCATTCGCCATGACCTGCTGAACTTTTTAACCTGTACTTCCCAAAGTCATGGTTTGAATTTGGATCACGACCTGGAGGGAATTCAAACAAGAGTACGCCTCCATTCAGGATCAGAATAAATGTCCTTCGAACGAGCGCGGGGTTTTGTTTGCAAATTTCTGTCCCGCGTGTTCGATGAGTCCCAATATCTGGTATCGGACAATAACATCCTGGAATGCCACAGAGTTTCGTAATATCGTATAAATTAGCAGCGGGGTTATATACGAATTCACAACTTGTAGCGCTGCAGTCAGGCGGCAAACCAAATCGATGCATTTGTGACGGCTGGTGCCAAGGATACGATTCCTGTTGATAAGACCAGGGGGAGAATCGGTGATGATAAGCATGCTCCGGCGAATAATTGTTGTGCCCCCAAAAGCATGGATCAGAATATTTTCCGCAAGGAGCCGGCGTCCAATAAACACAACCTGGGTTTGGGGTACAGTGATAATAAGTTGGCGGGCAGTAATTTCTATGAACCTGATGCACAGGCGGAAGGACGCGGTAGCAAGGTCCAATTCGTGGACCACAAAAACGGCCTCCAAACAATTGCGCTTGTGCCATCGCCGGGCTCATGGCGGCCGTCAAAAAAAATAGACAAAACAGGAGTATTGCGTACAGATTGTGTTTCATGAGTGGGCTCCCTAAATATAGTTTGCGTTGGTAAGTCAGGTTGATGTTGGCGTTGAGTTCAATCTACCCAAAGTGAATGTATCGACGCTTCCAAGGTTTCAACACATCGGCAGCGAAACGAAATTTGTGGCTAAGTCAACTCCTAGAAAGCGTGTTGCTATCTTGTTCGTCGTCTTTTTATCCTGCGTGAATGCCGAATCAAATTGACCAGCACGCGATCGCACGATATTTAGATCGAACTTGACTTAGCAGTACGTACATTTCATTCTCTTCGATCCAAAACCGAAGGTCTTGAATCCCATTGTGTCAACCAGGGAGGATTCAGGAACCGCACTTATGGAAACAGTTCATTCCCGTAAGCCGTAAGCAAAATGTTTTTTTAAAATGCAAACGCAAAACTGTTCGCCTGGAGGAATCTGGCGACTCTTCGAATGGTTGGAAATGCCGAAGCGTATGATTTTCGCACTATGCTAATTGCAAATCGCTGCGATGTAAATCAGGGAATACGGAAATATTTCTGATTGGACAGTCGGTCAAAATTGCTTGGTCGAAACCGAAGTTTTCAATCTCAGCGAATCGGGCACAGAAACACGAGATTTGTGGCGGAATGTAAGCACTCACAAATTCGCGCCATACCGGTTCTCGTGAACAAAATGTCGGGAATTTAGCCAAGTGCGGGTCATCTATGCCCTGCTAGACCTCAAGCCTCGTGATGCTCTGGCCAAAATCGGGAGGCAGCGAACCCGATTTCGGACAACTGTCAAGTTGAAAACGGACCGGCCATTTACCGAGCTTAACCGCGAGTTCGAGATAATATGACTGGGAACTCAAATCTTGGTCAGGCATGTAACCGATAACTACCCCGAAAGAAAATTGGAGTCAGCAATCGGTTAGCTCACATTGTAGGCACGCGGATTTGCGTTTTGTATCACTACAGTCCACTCAACAACACGAAACTGGCTGAAAACAATCATCGTAAATCAATGAAGAACCAGCCGAGGACTCAAGATTGTGGTTCAGATCGTGAGACCAAGTGAAGAACTCTACATTTATTTGAATTCAACCGGTCGGTCGTCAAGCCGTGAAATTACTTCACTCGTTCGAATTTGAGCCCGGGATCAGATTTAGGTGATCCAGCAATCTTAAAGATCCAAGCATTGGCGCCTTCGGAGACGACGAGCCCTGCCAGAGTTCCCTGGTTCAGCGTAATCAACTCGATTCCACCGCTGTCTGCCGACAGGGTTCCACTTAATTCCAACGGCTCTTGAATAGGGTCGTTGGCTTTCCAAATGAATTGAGCCTGTTCGTTAATCGACAATGTTATCGTAGCATTTTCCGATTTCGCTTGCCATTCACCAACTAGATCCGTTTGCAAGGAAACATCGTCATCACCGACCGGCAATTGAAGTTCCTCGTAATCGTCTGTCGACGCTGCTGGAGGATCCAACGCATCGAGCATACGTCGCGCAGTCAAATCTTTTGGCTCACTTTGCACAACGACGCGGAGTGCATCAATGGCCTGTTGTTTTGAGTCATGGACTAAGTAGTGATAGGCCAATACAAAATGCGCTGCCGCATTATCTGGATTGGCTCTGACATAAGTTTCGAGTTTACGTAGTTGAGCGGTATAATCGGAGAGTCGACCGTACAAACTACTCATTGTCGTCCAGTCCATCCCGGGCGCAGACAATAGCAAAGAATTGAGCGAAGCCGCCGCCGCCTCGTAGTTCCCTACGGCAAAAAGTGTGAGAGCAAGTAACTCATGCACCACAGGATCTTGGGGGAGCGCTGACAATGCAACATTGAAGACGGACAACGCTTGAACATACTCGCCTCGCTTAAACTTGGCCAAACCATCATCGAATGCATTTAATGCTAGTTGTTGAGCGGATTCGGCGGGCGACTGGTGCGGGTTGCCTTGACTATCAACGCTTACATGATTGTTTATCACGACCGGTTGCGAATAGTCATAGGAGATCGTTCGAGTGACAAGGGGCGAAGCGTAATAAGGGTTGTAATAGGTGTAGCCCCATGTCCGCGTCCAGCTGTTCAATCCCCAGCCGACAGTGTACCATGTCACCGGTGTGTACCAGCTGCTGTTCCAATAGCCATGCCAACATCCATTGTACCAATGGTAATGGCGGTGGATGCAATTGTAGTGCCAATGTTGTGTCCACGTACTTCCTCCCAATCCCCAGGATGGTCGCGAAAAACCTGGGTCAAAATCCCAACTCGGGCGATTAACGTATTGGTTAAAAATCGTGTTATTAATATTGAGTTGTCCAATATTTATATTGCTCTGATTATTGCCGATCTGACCAATATTGATGTTTGGCCGAGAGCCACCAATAATCGGTCGACCGTGATCGATATGTCCACCGCCATGTCCAGGACGTGATGGAAACCCAGGGCTTGGACGTTGAATTATTTCAGGAAGCGGTTGAGGGCGATTCACGTTAGGACGATTCGGCGGTATTGGACGCGTTACATCGCCGGGACGAGTTGATGGCCGTTCAGGAATTGGACGAATCGGAGTGTTCGGTCTCGTTGTATCTCCCGGCAGCGGAGAGGGACGGGTCAAGTCTCCTGGACGTGTGATCGGGCGAGTCAGATCGCCAGGAAGCGTTGTCGGTCGCTCGATGCCTTCAGGCAATCGGTTGGGCGGAATCTTTCCAATCGACGGTAGATTTGGAGATCCCGGGCGCGTCAAACTTCCCGGAGGCAGACTCGGTCGTTCCACTGGGAGCGTTGGCTTTGTGCCAACCCCGCCTAATCCTGGACGACTGCCTCCCAGATGCGGCAAATTTGTTCCCGGTGCTGGACGTTGTAAAGATGGCGTTTGCAAATCCGGTCTTTGGCCACCAGGCCGTTGCACATCGGGGCGCTGCACATTCGGCAACTGCACGTTTGGCATTTGAATGTTTGGAACCTGCACATTTGGTCTTTGCACGTTGGGTCTTTGCACGTTCGGCCTTTGCACGTTTGGTTGTTGTACATTAGGGCGTTGCAGATTAGGAGTCTGTGTATTTGGCTGTTGCAAATTCGGACGTTGCGTAGTTGGTCGCGTAACCGAATTGCCCAATGTCGGTCGAGTAGTACGATTGGCGTTTGTTGTAGGCAAATTGGGGCGAGTCAAATTACTGGAGAGATTGGCTGAATTTGGCCGGTTTGCACTTTGATTCACGCCGTTACCGCCAACGCGTGCAATTGATGGCCGCGGACCACCAGTGTTACGCCGATCGGTTTGCTGCCCGTAAGCCGACGAGACGATCGCTAAGCAGGCCACCGCGATTAGTAGTTGCAACGAGCAAATTCTTCCTTTGGCCAGGAACATTGTTAAGAAGATAAACGGATTCACTGTCGATTCCTTTGTTTTGATCTTACGAACGGCATGGTCATCATCGTGTAACTTCGCGATACGACGCTCAAACGTCTCTGGACAACGTGGAAGTAGTTAGCCGGAAAGTTGGCAATATAAAGCTGATGAATGTAAAACTTCTAGTAAACGCTCGGTTAAGGGTCGGTGTATTCAACTAGCGATTATAGTTCGGTGGGCGTCTGACAACGGCAATCTCATAATCGTCTTCAAGATCGTGCCCTACTAAGCGACTTGTTCCGGAAAGAGTGAAGCGATCGTTTTCAACGGCAGAGATTGTCAATACTGCCGAACCCGTTTGCCCGTCCGGCAAAACCGCTGAGGAGCGCAACACCCAGCGCCCGTCAACTTCTGCCCAGGTCGCTTCAGAAACCCCGCCGTCAGAATCGAATAGCCACGAACGAGGTCTCAACAAAATTGGGTCCCAGCCGATGCGATGTGAACTCGTGCCAACTTTGACTCCCTCCTGAGTGACAACGAATTCCCCTAAGATAAAATTCTGGTCCTCTGACCATTGATAGCTAATGGATACGCGCGCGTCGCTTCCTTCATTCACCCATTCACCGACCAACCAACCAAGCAACGGCTGCAACAACTCACCGGGAGTCGCGTGGTGCTGCTCGATAACATCACGGAGCGACGCAATCTTCCAAGATTCGCCCGAACGTACAAGGATCGCAGTGTAACGCACATTAGCGGATTCGCCTTCCGCATTTGTCATAGTGCGAATACCATCGGCAATCATTATGCCACTCACTACCCGCGATGCAGTTGGCTCTATTGAGGCCTTCGTTCCAGGAAATGCTTCAAAGAATTCTGACAGCAATTGTTTTATCTCTGTCCGGCCCTGATAAATCGTGCCGTCCTCGATGATGAGTTCTCCATCTTCGACGAACAGTTCGGCAACCGCATCGGCCTGCCCGTCATTGAACGCGGAGATAAACGCTTTCGTGATTCCTTCAAATGCTGAGTCGATCGATTCATCGCCGGGCGTTTGAGCTGCACAAAAAACGATGAATGCACTTTGAAAAGTGAGGGCGACGGTAAAGATAAAGAGCTTATAGCGAATCATCGGCAAATTCCAAAATTCCCCAAGTTGTAACATAACAAACCAATTGTTAGACGACAGTATCAACAACACAGCTTTCGACCATGGACGAGTTTGTTCCAACTCAAACAACCGTGCCGTTTCACCAAAATAGAATCACTTGCTAACAAAATTCAATGCTTCGCGTGTCCGCTTAGCCAAAATAAATTCGATGACAATGGTTGAGCGACGAGACACAATCCTCCAATTTGTAATACTGAGTTCGAGCTGAAAGAAAGACGGACATCCAATCAAACGCACTTCAACGTCAAACCAAAAGCGTTATTCGCCAGTTTTCGGGTATTCAACGCATTCAATTGTCAAACGACGGACTGAGAACCAGTGGCGATAATTGTAAGTTGCTTTCGTTTCGGAATCCAAAGTCAAATGAAAATGGTATTTTTGAGGCAAGGCATGCAATTTGGCGGATTGTCAGTCGAACAACGTCCATGACCTGAGGCTTACCTAATACGGCAACCTACCAGCCATCATGAGGACGACAAACAGAAATGCTACAAATCGATTCGCACACGCGAATCCTGTAATGCATTTCGCGCCGTTTGCGCTCTTAATTGTCTCAATTCGGACCTCGTCTGCAAGCAGATAGTTGTGCCGATTCCCAAAATTCACAATTTTTGCGCTGCGAAAACGTTCATTCCGCAATGTGCTGAGATTTCAATTCGTTTGTCTGACGCAAGATTGTAGCTGGATCAGACGACTCGATGGTTGTGCCGGCGCGGCAGCGATCGCTAAGTGGGGCAGAACAAGATTCACGGTAGGATTTGTATCGGCAAGCACCTGGTCGACCCGCAAGAATTGCCAGCGCTGCGTTATTCGGATTTCAGTGATGCCATGTCGACTGAAAATCGGTACTTAACATCGGATTTCAGCATTCGGTCGTACGCTTCATTGATTTTTTGAATCGGAATCACTTCGACATCCGCCGTGATGCCATGCTCGCCGCAGAAGTTCAGCATCTCCTGTGTCTCAGCAATTCCGCCGATGGCCGAACCCGAAAGGCTGCGCCGTCCGAAAATCAAGCCGAAAGCTGCCACGGGGAGTGGCTTTTCGGGTGCTCCGACCAAAGTCAGGTTGCCGTCTCTGCCTAATAATTGAACATACGTGTTGATATCATGGTTGGCGGAAACTGTGTCCAAGATAAAGTCAAAGCTGGCTATATGGGCTGCCATTTCATGGCTGTTTTGCGAATTGACAACCTCATTCGCCCCCAATCGCAAGGCATCGTCGATTTTATGCTTGGAAGTTGTGAAAACAACAACATGCGCTTCCATCGCAGCAGCAAACTTTACTCCCATGTGCCCTAATCCACCCAACCCAACAATACCGACCTTTTTGCCGCGAGAGACACCCCAATGCCGCAGCGGTGAATAAGTTGTGATGCCTGCACATAGCAATGGTGCTGCTCCAGCATGATCGAGATTGCTCGGTACCGTCAGCACAAAATCTTGATCCACGACGATGCTGTCCGAATAGCCGCCGTACGTCATGCCACCTAAGTGCTTGTCAGGGGAATTGTACGTAAGAATCATGCCAGGGCAGAATTGTTCCAATCCAACTTGACACTGTGGACATAAACGATCGGAGTCAACCATGCATCCCACACCGACTGTGTCGCCCTCCTTGAATCGTGAAACAGCGGAACCAACTTTCGTCACCCGGCCGATTATTTCATGCCCTGGAACAATGGGGTAGACGGTCGGCATAACAGAATGCCATTCATCTCGGGCCATGTGCAAATCTGAATGACACACTCCGCAAAACAGGATCTCAATTTGCACATCATTTTCAGTCGGAATGCGCCTGGAAATTACGTCTGCGGCCAAGGGTGATGATGCACTTTTTGCAGAAAACGCTTTACAATTGAACATCGATCAATCTCCCTTCATCGAAATGCCATGAAATTCGTCGCCGCCGGCCAAGTCTTGTAGAACGCGATTCATTTTAACTTATCAGTTTTCATTGAATAGCTCACCACTTATTTCGCGCCAAATGAACCAAACGGAGGATATTGGCCGATTGCCGTTCTCAGTGTCGACACCGTTGGACAACGAGAATTAATCTCTGAGATTTTCGACCTGAGGAAATCCTTAAATGAGTTCGAGACGTGGCCTGGAACGTGACCAGGAATGGGCAAAATGAAATCGCTTGAATCGGCACCAAAAACTAATGCTCGATGCAATGAAGTTCAGCAACTGCGCTTAGCCTTGGGAGATTGGCAGGTATCGATAGGGACTGGTTAGCACCAACACTGCTGCTGCGGTGCAAAATGTACGGCTCGTGATACAGTGATGGCCAGTCCAACTTCCGTCAGAATTTTGAACGTTCACGATCTTGTCTCGCACGACGGAGAACCATTTGTTCCAATCGTCGCCCCCCTTTTGCAGCATTGTTTCGGTAATCAGGTGGAAGGCTAAATACTCTTCTCCACCCGCTTGCGAAAATGGCGTATTGTCTTTCGTTACCAAGTTCAGGACATCCGCAAATGCTTTGCGTGCAATATCTTCACTGTCGCGACCCATCTCGTATAGCACTCGGATCCCAGTCGCCTTCTTGTACAAGTCGTGCATCCACCCTTGACTCGTGCCCAGGTTTTGTCGCATCTCTCGAATCAAATGTTCCGCAGTTTTTTCCGGTGCCGCACCGACGGTCAAACCTGCAAATCCCGCCGCTCGCAAACTCACCCAACCCATTACGGTACCCAAGGTTGGTGCCCAGGATTGATTGCCCCAGTGGCCATTCTGTTGGGACCGCACTATGGCTGTGACCACTTTTCGTAAAGCGGTCAACGTGGATTCGGTGTTGGCTTCTTCACCAACCAGTTGGCTAAGAAATAGCGCCGCAAAAAAGCTATGAGCATGCCGTCCAATCTTGTTTTGCAACTGCGTGCCCGTCTGATTTGTAATGTCATTTTGAGGCATGCTGTCCGTTTGGCGAATAATGTACTTTCGCAGTTCACGCAGCTGATTTTTGTTTGGACCTTCATATGGTGTGCTGCCATGCGCCATGAATGCCAATCCGGTCATCGCAGTGCATCCAATGTCGGACGACGTTCCTTTATCGACTCCGCAGCCACCGTCACTGTTTTGTACGCGTCGCAACCATTCCAGCGCTTTGCGGACCGCCGCTTCTGATTCTGGTGTTACGGTTTCCGTAGAATGATTCAAGAGACCAGTGAATGGCTGTGCGTTCAGGCTTGGAAGACGCAAACCACCGAGACCGCCAAAAGCAAGCGTGGCCGGTACCCATTTGAGCAATGTTCTGCGTTGCAAAAACGATTTGTGAATCATTCTTTCCTCAGCTGGATTGGGTCGTTAATTGCCTACCGAAATAGAACTGGAACAACAGCGTTGTAATAAATTGGACAACTCGAAAACTCTTACCGCATATGGGAGCAACTAACAGTTCACCTATTCAAAAACGGTGACTGGATCATCATCGATCATGTCAATTGTTGAAGCCATCTGTCAATTGTCTAATCTGCGTACTGAACTTGTCGTGACTTGTCCTGTTGACGCACTTGCCATCCGCCATCAACGCCAAGTCGGTTAAAGCAGTTGAGTCCTGCGACTTGACCTAGCGAAATAGATGGCGGGGCTCGCACGCTCTATTTTAGCCGTGTTCTGCAGATATGGCCAGCATGAAATATTCTTTTCGATTGATTGATTTCCAGTGAACCGGCGAATTTTCGGGTGCCATTCCGACACGCAATGTAGCCGCTAACTCAAAAATTCCTGCGTATGTGCAGGCTGTTCTGAAACTTGAGACGATTGTGGCAAATGTTCGTATCGCGCAACGTCGGATGCCTATCGTAAACACATTGTAAGCGCACGCAATGTATCGTCGGCTCACCGCTAGCCATGGAGGAGCGCCGTTGCCACACAGCATCGTTCGCGTGCTACCTGCGCTTACGCTAACGGTCAAACAATCAACAGCGAAACAAACCGGTTGTTCGAACACTGCAATGGGAACGGCAGCAAACAACGGGTGTTATGTCTACTTCGAAAGACGAGTCTTAAAACTAGGCCAAGACTCTATTTGATTTTATGGAATTGTACTGCTTGATACCGGCTGCCAAACAATTCATGGCAGACCGCAAATCCGCTTGGTTGAGAACGTAGGCGATGCGTACCTCATCGTAGCCCAAACTGGGCGTGGCATAGAATCCCGGGCCGGGGGCCAGCATTACTGTCTCCCCGTTATACTGGAATTCAGCAAGCAACCAATGACAGAACTCTTCAGAATTATCGATGGGTAATCTGACCATGGCGTAAAAGGCGCCATTGATGTCCGGGCAAACAACCCCTTCGATTTCGCGCAAAGCACTTACCAAAACATCACGCCGCGCAGCGTACTCCCGGACAACCCCCTCGTAGTAAGACTGCGGCAAATCATACACGGCTTCAGCACCGATCTGTCCGAACGTGGGCGGAGAAAGCCGAGCCTGGGCCATTTTCAACACGGCTTGCATCAATTCGTCATTCTTCGACACCACACAACCAATTCGGCTGCCGCATGCAGAAAACCTTTTGGAAATCGAATCGACGACAATGGCATGTTGATCCATGCCTTCCAATTCTAAAATACTGTGGTGAGGCTGTGTTCCGTAAGTGAATTCGCGGTAGACTTCGTCGGCGATCAAAAACAAATTGTGTCGTAGGCAAATCTCGCGAAGCTTTTCCAACGATTCGCGAGGGTACAATATTCCGGTTGGGTTGCCCGGATGGAAAAAAAGATTTGCCGGCGGGCGCGTTGTGACCCGCTCTCCGAGCGGGGCGTTTTCGGGAAAAGCGAAATCGTCGTAAAGGGGAGTTTTTATGGGGACCGCCACTCCATCGAAGGAAATTGAGAAGGAGTTGTAATTCGCATAGTATGGCTCAGGTACAATAATTTCTTCGCCGGGGTTCAAGAGTGCCGAGAATATAAAATTCAGTGCTTCCGAAGCTCCGACAGTGACGATCACATCGCTTGCTCCGATAGCATACCCCAAGCGTGAATAATAGCGGGCGATTGACCGTCGCAAGGATTCAAATCCAGCGGAAGGACTGTACGCCAGAACCGAAATGCCCGCATTCCGAATGGCCTCAAAGAACTGCGGGGGTGTTTCAATATCTGGTTGCCCTATGTTCAAGTGGTGAACTTTAATGCCTCTGCTCTTTGCAGCATCCGCGATGCTCGCCAATTTACGAATTGGCGATGCGGGCAGCAAACTGGCTCGGTGAGAAAGCTTGGGCATATTGACTCTCATGCCTTAATTTACCACGGGGAATAACTTTCGCCTATTTTAGCCAGAATTCCGTCGCAGGTTAAGAGCCCAGCGCATCACGATGATTCAACGCACGGGCAACGATGATCGGAACCAGATGCAACGTGGCAGAACATTGATGTAACTTGTGTCGGCGGAGACTAACCGCTTCCTACACGACTGATTAAACAGATTAGAAAACCTAAGACAGTGCCAGCGAGCAGGCTAGAACCAGCGACGATCAACAATTGAGATAACGAAAATGTAACATCATTGCTAACGAGTCTAGAGACACTTGAAAACTTCAGAATGTTCGAGGTCGGTGGTGGCGGCGGTTTTGGCTGAAATCCTGACTGCGAACTCTGGCTTAATGATGCTTCACTGTTGCCAATTTCGGTCAACGCCATTTCAGCTAATTCGTCTGCCGGATCGGTATCTTGATCGCTGACAGGCGGCGGTGTCGTCCAGCGAGAACGAGCCAATTCATCGTCGAGCAAAGGGCTCTCATCGCATGCCCAAGGGGCAAGCCGCTCAGCGACTTCCAGCATCGATTGGATCCGCATTGCCGGATCCTTTTCCATCATATCACCGATCAAGTCCACGAATTCGTCGCTGACCTCATCATTAAAGCGTCGTGGATGCCAAGGGGTCTCCTCCAAATGCCGCCGGGCCTTGCTTTTCGGAGTTCCTCCAGGAAATGGAACTTTGCCGGTCACTGCGTAATACAAGGTGCAGCCAAGTGAATAAACGTCGCTGGGAGCATTCACCTCAAGCGGGGAACGAATCTGTTCGGGTGACAAGTAATCGGCTGTGCCAACTGTCTTGCCCGCGCGTGGATCTTCAAAGTCGTTGACGAAGCCAGCTAAACCAAGATCGGATACTTTGGCGATTCCCTCTGGAGTAACCAGTATGTTTCCTGGTTTGACGTCGCGGTGGATCAAGCCGTTCTTGTGTGCGTGAGCAAGCCCTTCCGCCGCTTGTTTTATGATGCTAGAAGCTTGTTGGACCGAGAGTTTGCCTTTGGTCCGAACCAAACGGCGCAAGTCCGTGCCAGGGACATATTCGACAACCAAAAAATGGACGCTGCCATCTTCGCCGGCATCGTAGGCACGCACCAAATTTGGATGGTCCAAGATCGCTTGCGTCCGGATTTCACGTCTGAAATTTGCGATGGCTTCTGGAGTGGATTTGCTGATCGGCAAAACCTTGATTGCACAATCTCTTCCCAACATGTTGTGCACGGCCTTAAAGACTTGACCCATCCCACCCTGGCCAATCCAATCTGTAATGATGTATGGCCCCAACGTCAACTTGGTACGTCCGGCCAACAGTTGATCAGCTTGATACGGGGACAGCCATTTCTTCAGTACAAGTTTTGCAGCGATCTCTTTGTCGATTATTTCGCCAGATCCCCCTTTTTCTTGCAATAACTCCGACATCACAGCGTTGATTTTTCGCTGATCTACCAGTTTGCTCGTAATGGCGGCTGCTCGAAAGCCTGAAACCTGTGTATCCACGATGCTCCGTTACAACTACGAATCTTATGGTTCTAAATCGAATGGCCGGTACAATTGAGGGGTGCGTACTCGTCTGGCGCACAGTCGAATCATTCTAATCCTAAGCTATTTTAGCTCTAAGCCGAAAATTGACTACTGATGTGTTGGCGAATTACATCAATAAATGGCCAGTTTTCAGGAGTAGAGGCGGAAAAATACATCCTTTCGGCACGTGTTGGATGGTCGAACTCCAAGCGGTAGGCCAATAGCGCGATTCCTCGTTCACGCTGCCACGCGATTTCGCCTTCGTCGCGCCATCCGTACTTGATGTCCCCAATCAAGGGCGCGCCACGCGATGCAAATTGGACGCGAATTTGGTGTTTGCGTCCTGTTTCCAAGCGAATGTCAACTAATCGCACGTTGTGGCGAGCTGCAAGCGACGTGAACTCAAGGCGCGCCAACTTGGCCTGGGCGTGGTGGGGGTGTCCCTGTGACGCGATGACAACACGTTGCAGTTTTTCATCCTTGACCAAGAAGTCCTGCCACGAACCATGGTCAGCTACTTCGGCACTTACGATTGCCAAATAGCGTTTAGCCACAGTTCCTGCCTTGAATTGCTCTGTAAGCCGCGCTGCTGCTTTCGAAGTGCGGGCGAACACCACCAAGCCGCGGCTGTGTGAATCGAGGCGGCTCACGACACCCAAGTAGACGTTGCCGGGCTTGGCATACTTCTGCCGAATGTAATCCTTCGCAAGCGTTAACAGGCTTTTCTCATTGCCGCTAACGCCCATCGTGGCCAACATTGGTGGCTTATCAAGTACAATTAGGTGATTGTCTTCATAAACGACACTGAGTTGATCGCGGGCTGGTTTAGGCATTATTTTGTGGTTCGCGAACAGATATAATCGTTGCCGTCACTTGGAAATATGCTTGTTTCTACGAGCTTGCTCCAACGCTATTGATTTCGCATTGCCGCTCCACCATGCTCATGGCCGAAAATTTACCCGACGACGTTCGCCTTATTCTAGCCAGCCAATCCCCGAGACGTCGAGCCTTGCTGCAAGAAGCAGGTTATGTATTTGAAGTATTGGCACCCGACGATTGGGTAGAGTCATCATTTGTTACCAAGGGGCTTTCGCCAACGGAACTTGCGTTGCAGCTAGCCCATGCTAAGGCAAAAAATGTAGTTGAGAAAATGACGCGCGATGTACGGCCTTGGGTCATCGTGAGTGCGGACACAGTCGTCGAGGTCGCGAATGAGATTTTAGGCAAGCCCCACGACAGGAATGATGCACTGAGGATGCTGCGGTTACTCAACGGCAAGCACCAATTTGTGCATACCGGCGTTTGTTTGATCAGTCATGCCGGTATCGAGTTGAAGCGTGTGGGCTCGACGAAACTGAAAATGGATTTACTCTTGGAAGACCAGATCGAGGAATATCTGGCTACTGATCAATGGAGGGGTAAAGCGGGTGCATTCGGGTATCAAGATGGCTGGGATTGGCTGCATGTCATCGAGGGGGAAGAATCCAATATCGTCGGTTTGCCGATGAAGATGTTCGCTGAAATGTTGTGCGATTTGTTCAATTTCCAGCGCCATTAGAGGCATGGTATTCGCGGTATCATTTGAGCGGACGCGTATGGTGATCGGTGTGTATTGAGAAACGCAAAGTCCGCGCCTTTAATGACATTGGAAATGATATTGGATAGAGATCCTGGCGCGTATTGACCAGAGCCGTTGGACCATTGCGGGCCGAGCAATGAACAGCAGCAAGAGCAGGGCCCAAGCATCGAAAACAACGACGTTTTTTTGGTGCGTTGCGTGAATAAGGATTTTCTCGCATCGTCAGACCGCCAATAATAGGATAGAATTTGGGAGATCTCTCAGGGCTTACGGCCCTGTTGTTGTTTTAGAGCCGAATTGACGGTAGGATTCTACGCAAAACGTCAAGGTACCCGCTATTTGTTCGTATCGCTGTCTCGTGGTCGACGATGAAAGGTCCGGTATCGATGATCCATCCGCGATACTTTCACGCGCAGGCAAAATAATCAGAGCGTCTGGCGGTGAGCAATTATCAGTGGGATTCGTTGATTTGGCATTGTAGGCTCGCTTCATTTGGAATGTCTGCAGGATGTCGTTTAATCGAATGACGCCGAAAGATTCCGACTTGGATCCGGAAGTCGTCAACAAGAATAATTAAGCACAGATTGTAAATTATGGGCCGCAAGGTGGCCGCAAAGGAATTGTAATGTCTCAAGGTCCTCGTGATGCAAACCCGAACGATCAAAACAATCGTCCATTTTTGCGCGGGATTAATTTCTGGATTTTCGTTCTTTTGGTAGCGATTTTGGCCACCTGGCTTTGGACGTCGATCTTTGGTTCTCCAAGTTCTGTGATTTCGATTTCTTATTTGGAAAAGTTAATCGAGGGCAAGGACTTTAATGGCCTACCGCTCCGCGACGAGAATGGTGATCCGATCAAAGGTTCAAACATTCAGTTGATTCGTTTGGGAGAACGGCATGCGGAAGGTCTGTTTGTTGTGCGCCCGCCCAAAGAACCTTACTACGACAGTCGCGGCGAGTTGCAAACCCCTAAAGAAAGCGAGCGGCTTTACAAGAATTTTACTGTTTACATCGAACCACCCGAATCAAACCAACGTGATCGGTTGATCGAGGCGTTAGACAGAAATAGCGTGAACCGATCGGTGTTGCCGGAATCGAATTTAGCCGCCGTCTATACATTCTTGTTTATCGCATTGATGGTTGGCATTTTGGCATTAATGTTCTTTTCAATGCGACGGGCGCAGAATCAGATGCTTGGCGGCGGCGGTTTTCTATCCAATTTTTCCAAAAGCCCCGCTAAGCGTTACGAGGCTGCGGAAATGCCGATCACCTTTAAAGATGTTGCGGGTCTGGAAGGTGTCAAAGCCGATTTAAACGAGATCGTGGAATTCCTTCGCGAGCCGGAAAAATTCCGCAAGTTAGGTGGGCGAGTCCCCAAAGGCGTGTTGCTTATCGGGCCACCAGGAACGGGAAAGACCCTCCTGGCGCGTGCCGTGGCTGGCGAGGCGAATGTCCCGTACTTCAGCGTAAATGGCAGCGAATTTATCCAAATGTTCGTCGGCGTGGGAGCTTCACGTGTGCGAGATTTGTTCAATACAGCGAAATCTCAAGCTCCGGCGATCATTTTTATTGACGAGATTGATGCCGTCGGTCGACAACGCGGTGCCGGCTTGGGTGGTGGACATGACGAGCGCGAGCAGACTCTCAATCAAATCCTGGGGGAGATGGATGGCTTTACAAAAACGGATTCAGTGATCATTTTGGCTGCAACCAACCGCCCTGATGTGCTCGACCCCGCGTTGTTGCGTCCTGGACGATTTGATCGACACGTTACCGTTAGTCGCCCTACCCAAAAAGGACGATTCGAGATCTTCAAAGTCCATGTGCGCGACGTCCCGTTAGGAGATGACGTCGATTTGAAAGTTTTGGCGGCCGCAACCACTGGAATGACTGGTGCCGATATCCAAAACATGGTCAATGAAGCCGCATTGTGGGCTGCCCGGCATAACAAAACGCGCGTTGAGATGGCTGATTTCTATTACGCACACGACAAAGTGCTGATGGGTGCCAAACGCGAAGAGGTGATGAACCCAACTGAAAAAACGCGAACAGCTTATCATGAAGCTGGCCATACGATCGCTGCATGGTTCTTGAAAGGGGCCTATCCAGTGCATAAGGTCACCATCATCCCGCGTGGACAAGCGTTGGGCGTGACTCAAATGGTCCCGGATGAAGATCGTTTGAACATGTCGGAAAATGAAATCAAAGACCAGTTGGTGGTCTTGTTATCTGGGCGTGCCGCGGAAAAGTTGATTTATCGGGAAATGACGGTCGGGGCCGAGAACGATTTGGAACGTGCCACCTCGCTGGCCAGAAAAATGGTTACGCATTGGGGAATGAGTGAAAAATTAGGGCCGGTTAGCTATAAGACTACCGAGGATGATCCGTTCTTGGGGCGTGAAATGGCCAAACATCGACTGTTTAGCGAACACACGATGGAAGTAATTGATGAAGAAGTCAACAAGATTCTTGTCGATGCATCGCAAAAGGCCCTCAATCTGCTGAACGATCGCCGTCATGAATTGGAGTTAGTAACCAAGAAGCTGTTGGATGAAGAGGAGATCGATCGCAAGCTTCTGACCGAACTCATTGGTCCCTCGGTGCACGACGATAAACCTCACTCGACCATCGACCAACTTGACGTCGACAGCCCCAACGGTCAACCGAATGATCAAGTTCGCGGGACTCCCAAGTTGAGCGACGTCGATTAGCTGTTGAATCACGTCGATTTGAATTAGAATTCTCAGCGGGCAAAAAAACTGACGGTGCCACTCCCGTTGGGGGCGTGGACCGTCAGCAGATCATTCGTATCTGATGCGTGATGCGTGAATTTTCCGGAACCAACGAAGTTCGATTCGTCAAATTGATGGAATCGGTTTTCTTCCAGATTGCACGATACCATGCGACTCTTCTAACAACGAGAATTCGTTATTTTCTGGGACATAACTGAATACCTGTCCCGTCTCAAATTTATACACCCACGCGTGCAGTTTTAGTTCGTCTCGGGCAAGTGCGGCTGCAACGCTCGGGTGAGTGCGCAGGTTTTCAAGTTGAATCAACACGTTTTCTTCTACGGTCGCCATCAAGCGTGCCGTTTCATCCGTAAGATGACTGTAGTTTTCCTTAATGACGCGTGCCGTGGCGTCAGCATAACTCAACCAGTTCTTAACGGCATTCAATCCGTCGAGTTGTTCTGGGTGCAACACTCCAGCCATCGCTCCACACATCGAATGACCGCAGACAATCACGTCCTTGATCTTCAGTACGGAAATCGCATACTCGATGGTGCCTGCTTCACCTCCCGTCACGACGCCATGCGGCGGAATCAAGTTGCCGGCGTTACGAATGATGAAAAGTTCCCCTGGTTTTGTTTGGGTCAGCATGTTTGGATCAATACGCGAATCCGAACACGTAATAAACAAAGCCAATGGCTGTTGCCCCTTGGCCAGTCGGGCGAATAAGACTTTCTGGTCATCGAAAATGTTTTGCTGGAATTTGTGAATTCCCTGAATTAGTTTTTGCATCGCTGTCTCCTATGAATAATTGCATGAAATAATTGAAATGTAGCTGCTCGTCGCCTGTTCGCCGTAATCACGGCATTGAAGGTCACAAAATACAACACATAATTTAGTCGCCATGTGGTCGCAAGATTACCGACCTGATCCAAGTTTCTACTCCTCCCGTTTGTTCGTAGAGCGAAAATATTTTCTCGGCAGACTTCTTCTCGTACTAGATCCATTATCCAGCGATTCAGGGTCAAGTCCGGTCGCTGGCATGTCCTGCGGACAATATAGGTTGATCTGTGATCAAAGATTGAGCGATTCGAGTCAGCAGTAAGAACGAACGGGATTGCGAACAGGTTCACCCGTCTGAGAAGTTGGCCATTTAGCAGAGCAACGGAGCGAGTAGTCCATTCCGCAACCGATGTCCCAAAGGCTGTAACAAGTTTTCGAATCGTTGAGTCGCGCCCTTCAGCAACGAGGCGACGCCACCATGCGGCTTGCGAAGTGCCCGATACTCTTTACGGGCCAATGTCCGCTGGCATTGCGAGATTGAAAGTTGGATCTGAGTCTGAGCTTCTTCATGCTGTTCGGACTGACGTAGTGACGTGCTGTTGCTGACCGTCCCCAAAATCGCGAATCCGGCCACGGCGAATCCCATCAGCAAGACAAACGCAATCGCCGAGCTTGAAGCTAATTTGCTTGCAACTTCCAAAAGTCGTGTCGTGCTTTTCTGGTCGTTCGCTCGCGTCATTGTAAACATCAAAAAATGGGATTCCGATTCGCGCCTAATTTGTATTCCACCATATTCTGCAGTCCTAATGTCGCACGGAACGGGAACTGCCAAACGTATTCAAGTCTCGAAAACATCCCGGCGACCCGCACTAATTCCGGTTAAATCACAAACTCACTCGAACTGCCAACAAAAGTCAGCGAGGTGAGTTATTTTGCTCGCTTGTCCAACCTAGGATAAGTTAGGCACAACCAATTGCCGTGTCAACCTAGTTCGCCTAGGACAAAGCCGTAAACCAAACTCATCCTTGAGGATGGAACCCAATTTTAGCTTGGATGCTGAGGACCTTTTCCCTTGGTTGGTGGATGAACGATTCGCGCTTTTCGTTACGGGACATTCAATCGATGACGTTTTAGCCACCCAATCCAGGAACGTTTTGAAGCGAATTGTTTCAAGAGTTTTCCGCTGAGCTAACTTGCCCTTTATTTTATTGGTTTCGTGAGGTCGAATTCCGCGCGAAACCTAGGCGCCGAATCGCGCGCGAGATCGTATATCAAGACGGCGCCATCGGGCCGAACCTCGATAGTCCACACGTTGGTCGCGGCATCCGGCAGCATGTCGATGGTCTCCTTGTCTGCGGGGAAATGCTGACGGTGAGTGGTTCCGTAATGGGTACCCCAGCCTCCATAATTTGTCAGTGACTCAGGTGTCCCATCCTCATGGCGATGGTCGTGTTTAAATTGCAACCCGCGTTCATTAAGCTGAATAACCCAGGTGCGCGAACTGTCATCACCAACCCGAAACGGAATTCTCAATTCTGTGTCGGAAACTTTAAGCACTTCGATCACAAGTTCAGCCCCGTCAAATGCCTCAATGGGGCGAGCCATGTAGATCACTTTGCCGCTGAAACGTTTTCCCTCCAGCTTTTGCAATTCTCGAAAGAAGTGTTGCTGTGTCCTCGACATGTCGGCCTCTCGCACTTGTTCATCTTGGCAAAACGCTTCCGTCAATGGAGCAAAACCGAGGACTAAGATCGACAAAAATAATAGGCAAATCTTCCGATCGTTCGACATCAATCAACACCCCGAAAATTAGTGAATCGTTTCAGGACATGGTTACGCACGGACATTCGGAATGCGCAGTTACTCATGTACCCAGCAGAATTAGTCTAACATCATTTCGAACAAATGGGGGAAGCGTTAAGCCTAAATGATGGCAAACGTCAGAAATGTAATCAATTCAATTGTCAGAATGAATTTGCTGGTTGTTGGTCTCAAAAGGACACTGTCGACAAATCGATTGCAGGAACGTCTCTTGGTTGGGGCATTTTCCATGTTTGTTCCGGGTCGACATAGAGTTCATTGATTTTGAGGCGCTTGATTTGAATCGTTAACTCCATCTTTTCACCGCTGGTGGGGAATGCATAGAGTTGTATGAATTGTGGCACCACTGTGTTGAGTTTCTCGTCGTAACGATGTTCTAATGCGTTGGCGTATGCCATGCGATTTCCGTTCTTGTCATAATATGCAACTTGCTCAATCCAGCCATACTGAGGGTGAATTAACACGTGTCGCATCATCGGCTCGCCATTCGCATCGATCAAACTGTGGATTTTAATGCGATTATTGGGCCCCGCAAAAGGTCCTTCATGCACTTCCGTGGCCTTGAAATCCAACAATCCAAGCGCATCAATTATCCATTTTGGTTGAAACCGCATCTGTTGCCCGGCAGCACTCTGGGCAAACTGATCATGGCGTGCATAAAGGATGTTACTTGGTTGACCAGGCAAGCTCGCCTTGGTCCAAATCCAAAACAACTCGCGATTACTGCCAATATCGACGCCCAAATCGGATATCCCCATCACACCTGCTTTGAGCCGTAAGTGATCAGGAGTCTCAAGCAACATTGTTCCAGTGATCGCTGAAGGAAGTCCGTTCATGGAGATACGCACGTCTGCTTCAACCTGACGCACGTTATCGGTATTACGATTGATGTTGCCGGTAACACTGGCTAACGTCAAATCGTCCTTAGCGAATACCGGTGGAAGCGGTTGCTTCGTCCGCTGGCTGAATACGGAGCGGCAACCCGTTTGCAACAGGCACAATATTAGTAGACATGCGATTGTTGTCCTTAACACCGCTACAAATCCGTTTTTGTCTTAATCTATCCGTTTATGTTCAGGCGATCCATTCGCCGCGGAACAACGCAAAGTTCAATTCCTGTTTGTCGTTCCTAAACTCGGTTCTCTGGCCCAATAGGGAATTCAGGTAATCGATGGAATCAAGTTGGGGACCGATGCTCGCTTAAGCGGATACTTCCAGATAACAGTATTACTCTCAGTTGTCTTCGTCCGGCTCTTCTTCGTCAATTTTGCTGTCGGTGAACAAATGTTCATTCAGTTCCGCTTGAATTTCTTGGATTTGCTCGTTTGACAGAACCCTTTGCTGAATCCGGAACTGTTGTTGCGAGTTTGTCGATTCCAGAACCATCCATTCTATTCCAGCTTCATCCACCTCATTCGCCGTCATCCGGAGAACCTTCCTTCGAACCAAGGCAATCCCCAACACGAACAATATTGCTGCGTCTGGCCACCGTTCGTAAATCGATGTAAAGTATCTCATCAAAACGCCTCTTGGTGCCCAGTAGACTTTGCCAGAAACTTTTTCAGGTACTTGGCATTTCCACCAACCTACGCTCTCGATCGGGTTCTTCTTCCATTCGTCGAGTGAAAAGTCACGGCGTTCAAATCCCTCTCCCACTTCAATTAGCGCAGACACGTAGTACTCGCCGGGTTCGAAAATGCGATCGGTCAGCGAACAGCGGCGTTTGCTCCGTTGAAAGTCGTATTCAGTCATCCCAGTCTGACGAGTCAAGCGTACTACCTTAAACGAAGCAATAGGAAAATAAACAGTGATTGTCTAGACCGAATTCCCGATTTCGGCCCGTGATCGATCGTGATCGCTTGGTCACACTTGCCACTAGTGAAATCTACCCAACTCGAATTTCCCAAGGTTCGGGGACCAGAGTACCGCACCGACTCCCCGAGATAGGACAGGCAAAGGCTCGCAGGCAAAGGCTCAAAGTGGATATCCCAGTTTCAAACCACGCAATTTGGGAAATGCAGGTTGGCTGGTCACAAGGTTTCCAGGAACGTCGAAGAGAAGCTTAACGGATTCGCGACGCTTGCGGGTCTTCTGAAAACAGGAAAGTTATAGACTTTGTTGCCGAATTCAAAAGTGTTCGCGGTTGAATGGACTCAAGGACGTAATCCGTTTCCCGCACGTTTGCTGCTACCTGAATGGTAGCTTAACCAATTCAAAAAACATCATTTGAAAGGCGACAATGTGATTTCGAGTGCTAGCGGATCAAATCGAGTCGATAATCGTTGCGACATCTCAGAACACAAGCGATGCATAACTCGAATACTAAAAAGGAAAAGTCTCGTCGATTGCGCTGTCCGAAAGTTCAGCGATGAATTGCGAAAGCCTCTCGACTAATACGGCCATCAGTTTTCGTCCTTTTTCGGCCGACGCTGCATGAGGACTACTTGCTCCACTATTCGTGGTTAACAAGTGCCAAGGGCGACTGATATTCACCCATCCTTTGCGCAGCGCCTCAAAACGAAGTTGACGGCATGTCCCATCGTCGGCTGCCAGCCGTCCATCATGATCGAAGGCCACCAACTCAGGAAAGTAAGCCAGCGCCAATGACGTTTCCATTTCACCGGCGTGATCATCACGCTCGCGGAATATCTGGGAATACTGATCGCCAATCATCTGGTACCAATTGCACAAAAACAAATGTGCATCTACCGAACCATAAAGCTCGCGCAATACCGGTTTGAAGTCGTTACCGCCATGGCTGTTCAGCAATACGATTTTTCGAATGTTGCTTTGCGCGATCGACTGCACCAAATCCTTGATCACGAGAGTGAGCGTTGATGGATTTAGATTGATGGCCAATGGAAACTCGCGTAAGTTTGTTTCGGTTCCGTAAGGAATCGTCGGGAGGAGTATTACCTTCGCACCAAGTTGAGTGGCGGCGGCACAGATCTGTTCCCCGATGATGGTTGCTTCGAGAGTATCCGTGCCGTAAGGCAAGTGCAGATTGTGTGGTTCAGTTGCACCGAACGGCAAAACGGCAACTTCAAATCGTTGCGTGCGAATTTGACCGTAGTTTGCTGTGGCAAGATTCCAACTAGTTCCCATATGTGTTACCAAAATTTCTCGAAAAGTTTGCGGTGCGAATCATCAACAAGCGGCGTACTCGTACGTCTCTGCAAATTAGTTATTGGGTGCGGTTTTCTTCAGAAAACCAGAATTATTACTTTGCCCAGCCTGCCAATTTTGCCACGTCAAACTCATTAAAAATCGGCAAATGTTGGCACAGAAATTGACAATCGTGGCATAGGCAACACTTCGACTACGAAACTCCGTTTTATTGGCATTAATTCATTTAATTGTCAGTCTAGCTCGTTTTTCTCGACTGGGAATCCCTTTATAATTGCCCACTTATCAACGGTTAGTCCGACCTCAGATCAGGTTATCTGTTCGTCGACATCAATTGAACGCGCCGCGGGTTAGGCTTGCCAGTTTTTCGATTGCCCGAACCCATCGTTCAAGCTTTAAATGCCGCGATAACTGAGCTATACACCCGTGAGGGAATTTTGAAGACCCGTTTCTGTTTCATTGTGTTGACGTTGGTTGTTGCCAATCAGCCGTTGCTGGTTCGCGCCGATGACTTTAGCGATGCGCAAAGCAAATATTTTTCTGGCAACTATGAGCGGTGCATTGAACTTTGCGAGGACGCAATATTTCAATTGCCTCACAGCCAAGAATGGCCGCTGCTAAAGATCAGATCAGAACTTACGATCGGTCGGTATTCGGATGCGCTGAATACTCTTGAAGAGGGGCTCTACACCCACCCTAACAGCATTCGCCTGAGGATCCTGGGGATTGAAGTGCTGCGTTATTTTGGTGAGGCCGAGCGCGCGGATGAAATGGTCATTGAGGTCGAACGATTGTATGATCGAAATGGTTGGCGATACCGCGATGCCTTGAACCAAGTTGCGATCGGTGAATTTTTGCTGGGGCGTGACGCGGATGCCAAGCTAATCTTGGATCGGTTTTTTAATCCGGCAAAGTCTAGTCAACCTCAAATGGTTGAGCCGTATCTGGCGATTGCCGAATTGGCGCTTGCGAAAAACGACTTCGCTTTGGCCGCAGAAAACTTGCAAAGGGCGAATGAGTTGCAGCCAGGTAACCCGGACATTTTGCATGGGCTATCGCGAGCGTTTGCGCCAACCGACCTGCAGCTTGCCGCAACTTGGGTCGAGAAAGCGCTTGCCGCGAATCCCAACCACATTCCTAGTCTCTTGGCGTTGACGGGTTATCAAATAAATGCAGAACTTTACGATGCCGCCGAGACCCTAATCAAGCAAGTCCTGGCAATAAATCCCCAGCAAGTCGAAGCGTGGGCCTACCGTGCAGCAATTGCTCACCTGCACAATTTGCCCGAGAAAGAACGAGAATATCGAGAACAGGCACTGGCGAAATGGAGCACAAATCCGCGTGTCGATTATTTGATCGGCACAGTCCTTTCGAGCAAATATCGTTTCAGAGAAGCCGCCTTCTATCTTCATCGTTCGTTAGCGATGGATGAAGAGTTCCTTCCGGCAAAGCTGCAATTGGCTCAGGATTTGTTGCGAATCGGCGAAGACCGCAAGGGCTGGGAACTGGTCCATGAAGTGCAACGGAAAGATGCCTATAACGTTGTTGCCTTCAATTTGGCTACGTTAAATGATCGCATGAAGGTTTACACCACGCTTGAAACGCCTCAATTCATCGTGCGTATGGACCCGCTGGAAGCGACTTTGTATGGCAACATGGTCCTCCAACTTTTAAAGGATGCGGCGACGAAATTAGCGGACAAGTACGAGATCGAGATCGAAAGTCCAGTAACGGTGGAGATTTTTTCTCGCCAACAAGACTTTGCCATTCGAACATTTGGCACACCGGGGGGCGATGGATTCTTAGGTGTGTGCTTTGGCAATCTGATCACCATGAATAGTCCCGCCGCGCAACGCGCTAGCCTTACCAGTTGGCAATCCGTCTTGTGGCACGAGTTTTGCCATGTCGTTACTTTGCAAAAGACCGAAAACAAGATGCCGCGTTGGTTAAGCGAAGGAATTTCAGTTTATGAAGAACGACTGGCGAACTCGGCTTGGGGTCAAGCATTGAATCCCAGGTATCGTGCAATGATCTTGAACGCGGAAGACCTGACTCCCGTGAGTCAACTCAGCAGCGCTTTTCTTCGTCCGAAGTCTCAAATGCATTTGCAGTTCGCATATTTTCAATCGAGCCTCGTGGTGGAATATCTGATCGAGGAGTACGGTCTCGACGTTGTTCGCAAAGTTCTTAACGATTTAAGGATGGGGATGCCTATCAACGAGTCTTTGGCGCGGTACAGCGGTTCAATGGACCTGCTGGATCGCGAGTTTGCCATATACGCCAAAAAATTGGCCGAAACGTTGCTGGCTGACACGGACTTGGATCCTGCGACGTTACCCGAAGATCTAGATCTCGATGGACTGCAAAGGTTTCTCGACGAAAATCCAAGGAATTTGCCGGCTCTTCTGCAAATGGTGTGGTTGCGGCTTGGCAATCATGAGTGGCAGGAGGCATTGCAGTTGTGCGGTAACCTAATCGAATTGGGCTTTAATTTTCCAGGGGAAGATAATCCCTACTTGATCGCTGCTTCAATTCATTATGTGAATGGAGAAATGCAGGAAGAACAGCGAGCGTTGGAAAATTACATGACCATCGATGTTGATGCGCCTGAACAAATCCAGCGGTTAATGGAAATTGCATTTGAATTTGAAGACTGGGATCGATTGGCCCTTTATACAGATTTGTATTTGGGACTTAATCCCTTGATCTCGTTTGGCCATGAGTATTCGTCGAAACTGGCATTGGCCACTTCGGATGACCAACGTGCGATTGCGAGTCTGCAAGCGATCCTTGCATTGGATCCGCTCGACGCGGCAGACGCCAAATTGAAACTGGCCGCTGCCTTTTTCCGTCAGGGCGACTTGGTAAAAGCGAGGCGTGCGGTATTGGAATCGATTGAAGAGGCGCCTCGAAATCGGGACGCTTATAAACTGTTCGATAGCATAATGAATCAATCCATCTCGACAAAACGCGGCGAAGCGGGACCACCTGCTCGTTGATGTTGGATGGTTGTGATCAGATTTTAATGTAAACTTAATTGAAAGGAATATAAGGCAATGGATATGTCAGAACCCAACCAGCGATACAAGATACTCAGGGGAGCAGGCGCCGGCATGATGTTTGCGCTGGCGATATCCGCTGCGTTACTCAGTTTGGTTGCGGAATGCGATCCTCACCAGGATTCAAGCTTAGTTAGCCGCTGGCTTGCCTGCTCAGCAAGCAGTACGCCGAGCGCGACGGCGGCTGAAGCGAAATTGCAGACCACCGATGCCAAGTCACACGACGTCGCGCCAAGAGAGGCGTTATTGAACGCGTCCGCGTTAGCCAGTCGAATCCAAGTAGGTTTTGCTCTGCAAGATTTCGAGGGATTCTATCGGCGTGGTCGGCGCGGCTATTACTTCGACGAGGTGGCCGAGGGGAAAAATCGCGGTGGCGTGCCGATGTGGGAAATCGATCAGCGATTCAAGCACGACGTCTTTACGTTTGCCCGTGTTAAATACACGTCGTCCCAAAATGTGTGGGGGAGACCCCAATGGGCCGTCGATTATCCAGAAGCGGATCTCAACTTTTCGTACCGCTTGCAAGAAGTGACCTCGCTGAAGGTCGCACCCGAGGGCGTCGTCGTCCAGTTCACGGATCCAAATATTTTTGACTATCCCTTCGTGTACTTGGTGGAACCAGGACAAATCTATCTCACAGATGCTGAGGTAGAAGGCATGAGAAAGTATTTCGAACGCGGTGGATTCATGATGGTAGACGATTTTTGGGGAGAGCAAGAGTGGTCAGCCTTTGAACGCCAAATGAAGATCGTCTTCCCCCAACGTAAAATCGAAGATGTGCCCCTGAGCCACGAGATTTTCCAATTGGTCTACCAACTTAAAGAGAAGCCACAAATCCCGAGCATCGGCTTTCACATGCGAGGATACACGAGCGATCGCTGGGATGCACCGTTCGCCAATTACCGCTGTATCAAAGACGATCAAGGCCGCATCATGATCATGATTTGTCACAATACCGACACAGGTGATGGGTGGGAGCGCGAAGGCGTTGAAGAATCATATTTTAAGATGTATTCAGAAAAGTACGCCTATCCTTTAGGAATTAATATCGTCATGTACGCGTTGACACGTTAGACAACTTGTTGGCCATGGCATGACTGCAAGTCCCTTCAGCAATCTTGTGAAACCATCTCCCTCTTCAATTATTGATCAGACCATCTCATGGTGACTTCGATTGAACAACAGCAACAAACCCTACAACAATTTCGTAATGCGCGCGCGGACGTGCTCAGAGAATTGAGCAAAGCAATTGTTGGCCAAGCTGAAGTCGTCGAACAATTGCTGATTAGTCTGTTTTCTGGTGGCCATTGTTTAATCACTGGCGCCCCCGGCTTAGCCAAGACTTTGTTGGTTAGTTCAATCGCACAGATCTTTGATTTGAAGTTCCAACGGATTCAGTTTACGCCCGATTTGATGCCAGCGGACATCACGGGAACGGAAATCTTGGAAGAGGACGCCACTGGAAAGCGAACGATGCAGTTTGTTCGAGGGCCGATTTTCGCCAACGTAATCCTGGCAGATGAGATTAATCGAACGCCACCCAAGACCCAGTCGGCCTTACTCGAAGCCATGCAAGAATACCAAGTGACTGCGGCCGGCGTTAAGTACAAATTGGATGAACCCTTTTTTGTTTTAGCCACGCAAAATCCGATCGAGATGGAAGGAACATATCCTTTGCCAGAGGCGCAACTCGATCGCTTCATGTTTAACGTGCTGATTGACTACCTTCCAGAAGACGACGAAGTTGCGGTCGTAAAGAAGACAACTTCTTGTTTCAAAGAAGAATTAAACAAGTTGTTTGACGGTGAAAGCGTGATCAAATTTCACCGGCTTGTACGCGATGTTCCCGTAGCGGAAGACTTGATTCGCTATGCGGTTCGACTGGCAGACGCCAGCCGACCTGGACGTAACGGCACGCCTGCGTTTGTCAATGATTGGGTTAGTTGGGGAGCCGGACTCAGAGCCCCACAAAACTTGATCTTGGGAGCTAAAGCACGCGCCCTTTTTGAGGGACGCACGCACGTGACCGTCAATGACATCAGGGCACTTGTCCATCCCGTTTTTCGCCACCGCATCTTGGTAAGTTATCGCGCTGAAGCGGAAGGTATCTCCGTCGAGAAAATCATCGACCAACTATTGGATACGGTCACTAGTTGACGTTGTGAAGGTAATGCCTAACCCTACCTGCGGATCGGCTGACTTCCAGAACTCGCGTAGTTAGCGGAACATGACTAACGCATCGAGTTATGAAACTTTTTCACGTCGCGTGTTGCTATTTCGAAGTGAGTATTGAACCATCGTGTGCACACCTGCGCTGGGTCCTGGCAATCTTGCTTTGACAACATGAATCGGTTGCCGAGACGTTCGCGGGTAGCGTTAATTCGATTGCGCGACATGCTTTCTGCCTAACGTGTTTGTTCCGATCTGAATTTCGAGGGTTTGCTCGCTTCACCAGCAAAACCGTGATACAATTAACCAATTCCTCCCGTTTTTGGTCGAGCGATATTGTCACAATTGATGTTACTGAGTGACACTATCTATATCAAAGCTATTCTTATGGAATCCGACGTTGGTACGTTCTTCGCGCGGGCAAGTTGTCAATCTTCGAGGTGAAGTTGCTTATCGTGACTGGATGAACCAAATTCACACTTCGTTAAGAGGCTGTATTGAACCGAATTAGTCCAATTGGCTCAATTGTGAAACGAAACCGCACTTTAATTCACTATTTCTTCGGGTTTCTGAGTGCAAGTCTTTTGACATTTGCCTCGGAGAACTCCGTGCCAACCAAGATTGCAATTGCACAGACCTCAACTGTTAACGTCGACGTCGAGCGGAGCGTGCTCGACTCAGCGTATAACGAGCGACTGAGTGCATTGGCGGCCAAATGCGATGAGCTGGGGCTAGTTGACCAGGCTGAAACGACCCGAACATGGTTTGTTCGCCGACTTCCTGACCGTATGTACTTTTTTGTTCCGCCGGAATCAGATCCTCTATTGCCGCCGGATGACGCTGATCGAAATGTCAAGTTTTGGTACCAACATATGCTCAAAATCCGTGAAGAACATGCCGCTTCGTTGTTCGCGTTGGCCGCCGAAATTGCTGAAGATGATTCCGCACAGGCGTTTCAATTGCTGCATGAAGTATTGAGGGAAAATCCGGGGCATGAACCAGCACGCAAAGCCCTGGGGTATCGGCGTAGCGGCGAAGGCTTGTGGCTCCGCGACCAGAGGCGAGTGAGAGCAAATCCAGCTCCGCGCGATCACGATTTGTTTGGTTGGAAGCGGCGAGAGTATTGGAAGGTCTCGTCTCGCCACTTTTCGATCGACTGTTCAGGGAACGATGCTGCTAGTCGTGAAGCGGGATTGAAATTGGCTGAAATGGCCGACCGCTGGTACATCGTGTGGAGGCAGTTGTTTTTCGATTATTGGAACCGCGGCCAATCCGTCAAGAAGTGGATCGAGGGCCAATCGTCCGATTCGGGATCGCACCACAATTTCGAGGTAGTGCTCTTTAAAGATCGGGCTCATTATTTGACAAGTCTCAGTTCAGTAACAGGCATCGAAATCTCCAGTGGATACTACGATGATCGACTAAAACGGTCGTTTTTCTATGTTGATGAAGTCGACTCGCACGACACCTGGATACACGAATTAACCCACCAATGGTTCCAGGAAACGATCCCCACAAGACCGAAGCCCGCTGAAAACTCAGCTACTTGGGTCATGGAAGGCGTTGCGATGTTCATGGAATCACTGAAAGATCATGGTACATACATCACGATTGGTGGCAGCGACGCCACACGCCTGCAATATGCGCGATTGCGGTTCAATCGGGACCAATTCTTCTTGCCCATGGAAACCGTTGATCAAATGGGCCGGGAACAATTTCAAAATCATGCGGAGGTTCGCTCGCTGTACAGTCAAGTTGCCGGCGTTTGCCACCATATCATGTTAAGCGATGCCCGCTTCGCGTTTATTGAATTATTAAAGTCGATTTACGGGCGGCGCGACACGCGTCAAACCACCCCTGATTTCTTAGGATCGCTCAAAATCTTGGATGACAACTATCAAGCGTGGCTGTTGCCAGTTGACTCGAAGATCCTCGGCCAACTGACTCCCAATAACAACATCGCATTCTCTTTGCCAAGTTCCGAGTTAAACGATGCTGATCTTAAAAATTTGAGTCGATTCGTGTCGCTAGAATGGTTAGAACTGTCCAAGAATCCAATTTCCGACAGTGCGATTGTCCACTTGAAAGACATGACGCAATTGAGGCAGTTGTTTTTGGATTCAACCTTGATAACGGACGCCGGAGCGGCTCAACTAGCCGAGTTGTTGTCGTTAGAGCAAATTGATCTTGCCGCGACTGCGATCACTGATGCAGGCATTGCTGCGTTGTGCAGGCTTCCCAATTTGCGCGTACTGATGGTGGCAAAAACCAAAATCAGCGACGAGGGTCTGAAGCTACTTTCGGACCATCCGAACTTGAGTGTCCTCGACGTTCGTGCGACCAATGTTACGCCAACTGGTATCGAGTTACTCAGGCAAAAGAAGCCAGCCATTGATCTCCACCATACGACTCAAAACTCGCCCTAGAAAATGTCCCGCAATCGCAGCCATCGATGAGCCCGGGTTTTAAGCGTACCAATTTGCTTTCGTGGATCTCGATCACGCCCCAAGAATCAGCCAATGCTCAGAAAATGACTAAAAGATTAGCCATTCACCAGGATTTTTTTGTCAATTCGCTGAATTGGACCTTTACAACGCGACTGATTTTCGTGTAATGCACCTCACGTTCGGGCAGTTTTCCAGACAATTGCCTGCTTTTCGCCCGATAATCCAATGAGCGAGGTCAATTAAAGATTGGCAGGTCGATGTTTGAATGACTGAAAAAGTGGGTGTTTGTCCAGGGACTGTGCAAGTGACCGCCGACAAGAGCGGCAATAAGCCCAACTTCGACCCTTGGTTGTGAAGTAAATTCCACACTGTTCGCCGTTGTTTCTATAATTGATTTTTCAGGTTCTCCGCTCCAAATATTTGATGTTGATAGGCCTTGATAATGAAACCAAATCCAAAACGCAGTAATACTCCTCGTAAAGATCGTACTCGCATTGGCGCGGTAGCTGGTGCGGTGGTCGGCCTGATGATTGTTGTGTCGGTCGAAGCGAATAGTCAGCAAATCGCGGGTCGGGAGCTTGACCAGCAAACGCTTCAATTGATTGAGCACTATTGCTTGACGAGTTGGCGAAATTCTCGCTTACCGGAGGCGGAATGGGATGACAGCACGCAACAAGTTCTGTTAGAGTTACTCGAAACTTTGACGCCGGAGGAAATCGTTGAAGCGATTCGTTCTCCTGACTCTGCGGCGAGACGGGACCTGAATCGTGCCATCTGGCGGATTTGCAAACGTGTGAAACGCCAGCAGCCGTTGAGTTCTTTGAGCGAAGTTGACATTCCTGCACGTGCAGAATCCGATCGGTTCGAACAACTTGATCAACACGTGCATCTGCTGCGTGAAGTTGCCAATCACGAGCTAACTGCACCCCAAGGAGACGTAGTTGAAATGTTGCTCAATGGCAGAACGGTCGCACAGATCGCCAAGAAGCTGCAGACCTCGCCGGCACGTATCAGCGACGTGAAATATCGTGCGATTAAGAAGCTGCGCGAGTTATTAGAATCCAACGAGTCGGCTGCCTGATACTAAGCTGGATTCTGGTAGTTAGCGGCAATGGCCTACGCGTGATTCTGAGTTAGCATACTTCCAAAACCGGAATCTTGGTGCTGCATGCGCGAGTGGAAATTTTCAGGCGTCGGGATACTACATCGATCCGTTTCGCAAATGGGCTAAGATGTTGTCGACACTGGATTTGGCATCGCCGAACAGCATGTACGTGTTGTCCTTGTAAAAAAGCGGATTATCGATACCGGAATATCCGGTCGCCATGCTACGTTTCAAGACGACAACCTGGGCGGCCTTCCATGCCTGCAAAACGGGCATCCCGTAAATTGGGCTGCTGGGATCATCCATGGCGGATGGATTGACAATATCATTGGCACCAATGATCAACACGACATCGGTCTCCGGAAAGTCGTCGTTGATCTCTTCCATTTCCAGGACATAGTCATAGGGTACTTTGGCCTCGGCAAGTAACACGTTCATGTGTCCCGGAAGACGACCAGCAACCGGATGTATGGCGAACCGCGTTTCGACTCCGCGATCCTTAAGGGCTTTGGTAATTTCGTACACCGGATGTTGCGCTTGGGCGACCGCCATGCCGTAGCCGGGCACAATGATCACTCGTCTTGCATTGACCAGACTTTGGGCCGTCTCATCCGCCAAGATCTCGTTCCAGGTCAAGTTCTCGCGAGATTGCTGCCCATCTGCAGCAGGTTTACCACTATCCGTTCCAAATCCGCCTAATATCACACTGATAAACGATCGATTCATGGCTGAGCACATGATGTAACTCAGAATCGCTCCACTACTTCCGACGAGGGCACCGGTCACGATGAGCAAATCGCTGGGGATCAAGAATCCAATTGCGGCAGCCGCCCATCCGCTGTAGCTATTGAGCATCGAAACGACAACTGGCATATCCGCCCCGCCAATGGCCATCACCAAATGAAAGCCAATCACGAACGAGATCGCCGTCATGATGAGCAGCGGAATCAAGCTCAGAGAGCCCGCGAACAAAAACCACACGCCCAACAACACACAAGTGACAACCATTCCGAGGTTGAGCAAATGGCGGCCAGGTAGCATGTAGGGGCTAGATCCAATTACCTCTTGCAGTTTTCCCCAGGCGACTACGGAGCCGGTGAATGTGATCCCACCGATGAAAACCCCGAGAAACACCTCAATTTCGTGAATAAGCTGGTCCATTTGCGTCGTAAATTCATGCTTTTCGACATGACTAGCAATGCCGACAATCACGGCTGCGATACCGACGAAACTGTGAAGTATCGCGACCAATTGCGGCATTGCTTTCATATCGACTTTGCGAGCGACAACCGCTCCAATGGCACTTCCCACGCCGATTGCCGCCAGAGTAAGCACGAGGAACGTCAACATGATTGATTTTTCATTCGCGTCCTGTACTTCTTGCCAACGATAAAATAGAGCAACTAGAGTCGCGGATACTGCAATTGTGATCCCGACGATGCCGAACAAGTTGCCGCGACGGGCTGACTCGTGTTTGCTTAGTCCGCCTAGACTGAAAATAAAGCAGATGGCTGCAACAAGACAGATGATAAGAAAAAGACTTTCGTTCACGATTCGTTCAAAATCCAGTGTTAAGTTCGTCTTCGTAACGAAGGAAAAATAAATTTGGCACTCGTTGACGTTGTTTCACCACTTACGTTAGAACGCCTCACACAACCTCGCACGAAATAGTTGGCACGAAACCACAACTTCGGTGCCGAGAAGTATTGATTTCCGGCGGATAAGCGCGGAGGTCATTCATCGTCCCATCCTCAATCTTTGCGAAACATCCCCAACATCCTTTGGGTTACCAAAAAGCCACCACTTACATTGATACTGGCCAGCAAAATGGCGACCAAAGCAAGAACGGAAGGCAAGATGCTCGTGCCGATCTTGAATAAAGCGCCAATGATAATAATACCGCTGATTGCGTTGGTCACACTCATCAACGGCGTATGTAATGCCGGCGTGACATTCCAAACCACTTGCCAACCGACGAAGCACGCCAAAACAAAAACCGTAAAATGGGCGACAAACGTCGGTGGAAAAAACAATCCGATCACCAACATGGTCGCCACGCCAAACAGCAATCCAGCGATCATCCAATAGCGACGCCGTCGCGCGTTACGCATTGCAACTTCGGCCAGCGCCGCCTCTCGATCAACGGCAACGGGTTTACTTTCCGGAACTACCTTCGCTTCCGCTTGTTCAAACGGTTTGGGGGGCCACCTCACCTCCCCTTCATGAACCACTAAGCTGCCATGCACGATTTCATCGTGTAAGTTCAAGTGGAACTGGCCGTCTTTGTTTGGTGTCAAGTCACTCAAAAAGTTCACGAGGTTGTTGGCGCATAGCGTTGAGGATTGCGTGGGAAGTCTGCTTGGAAGATCCGTAAATCCAATCAGCGTAACGTCGTGTTCTCTGACAACTTCCCCCGGTTTAGTCAACTCGCAGTTTCCCCCTTGTTCCGCAGCCAAGTCGACGATGACACTCCCCGGTTTCATTGACCGCACCATCTCGGCAGTGATTAGCGTGGGTGCTGTTTTTCCGGGAATCAAAGCGGTTGTAACAATGATATCGACTTCTTTTGCTTGGCGAGCAAAAAGTTCCATTTCCGCTTTGATGAACTCAGGGCTCATGGTTTTCGCATAACCACCGGCGCCTTCGCCCGACTCCTCAAATTCTAATTCGAGGAATTCGCCTCCCATGCTCTTGACTTGGTCTTTTACGGCAGGCCTGGTATCGAAAGCTCGAACGACGGCGCCCAAGCTGGATGCGGTACCAATCGCGGCAAGTCCGGCCACACCCGCACCAATCACCAACACTTTGGCGGGGGGAACTTTCCCCGCAGCCGTGATCTGGCCGGTGAAAAAACTCCCAAAATGATTGGCGGCTTCAATTACAGCACGATATCCTGCGATATTCGCCATAGAACTCAGAGCATCAAGTTTTTGCGCACGGCTAATTCTGGGAACGCAGTCCATGGCGAGCGTATGGACGTTTTGCCGACTCAATGCCTGAAGCAATTCCGGGTCCTTGGCGGGCCAGATAAAGCTAATTAGCAAGGTACTTCGTCGCATCGAGGCCACTTCAGCGAGCGTAGGCGGCAAAACTTTCAACACGACGGACGCGCGAGATAATAGTTGCAGGGGGTCTGTTTCAATCGACGCTCCCGCGTTTCGAAAGCTATCGTCAGTAAAGGACGCGAGTTCGCCGCTGCCTGATTGCACAATCACTTCGTAACCGAGTTTGATCAGCTTTCTGACGGAGTCGGGAGTCGCCGCAACTCGGCGTTCGTTGAGGGCAATTTCCTTTGGTATGCCGATAATCATTTACTTTGATACGATGTAGTTAGACTGTACAAACAAAGAACCAAAAGACTAAAATCAGGTGTAGTCGCTTCGACCAAGATTTATCGCCAGTCCCCAGTCGTCGCGTCTTGTTTCCGCGACGGAGTTGCAACGGTCCTCATCCGATGATCAAGGGGGCTGTCAATAAGTTTTGCGCAGCATGCTTGATGACATAAAATCGAGCAAGTGGTTTATCAACGTACAATTTTCGGTTGTACGCGAACATGACGTAAGCTCGATCTTTGAGTATGCCGTGTACAAACAAATGTAACTGGACGATGTCCCACCCCCTAGCATGAATGACGCACTAGGGCTCGGAAAAAGTCATAAAAGTCGCATTAGCGAACATTAAGATGTTACTCGTTTCGCCGTGAGTTTCAACCGGTCTGAGTTCAAGGACTCTGTTAAAGCGTCGCGTACAATACGGTGAGTATTGGAGCGAACGTGTATTGACGTTTCGAACTAGGGTTAACCAAGGCCTTTGTTATTTGTAGAGTGAGTAAGCGCAGAAACGTCAATTTTGCCTCAACCGCAGTGACCTAAACGTTCATTGCAATCGCAGACGGTAACCAGCTTTGGTGCCATAAGTAGCCAGTCTAAAAAGTTAATTTTTTTGGTGACCGAAAGATGAAGCAAGCAGCAATTTTAAGTGGCGTTATTTTGATGGCGATTGGCTTTGTTGGCTACTTTGGTCAATGGGTTGATTCGCCGAGTCCGTCAAGCGATACCGATGTCGCCAACAGTGTCGGGGACGACCGAGCGACCGACGTAGAAGATTCAGCACCCAAAAAGCCGAGTCCGACGGCGTTACTTCCAGCCATGTTCGGCCTTGTCATGCTTATTTGCGGAGTCGTGGCAACCAATGAAAAGGCTAAGAAGCATGCCATGCACCTTGCCGCAGGCATTGCCTTAATTGGAGGCCTCGCAGGCTTGGGCCGAGGAATTCCGGGTTTGATTAAGGTCATCAACGCGGAACCTGGTTTTAATTCCAGACCCGTTTTATTTATTTGGTTAATGGTGATCGTGTGCGTGGCATTCTTGATCTTGGCTGTTCGCTCGTTTTTGCACGCCAGGCGCCCCAACAACCCTGCATCGTAGCCATTTACAAGAAAATTTCGCCAGAGAGCCGCAAAGAGAATTGTACGGCTTTGACAGCCGTCCTGTTGGGTGATAGCCAGACAGAATAGAACGCAAATCTCGAAGGACGAGTCCTTGCTCCCTCGAAGTTGCCAGATTTCTTTGCAGGGCCACTAGGCCATTCGAATGCAATTGCGGTCAGCAACTGCCAATCATTCTCGGGCTGGTATCGCTGAACTAGTGTCCCAGCCACCAAATTGATTAAATTCGGTGAACAAAATGATCGTTCCAATTACCAGCGACAAAAACGAGATCACTAGCATGACAGTATAGATATTGAGACCTTGCTTCCGTGTTGGAGTCACTGCAGTCGCAACCGATGGTTCGACAAGCGACTCGCTAGGTGCTGAGGCTTCAAAGTATTGTTCAGCCATATACGCTACTTCCGAATTAAACTCATTTTGAAACTTTGGCTAACATGCAAACGTACCGAGGCAAGTGTTTCGCCACACTATTTGCTCATGGCCACTGGTCGAGACCATTCTGTAGTTACGTTGTCGCCAATCTCGATTGCTGATTTCGTCATTTCCGGAATCAAGCGTGCGACCGCTCGATTATTGAACGTACGAATAACGGTCGCGGATCCGCGGAACCTATTGTCACGATAAACATCGACCGTATGTCCGTTTTTAATGCCGTCGTCTTCGCCTAAACTAAATTCGACCAACTCACCGGTTACGCCCGTCACGATGCCGGTTAGAACTGGCGCGATATGCTCGGTCAACGAATTTTCGTTCTTGCCTAAGCTATTTAATACCTTCGTCGACTTTGCCAAGGAGTTTGCTAAGACAGCGCGTTGTTGTTCGAGAGCGTCGACTTTGCCTCGATTTTCAAACACCTGCGTTTGCAGTTCGATCACACGCTGATTCTCGTGAGCGATATTTTCGACCAGCCCCCGAATTTGAGTCGTCAAGCTAACCACTTGTTGATCTTGTTCCTTAATGCGCTCTTCAGCTTGTTGTAACGTATTCGACAACACCAAGAGGTTTGCCTGAGCAGTCAATAGTTCCTTTTCTTTCGACTCGTACTTGCGTTTTTCGGCCTGCCATTGCGATTCGAGTTGCGCCAACATCAACTGCCGCGCGACCTTCTCTTTTTGAATGACGATTTCTTTCTTGGCAATTTCAGCAGCCAGGGCCTTTTGATTCGCGAGCCGCTGATTGGCGATCCGCTGGTTCTCCTCAGCTCTTTGCTTCCAGTTTTGATGGGATGCAGCAACCATGAATGCCACGAACAAGAAGAGAATGCTCATGACCATAATCAGCAAAGTTAAGATCTTGCCCAGTAAATTCATTGTCGGACGTCCCTTGTATGTAATCTAAATCAAGATAACCCAGATTGATCTGATAAAGTCGACCAGAACTAATCAGTTTAACTAGCCGAACTAGATTTTCTACGCGAAAAATTCGCCAGAAAACAAAATTTGAGTATCTCCATATTATAGTTGCCGCAAAAACGGCATGTCAACGATTTCGTCGGCATTCTAGATGGACAGACATCGAGAAACTCTACGATATCGTTACAGATGGTTTAACTCGCGTGATGCGAATCCCAACGAGAAACCTCCTCAAGCTTCATCTTCTTAGAATAATTGCACTAGTTCAGATTTCGACTGTCCAAATCGGCCGAATGCTGGGTTTTCCAATTTTTATGCCATTTTCTCGGAAATCCTCAAGAAATTCAATCAGTTTCCAGGAATGGCCAACCCGTCAAAGTTACTTGTTCATCCCGAAAGCTCGGCACAGTCGCTCCAGACAGCCGACCAGCGTAGAGATGGCGGACCATGTTCCCAAGCAGACATATTTGCCAAATCACGCGCGGATCCGGCACATGAGGCAACACGCGGACCTAAAGACTCTCAAACTTCATGTTAAACGTCTCTGCGACAGGTCGATTCGAAACGCGACCTTGGTGGATATTTACGGCATCACGAATGGGTTGGCTAGATTGTATGGCATCGGCGATGCCCTGATTTGCCAACATGACTACCCAAGGAAGCGTCACGTTACACAAAGCAAACGTACTTGTACGCCCGACCGCACCGGGCATATTGGCAACGCAGTAATGTACGACCTCCTCTTCGATGTAAACTGGGTCACTATGTGAGGTGGGGCGTGTGGTCTCCACACAACCACCTTGGTCGACGGCAACATCCACAATCACACTCCCCGGCTTCATCAATTTCAAGTCTTCGCGCGTTATCAACTTTGGGGCTCTGGCAGCGGGAATCAGAACAGCTCCAATCACCAAGTCCGATAGTTGCAGTTGCTCGCGAATCGTCATTCTGTCACTGAACAAGACGTTGACGTTTGCCGGCATAATATCGTCCAGGTAACGCAATCGTTCCATGTTGACATCCAAAATGGTGACGTCAGCCTGGAAGCCGGCTGCAATTTTCGCCGCATTGGTACCGACCACGCCGCCGCCAATAATGGTTATGTGTGCCGGTGCAACGCCGGGTACCCCACCTAACAAGATTCCACGCCCCATTTGTGGACGTTCCAAGAATCGTGCTCCTTCCTGGATGCTCATTCTGCCCGCAACTTCGCTCATCGGAGTTAGGAGCGGCAACGATCCATTTGGGCCGCTGAGGGTTTCGTATGCCACGCAGGTTGTCCCCGATTTGATCATGGCTTCGGTCAATTCGCGGTCCGCAGCAAAATGGAAGAAAGTGAAAATGATTTGATTCGGTCTCAACCACTTATATTCGATCGGCTGCGGCTCTTTTACCTTGACCAGCATATCCGCGCGCTCAAAAAGTTCTTTTGAGTTTGGAACGATTTCGGCTCCCTGATCGACATATTCAGCGTCTGAAACGCCGCTGCCGATACCCGCGTTCTGTTCCACCAATACCTGATGACCATGCTTCACCAGCTCGTACACTCCGACAGGCAGCAGCGCAACTCGGTACTCGTCTTTTTTGACCTCTTTAGGTACACCGACAATCATCTTCATTCTCCATATTTCATCGCGAACAATAACCTCTGCCAAGCCTCATCGCCGCATGATTGCGGGGCTCGGAGAATCGGGATTTTGCACCGTCGGGTATTCTTTGAACTTAGCCAAAACAACTTGAAGCTTTTGCATGCCGGTGCGAAGTGACGTTTGAGAACGTAATAAAATCGTGGTGCCCAGTGACAACCGTCACGCCTCGCCATTGCAAAAAATAACGGCTTCGGCAACCGAAAGTTTCACGCCCCAAGTCAAAAGCTCCGCCAAGCATTTCAACAGACCGGCTGCGAAAATTCAAGGACCCCAGCGACCTAGTTGCGAAACGAACCGATTCACAACTTGGCAAACCGATAATTTTGGATATTCCACATCGATATCTACGTGGAACAATCGGAAAACTTGATGGTCTTGCTCTCAACCAGAGCGTTGCCTCCGCGTCAAAGTAAGAACATCTGTCAGTGCGCAAAGAAAACTGCCTTGCAACACATGGGCGCAATTGTGCGCAAGTGATTCGGCGCAACAGTTCGTTCGTAGCATTTCTACTTAAGATGGATCGTCGAGTTGCTCGGACAAGTCGTTTTCGTTCTCCGGTGCCTCAGCTGCATCGGTCTCCTCAGGCCAATTGTCCTGATCGGGTAGAGTGTCCGGTAGTTTTCTAGCTTTCTGCCGTGAATCCGAGATGGAACGCTCTTGAAAAATCAACTTGATAGGGACTTCGCCAAACGGCAACAATTCACCGAGAATTCCTAGCAAATACCGTTGATACGAACCGTCGATATCTTTGGCATGGCTGAATTTCAAGACAATTGTTGGCGGCCTGACATCAATTTGCGTGGCAAAAAAGAACTTTGGTCGCCGATGGTGGGACGTCATAGGGGGCGGATGGCGTTGTACGGCGGCCTTTACAATCCGATTCAATTGGGGCGTCGACACGCGTTGCCCAGCCTGTTTAAACAAGAGTTGGGCATGATTAATTAACTTCTTGATGTTCTGGCCAGTTTTGGCAGTAATAAACGCAATTGGAGCATGACTCATGCCTGAAAATTGCTCGCGCAAATAATCGGCCCAATCCTGAGTTGGCATGTGCTCTTTCATCAGGTCCCATTTATTGACCACTAGAATGCATGGCTTGTGGTGGTCCGAAATGTAATGACACAACTTCTTGTCGACGCTACTCACACGCTGGCCAGCATCAAAGAACATGAGAATGACATCAGCAAAGCGAATGCTGCGATGCGCTCGATGGGCGCCGTACCAATCAATGTCGGTCCTGACAGACTTTCCTTTCCGTAGGCCTGGCGTGTCAATAGCAATGAAAGTCTGACCATCCATTTCAAAGTGCACATCCACGCTATCTCGCGTCGTCCCGGCAACCTCGCTGACGATCATGCGTGGCGCATTAACCAGGGCGTTTACAAACGTGCTCTTCCCAACGTTACGACGCCCCACGATGGCCAGTTTCATCACAGGTTCAACCAGACTCTTGCGAGGCGGCTCCGTCGGCAAAGACTCCAACAGATCGAAAATGGCTTGCAACAAATCCGATTTGTTTCGACGATTTTGGGCGCTCACGCAGATCGGAGGCCCGAAGCCCATCGAGAAGAATTCGCTGGCCAATCGCTCAAGCCCCTCATGGTCCACTTTATTAGCCACTAGAATTACTGGCTTTCCAATTGCGCGGACACGTTGGGCGATCTGTTTATCTAGTTCAGTGACTCCGTCCCGAACGTCTACCAAAAAGAGCAGGACATCGGCCAACTCCATTCCAATTCGAATTTGGTATTCGATCTCCTCGTCGAGCGAATCCACATCGTTGATTCCGATGCCGCCTGTGTCGACAATTTCAAAAAAGTGATGATCGTCCTGAATCAAGCGACTCATCCGGTCGCGTGTTACTCCAGCTACATCGTCGACAATCGCCAATCGACGACCCGCAAGCCAATTAAACAAGCTTGATTTCCCGACGTTTGGTCGACCTATGATTGCGACTTGTGGAACTGACATGAACGGAACTACTCAGGCAAAAGATCAATAAAAACGAAGCGATTTAGCGACGATGTTGTGGAATTCGCTGATGAATAAAGGCGATTGTTCCAAACCAGACTCGAAAAAGCAAATGCAATTGATGTTTGGCTCAAAAGATCGTTGAAGAAATCGAATGGCACCTGGAGGGTTTATTTTGCCAGGTCTCCCCGCTATTCAATCTTGGCAGGAATCGCTATTATAATTCGGTAAATCGCCAAAACGCGGGGCAGCATCGGTACCCCTTTATTCACAATCTTAACAGAAGCTTAAACCAACGGCACACGTTCTATGGCCAAGAAAGTCCCGAAAACCGCATCCAAAAAAGAAACATCTGCCGAAGTATCTCCAAAAAAGAAGAAAAAGGCCGCCGCCAAGAAAAGTGAGGGAGATCAGGCCACAGTCAAAGTTAAGAAAAAACGTGTTAGTCGTAAGAAAAAAGAAGTCATCGTTCGCAAGAAGTTGTTTTGGGGTGTGTACAACTATGCGATGAAACGCGTGGCCATGTACGAACACAACCAGAAACGCGCTGCGGAAAAACGCGCTCGGGAATTAGAGGAATCCAGCGGCAAACCTCACTTTGTGGCCAAAATCAAGGACGAGATAGCTGCTGAATCGGTCGAAGTTGCCAAAGAGTGACTTGGCTCGCTCCACGTGGTGCCGTTCTAGATCGCTCGAGCCATGATCTGTGAAGTTATCCAGTTGCCGCTTGTATCCAAGGCAGGCTCAAGAATGTCTGTGCTCGTTACAGGTTTGCACTATGCTCGCGTTCATTTGCGCATAGCCAATGGATTAGCTGACTGGGCTGCGGAAATTGCTCGCAAAAGTGCTTTGGCTTTGTTCAATGTCTCTTCGTACTCGGATATTGGGTTGCTATCGGCGACGATTCCAGCGCCGGCCTGTAAGTAAGCGGTACTACCCTGAACGACAACCGTTCGCAGAGCGATGCAAGTGTCCATGTTGCCGCTGTAGTCAAAATAACCAACTGCGCCGGCATACGGGCCGCGGCGATGTTTTTCCATTTCATCAATGATTTCCATAGCCCGCACTTTTGGGGCACCAGAAACGGTTCCGGCCGGATGACTTGCCATGAATGCGTCGAGTGCATCCACACCATCGCGTAGCTGGCCATTTACGTTCGACGAAATGTGCATTACGTGGCTGTATCGTTCCACATGAAAGGCGTGGCTCAACTTCACCGAGCCAAATCGAGCGACTTTGCCTACGTCATTGCGGCCCAAATCCACCAACATCGTATGCTCTGCCAGTTCCTTTTCGTCAGCCAGCAATTCCTGTTCTAAAGCCATATCTTCGATTTCGTCTCGGCCTCGACGTCGCGTTCCGGCCAAAGGACGCACTGTCATCTCTCGCCCCACGACACGGCACATGATTTCGGGTGACGCGCCGACCAGCGTAATGCCACCAGTTCGCAAATAAAACATAAAAGGGCTTGGATTTAGAACCCGTAGGTGGCGGTAGATTTGGAAAGGGTCGACCGAAACCGAGACGTTGAATCGTTGGCTAATCACGACCTGAAAAATATCACCTGCGCGAATGTATTCAACGCATCGACTGACGATTTCACAGAATTCTTCGAGTGTATAATTCGCAGCATTCTGCAGACTTTCCACGTCAATTTGATTTTGATTCAACTGAGCATCCGTAATTGTGCTCTCCTCGTGAATCCCTTCTGAGATGCTGGGGGTACTCAGTTGTTGAATCGTTCGCTCGATTTGCGCCAAGGCATCGGCATAGGCTTCTTCAGCCGCTGAGAAATTTTCCTTGCGAGCCAGTACGATGATATTAAGTGTCTTGTTAATATGATCAAAAACCAGAATTCGATCATAGAATGCAAATACTATATCAGGAATTCCACGGTCATCCTCAGGCGGGTGCTCAAGTCGTTCCACGTAGCGAACAACATCGTAGCCAGCAAACCCAATGGCGCCGCCGCAAAATGGAGGTAGGTTCGGAGATGGAGCAACCCTGATTCGATTCAGCTGTTCGCGTAAAATTTCTAATGGGTTTGCATGGTCGATCGAAAACGACTGGTCGGCCTCTTGGAAATCCACGAGATCCACGCGAGTTCGAGTTGCCTTTAACAAGCGATGTGCACCTGCGGCCAGAAAACTGTAGCGACCGACTTTTTCACCACCAATGACGCTTTCGAACAAACAAGCGTCGTCAGAATCGTCAATGCGCAAAAACGCCGAGACAGGCGTAAATTGATCGTCAAGAATACAGCGACTGACGGCGATTGCATCGTATTTCGACCATTGCTCTTGAAATTCAGTAAAACTTGGTGTGACTGGCATTATTCGATACGGATATTAAGTCGGGCTTGAAATGTTATTTAGTGGAAGCCTATGATTCGACAGTCGGAGGTTGCAATCCATTGAATGTCATCATATCCGAATCAGTCTTCAAAAAAAGTCCGGTTAATAATTGGCTGCCTACTTGGAAACGACACAATTGATCGGATGAGCAAGGTCATTCGCGAGCCATCAGTGTCATGAACGGAACGGCCCGCTTTGAATAGGGCTTTTGGCCTAGCGACAAAAGCCAAAAATCAAGATGATATAGGAGTAACAATTATGTTGAGAATTTTAAATTACGTCTGATGCATTCGTTCAAGCGTCAGATGAACCCGGAGAAGATCGACGGTCTTCTAAGGAAAGCGTATCGTATTTCGAACATAAAGCCGACCCAGCTATGAAATGCCAAAAGTGTGAAAAACCAGCTACATTTCACATCACCGATTTGACCGGTGACGAGGGAATTTTGGCGCTGCATCTGTGCCCAGAATGTGCCAAACAGTTCTTGGAGCAACCGGAGAAAAAATCACCTAGCGCGACGCCGACGCTTTCTGGACTTCTTTCCCAGCAACTCAAGCTTGGTCAAACAGCTGAGGAACTGGCGAAGCTAGATAAGCGCGAATGCCCAATCTGTGGCACATCGTTTTTTGAGTTTCGCCAATCCGGACGGTTAGGTTGTCCGCACGATTATCTTTTTTTTGCAAATGAACTTGAACCGTTAATTGCCAGTATTCACGGGAAGATCGAGCATATCGGAAAAAGGCCCAAACGCGGTACCCAAGATTCTGAGTTGCAAACGGAACTCATCCGTCTGCGTCGAGAGATGAAAGATGCAATCAACAGCGAAGATTACGAGCTTGCGTCGTCGTTGCGGGACAAGATCCGCAGAATAGAACAGGGTGAACTCCAGTGAGCATCGAACATCTAACCAACACGTGTGGAGAATGGCTTAAGGGAAGTGGGCCTGATTCGGATATCGTGATGAGCAGTCGCATTCGATTGGCTCGAAATCTGGCCGATTTTCCTTTTGTTCGTAGGTGCACTGACATCGATCGCGCGAACATCGAGTCGACGGTGCGCGAGCGGTTGAAGAATAGTGAACATCTCAAGAGTCTAAATTATATCAACGTCGCTACTCTCGACACGCTCGACCAGCAATTCCTTGTGGAGCGTCAATTAATCAGCCGCGAACTTGCCCAAGGAAATGGAGCTAGGGCCGTCGCCATCGATGAGCAAGAGAGCCTCAGTTTAATGGTCAACGAAGAAGATCACCTGCGAATCCAGTTGATGCGCAGTGGATTCGATATCGACGCTGCATGGCAGATGATCGATCAAGTCGACGATGAAATCGAAGAGCACATCACTTACGCTTTTAACTCCAAACTCGGTTATTTGACGGCCTGCCCCACCAACGTTGGAACGGGGATGCGAGTTAGCGTGTTAATGCACCTTCCCGCATTGGTGGATACCCGTCAAATTGAGAAAGTTTTTCGCGCCTTACAAAAGATCAACTTGGCGGTTCGCGGGTTGCACGGCGAAGGTTCCCAAGCTATGGGCGACTTTTATCAAATCAGCAACCAAATTACGCTGGGTAAGAGCGAACATGAACTGATGCGGCAAGTTTGTGATGCGGTCCCCGCGGTGATTAGCTACGAACGCAAGGCCCGCGAATTCTTGATTAGTCAAAGTCAACATGACCTATTTGACCAAGTCAGCCGCGCTTACGGAACGCTGCAAACGGCGCAAAAAATTAGCAGCGAAGAAACCATGCATCTGCTGTCAAAAGTGCGCATGGGCGTTAATCTTGGTTTGATCGGTGATGTGGAAATAAAGACGCTCAACAAGCTCTTCATTTGCACTCAACCGGCTCATTTACAAAAAATGGTCGGAAGCAAACTCGATACTGCTCATCGCAACCGCGAGCGCGCTAACTATTTGCATGCCCATTTAAAGTCGCTGAAGAATGGCGACAAAACCGACGGCGTCAACTAGTACTCTAACGAATTGCCAGCAGTGCAAGCCGCTCGGCGTGAGTCAATTCTCTACAATATGAAGCGGCTGAGATCCGTGTCCTCGCTGACGGACTTCAATCGCTCCTGCACGTAGGCCGCGTTGATGGAGACCCTACCCATCTTCATATCAGGTGCTTCAAAGCTCAGTTCTTCGAGTAAATACTCCAACATCGTGTACAATCGTCGAGCACCAATGTTTTGAGTGGTTTGATTAACCGAATATGCGAATGTAGCCAATTCTTCAATCCCATCAACAGTGAAATCGACGTCGACTCCTTCGGTCTCTAATAACGCCGCGTACTGGCGCGTCAGCGCGTTTTCCGGTTCCGATAAGATTCGTATAAAGTCTTCCTTAGTCAAATCATCCAATTCCACGCGAATCGGGAATCGGCCTTGAAGCTCAGGCATCAGATCGCTCGGTTGGTTCTTATGAAAAGCGCCAGCAGCCACAAACAGCACGTGGTCAGTTTTTACGTAGCCGTATTTGGTTTGAACAGTTGTTCCTTCGACTATTGGCAATAAGTCACGTTGCACACCTTGGCGTGAAACGTCCGCACCTTTCGATTCGCTGGCGATCACTTTATCGATCTCATCGAGGAAAATAATGCCGACGTTCTCGACCAATTCAATCGCTTGCGAATTAATTTTGTCCGTGTCGAGTAAACTGTCACATTCTTGCTCAAAGATGATCTTTCTCGCATCGGCAATCGACATTTCTCGCTTGATGGTCGATTTGGGCATGATTTTCTCCAACATGCCCTGAAAGTCGAAATCCATGTGTTCGGTACTCATACCCCCGATCATGACCGGAGCAGATTTTTGCTCGATAGTGATTTCGACTGAACGATCTTCCAGCTGTCCGCTGTCCAGCATTTTCTGCATTTTGGCACGTGTCCGCGCAAACGATTCTTCTGCTTCCTTGGCCTCAACTTCAGCGGTTTCGGAATTTAGCGTATATCGCTGCTTCGGGGGTTCAGGACAGAGCAATTCCAGCAACTTTTTGTCCGTACGAGTCCGCGCTTCGGACTCGACTTTTTTTCGTTCCCGTTCCCGGACCAATGAAATTCCATTCTCCACTAACTCGCGGACCATGCTTTCCACATCACGCCCGTAATAGCCGACTTCCGTGTACTTGGTCGCCTCAACCTTGACAAATGGCGCCCCAGTTAACTTGGCGAGCCGCCGAGCGATTTCAGTCTTGCCGACCCCAGTCGATCCAATCATCAAAATGTTTTTCGGCGCTACCTCGGCCCGCATCTGCTCAGGAAGTTGTTGTCGACGCCAACGATTCCGAACGGCAATTGCAATGGCGCGCTTGGCGGCTTGCTGGCCGATGATGTAGCGATCCAATTCAGCCACCAATTGCCGTGGAGTCGCACTTGTCGTCAACATTGCTTCTTCCCTTTTGTCCATAGTTCGTATGCTCATTGCGCTTTCAAGCTCGTCAGTTAGCTCTGGCATTCCAATTCCTCTACATAGATATTCAAGTTTGAATAAATGTCGATTTCACCGGAGATGGCTAACGCCTTTTCCACGATCGTGGCTGCCGATAGATCGGTATTCTGCAACAATGCCCGAGCCGCGGCAATCGCGTAGTTGCCACCCGAACCGATTCCAATCACCCCGTCCGAGGGGGCGATCACATCACCCGTACCACTAATTAGCAACACGTGCTTCGCGTCCGCAACGCTGAGAAGCGCTTCGAGTTGCCGTAGCATCTTATCCGTCCGCCACAATTTCGCTAATTCAGTTGCCGCACGTTGGATATTGGCTGGATGATCCTTCAACTTCTCCTCGAACCTCTCCAACAAGGCGAATGCATCAGCCGTGCTACCAGCGAAGCCACAAAGCACGCTGCCACTAGCCAACTTCCTGATCTTCATGGCGTCAGCCTTCATTACCGAATGGCCGAGCGTTACCTGGCCATCACCACCCATGGCAACTCGGCCTCGATGCCTCACTGTTAAAATTGTTGTCCCGTGAAATTTTTCCATCAAATTAAATTCTTAAAAAATCTATTGTCAAGCGTTCATTAGTCAATGGTAAACTCGAACATTTGTCTAACCAACGAGAGATTGATCTGCATCGCCAACTAATCCGTATTGGAGAGCAGCAAAACCCTCAATTAATGGCGACGCCTCCAATATTCACCATGATTCCGTGCGCAGCATGCTCGCTGGCAGGGATCGGAAATTGCATCAAACCATTATTGTTTCCCAAAGCCGAAGTTTTCACCAGCCCTAAGCGAATGTTTGAATTCCCTGAAGCGATTCACAACGATTTCCCCAAAACGTTAATTTGGCCTTGTCATGTTATCAGCCGTCGCTCCTTCTTCAAATCGACATATGGCATACCTACTTCAGCTTGAACGAAGCATTGTCAGACCTCGGGTTGCACGGTATGCTGCCATTACTATGAACACTCCCGACGAAACCAAGTTACGCAGCCCATTACTATTGGACAAAAATCGTTCGATTCTTGTTGTGATCGATGTGCAAGAAAAGCTCATGCCCCACATCAAGTCACGAGACGTAATCACGTGGAACCTGCAACGCCTGCTGACGGCGGCCGAATTATTTCAAATTCCTATACGGGCCAGCGAACAATATCCGCGGGGCCTCGGTGCTACTGTCGAACCACTACGCCAACACTTGAATAACGCCATCGGGGCGCCATTAACGGAAAAATCGATGTTCAGTTGCCGCGAATGCGAACAGTGGTTGGCGGAAGCAACTTGCTTGGAACGTCCTCAAATCGTGATAACCGGGATTGAAACCCATGTCTGTGTATTGCAGTCCGCGTTCGATTTCATGGCGGCAGGTTTTGATGTTTTTTTGGTCGTCGACGCTGTGGGCTCAAGATATCGGCTGGACCATCGAACGGCCTTAACCCGCATCTCACAATCGGGGGGGAATCTGATTACGACGGAATCTGTACTATTCGAATGGTGCGAACGCTCGGGAACGCCCGAGTTCAAACAGGTCAGCGAGTTGGTAAAACAGCCAAGGCCACGCCGCGGGAGGAAATACGATGAAAGCGCCTCCGCGAACCGCTTGCAGTAGCACAGTCGAATCTTCCGCATCGCTGCCTGTGTCTGGCAAACTCCCGGCACGAATTTGGATCATCAGCTGTTACTTGTACCAGAGACCCCAATCATTCGTGTGATCGTAGCCAGAATCGTGTCGCATGCGTGACCGCAGCATGCCCATTCTTATGCGGGGCAGTCAGACCAATTCTTGGACCAAAACAGCATTCCAACCATCTGTCAGAAATTGTCAGCATGTTCGCAATTCATAGAACGATGCGGGATGAAGATTGCAACGCTGCATTCGTCCATGGAAACATGCCTTTGCGCGATTGAAGGCTTGCAGATATGCCAAGTCTGTCGGCAAACAATTATTGGTAACGAAGGCAATCTGAACTCATGAACCCGACAACAACGAACGACGACCATCAATCGAGGTGCTGAGCCACGGACAACAGTCCACGAATCCAGCAATTAAAATTTCCGAGGACGCCAGTTCACGAATTGCTTTAGCGAGCGGCAGATGATTTCTTGTAAATTGGCAGTGTGTCTCCGAGACATGATCGGAGTCTCGGAGAGTCACGACTGCATATTGATAAGTAGACTTTGACCTGTCAGTTGCCTTGGCAACGGAACGGCAAGCCATTATTCGTCTTTCGCAGGTCCAAATAATGGTCCGGATGATGCCAACCCACCCTTTAGCTCGCTAGAGGGAGTGGACGGTGACTTCGACTTGGTTTCGTCGCCCGTATCCCCGCTTCCGTCGTCTTCTCCGTTCCATTCCACGCGTCGACGTGAAAGCCCGATTTTGCGTTCTTCCGTATCGACACGCAGAATCTTGACTTCGATTTCATCGCCGACCTTGACGACAGAATCAGGATTATCGACTTTGTGATCCGCTAGTTCCGACACATGCAGCAACCCCTCAAGTCCATCTTCCAATCCGACAAAGACGCCGAAATTGGTCACCTTGGTTACCCGACCAACGACAACGCTTCCCGGTTGATACTTGGCTGGGATAGTGGTCGCCCACGGATCTTCGTTCATTTGCTTCATGCCGAGTGCGATTCGTCGTCGCTCGGTATCGATCGCCAAAATGCGGCATTCAACCTCTTTGCCTTTTTCCAAAAGCTCATTTGGATGGTTAATCTTTTTCGTCCATGACATATCGGAAACGTGCAGCAAGCCGTCAATACCCTCTTCCAATTCGATGAACGCTCCGTAATTGGTGAGGTTGCGCACGATGCCTTTGACTGTGCTGTCGATCGGGAAGCGTTCTTCCACATTTTCCCAAGGGTTCTTTTGAGTTTGCTTCATACCAAGCGACATCTGCTCGCCGGACTTGTCGATTCCAAGCACACAAACTTCAATTTCATCGCCGATACTGACCAATTCCGATGGATGATTGATGCGTTTCACCCAGCTCATTTCGCTGATGTGCACCAACCCTTCAATACCGGGTTCAAGTTTGACAAACGCCCCATACGTCATCACGTTTACAACCTCGCCGCGATGGATCGTACCGATTGCGTACTTGGACTCGACCAAATCCCAAGGATTCGGTTCGAGCTGTTTCATGCCCAAAGCGACTTTCGATTTTTGTTTGTCGATGCTCAAAATCTTGACCTCGATCGGCTGGTCGATTTTCACCATTTCCGATGGATGGGAGATTCGGGTGTGCGACATGTCGGTGATATGTAACAGACCATCGATTCCTCCCAAATCGACAAACGCGCCGAAATCGGCAATATTCTTGACGACGCCAGTACGTACCTGACCGACCTCCAACTCTTTCAACAGAATCTGTTGCGAATAGCGGCGTTCTTTTTCAATGAGTGAGCGGCGACTGACAACAATATTGCGTCGTTGCTCATCGATTTTCAGCACTTCGCATTGAACAACTCGACCGATGAAGTCAGCGATATCCCCTGGACGACGAATGTCGACCTGGCTGGCAGGCAAAAAAACATGTACGCCGATGTCAACCAACAGCCCGCCCTTGATTTTGCGCGTGCATGTTCCGGTGACGATTTCTCCTTCCTTGACATTGCTGATGATATTCTGCCAATGCAGAATATTGTCGGCTTTTCTTTTGCTGAGAGAAATGAGACCTTGAGGATCTTCGGAGAGACCCGATTCATCTTCCAATTCCTCAATCAGCAAGCTGACAATCTGTCCAACTTTGGGTGGTTGATGCTCGTCCCACTCTGATCGTGGAATCGTACCTTCACTCTTGAATCCAACATCGACCAAAACAACTTCTGGATCAACGCGAATGATTTTTCCTTCGATGATCTTGTTCAGTTCAAAGCTGAGTTCTTCGTCCCCTTCAAACTGTTGGAATAAATCCGCGTATTCGTTTTCGTCTTGTGGAAACAAGTCAAGAACTTGTTGTGTGATACCGTCGTCCTCTAAGGACCTAATCAAGTTGCGATCAACCATTCAATATTTCTCTCAATGTAAAACATCGCATTGCGTCGGGCATATTCTCAACAAATTGAAACTGAAAATCAAAGCTGTGGAGCAAGGACTCGAGCCTCATCGACCGTTACCGTTGAGCACGTTTAATCAGTCATGGGAGAACTACCGGGGCGTCTAGCGCGATTGGGGGTTGCGTTCAAATCCACGTCCGCAAATTCCATGGGAGTTTGGAATCGGCACGGGAGGAACGTCATCAGGGAATAACTAATAACCAGCGCGATCAGAATATCGGTGAAAATCGCCAGAGAGGCGGGCTACAAAGAATTTCCATCGCGCCACACCCCCGTAAATATAACAGTCCACAATGCCCAGAGCAACGTCAAGCTGAACGTTTTTCCCAATTTCGTCCCACCCGAATCTGAGTGCCACGACCGCCGCCAACAGCCTCAAATTGTCAGATATATGCCACTATCCACAGCTTCGACGTTGATCCAAAGTCCGACGGCAGTGCCCGATTTCAAGGCAAGAGTCGTGATTTTGGCGGTGAGGCTGCGCGACGACAATTCCTGAAAAAGCATGTCAGAAAAAATTCCGCTGGCGAAAAGAAGTCGCGTCAATCGAAGGGCCAATACGTCGTGATCCACCCGTTAACCCAAGATTCCGAGACGCCGGTATGACACCAATCGACGTGGGTACCCGATTCGCGCGAGGATGCGTCATTCGGAATCTCGGTCTAGGCAATGACGATTCGCCATCGATATCCCGCTGACAATCGCGCCGACGATACCGACGAAGCCCTGATCGGTTCCACAAAGAAACAAATTTGGAAGGTGAGTCGTCCCGTCCAGCTGCTTATCTGGCGCACCGTAGATAGCGCCGTTATCATGCCACGTGAAGCGACGTACTGTAGTTGGAGTAAACATATCCGTATCGATTACATGCCGCCGAAAATCGGGCACAAAGCGAACAGCTGAAGCAACGGTCCGATCATACCACCGCAATTTGTTGATCCGATACTCTTCTTCAGACATTTCGTTCCACGAGTCAAAGCTGGCAATCGATGTAATCCTAACAACCCCCTCAGCCAACTCACCATCCTCATCGGAATACTGATAGTTGTTAGGAGAACAGACCACGCCCGTGCGCGTATCACAAACTTCCTTGGATCTGCACCAATCGAATGAGGGGGAGTCGTTGTAGAATACGATCGTGTCGTTGACGCCCAGCGATTTTGGTTGCTTGTCCAAGATGGAAACTGACTCCACAAAAGCCATTCGTCCGGCACGCGCAGGGTCAACGGCTTGAGTGCCATCGCAAATCCGCAACGTCTCGAGACGCCCGATCGACGACAAGACTCTTTTGGCAGCAATGAACTCACCATTGTCCAATTCGACTCCTTGAACCCGTTTGTCTTCCACTACAATTCGCCGCACGCCACGCCGCAGTTTCAATTCCCCTCCCAAAGACCGGAACCGTTTTACCAAGTTTTTCAAAATCAATCGCACGCCACGATACGGTCTACAAAAACCCTCCATGAAGATACTGCGAAACATAATGCTGAATTGGCCGAAATCCATGTCGTGTTCCCGCGCGTTGCCATACCACATCGTCGGGCACAATAACATTTCAATGAGTAACGGTTCAGTCAGACACTCACCCAGAATTGTTCGCGTCGATTGATCATAATTTTCTTGATCCAAATCGTCATATCCGATGATACGTCCACATAAACGGTCAAACCCGTCAATCTGGTTCGGGAATTTGTCGGCAATTTCGCCTCGCAACACGTCCAAATCATTTGTAAATCGCAGCTCGATATCAGGAAATGCGATTCGAGACCCGATTTGCGGTGCCAATGCGAACTCTTCCCATTTGAAGCGTAACTGTCGTAATAACGTTTGCAGGGGACCGCGTACGCCTTTCGGGGCGTAATTTGTGACCGCATGTAACCCGACATCGTAGTCGCGACCGTTCATGCGATAAAAAGAGTTGAGCCCGCCAATCGTGTTGTGCCGCTCAAGAATACAGACTCGTTGGTCGTAGTGGGCCAGACGTATGCCCGCTGCCAAGCCCGACATTCCCGCACCAATAATCAAAGTGTCGTACATGGCTGGTTGAAGAATGCCTGTTGAGTTGAATAGGCTCCGTTGGGCCCCGCGACAATGATCAAGAACGAACTACCATACAACATTAAATCGCTACGTTCGAATTCCAATATTCTGAACAAGCGGTTTCCGAAACCCGCGGTTAAGAACGACATTAGAACTCTGAATCTCTTGGCGATAGGTTCAACATAAACCTCTGCAAAACGGATTAGGCAACAACCTGTGAAATTTACAGGGCACCAGCCTTGGCATAGTCTCGGCCCAACCTTCATGCAGATCCGAACGTTGAACACGATCCGTTGACAACACAGCCCAACCCCGCCAAGCCAGTTGCGTTTTTGCCAATGAAATTTGGTCGTAATGGCGAGTTAGGCCGTAATGTGCTCCATCTTTGGGGTTAGATATTCGACCGTGCTACTCATCGAGGCCAATTGCCCGTAATCTTCTTCCGGGATCTGCACGCGATACCGCTTTCGTAATTCCATCACGATGTCGAGGAAATCCATGCTGTCCAATTCGATTTGGTCACGAAATGACTTGGTATCATCTAGCGAGGACAAATCTTCATCTGGAGCAATATCTTCTAAAATCTCCAGTACAGCATTTCTTATTTCTTCAGGTGCCATTGCCCTAATTCTCCTTCAACGATTTGCGGTCTGGCCGCCGGTTAAACTCTCTTAATAATGACTACCGAGTTTATTCCCAGCATCCCAAACGAATTATTCAATATATAGTTGACGCCTTTGGTTTCGCGCGGTTGGTTCAAAACTAAACCCTCCAATTCACAGGTTGGGTCCAATTCATCGACATTTATCGTAGCGTGACAGACCCCATCCTGAAAAGCGGGCAAATTCCCAGCCAATTCTAAAGCCCCCGCCGCTCCCATCGAATGCCCAATGAAACTTTTTGCATTGTTAAAGAACGTCTTTTTGGAGCCATGAAACACCTCGCGCAAAGCCGCACACTCAAGCGTGTCGCCATTCTCCGTTCCTGTCGCGTGCGTACTGACGATGTCAATATCTTCCGGCTCCAGCCGTGCACGTTGCAGTGCCATACGCACGCACTGGGCCTGTCTTTCCGAGTTAGGCAAGACGAAATCCGTGGCATCGGTGTTCATTGCATAACCAACTAATTCTCCGATGATGTTGGCTCCACGCGCTTTGGCATCACTGTATCGCTCCAAGACATAAACGCAACCACCTTCGGCAATTACGATCCCATTTCGATTTCGGTCAAACGGGCGAGAAGCTTGTGTCGGATCCGCGTGCGATGCCAAGGCGCCCTGGCTAGCGAAGCCGGCAAAGATTCCGAAAGTATGAATGCTCTCGGAAACGCCACCAGCAATCGCGACATCGCATTGGTCGAGTTGCAACATCTGAGCACCTTGGATCAGTCCTGCATTTCCCGCAGCACATGCCGCACCAATGGTGTAGTGCGGGCCGGTGATCTCCATGTTTAAGGCAATTTCACCCGCCGGATTGTTGGCCACGGTTCGGGGGTTGTGATGATGAGACCAATACGACGTATCGTAATCGTAGCCACGTATTTCGTGGATCTCGGTTTCCGTTTCCACGTTACCGTGTTCAGTCACGCCTACATAAACCCCAACACGCGACCGGTCGACATTCGACCAATCCATGCCTGAATCGATGATGGCCTCGTTCGCGCAATAGACTCCGATACTTCCCGCCCGGGTCCCGCGGCGAGCATCTCGCTTGGCCTGGTGCCGCGTCACTTCAAATTTGCAAATTCCGGCCAATGTTTTTCCGAAATAACGAATCTCGTATTCGCTGACTCCGCTTCGGCCCGTTAACAATCCCTCACGAAACTCGGAAAGATTATTTCCGTTGGGAGCGGTCAGCCCAATCCCCGTGATTACGATCCGCATTTCATCTGGCAACATTCTATTTGAGACGCTTATCAAGAGTACATTCCTCAACTTGATCGAGTAAAACTAATCTGCAATGACCCGACTGACTATATTCGCGAAAGCAAAGTTATTTTTGCAGGCGAATGGGTTGCTTGGGCTTTTGCAACGAAACCCATGAACAACGCATTGCTAAATGCCGGTTTGATTGGTCAAGAAATCGGCGGGCTCAGTCGCTATTCCGCTGCTTACAATCGTTGCAGCGGGACGCTCGCGCCTACGACAACACGCAGATGCAGTCCATTGCGCGAACAGAAATTATTCGCGCCAATAAAGCGACTCGCGCCTGTTCATTCCTCTGGCACCGCTGTATGAAACTCCTTGACATTAAATTATCGCTAAAATCAAACAAAATCAACGGCTAAGCTACATTAGCTACCCGTTTGGAAGCGGGGCAAAAACAACCCCAGTCGTTTTTCACGGCAAGTCGCCAATAAATCAAGTCGTTCAAAACTAAAACACTTGGATACCTCGACCGGGTTTGCTGATGCAATGCGCAGGCAATTGCGCGAAAACGCCGCAAAACGAACCAGATCACAGGGTTTTTGCGCGGTCAGTCGTGACGACGGCTGGCTCTGTAAGAAAATCGACGAGTATTTTGCCGTTCTCGCATCGGTAGGTGAAACTTGTTCCTCAAAGTTGGAAATTGGTTGGGAGCACTCCCAGGACGCATTTTAGACGCGTTCTGATTTTGTCTAATCCCGCCGACCGGAAAGGAGCCCTGATCGCCAGAGAAAATAGAGCAATGTCAGCAATGTTTGGACAAAAGCGGCAACATAGGTCAATGCGGCAGCATTCAGAACCTTGTCGACCCCTTCCCGCTCTGCCGGACTGATAATCCCCGCCTCAAGTACAAGAGCCTTAGCTCTCGCACTCGCGTTGAATTCAACCGGCAGTGTGACCAACTGGAATAACAGCATACCGCCAAATAAGACGATCCCCACAATGAAAACAACTTTTCCAAAGGCGCTGCCTGCCGCCATTAACCCCAATCCGATCATCAGAGCATACATGCTTATCGGACTGCCAAATTGCACGATGGGAACCAAGGCTGACCGCATGGCCAACGGATAATAGCGAGTGGCGTGTTGGATGGCATGCCCGGCTTCATGCGTGGCCACGCCGATTGCGGCAACGGAATGACTGTCGTGGACAGGTGGAGACAGCGCCAGCCGTTTATTTGCTGGATCGTAATGATCGGACAAGAATCCATCCACGCGCACGACTTGCACGTCCCGAATTCCAGCCCGATCCAGCAACATCTGGGCGGCGCGAGCACCCGTGATACCACGGACCGAAGCCACGTGCGAATAATGCTGAAAGCGAGACTTCACTAGATAGCTCGCGTACAACGAAAGCAGCAAACCGGGCGCGATAAATACAAAATAAATTGGATCAAGCATTTTTCTTGTTTCTGTTCTGTTGTTAAAAAAACTACTCCAATTTTTAGGCAACAGCTCGACCAAAATCAATAGGAATTGAATGTCCTGCAACGACGACCCGAATCCTATCGGCAATTCAACAGTACGAAAACGTCCAATCCAATCGGAAATCCGACCGCACACTTGTGCTGCTCCACTGATGATCTCCTTTGTCGAGCCGCCACATGTGGAATCCTAGTCGCCAGGATAGGAAATTCTCAGAGGCGTCGCAGTATGCGAAGAACGAAAAATTAAATTTTTAATCGAGAGTCTTTGCTGCAGAGTTCGGCAAAGCCTCTTTGGGGTAGAGCACGGTCATTGCGACGGCTCCTACTACCAAAACCATGCCGGGGATTTGCCAGCCCTTGATCTGTTCGCCAGCGATCATCCATCCTAACAATACGGCGACGACTGGATTGACAAACGCATAAGTCGCCACACGTTCGGGGTCCACATTCTGTAACAACCACACAAAGGCCGTAAAGGCAATTAACGAACCGAATACGATCAGGTACAGCAAGGCTAATACCGACTCGACCGAGAACATGGACAAGTTCATATCATCAACTTCTCCATGGACCAATCCTGCTACCAGTAACATTATGCCCCCGCAGATCATTTGCATCGCCGTGCTCAGCCAAGGCGATTTAGGTAATCCTCCCTGCCGCGACCGCAATGAGCCAAACGCCCAGCTTACGGGCGCAAGAAGCACTGCCAATGCGTAGAGGTACTTGCCTGAATCGTCATACAGCGGCGAGCCTCCCAGCAACATCACAACGCCAATCAATCCGATCAAAATACTGATAATCGTTCGCAGCATCGGTTTTCTTCCGGTAAAGAACAGCCAGTTAATAATGGCCATCCATAGCGGCAATGAGGACACAAGCAACGCTGCTAAACCGGAAGGAACATATTGTTGCCCAAAGCAAACCAAGCCGTTCCCACCCAATAACAATAGGCCGCCCACAAGTGCTGCGAGTCGCCATTCGTTGGCAGTTGGCTTAGGGGCTGAGCGACTGGCGAATACGTACAACAAGCCACCAGCGATCAAAAAACGAAGTCCCGCCATGAAAAATATCGGCAAAGTCTTGATCGCGATTTGAATCGCCAAATAGGTCGATCCCCAAATTAGGTACACTGCAGCAAAAGCAAGGACGACTTTGATTAGCCAAGCTCGATTGCGTAGTTGCTCGCTCACAAAAGTTTGGGATCCTACCGAGATTAGATGTTCCATATTGCCGTCAATGGATAAACTGTTTGCATCAATCAGTCATCCTCGACAACACAATCATACTCGAAAGTTTGCGACGCAAAATGGGTTGCCAAACGGGTAAGGCTCTAGAGATTATCTGACCGTTTAATGGCAATTGAATAAGGGGCAATCAAATCGCCTTATGGGAAATTTGCCCAACTTCTTTCACTTGTTTTAGAGCCTAAGACTTCAATTTTTATCGATGACTGGGTACTAGTTTCCAAGTTCCATCTTCACGGACCATATAAAGTTCCTGCCTTGACAGTTGGCCTTGTTGCGTGCCTTGCAGAGAAATCGTTGCTCGATTCCCGTTTACCAATTCGGAATCGACTCGAAGTGAACCAATGTCGAATCGACTCAATGAATTGGCTACAAGCGCCGCCACTTTCTTGTCAGCGTGGCTCGTGAACTTTTGAAAATCGCCGCGACCACCGGTAATTTCTTGAAGATCCGCAGAAATTTGTTGACGCGCGACAAATCTCTGTAGCTCTTGGTAATTTTGATCCGCCACTAACTGAAGAATCAACTCAGCGATTTCGGAAGGCGAACCATCATGTCCCGCCCCATTTTCCGTGGCTTGTTCATTAGCGGCAGAATCTTTCGCATTGCTGCTAGATGCCGGAGGTCGTGGTGGAATACAGCCACTGATACTTATCGCGATCAAAACAATCAAAAACAAGGTAAATGTTTTCGTTAGAACTGAATTATTTTTCATGGGACACTGTAATCTTCGGGAATAGTTTCATTCAATTGAGACTTTAACTGTTAAACGTTGAATTAGGGGCATTTTCGCAATGAGTTGCAATCAGGCTTGCAATTAAAACACCCAAGGCTTGCAAGGTACAATGTTGGTGGATTCGTGTGGACTTGGCCAATCGATTAGTTTTGAGGATTCCAATTGAATGAATCGCAAATTTGAAGGCCTATCTGTCGACATCACGCTAAGCGCGATTCGGCTCGATCATTCTTCTCCGCAACAGGACAAATCGAACACAAGCCAACCTTTGGTCCCCTAGAGGATCTTCCCCAAAAAAACCGGACAATAAAACTCAAAAATTCATTTTGAATAAAAGGGACAAAAGGACAGACATTTTTGTGTTTATTTTGAAGGCAATGGGGCCGACAAGTCACAATTCGCACAGATTGCACCGTTTGCACTCGTATTCATCGGCTGGGAAGCGGCTATAAAGACGATCCAAATTCGTTTCTGGAACCCGGCTTGCTACGGTGCAAACCAGCGTCTAGAAATCGACAGTTCGCCGCCAATCCAGCCCCGACTTTTGTCGGTTGTGTCAGTAAAAATATTGCTGGTGATTCTCCGACGCCACCCAGGGGGTGGAAGAGGAAGTTGTGATTCCGTACATTGTTAAATTCGCTTAGTTGCCCCAGTTCACATTGATGGTGATCGTTTTACTATTCAAGTCGAATTGGCTAACTACGAGCTAAACGCCGATCCCCTAAATGGCAATCGTTTTAGGTTTGGGCTAGCTGCTTGCAGCCAACCTGTTTATGCTCGCGGCTTCAATCGCTTACGTTTAGATTCGTTGCTTGCCCCCTTTCTTTTTGTTTGGTGAAATTGGATGACGGAAAATGACAACGAATTGACGCTCAAGTCATTGCAAGTTCAAATTGACCAATGGATTCAAGATGTGGGAGTTCGTTATTTTTCAGAGCTCACCAATCTGGCGATACTAACTGAAGAAGTTGGCGAGTTAGCGCGAATCCTCTCGCGAGAATACGGTGATCAAAGCTGGAAAGATACGGAGAAGAAGGGAGAACTTGCCGACGAAATGGCTGATGTCTTGTTCGTGTTGGTTTGTTTGGCGAATCAGACAGGCGTTGATTTATCGCAGGCCATCACAACAAACTTGCGCAAAAAGACGTTGCGTGATCACGATCGTCATCGGAACAACTTGAAACTATGATTTAAGGACGATGCGATGTATTCAATCATGAAGCAAATCGACTTTTGCGCTGGTCATCGACTACTGAATCACGGAGGCAAGTGCGAAAATCTGCACGGGCATAATTATCGTCTGCAAGTTCACGTATCTGCAAAGGAACTGGACAGTGTTGGACGCGTGATTGATTTTGTCGAGATTCGCAACCTATTCAAAGCGTGGATCGACGAGCATTGGGATCACGGGTTCGTCTTGGCTGAATTTGACTCGAACGCCATCGAAGCGGTAAAGCAAGTACAACCGCATAAACTCTATCTGATTCCATGGAACCCAACAGCAGAACTTATGGCACGCTACTTGATGGAACGCGTCGTTCCCCAGCTTGGGCTAGACGAACAGCGCGATGTACGTGTTCCTAAGCTGGTATTGTGGGAAACCGAGACCTCGTTTGCGGAGGTGCAATGTTCGTAACATTCGACGTTTAGCTGATACAACGCTTGAATTTGGAGATCATGGAAGTGAAATCGGAACATGTTTGCAGTTGGATAGATCAAGTACACTGTGGCGATGCACGGGACATGTTGCTCAAGCTCCCCAAGCACACGATCGATACGGTAGTCACTAGTCCTCCCTATTTTCGTCAAAGAAATTATGAACATCCCAATCAATTGGGAAACGAGATATCTGCGGCAACCTATGTCCAAAATCTGGTTGAAGTGTTCGATGGAATGCACCAAGCCTTAAAGCCAACGGGCTCATTGTGGGTTGTGCTGGGAGATAAATATGAGAACAGCCGTTTGCTAGGTCTACCTTGGAGATTCGCGCTTGCCATGATTGAAGCTGGTTGGTACCTGCGTAGCGATGTGATTTGGCATAAACCAAACGCGATGCCTTCATCCGTTAAGAACAGGCCTACAACCGATCATGAATACGTGTTCTTTTTTACGCGAGGCAGGGACTACTACTACGATGCCGATGCGATTCGTGAACCGCACGTGACATTCACTGAAAATAGCCGAATGAAGGGGGGGAGAAACCATTTCGGCAAACGTGGCGGGACTCCGGAGCAAGGAAAGAATGGCGGTTCCAACAATCTGCATGATGGTCGCTGGGATCAATTCTTCCACCCAAAAGGCCGTAACAAGCGCACCGTTTGGTCAATTCCACTTTCTAAGTTTCGCGGTGCTCATTTTGCCGTGTTCCCAGCGAAGTTGGTCGAAAATTGCATCTTGGCGACCTGTCCAGAGCGTGGCATCGTCCTCGATCCCTTCAGCGGAAGTGGAACGACTGCTTTAGTTGCCAAGCAATTGAAACGCTCATTTATCGCCATTGATTGCAATCCGGATTATTGTGATATGGCTCGTCAAAGATTGAATATCTGAGCCCACATTTTCTCAACGAAAATGGCTTATTGGAGTTGCGCGAATCAGATCTTCTCGAAATTCTGTATCGGCTGATCATTGATGCATTCGACTCGTTGGATGAAGTCATCAACAGGGCGTCGTTGAAAACGGATTGCAGCGACTAGGTGTTTGATTCAAAACATTGTATGAACCTGCCATTGAGCATGACTATCGTTCGAAAAAAGGAATTGTTACGATACATGACGGATGGATTTGTTTTTAGAGTTTGAATCCAAATCGGCTGTAGTCAGCGACACCGAATATCATTAGTAAGAATCCTTTGTCTTAAACGTAGAGCAAACCCATGACCAGCATTCGTTGTTTTGCCCCCAAGTTCTCCCTAATCCTGTTTTGCTTGGCTGTATTTTCTGCCTCGATAGGATTCTCTCAGACAAGTTCTGATCATTGGCCGCAATGGCGCGGTCCAGATCGGACTGGTGTTGCCAAGCTAAGTCCGATTGTGGACCGCTGGCCGGAGGGTGGCCCCAATCAGCTGTGGGTCTCGCGTGAAGGAGGTCTAGGTTATTCAGGATTTTCATTTGCGCATGGCGGTTTGTTCACCATGGGCCAAGAGAATGACCGTCAATTTGTGCTCCGCCTGGATGCAGCAACAGGTCGTAAAGTTTGGCAAACCGAAATCGGATCGGGCTATGAAAACAATTGGGGTGGTGGACCGCGCAGTACGCCAACCATCGATGGAGGGGTATTGTACGCACTTGATGCTAACGGGATTTTGGTCTGCTTGAATGTGAGCGACGGTAAGCAGATTTGGAAAGTTGACCTGAAGGAGTTTGGCGGCACCATTCCAAAGTGGGGGTATAGTGAATCAGTTCTAGTAGACGGCGATCAAGTGGTCTGCACTCCGGGCGGACCCCGCGGAGCTGTTTTGGCACTCAATAAAAATGATGGCCGAATGCTTTGGCAACTTGATGAAAACAAAGAGGAAGCCCACTATTCTTCGATTGTTAAAGCAAACATTCAAGGCGTTGACCAATATGTTCAGCTCATGGAAAAGGCGGTTCTGGGTATATCGCCGGATGGAAAGTTACTTTGGTCAACCGATTGGCCAGGAACAATCGCCGTTATCCCAACGCCAATCGTGCACGAAAATCGAGTGTACGTGACCAGTGGCTATGGTATTGGCTCCAAGCAAATCGAAATTTCAAGCGGCAATGAAGTCGAATTCAAGTGGTACAACAAGGTGATGAAGAATCACCACGGCGGAGCGATCTTCTTAGACAGTTACGTTTATGGCTACTCCGACTCCGTCGGCTGGATTTGTCAAGATTGGGAATCAGGCGAGATCGAATGGCGAGAGCGGTCTGCATTAGGTAAGGGCGCAATCGGTTACGCAGACGGCAAGTTTATTTGCTTGTCAGAAGATTCGGGCGAAGTGGTCATGATCTCCGCTAGCTCTCAAAACTGGAATGAATTGGGGCGATTCACGCTTAATCCGCAAACGGAGCGCCGCAAACCCGCCGGAAAAATCTGGGTTCACCCAGTCGTATTTGACGGCAAGCTCTACCTGCGCGACCAAGAGTTGATTTATTGCTATGATGTCGCTAAATAGCCGATCGCAAAATGCACTGGATTAATAGTCCAGTTGTAATCTTGTGAGTTGCATTGCGCGGGGCAACGCAGCGCTTTTTAGTACTCTTGCCGATGAAAGATCGCGCAGGAAACCAAAAGCAAAATGCCCATGAAAATTATGCCACTCACCAGTGGATCCCAGGGACGAGCAGGCTCCGAGACGTTTGTCAAATCAACCTGGCGATCGTATTTGTCAGGGGCGTTTGAGGAAAGATGTGAGACGAGTTTGTAGAACTCTCCCGGTTTTGGAAACAAAACGTAAATTGGATTGACGACATAACGATAGGCCCGCACCATGAAACCACTTTTGGGCTGGATCGATTGTTGCGACTGCCAACCGGCTGGATCGTAGGACGTCAATTGGTTAATGTTTGTAGCCACCCACAATTTACCATCGGCTCCAAAAGAAGCACCAGAAATATTATGTTGCCCGTAAACGGGTGCGCGCCGCATCTGGTCAGGTTGTTGCGTATCCAAGTACCACAGCACGCCATTGCGGTAAGTTACGGCAAACCAACGCCCGTCGGGTGACGCTTGAATTGAGCGAATGGCTGATCGTTTTTCAGGGACATAGGTATTATTTTCGACAAATTTTGTCGTTCCGTTCGTTTGCTGGTCCCGTGAAATCGTTATAAGTTCGCCGTTGCCAAGACCGAGCAGCAAGTTCTCTCCCCTGTATAATAACCAAGCAGTCATCGAGGGCTCGACATCAATTTCTGGCTTAATTTCGACGACACTTTGGTAGCTTCCATCTTGATAGTCAAACACATAAATCATGCCATTGCGATAAATGGCAATTTCTTGAGTAACTGGGTTAAAATCAACGTATTGAGCATCGATCACGTCGACCTGACGTTCAGGACCAATTCGCCGAAACAAATCTAGGTCAGGCACTTCTTCCGGTTGTTGATCCGATTGGACACGTATTTGTTGTGACGAAGCCAAGCGGACATTGGCGCGACTAGATTGCTGAGTGTACTGTCGTTGTGGGCTGGAGTTTTGTACGCCGTTCTCGTCTAACTGATCATCCGCGTTATTCTTGGACTCACCACCGTTGTCGTTGTCGTCATCTGGCTGCGCGTCATTGTCATCGTCATCTTCGGCGACCGAGTCCAAATACGGTGCCGGTTCCTCGGTCACAGGGGAAGAACTCGTGCCAGCGGGCCCAGAATTGTCTTGATTCGATCTTTCAACTGCTTGAAAAGGGTCTTCAACCAATTGATAAATTTCGCCCAAGGAAGTAACGGCTATTAGTCCGACTTCGTTGGAAGAAAACAGCTTGACCGTATTCGCCGGAAGGTAACCGGCGTTGGTGGGCTTCCATTCTCTGGATGCAGAAGCGACTGTTAGGACACGGCGATGCATTGTTTGCGGCCTTTGGAAATTATAATACCCAATGGCGACAAGATCATGTTTCGGATCGTAACAGGGACCAATGGGTGGAGGAACATCCTGCATTGAATCCGGATCTTGGAAAAAGGCTCCCACGTACAGTATGTTCGAAAACATCCGGGTGGCATCATCCGCCAATGCCATTTCCCATTCGTTCTTATCCTTGACAAACTGGTAACTGGCGGCCATACGATCGACTTGGAAAAGAGCCGTCTGCGTATCCACAACGTTGACGATTTCCATTGCTTTCGCGCTCGATTTCACTCGATAGTACGTGGTGCCAACTGCAAAGCAAACGCCCCAAAACAAGAGCGTCAAGAAGATCGAAACGATCGTATTACGGAACAAGACCCCCACCAATGTCGAAACCGAAAAATAGATGGCAAAGGCCACAACATACACAGGGATACTGAGTAGAATCGCCCGTTCCCAGTAGCCAATCCGGATCCCCAGCAAGAACCATATTCCTACAAACAAGTATGTTGCCAATATCGCAATAAATGCACAACCACCGGCGAACTTCGCTACTAACAAACCCCAACGAGAGATCGGCTTGCTCAGCAACAAACTCAGCGAACTGGCTTGCAACATTTCGGGGATAATTCCGGCAGTAATCAAGATGGCGATTAGCAAACCGATCGACAGCACAAATTTATCCAGCAGATAGGGTAACCATTCGGCGATCACCTTTCTCATTTCCGGAACGCGCGTATTCATTTTTAGGGCTGATGGGGACCAGACCAGATACGACAGCGTCAACGAAGATGGAGGGCCTGGCCGGATGAATCCGACTCCAACTGAACGTTCGACCAACAATCGGTTCAGCCTTTTCTGTTGAATTTCGCTGAGATTCTCTAACCCTGTTTTAATAAAATCCTCTGCCTCCGTTGCTAACACACGTCCAGCGAATATCTCCTCCTGGTAAACCGTCTCATGCTGAATGATTCGATTCAATTCGGCGATCGTGTTATCCCATAGCTTTTGTCGAGCAAAGGCACCCGTAGGTCCGAACGTATCGTCAGGTGTCGGCTGGCGGCTCATGTCGCGTTCGGACTCCCGATCGTGATCGTAGAACTTGGCCAATTCGTCCTTCAATTCCTGAGAGAAAAAAGTCCAAATGTGGTGAACCAATTTTTCTTCCGCATTCGGCCCATCGCCTCCCAATCGCTTGATTAACGAATCAGGATTTTGCACGTTTTGAGGATAGCGTATTTCCCAGTCCAACTCCTCTTTAATCCATATCGGAGCAAGTGAGGCCAGCAATAATGTGATCACGGCCAGCAAAACGTACATCATCCGTGTAGCTAAAGCTGCTCGAAACGAATCTTTGATGATCGACAGATAAGGGCGCATTGCGTATCTATTTTTATTGGGTTTGATTGGATTCGATAATACTGAGGAACGCATCTTCGAGCGTAATTTGGCGACGCGACAGCCTGATCAAGCTAAGATCTGCCGCTCTGATCTTATCAACGAGCTGATCGACGCCGTCTTGTCCTGAGAGGTTTAAATGACATTCGTAGTTACCGGGTCCCAGCGTCTTAACATCGGCGGCTGGCTCACCCGAAAACACGGCGTTTACTTGATCCCCATTTCCCATGACTTCGACAGTCAACTCGATCCCCGTTTTTTGTCGGACTTGCTGATTGACGAACTCACCAATATTCTTGACCGAGCCACAATAGCGCAAGACTCCCCGGTCCAAAATCGCGACGTGGTCGCAGATCAGCTCCACCTCTTGCAATATATGGCTGTTCAAGAAGATGGTGGCACCTTGATCACGCAAGGCAGGTATGATCGAGCGAACTTCAGCACGGGCACGCGGATCCAAACCATCGGTAGGCTCATCCAAGATCAATAGTTTTGGCTCGTGCAACATTGCCTGGGCCAGCCCCAATCGCTGTTGCATACCTTTAGAGTAGGTCGTCACGCGATCCTTGGCGCGGCTCGATAGTCCGACCAACTCTAGCAATCGATCACGTTTCTGCTTTATTTCAGCCGTAGAGATATTACTCAGGTTCCCAAAATACTCCAGCGCCGTCAAACCAGTCAGATGGCGTGGCACTCGCAATTGTTCAGGCAAATAGCCCACCAATTTGCGTCCAGACAAACTGCCCGCAGGGCAACCCAACATTTTGGCATAGCCGCCGGTTTTGCGAATGATTCCCAGCAATACTTTGATGAACGTCGTCTTTCCCGCGCCATTTGGTCCGAGTAAGCCAAAAATTTGTCCTTGCGGTACATTAAAGGTAACGTTGTTCAATGCCGTAACTCCACGCCGCCGAAACAACCCTAGAGAATAGCTCTTCACTAAATTCTCCGACTCAATCGCCATTGCCCCCTTTTGAATCAATGGTTGAACTTCAATTGCACTCATACTTCTTCGGTTGGGTTTGAGAAAACGAGCAAATCCGCTACAGCAGTTTGAAAATCGAAACGTCGCCCGAATGAACTCAAAGCGAAAGTTTACTACACGCAATCATCCGATATAGGCAAGTAGGCACACAAACCCCCGGCGGGTCATGCGCGTAACACCTTCAATTACTCCCCTTGATCGCCTTCCGCCAGCGCACGCGGAAAAAATGAAACGCTATCCCCTGTCAATCGACCGAGGCATTGCCGGTCGGTGCCTTTGGCGGCACCTCAAACTTCTCACGAAACTTCATAGGTCGTACGTTCGGCTTTACCCCACGTTGGACCCATTTGTTTCAAGCAACACAGAATTTTTGCCTATCATACGCTGATCAAAAGTATCTGAAAAGACGGTTGGATGGGTGGCGACACGTGTCAATGCAGTTGCCAAAACCGCATTTGCAAGTGATTTCAGAGCGTGAGAGAAAGATTCCAATTCTTCGCGCCAATTCGGTGCATCGACCAGATATTGTTCGTCATTCGATCATCGGGCGAACACAATCAGCGCGCTGAAATAATGTCGGGAAGTGTTCAATAGCATCCCCGATTTATGGAATAGTCGACCTTGGACTTCAAACGGAAGTTGCCACCCAATAACGAGGTTTCGCAATTTCACTCGTTCAGCAAACCATTTCAGATTTCGCGGAACCATGAACGATGGTTGTTCGCTTCGCGGCTCGCTCTCAGAGCACGACCGCGCGCAGACTGGTTTTGCCTCTACAGCAAGACAAAACGCTCCGTGCGATCAATTCACTTGATTGCTACTGATTCAACCAGCGAACAGTGTATTTCTGTGTAAGATAATCGTCCAAGTCGATCAACACATCTTGCAAGTCTCGTTGATGCTCTGGCAAAAGAGGTATTGAACTGGGAAAGTCCATTTTCAGCCGCGCATTCATCTGCGCGTAGGTCCTAAAAAAGCTTTCCCGCATTTCTGTTTCATTTCGCGGGTCGTCAGCCGTCTTCATAATCACATAGACCGCTGTGTGGTCGGCATTAGCGGCTATTCCGGTTTCGTTGACGCCCAACGCAAAGGCAGTCGCCATGAACTCCTCGCTTGGTTTTGCCACACCGTTTACTGGGGAAAACCCTTGCGTGAATTGGTTGAGCCAAGTGAATCCACCTGTGGACACTACTTCATCACTGTAGCGATCACGCAACGATTTGGCTTCAGCAGCTTCCTTCGCAATCGCCTGGGCTCTTTCCAAAACGCGTTCTTTAGCCTTCTGTTGTTTCCAAAACGCGATTACATCATCTCTTGCGTCTTGGAACGAGCGAACCTTCACTTCAGCTTTATCAATCGTCCAAACGACGTATTGATCGGGCTCAAATCCAGCCTCTTCAATTTGCAAAGACTGGAAAGTGCGGCCAACGTAATAGTCAAGTTGATGGAAGTCCATCAAGTAAAATCCGGCTAACAAACCCGATTGAGGGCGAGAAAATCCAAAATTAGGGTCAACCATTTCGACCATAACTGGCACACGGCCAATTTCGTGCTCCAAAAATTCATCGAATTGCATCAATTCAGTCGCGTGATAAGTCAAACCAAAGCGGTCTGCAATCGCTTGCGCGTTAAATTTAGGTCCTTCAGTGATAACGGCATTCGGATTCGCCTCCTGCCAATCACGGAGTTCGTCGTATCGAAAATCCATCAAGATTGATTCAACTTCGGTCAGCACCCGTGCTAATTTCTCGGACGCAATTTTTGCCGCGAGTTTTGTTTTGATTTGCCCAGCTACCTCCTGCAATGTTCGCACGCGGATTACGTCGTCAGGTTGTTGATTGGCCCCCAGGTCGCGCATGATATCTGCCAGCACATTTGCGCCTGATTGATCACCCTCTTGCTGCTTGTCAACATTGTCTGTTTGGGATTCAGCTTGTTTGGCGGCTTCATCGCTGTCGTTCTCTTGATCGTCTTCACGATCTGCGGATTCATCTTGGGATGTCTCGCGTTTTTCGGCTTGTTCTTCGCTTTGCGATTCGTCCTGAGCGATTTCCACGGTTTGATGTCCGCTGACATGCAGCATCGAGACCGAGGAATGTTGAGCGATGATCGTTTGCACCGCGGCCAAATTTACAATGCCGCCAGCTCGGAATGACGACAACGATTCTTCGCCCAAGCGATCAGCGCTGTCATCGACGTTTCCATCTTTCTCATTATCATCATTTCGATCCGTACTTGAATCATCGTCATTCTTTCCTTGGTCATCTTCCTCGCCGCTCTTGCGATCGGCTTCAGCTTCGTCTTCTGTCGGAGGCTTGGGAGCAGGATCGTCGTCGTCTTGTTCATCGCCGAGATTCAGATCAATTTTTTCTTCGGATCTAGAAACATTTTCGATCACTAGTGGATCATTTTCTTTCACCAAGCGCTCGTATTCGGCTTCAACCGCTTCCGGCGAGACTTCGCTTTCAGCGGCCTTCACGAACCTGGAAAATTTGGCCTCGAAGTAGCCTACAGCGATCCTTGGTCCGACCTTGAATCCGGGCTTCTTATTTTCCGGGTCCCTGAGTTCATATCGGCCTTCATCGTAGATTTTTTGCAGTTCAGCGTTACTGGGAGTCTCGGAGATTTTGGCAATTTCATCCTCGATCGAAAGTTCCAAGACATCGCATTCCATCCGGCGATTGAGTTTGTTGTATAACTCCCAACCTCGGCTCAGACTTGGCAAGCGAGGCAAGCCAACCTGGAACAAGTCGGCAGTCCGTGTAAAGTACAAGTCTTCGATGATGTGCGGGCGCAATTTAGCAAAATCAAATCGTCCATTGGATAATGCACGGATTTCCGCATCGATCTTTTGTTCGGTATTGAATAGCTGTCCCGTCACATGGGCGACGTAGTCGACCACGGACTCTTCAGTGATCTTGATCCCTAATTGACGCCCTTCGTTGGCAACGAGTTTTCTTCGCAAAAAGATGCGGTTCAGGTTTTGTTGGCTGAGGTTGCCGGTTTGAATACGATCGTAAATTGAAGGGAGTTGCTGGTCGGTCGAAACTCGCTGCCGCGCGCGGTTTTGCAACTCGCTCAATACATTATGAGCGATTAGGTGGTTGTCGCGCATCCGTTCTAGATCAAACGCAAAAATCGACTTTCCTTCGACTTCGACGACTTTCGGATTATCGACACCTGATCCCCCGCCCACGTCAGCCGAATCAAAGAGCTGGGGGAGCAAAAAGACGATCATCAGGGCGACGCCGAAAAAAATCAGCATCGTTTTTTGATTTTTTCGAAACCAACGTAGGGGGCTTGCCACGCTAAAGCATCCTTTAAATTCTGAATATTAATCTTGACGCTAGCCACACGATCCTGGCGGCTAGGGGCTTGACAAACTGAACAACCAGTCAGTAAGCATTTTTAACATCTAAAGTGCATTAACTTATTGAAACCGGTCAGGTAAGCCATCAAGTAGCCAGTCTTCCGCCCCAAGATTTCGATTGATGTTGGGGGGGCGAACCGAGTTGATTGATGTTGCACTTTAGGGCATTTTAAATTTTATTGTTAGTATCAAAATCCAGCGAGCAAACCGTTCGCGGTGAAAATCAAATTCGTTGAAACCAGCCATGCCAGTCTCGACAAGCAACCAGGAACACAGAAAACAGCCGTCGCAGTTTACACATTCAATTGGACCGATATTTGTCGAATGTCTGTAGCAAATTGTAAGATTCATTGACTTTTGTTCAATCCCAATCGAGACTCATGGTTCAAAACTTGGTCGATGCCTGTCTGCAAATGCCGGATACGACTTTGGGAATGCAATGGAAAACTTTGAGTCGCACGTTGAGTGATTAACGCTGCTATGGCCGCACAAAACGAAAAATTTGCGAAAATGCCGATTATTTTCGGACAATGGCGGGAATTAGTAGACGGCTTGCCGATTAGCGCGTTGCGGAATGATCGCATGATTTCTAGGGAGAAAAATGTCTAAATCGAGTTCTAAAGCAAACCGAAACGCGTTAGTGATCGTCGAATCACCAGCCAAGGCACGCACAATTAGCCGCTACTTGGGTAAAGGATTCACCGTCGAAGCCAGCATCGGCCATATTCGCGACTTACCTCAGGGCAAAAAAGAAATGCCCGAAGAACTCAAGAACGAAAATTGGGCGCGTTTGGGCGTAAATGTCGACAAAGACTTTGAACCTGTCTATGTGATCCCAGACGCCAAAAAGAAGCATGTTGCCAAGCTGAAGAAACTGCTTAAGGAGTCGAACGAGTTGTATCTGGCGACGGACGAAGACCGCGAAGGGGAAGCGATAAGTTGGCACCTCAACCAGATTCTGCAACCGCGCGTGCCCGTACATCGACTGGTGTTCCATGAAATCACGAAGGAAGCAATCGAAAACGCCCTCGATAATCCACGCACGATCGATGATGGGTTGGTTAAGGCCCAAGAAACGCGCCGCATTCTTGACCGGCTGTACGGCTTTGAGATGTCGGAGTTCCTATGGCGAAAGAGCTTGGGACGATCAGCAGGTCGCGTGCAAAGTGTCGCTGTTCGCTTGATCGTCGAACGAGAGCGCGAGCGACTGGCCTTTCATTCGGCAACCTATTGGGATTTACTAGGGCTGTTTAAGACGGCCACCAACGAAAAATTTGAAGCGACTCTGACAGTCATCGACGGCAAACGAATTCCATCTGGGAAGGATTTTGATTCCACCAATGGAAGGTTGATTGATAAAGATGGGAAACTGGCTCTCCTCAACGAAGAACAAGCCATCGCGTTGTCTGAAAGGCTCAAACAAGAATCGTTTGTCGTGGCGAGGCTAGAGGTCAAACCGTATACGCGCAAACCTGCGCCGCCGTTCACGACGAGCACTTTACAACAGGAGGCCAATCGCAAATTGGGCTTTACGGCTCGCCGAACCATGAACGCCGCACAAAGCCTCTACGAAAACGGGCACATCACCTACATGCGAACCGACTCGACAACATTGTCGCAACAAGCCATTGACGCGGCCCGCTCCCTGGTGGCCAGCGAATACGGGCAACAGTTTTTGCCCGATGCGCCTCGACTTTACACTTCGAAAGTAAAGAACGCTCAAGAGGCTCACGAAGCCATTCGTCCGGCAGGCGTCGACGGGAAATTCGAGATGCCGGTGAAACTGAAATCGGGATTGTCTTCCGATGAATTCCGTTTGTTCGAGTTGATTTGGAAACGAACTATCGCCTGTCAAATGGTTGATGCCCGCGGAAATAATGTCACAATTACGTTGCAAGGCGGCGGGGCGGAGTTTCAAGTTCGTGGGAAGACGATCGAGTTTCCAGGTTTCCTTCGCGCATACGTGGAAGGATCCGATGATCCAGAAGCGGAACTCGCCGACCAAGAGAAAATCCTTCCCGCCGTTAAAGAGGGGCAAGCAATTGATTGCATGGATTTGCAAGGCAAGTCGCACACCACACTCCCCCCGGCTCGCTATAGCGAAGCTGCTTTGACGCAGGAATTGGAACGCAAAGGAATTGGGCGCCCCAGTACCTATGCGTCGATTATCGACACGATTCAAGCCAGGAATTACGTGTTCAAAAAGGGGAATGCCTTGGTTCCCTCTTGGACGGCAATGTCCATGGTGCGGCTGATGGAGCAGCATTTTGCCAATCTGGTCGATTACGAGTTTACGGCCGAAATGGAAGACCTTTTGGATGCAATCAGCCGTCATGAACAAGACAATATTCAATACCTAGCCAAATTCTATCATGGTGTTGATGGACAAGGTTTGCGACAAAAACTCGATGAGAAAATGAAAACCGTGGACGTGCGAGCTATTTGCACGTTCGAATTGGGAGTGCCTGAATCGGGCGAAAATCGCGAGATGGTGGCGATACGAGTTGGGCGTTACGGACCTTACGTGGAACAGGGGGAACGGAAGGCCAGCTTGCCCGAACAACTCGCTCCCGATGAAGTCTCCTTACAACTAGCCATCGACTTATTGGAAAAAGCGGATGTTGCTGAGCAACCGCTGGGCGTCGATCCGGAAACTGGTAGATACGTTTATTTGAAAGAGGGACGATTTGGACCTTACGTACATCTAGCGGCGCGTGAGGGTACGGACGAGGAACCGCGAAACGCATCCTTATTGAAAGGGATGAATTTCCAGGATGTCGACATCGAAATCGCATTGAAGCTGTTGTCCCTTCCCAGAGATTTGGGCGTGCATCCCGAATTGAACGAACAAATTGTCGCGCATAATGGTCGATTCGGCCCCTACATCAAATGTGGTAACGAAACACGTTCCATTCCTGCTGACTTGAGTTTGCTGGAAATCACAACCGAGCAGGCCATCGAGTTGTTGAAGCAGCCAAAAACACGTGGACGCGGCAGGGCTGCACCGAAAGAGCCGCTCAAGTCCTTCGAAAAATCTCCGGTCACGGAGCAGGTGGTCCAATTGCTTGAGGGTAGGTTCGGTCCTTACGTCACGGACGGTGTGACAAATGCCTCACTCCCCAAAAACTTTGGCGTCGAAGAACTGACGTTTGAAAAAGCGCTTGATTTGTTAGCCGAAAGAGCTGCCAAGACTCCAGCCAAGAAAACTGTGAAAAAGAAATCGACGGCAGCAAAAAGATCCGCCAGCAAAACAAACAAGACCGCAAAGAAAGCGAAAGTACCAAAAAAGAAAACAGCCAAACGGAGTTTAAAGAAAAAAGCCGATTAAACTCCAAAGTTGGCGTTTGCATCCTAATGTTATTGCGTTTGCCTCATTTCCTGGAAATTCGCGGCTTCGAGTCTCGGCCCGGTTTCGCCATTTGAACCACGGCGAAATGTGGTTTCAAGAAATTTAACTTGAGTTCTTCGCGATTCTCACTAAGAATGGATGATCTCAAGCCGCAAGTTCGGGTTGGATGAATTCCGGCCGCGGAGAATCGTAATTCTTTCTTTATTTCTATTGACGTGGCAATATGCAACTTCCAATCATAAGCGAAGCCAAACGCGCCTGTGGCCGGTTGGAGCAGTTGATACCTGCCGAAGAACTTGCGGCGCGCATCCCGTTGCCAATGACCATGGACGAGGCCCGCGCACGCGGCTGGGAAGAACTTGATGTTGTCTTCGTGACGGGTGATGCCTATATCGATCATCCTAGTTTTGCCATGGCGATCTTAGGCCGCACATTGGAGGCCGCTGGCTATCGTGTGGGCATTGTGTCGCAGCCTGATTGGACGAGTTGTCGCGATTGGCAGCGTTTTGGACGGCCGCGACTCTTCTTCGCAATCAGCGCCGGCAACATGGATTCCATGATCAATCATTACACGGCCAATCGCAAAGTACGGAATAGCGACGCTTATTCGCCTGGCGGAAGAATCGGCCTGCGCCCCGATCGCGCGACGCTCGCGTATTGCCAGCGAGCTCGGGAAGCTTTTAAAGGCGTTCCAGTGATCGCCGGTGGCGTTGAAGCATCATTGCGGCGACTTGCACATTATGACTACTGGAGCGACAAAGTTCGCAAATCGATTTTATTGGATAGCAAAGCGGACTTGTTGGTTTTTGGCATGGGTGAAAATCCCATTATAGAAATTGCTGATCGCTTGAAAGCAAGAGAAAGTGTTAAACAGCTGCGTGACATGCGCGGCGTTGCCTATCGGTTGGGAAAATCCGAATCGCCACCGGAAGATGCGATTCTACTCCCATCCTTTGAAGAAGTTCGGACGTGCAAGTTCGCTTTTGCGGATGCCACCAAAATGATTCACAATGAGACCAATCCGTACAATGCAAGACGTCTCAAACAGGCTCACGGTGATGAATGGGTCATCGTCAATCCGCCACAATTTCCCATCTCCAAAACGTCAATGGATCGTATCTACGATTTGCCATACACGCGTCGTGCCCACCCGAGTTACCGCGAGCCGATTCCGGCTTTCCAAATCATTAAAGATTCCGTCACCATCATGCGCGGCTGTTTCGGCGGTTGTACATTTTGTTCGATTACGGCTCATCAAGGGCGCGTGATTCAATCGCGCAGTCAGTCGTCGATCATCAACGAGATTAGTCAGCTCGCCGCGGAAAAGGATTTCAAAGGTGTGATCAGCGACATCGGAGGTCCAACCGCGAACATGTATGAAATGAAGTGCTCACGGCCAGAGGTTGAGGCAAAATGCCGGCGGCAATCTTGCGTGCATCCCACAATCTGTAAGTTGTTGTGCACGAACCATGGCCCAATCATCCAACTGATGCGGAAATCGCGCGAAGTCAAGGGAGTGAAAAAGGTGCTCGTGGCCAGCGGTATCCGCATGGACTTAGCGCAGCGCTCTCCGGAATACATGGCAGAACTGACCCAACATCACGTCGGCGGTCTATTGAAGGTGGCTCCGGAACATGCGGACACCGACGTGTTAGATAAGATGAAGAAACCGTCGATTGATAACTTTCGGCAATTCGCGCGAAAGTTTGAACGCGAGTCTCAGAAGGCCAACAAGAAACAACATCTTGTCCCCTATTTTATTGCCAGTCATCCAGGCAGTGATCTGAACAGCATGATTCAATTAGCCGTGTTCCTCAAGCAAAACGGTTACAAACCTGACCAAGTTCAAGACTTCATTCCGGCGCCCTTAGACGTGGCAACGTGCATGTATTACACGGGAATGGACCCATTCACAAAGAAACCTGTGTACATTGCAAGAACGCTGCGCGACCGCAAGATGCAAAGAGCCCTCATGCAGTTTTTCAAGCCCGAAAACTACTTCGAGGTACGCAAAGCTTTGATTGAGTCTGGACGTCGAGACTTAATTGGCAACGGTTGCGATTGTTTGATTCCAGAGCAACCACCTCGAGAGGCCATCATTCATCGCCGAAAACAATCGAACCAACAATTCCGCGGGGACTATGTTCACCAAATCAATAAGCAGTCGAAAGATCTGAATTCGTTGGGAAACAAAGGCCGCCAGGCAAACAAATTGGAAAATCCTGAATCAGTCAATCAAGCTGAAAGCGCATCGGGAAAACGCGCTAAACGTACGAAGTCGTCGAAAAAGCAATCTCGCTTTGCGCCTTCGTCCGGTTATCGCCCGGACCGCAAAGGTATTCGCCGCCGCGACAACAATTGATTTTGCTGGAGGCAGAAGGTGATATCCGCGATGTTGACCGCGAACTACGCCATTCTTTTGTCGTAACTCTGCGATGTTGAGATTGACGGTCTCAGTTTGGTGAAACCGGTTGTTGTCATCAGTTCAAGCCAACTCGGAAAAAGCCCGCAAGCCAATCGGCTCGCGGCTGGCAAAGGGCTCACCATATTTCGTACCGATGCGGCCCCCCCAAAAACTTGCTTCGTGTTCCAAGCGTTCCAAGAAGCTCGGGGAGACGTGGTCTCGCCCGGTGACAAATTGACTTTCGTAGGCTGCGATCGCCGCCAACTTCTTTGGCCATTCCTGACTGATATCGACAATAAACGCAGGCTGCGCTATTTGCCTGAGATGGATGCAGTAATAGTGGAAAATGCGTTGCGGGTGCCAGGGTTCGCCACTCATGTCTGTTTTTGTCAATTTAGCCCAGAACCGCGCGGCCTCGATCAATTCGGTTGCCGCCACATGATCTGGGTGGGCGTCCTCCCAAAACGGTGCGAACAGCCAGTTAGGCTGTGTTCGTCGAATGACCTCAGCCAACTTGGCACGCGCTTCTAGCGTATGTTGCAAACTGCGGTTTGGCAGGCCCAAGTTTTCTCGCCAGCGCAGCCCCAAATGCTGACTCGCCTTCGCCGTCTCCGCAGTGCGAAGTTCACGTGTGCCAAAAGGCGTCGGTTCTCCGTCGGTCAGGTCGAGGATGCCAACATTCCAGCCCCCCTGCAACATTTTGACAATCGAACCTCCCATTCCCAACTCGGCATCGTCGGGATGAGGTGCAATTACTAACGCATGTAGTTTCATGTTTCCATTTCCTTCAATTTTGCTGGTTGCTAGCATAAATGCAAAAACTAGCTGAAGACAAGCGGGATGTCGAAAATGATATGGACTTAGGGTTGTCATTTTGAAATCTTTCGCACGATTTCGAAGCACTTGAGCGAGTCGACGCTCAAGAAGGCATATTTTGCATTGGATGGTTTGATGAATGGCAACTCCACAAGTCGTCGACGCCCGGTATCTTGTTTTCTGCTTTTCGGTTTCTTGCTCGCCGGCGCCTTGATCGCGAATGGCCTCGTTGGTTGTTCGCTGATGAAAGGCAAACAGGAAAATGACAAGTATCCAACAGCGCAACGGGCAACCAACTGGGATCACATTGGGCGTGGGACTGGCATCGATCCTCGTGCCAAAGCCATCGAGCATCGACTTGGCTACGAATAATCGGTGGGGGGCACGCGATTGACCAGGCCGTGAATGGATCATTGCTCTTGCGATGTTTTGGCGCTTCAACGAGAAATTCACATCGTGAATTCTCAGACTCGATGGGCCAAGCCAGTTACCTGAGTCACTTAAAAGACCACAACGTTGAGCACTTTGTTGTGGTTCCCCACCACAACCTCCTCCCAGTGAAACGCTTGACGTTTCAGGAGATCTTCAAGCGGTAAAAAGAATGAGCCAAATTCGGCCCGCATTTGCTTACTGATGCCAAAGTTCGAGTCGACGGTTGCCCGTTTTGATATGACCAAGATTTGATACACTTTGCTCTCTTCAACAAAAGCGACAAACTTACCGTCGCTGTTCGCCCGCACGACTTGTCCGCCGACCGATTCTATCAACGATTTCGCCTCGTTCTCTGCAGGACGAAAGTTGTCGGGATGCAACTGACTCATATCGGGTCGGTGCTCGGGTGTCGCATCTGATGGAATCACGACGATAACCGCACCCATATCAGGAACTCGCTCACCTTCTTGGGTCGCAAACACAGATCCAGTAAGCTCTACCTTGCCACTCGCTACGATAGCTGCCGGTTGCGGACTTGACAGCGATCCGACCATCCATCCAAAAATGAAAAATGTGAACGCCACGGTCCCCAATAACGCCCCTTGCGTCATGACCACCCACCGCGGTATCGACAACGCGTTTTTCGTCGTGACGCCATCCTCCGCTTGATTTCTGAGGTCGACACTTTGCGCACGTGATCGATGGTCCGACGCCTTGACTGCGATATCTTCGAAAGTGCTTCCTCGATTTGGGATTGAATCCGCCGATTCCAGGGCATGCGAAATGTCGATTACAAGCTGAGCACGATCGTCGCTGGAGGAAACGAGACCTGATTCGCCCGAAACGGAATGTATCGAAGTGTCGTCATACTGCAGTCCCTCACCTGATTCATGGTGACTTGCGCTGTGTCCGGCATTTGGCCGCGCAGGCTTATTGCCAAGAATGCCTTGATTATCATCAGGGCTGAGAGCCTTCGCTGAGGGGAGAATACGCAGTTTCGGCACGGAGACTTTGATCGAGCAGGCGGGGCATTTGCCTTGTCGACCGGCAAACCGTTCGTCAATGCGAAGAGGCATCTGACAATGAGGACAAGGAAACTTGATTGCCATTAACGTTTGATTTGCGAACTTCCTCTAGTTAGGATGTTGAGGTTGCGACGCCGAAGTTTAATACCAAACCAACCTCGATTTTCGATGCTTCGCGACGACCGTCCAACCAACCACATGGAGAAGTCTCTGGGAGCACTTTCACTTTTCCAAAAATCAACGATTACGAAACTTTGGTGATTGGTGAGAAAAGTCCAAAGCTCTCCTCCAGCCTACGCAAGCTGAATCAAAATCGACGACACATATTTTCCGCTTACTCCCCTAAATTTCGGATTTTTCCGAAAAAATTGTTCAATGACCAAATTTGGGGTGATCGACAGTGGTATGTGCCCTACAATTTTCGCAGGGGAAAGCAGAGACAACAAGGTGAGATAATGTTTTTGTTGATTCGAAGCCTGAAGCAGGTACTGATCGCCAGCGGTTTTTTGGCACTGAATACGGTTTTGGCGCATGGACAGTTAGCCAATGTCGAACGCCAATCGATCTTGTTTACAAACAACTTGCGGTTTGAAGGTAAGATCGCGTACGTGCCCGAATTAGGGACCACGCTTAAGGCCTTGGAAACCGGCGCGGCGAGTCCAAATCAATTGATGATGATTGATGATGGGTTGCGTCGAATCTTTTTGCATAAACGACGCGATGATGTCGCCAACATCGGGCCTGTCCGCGACTCACGCGAAGAGTTTAGAATCCGGCAGCCCGGTATTGTGAAATCGACGGGTGTCGGGTTGGTTTCGATTGGCCCAATTCTTTCGCGTAGCAACTTCGATGACCATGGCCGACGCACGGTGACGTTGAATACTCCTAACGGCCGCGCTAACTTCACCCAAGCCGTCACGAAGGCCACACCGGATTACTGTGAACTCGATGTCATAGGTGTGAACGTCCCCAATGCTCCACGCATTCCATGGAAGATGCATGTCTCGACCTCAACGATTCCAATTGAGGTGTTGCGACGTATCCTGCTACGAGAAATTGATGCACGCAATCTTGATGATCGTCTGCGCATCGTGAGATTTTTGAGCCAAGCAGAACGATTCCGCCATGCCAAAATTGAATTGGCGTCGATCAGTCGTGACTTTCCCGGTTTGGAATCTGAACTGCTCAAACAGTATGAGTTGCTGTTGCAGGCCGAGACCGCCCAAACATTGCGGGAGATTCGCACGTGGAAGAACAGCGGCAACGTTGGCTTGGCGAATGAACTCATCGAACAATTGGCGAAGCGCACATTCATTTCGAGCGATGCTTTAGCGGAAATCAATGATATTCGTCGCGAGTTGGCTGCGGAGGCACGACAAATTGAAATGGCGCAAGCAGCCATGGATCGTGTCGCAGAACGAATTCGAGGAACCGAGGGTATGGATCCAGAAACGCTGCAAACAGTCGACTGGCTTATGGTCAATGTTCGAAACGAGTTGAACAACTATAACATTAACCGAATGGCGAGTTTCTTGCGATTGGAATCGGACGAGACAATCTCCGATGACAAGAAGATCGCTTTGGCGGCAAGTGGCTGGATTATTGGTAGCAACAGTGCCGTGGATAATGCGGGTTTGGCGCACAGCTTAATCGAAACGAAAGCTCTCGTCGAACGCTATTTGAGTCCGGCACCGCGAGTTGAACGAGAAGAAATTCTTGCAAAGTTGGCGGATCTTGAAGGCGGCGATCCAACATATGTCGCAAAAATTGTGGAACTGATGCTTCCGCCGGTTTCCACTGATTTGTCGACGGCATGGGGGGAAAAACCTTTAGAAATCGAAATTGAAGTACCTGCCCCCAACGGTGGTTCAGAATCGCGTTCCTATTTGGTGCAATTACCACCTGGTTACAACCCCTACAATAAACACCCTTGCATCATCACGCTACACGGAAATAACACAAGCCCGTTGGCGCAAGTCGAGTGGTGGGCGGGTAAACATCATTCGCTGGGCTTGCGACTCGGCTTGGCGGCCCGCAATGGCTATATCGTAATCGCACCAAGTTGGATGCATGAAGGCCAATTGAGTTACGAATATACTCCGCAAGAGCACGCGCGCGTGATGGCAGCATACCGTTCCGCGTTGCGACGCTTTTCGATCGATACCGATCGTGTATTCTTGACAGGTCATTATGACGGAGGTGATGCCGCTTGGGATATTGGACTGTCTCACCCTGAACACTGGGCCGGCGTTATTCCAATTGGCGCGGACGGCAACAAATACGTCCGTTTTTATACGAAGAACGCGAAACACGTCCCGTTATACTTTGTTTATGGCGAACGCGATCTTGCGGCCCGTGATCTAAACGCAACACCCTGGAATCGATATTTGAGCGCCCGCAATGATGTATTTATTGTGGAGTACAAAGGGCGTGGCTCGGAAGACTTTCACGAAGAAATCGTGAGGCTTTACGATTGGATGAACGTGAAGCGGCGCCAGTTTACTGAAGTACAAGAAATTTCCTGCTCCACCTTGCGAAGTTCGGACAACTATTTCTGGTGGTTGGAGGTAAACAAAATCAAGGAGGGCAAAATCGTTCATCCACATCTATGGGATTCAACTCGATCAAAAAGTGATTTGGAAATTAGTGCCAAGCTCAATCGTGATAAGAACGAAATAACCGGAATCAGCGGCTTGGATGGCGAAGCCACGATCTGGTTTTACCCTGGAATGATTGATTTTACTCAGCGCTTTCGCATCGCAGGCCGAAACGGTTTTTCAAACTCGATCACGCCCAGCACACGAGTGCTCTTGGAGGACGTGAGACGCCGCGGAGAAAGACAATATCCGTTTTGGGCCAAGGTCGATCTGGTCGGCGGCCGCTGGACAACGGACGCGCCGTAACTTCCAGCTTTCTGAGTGAAATTGGCGCTGACGCCGCTTATTTAGGTTATCGAACTTGATTTTAGGCGATGCGTGATGCCAAGTGTGCGGCATCAGTGATAACGGGCTGCAGTGGTGATGTGTGCGTCAGCCCAAGCGTACGTCCGTTCAAGTGCCCTTTGATCGACCGTTTCTCAACTCGCGAAAAGCACTAATCCGGTGGACGCCACCAGCCTTATCACAACAGACCACCGAAATGTAGCGCAATATGTTTCTGGCAAATCGTGCCTGTGAGGAATCAAATACGGATTCGATGATTACTCGAAGATGCGTTCGAGGCTGGCGACCTGCATGCGAACACGATCAAGATCAGGATTAATGGAAAGCGCTTTGCGAAATGACGCGAGAGCGGACTGGCCATCTTTCATTTGCATGTGGCAATTCGCCATGCCCATCGCTGCCACAAAATGGTAGGGATTCAGTTCCAGAGTTTCTCGGCAATCGCAAACAGCGTGCCAGTAATCGCCTTGGGCAAAGCTGGTGATTGCACGTTGATTCCAGGCTTCGGCAGTCATCGGTGCTGCCTGGATAATTCGATTTGCCAAGTTCAGGGATTCATCGTACTTAAGTTGTTGATTGCAGCGTGCGAGACGCCGCAAGCTACTGGAGATGTAGGGATCTGGTACGCGAAACCAAAGTTGCCTAATACCGTGATCGGCCAGCAAACGCACTGCGCGATCTCCGTCCCGTAACGCCTCGCCGAGCACACTGTTAAAACGATAGTCTCCCAAGAAGCCGATCGCCAAGACGGAAGCACGGCGACCGATGCGGTCTCCGTTGGCGGCGAGTTTGGACAAGGTCTCAAGCGTATAATGTTGGGAAACGCCTGCGACAAAATCTGCAGACTTTTCGGAGTCCAAATAGTCTCTGTAGAATTGTGCTAACTTTGATTGCCGAGTTGCTTTGGACACTTTGGAGTGCACTCCTGGGGGGCAAGATCGCACGAAACGTAATACTTGGTGACAGTTAAGCATGAAGCAGAACCATGGTCGAGCCCGCTGAATGAACGGTGCAAGTGGATTCACCATGAAGATTCGCTTTCGTACAATACAACGAAGGCAAAATTTCAGTCGCATTTCTGAGAATGTTGTTCTGCAGCACTAACTTGCTGTTACTATTGAGTGTAATTACGAATAAGTATCCCCTCAATAAATTCTTGAATAAATTGTTAACGTAAAACCGTTGTCCAAAGCCCATTTTCACAATTTCAGTTAAACCGTAACGAATATGACGATTAGGGTTAATTGCGATGAGTCTTAAGCAAGCTATTTCGACGTTAGCCAGCTTTTGTATTCTCGCCAATTCGACTGCCACCGGCTGGACACAAACAAACAAATGGGCCAGCGGACGCGATTTTTCAAATGCACGCCAACAGTCGGTTGTAGTGAGTTGGAATCATGCGCCCCTGCGTGCTGCCTTGGATAACCTTTCGCATCGGCAACGCATTCCAATTTTCCTCGATCGACGCGTTGATCCATCTCAGCCCATCGATTTTGATTCCAACCATGGCACGTTTGAGCAAACGCTTTTACAGTTGGCTGATTCTTTGGATTTGGGAGTCGAAAGGGTGGCTGAATCGTACTATTACGTGGGGCCCCGGCAGGCGGTTGCCGAACTTCGATACCGCCGCAAGGAACTCATGGAAGAGATTGATCGCTTGCCGCGTGAACACAAGCGAGATTGGTTGGCCAAGCAAACTCTGAGATTAGATTACCTCGAAGAGCCCGCCGATGCCTATGCGAACTTGGAACGACCGCGACATCTGAATATCAGCTTCGGCGAAAAGATTCCCTATGATCTTTGGCCCGAGATTGATCTGCCAGCCCTGACGCTCATTGATCGCATGATCGTCCTCAGTTATGGCTTTGGTTTGTGGATCAAACTTAACAACAATGATACGACTCAAGCTGCGTTGGTCAAAACCAAACCCTTGGCAGAGTTTGAACAAGACCATGCAAAAAGAATCAATGAAGAACAACTGCAGATTCTTCGCGAACAATATCCCTCCGTCGCAATTGCACAAGGCGAAAAGACGCGAGTCACGGCACCGGCTTTCGTCCACTACGAAATCGAGCGCATGCTTGATAATGGAACGGTCAAGCGATCGTATCGTCCGGAACGGAAGGATGGGCAGGTGGTGGTCGACTTTTCTACAGGGGACCAGGATGCGGCAATTGGTAGCATTTTGACGAAAATCGCAGAGGCCAATCGCGTTGAATTAAAATTCGAACCGGAAATGCGGCAGATCTTAGAAACCCGCATTAAACTCAAGCTGAGGCGCGTTACCTATGACGAACTCTTGAAGGAAACTCTAGCCCCAGTTGGCTTAAACTTTGAATTTACCGATTCTGAATTGCGAATAACTCGGTAGCTCAAAACCTCTCGATTTTCTACACTGGCACTGATCAAAATCTGTGGATGTCCGCCCCAGGTTAGATTTAACTTGGCAAGTATACGGACCGTTGCCCGAGGCTTCCAAGCTGTAAACTTGTCATCAAAATTAGATAATTGCGCCACGGAAGGACGAGGCAATGATGATGCCTATGATGCTCGCTGGCTATTTTTTCCTTCGGCAAATTCATGATCGAGGAGAACGCGACGTCATCTTGCACATCGAAGCAATTTCGAGCGCGGGCTGGTCTCCCGCAATACAATGTCCTGAATAGGAACTCATAGATAACTGCTGACCAAGCAAACGTAATTGAAAGAATTATGCCGAATTCATCTGTCGATCAACAATCGTTGCCAAATTTCTGTTCTGATCCGCTGGCGTTTGTCAATATCGCGGGATACAAGTTCGTCACGTTGCATGACTTGCCGAAACTTAGGACTGATTTGAAGGCTGAAGCAAGTCGCTTGTCGCTCAAGGGAACTATCTTATTGAGCAAAGAAGGCATCAATCTGTTCGTTGCTGGATTGCGTGAGAATATCGCTGAGTTTTGTGCATGGCTGCGCAACTATTCGGAGTTTGCGGATCTGGAATTCAAAGAAAGTTTGAGCGATCATCAACCGTTTAGTCGCTTGCTCGTTCGCTTGAAGAAAGAGATCATCGCGTTCGGCATCGACGAGATTGCGCCGGCGATACACACCTCGCGCAAATTGCAAGCGCGTGAGCTAAAACAATGGCTGACCGAAAATAAACCGGTAACGTTATTGGATGTGCGCAACGATTACGAAGTTGCCGTCGGCACATTTGAGAATGCGCTCCCTATCGGCATCGACCATTTTCGCGACTTCCCCCATGCAGTTAAACAATTGCCGACCGAACTCAAAGAGCAACCGATCGTCATGTTTTGTACGGGTGGAATTCGCTGCGAAAAAGCTGGTCCCTTCATGGAGCAAGCTGGATTCACAAATATATTTCAACTGGACGGTGGTATTCTCAAGTACTTTGAAGAAGTCGGGGGCGAACATTATATCGGTGATTGCTTCGTCTTTGATAAACGAGTCGCGTTGCGACCAGATCTGAGCGAATCGGAGACTAGGCAGTGTTATGCGTGCCAAGCCATCCTGTCAAAAACCGATTGCGAGTCCCCCCTTTATCAGCCGCCATCCCATTGTCCCTATTGTTATGTTCCGCCCGTCAAGAAGATGCTGGCAACGATCGAAGAGACCGAGGCGCGAATTCGCGAAGTGACGCAGACTTTGCCGGGAGGCATTCCCTACGATAATGTGCGGCCCATGCAGGTCTCGCAAAAACATGATGGTTTGTCGCTAATTGAATTCTTGGTGCAAATTCTTCCGCACCTTGACGAAGACCACTGGGCAGAACCTCTTCAAGCAGGGCGCATCCGCATCGGTGAAAAAACATTACAAGCTGGAGATATTGTGCGCGCGGGTCAGCGTATCCTGCATCACGTCCCAATGACGGTCGAACCTGACGTGAACCCAGATATTCGGATCATTCACGATGACGAGGCGATACTTGCCGTAAATAAACCTGCACCCTTGCCCATCCATCCTTGTGGCCGCTTTAATCGAAATACACTGGTTTTCATATTGGGCCAGGTCTACAAACCCTATCAACTTCGCCCCGCGCATCGGATTGATGCTCACACAACCGGATTGGTGCTGTTCAGCAAGTCCAAACGAGTAGCCAGCCTATTGCAACCGCAATTTGCCGATGGTCGAGTCAAAAAAATTTACATGGCCAGGGTACGCGGAAACGTTGCCGAAGCAGAATTTTCGCTGAAACATGCCATCTCTATCGACAAGACCGAGCGAGGCGGAAGGAAGATTGTTGACGATGGATTGGAGTCTTGCACCTATTGTCGTGTTATCGCCCGGGAGCCCGAGACGACTTTGCTGGAAGTCCATCCTGGAACGGGCCGCACACATCAAATTCGGTTACACCTTTCGCACATGGGACACCCCATTTGCGGAGATACGCTATATGACCCACTGTTGTTCGGCGAAGAGCAAAAAACACTATTTTTGCACGCATGGAAACTTCAATTTCAACATCCTTTGACTCAAACAACGATCGAGTTATTGGCCCCACCTTCGTTTTGAAGAATCTAAATGATGGGAATTCATGTCCTTTGGCTGTGAATTTCGAAACCAAGCATTACGATGAATTTATGCTTGAGCAACATCCTTCGACAGAAAAATTTTACGAGGCCGAATATTGAAACGCATCGCAAAGGATAGTTCAATCAACGAAAAATGCTCGTTCTTGTGGATATGGTAACAAATTTTCGGCTTCATTACCGTTATTGAGATTCGAGGGCCTGCGCCATGTTTTCTACCGCAACTTGTTAGCTCAGCCATTTTCTATTTAGAATGGGAAGCATGACGAAAATTCTAATTGACAACATGGTTTTCAAGTGTTTTCCCGACAGGTCATCGAAATCTTTGGGAACCGAACCCCTGCGGAAACGTTTTTATCCTCGAATCATTTCTGTCTGCGTGCTCGTCCAGCTCGCCAGCAATCTTATCGCGATCGGTCAGACAGTTGACTTCAATCGAGACATTCGACCGATTCTGACTGAAAATTGTTTCACATGCCACGGACCTGACCAAGCTACGCGCGTGGCTGATTTGCGTTTGGATCAACGCGATAACGCGATAAGCACTGGCGCGATTGTGCCTGGTGACGCTGAGGCCAGCACTTTGATTGAACGTATTTTTGAAGAAGATTCGGCATGGATTATGCCTCCTGTGGAATCAAGAAAGACGCTGTCCGAAGAGCAAAAACGCATGCTGCGGAGGTGGATTGATCAAGGGGCAACTTATGATGTGCATTGGGCTTATCGCCCCATCGTGAAGCCAGATGTTCCTCAACCGAAGTCTGCTGGATCCGCGAACAACGAAAGTGCAGCGACTCAAGATGTTTTGCAGCACAATGTCATTGATGCGTTTGTCGTTTCGCGTGTCCAGGATGCCGGTTTGAGTCAAAATCCCGAAACGGACCGGGCTGCACTAATGCGTCGGTTGAAATTGGATTTGCTGGGCTTACCACCAACTTTTCAGGAGTTGCAGGCGTTTTGCAACGACGAAGATTCGCAAGCCTACACGCATTTGGTGGACGAACTTCTGGCGTCACCGCATTTTGGCGAACGCATGGCATCGATGTGGTTAGATGTCGTGCGGTATGCTGACACGGTCGGCTATCACGGCGACCAAAACCAAAATGCGTTTGCTTACCGCGATTGGGTCATCAATGCGTTCAATGACAACCTGCCCTTCGATCAATTTACGTTGCACCAATTGGCTGGAGATCTTCTTCCACATCCAAATGAGTCCACGTTAATTGCCACCTGCTTTAATCGTCTCAATATGATGACACGTGAAGGGGGCGCCCAGCCTGAAGAATATCTTGCCAAGTATGCGGCGGATCGAGTTCGCACAGTTGGCACCGCGTGGCTGGGATCGACTTTGGGATGTGCCGAGTGCCATGATCACAAATACGATCCTTTTTCGATGGAAGATTTTTATTCTATCGCGGCTTTTTTTGCTGACTTGAAACAATGGGGTGTTTACCAAGATTATCCCTATACACCTAATCCTGACCTGCGACATTGGTCAAATGATCATCCGTTTCCACCAGAACTCGAAGTCTCTATTCCATATTTGTCAACACGTCAGCAGAACCTGATTGAACATCGCAATCGATTGGCATTGGAGACCTGGCGCGAGAACCTCGGTAACGAAGGAACACACGATTCCGCGCGGGCTTGGCTCAAAGCCATGGCCGAGTATTTGCATCAACACCGTGACGGTTGGCAATGGCTTGAACCGCGCGCCAGCGAAGGAGAGGGCATTGCTTTAGCATCCGTTGAGGATGTCGCATTCGCTGATCCCACCCAAGATACCGAAAAGAATCAAGAGACCAGCATATCTGCGCTAGAACTCAAGAAGCCAATCTTGACAATTGCTGCTGGCCAACCCGCGAAAATACGTTTTGAGATACAACCCGCTGAAATTCCAGAGGCGACCGTTTGGTCGACCATCCGTATCGACTGGGAAGTTCTGCCAGAGTTTGAAGGTTGGGTTTTTCCCTCAAGTACTAAGCAGGCCAGCGCAAATTTCCATTTCGAACAAATATTGTCCGACGGCGAAACTAGGCGTCCACTTAGGGTGCATTTTGCCGAATCAAAATTCAAGAACCCCAGATACTATAACGGCTTTGAGATTAACGGCGTGCACTCTGGCTGGTTAGTTCCGAATCAGCAACAATCGATTTCCTCAGTTTGGATTCTCGATCAACCAATTGTACTGGGACCAAGCGAAAAGATTTCCGTTACGATTTCCGGGATCCCGGCTCGGCGTCTTGCGGCAGCGGTCTCCCCCTTTGTGCCCCTGTACGGAGAGGGGAGAACAATCGAATTGGTGCACCAACTTCATGACATAAGTAACACCACGGAAGCTGATCCTCTTTCGTCAGTTCATTTAGAGTGCCTCGAAACCGCTGAGCAGTTACCTTGCGAAGACTGGTTTGCCGTTCAGTGGTGTTTGACCCAGGGGGCTGAAATCGCAACCGATGGCCGCCGCAAAATGCGCGAGTTGGAACTTGAGATCTTGCAGTGCCGGGGAGGACGTTGGCCAGTAATGATTTCCGTCAGCCAAGAACCGCGTGAGACCCGAGTCTTGCCGCGCGGCAATTGGCAAGATCTATCGGGCAAAATCGTCACCCCCAAGACGCCTCATTTCCTGCCAAGTTTGGCTTTAAACGACTCGGAACGATTGAGTCGGATTGACTTAGCGAATTGGCTGGTTTCGCGAGATAACCCGTTGACGGCGCGAGTTCAGGTCAATCGGCTCTGGAAACATTTCTTTGGAGCGGGGTTATCCGGTGTACTCGATGACTTCGGTTTTCAAGGGGAATACCCCGCTCACCCGGAGTTGCTTGATTGGTTGGCGGCAGAGTTCATCGATAGCGGATGGAACATCAAGCACATCATACGGATGATCGTGCTCTCTGGAACCTATCGCCAATCATCACGACCAAGTGACGCAGCTCGTGCATTGGACCCAGCGAACCGCTTGCTCTCGCACCAAAATGCCCGCCGCCTGGAAGCTGAAGTATTAAGAGATCAAGCGTTGACGATTTCTGGCTTAATCAATTTGGATATGGGAGGCCCTCCTATCTTTCCTTATCAGCCAGACAACTACTACTCGCACTTGCAATTTCCTGATCGCCGTTATGTCGCGGATCGAAATGACCGTCAATATCGACGAGGTGTGTACATGCATTGGCAAAGAACATTTTTGCATCCGATGCTCGCCAACTTTGATGCGCCAGCGCGGGAAGAGTGCGTCGGCATGCGTCTTGAGGCAAATACTCCGCAACAAGCGTTGACGTTGCTTAACGACCCTACATTTGTCGAAGCGGCCGTTGCGTTTGCGAAACTGATTGTGCAACTGCAGGCTCCAGACGAAAATCGAATTTCGTACGCCTTTGAACGGGCCTTGTGTCGGTCACCGCAGCAAACCGAGATTGATAGCCTGCGACAGTTTATTGACACCCAGCGTGAGCATTGGCGGCAAAATGAGAATGCTGCGAAGGTGTTGATGTCAACTGGTTTGCAGCGACTGGAAGCTGGCGACGACCCGATCGAATTGGCTAGTTGGACAAGTTTGGCGCGAGTCATCCTTAACTTGCATGAGACTATTACGAGGCATTGACGATTGATGTTCGTTCCCAAAATTGATGATCACGACGTGAACCGCCGGACGTTTTTGCGACGAACAGGAATGGGGTTCGGCCCTGCGGCATTGGCAATGCTGATGGGTTTGCCCGCTGGCTCAATCACGCAACGACGATCTGCTAACCACGGATTGCGCGACGGCAATTTTTGCAATTCGTTTGGCAAAGCCAAGCGCATCATCCATTTATGTATGGCTGGCGGACCTTCCCAATTCGAAACCTTTGACTACAAACCTCGCTTGGCCGAAATACACGGCCAACCTTTTCCAGATTCGTACACAGCAGGACAACAACTGGCCCAATTACAAAATACAACCCTCAACGCCATGGGACCCCAATTCGCGTTTGCTCGCCACGGTGAATCTGGTCAGGAAGTCAGCGAGTTATTTCCGCACCTCGCCAAGTTGGCTGATGATCTTTGTATTATTAGATCCTTGCATACCGAGCAAATTAACCATGATCCAGCTCATGCGTTTTTCAACAGCGGTTCCATCATCAAAGGACGACCAAGCATGGGATCTTGGTTGCTTTACGGGCTGGGAAGCGAGTCCGAGAACCTGCCCGGTTTCGTGGTGATGACATCCACCAGCAAATGCGGTGGTGCACAACCGATATCGGCTCGGCAATGGTCATCTGGTTTTCTTCCTAGCCGCTACCAAGGTGTCGAGTTTCAATCAACAGGAGACTTAGTGCATTACATTGGCAACCCTCAAGGAGTTTGTCAAAGCGCGCAGCGTCAGTTGATTGATGAAATTAACCGGTTGAATGGTATGTCGCCGATTGTCGACCACGACGCCGAATTGGCTACACGCATCTCCCAATATGAGATGGCCTTTCGTATGCAAACGTCGGTACCTGAATTGTCAGACTTTTCGCAAGAGACCCCGGAAACTTTGAAACTCTACGGGATTGAGCGACCTGGGGATGGGAGTTTTGCATCGAATTGTCTGATGGCTCGTCGCTTGGCGGAACGCGGCGTGCGCATGATTCAACTGTATCATCGAGCTTGGGATCATCATGACAACCTCAAATCGAACATGAAGGTGGCCTCTTTGGACGTTGATCAAGCATGTGCGGCACTGCTGGAAGATTTGAAGCGACGCGGCCTGCTGCAAGATACGCTGGTCGTTTGTTGCGGAGAATTCGGGCGTACGCCTATGGCTCAGGGTTCAGGGAGAGATCATCACATTCTTTCTTTCTCCGGTTGGATTGCCGGTGGCGGCATTCGTGCAGGGATCACATTTGGTGAAACCGATGAACTGGGATATCGGGCTGTCGTCGATCCAGTCTCGGTGCATGATTTGCATGCGACGCTACTTCACCTTTTCGGTATTGACCACCTCCAGCTTACATTTCGTTATCAAGGGCGTGATTTTCGATTGACGGATGTATTTGGTGAAGTCGTGGACGGAATCATTGCGTGATCGCTTAATACCAAAGCAAGTTTATTAGATCAGGCCAAGAACTTGGGAGATGATCTGCTCGCTTCTCATGCAAACCATGTTGTTTCGCGATCGGCGGGATGGCCCAAGAAGTTGCTAGTAGCAGCCCTAAAGTAGCTTCTGGCAAAAACGCACAAGACCAGTGTAAACGGCAACCAGAATTCCCTTAGGACAAACCCATTTTTGCTAACAGCCTCGCAATTTTATAATTCCCGCAGTATTTCATTTTTAAATGATTGAGTTCTAAATATTTTGCGACTTGGTTCGAATTCATTGAAATAAGCAAGAATATTAATGCGATCAATTGGAGATTTAAAGTGAAAAACTGGTGTAAACTCGGGTTAGCGTCTTTACTAGGTTTCGTGGCCGCTAGCCTTTCGGGATGCGGGCATCTTGGCGTATTGGGACCCGGAGTGTTGGGGTCCGGCAATGTTGTCAGCGAAACTCGCGATTTGACACCATTCAAGAAAATCACTTTCTCGGGAGCAGGCTCGCTCGTCATTGAGGCGGGAAAGAATCCGGACTTTAGAATTGAATTAGACGACAATCTTTTGGAATACATCGCAACGGAAGTCGTCGATGGCAATCTACGAATTTCATCAATCGAAAAACTCGCTCCGAGCCAAGACCTCAAAGTGTTTATTTCGATGGAAGAATTCGACGGCTTGACGGTTCAAGGTTCATGCAATGCCGAAATCACCGGGACGAAATCGTCCAATGCTGAATTATCGATTGTTGGTGCGGGCAAAATTTCGATTGAGGGAATTGCCGATCACCTCGCCCTCAACATTTCCGGCGCCGGAAATATCGCGGCAGATGAACTCTATTCAAAGTCGGCCAGCATCAAGATTTCTGGAAGCGGATCAGTCGATTTGCGTGTCAGTGAAGAACTGAAGATTAACATCACGGGAAGCGGAAAAGTTCGCTATTTTGGTTCACCGGCAATTGAACAACGTGTCACTGGGTCCGGCCGCGTCATCCAAGTCCAGTCAACAGACGAATTGCCTGCAGAAGTCCAAGATTAAAGGTCGCGCAACGCTGTGAAACAGAAATTCGGAAGCAGAAGCAACCGATTGAGAGATTGATTACGCTTGTTGATCAATACCTAAGTCCTGGATCGTTAACAAAGCGTGAAAGGGAAGTTGGTTCTGCCGGAAGAATTCGGCAGCTCCTTCGCACCGGTCAATAACGGCCAAGACGGATGTCACGACCAATCCAAAAGCTTGCGCCTTTTCCACCGCACGCATGCTGCTTCCTCCGGTGGTCACGGTGTCTTCAACGATGACTACTCGATCACCCGCGCGTACAGGGCCTTCCACCTCCTGCCCGGTTCCATGAGCCTTGGCCTCTTTGCGCACGATAAACCCTCGTAGCTCCTTGCCTTGCTGGTAGGCGACGGTCACCAAGGCAGCGGTAATCGGGTCTGCTCCAATCGCCATCCCACCGACAGCATCAGGCAAGTCTCTTCCTAAGTGGTCCAGCATGCCGTGTGCGATCAAATTGGCTCCTTCGCCAGTTAACGTCAATTTGCGGCAATCCAAGTAAAAATTTGCCTGCTTTCCAGAAGCCAGGGTGAAATTTCCCAGCTTCAATGCATGCTGTTTCACAAGTTCAATGAGTCGCCGTTGGTTGTACATTGTAATTTTCGCTTTTCACCGGATAGCTTGCGGTTTTGGTGGAGTGAGTTTACAACAATGGCGTTTGCCTGGAAAGGGACTCGAAAACACAAGCAATTTTTTGACTGTTCGGGTAATCGCATTGCGTGAAGCAACGGTAACGAACATCGCGAATGGTAAACCGTATGCCCAATAACTTGATCGTTATTTCAATCGATGGACTCAGTCCCCGTTATCTCGGGCCGTATGGTAATACTTGGCTTGATACTCCCGCCATCAACGCGCTTGCGGCGAAAGGAATTCTGTTTGAGAACATCATTGCCGAGCAACTTCAGCCTCAGCAAGCTCTTCGTTCAACGTTTGATTCATGGGAAACTTCGAAACAGCCCGACTCCCAACAAGCCCTAGGTTTTCAGGAACGCGAGTTTCGCTCAATTCTTATCAGCCAATCGCCCAATGCGGAATCGGCTCAGGATTGGTCGAACATTTTCGATGAAATTCAACATGTCAATTTGAACCAATGGACACGGGCAGAGAATTGGAGCGAAACAAATCTGGCCAATCTATTCGCCGTGCTGATTCAGCAATTGGGGGAATTGCATACTTGTCCTGAATCGGCTGATCATCCATTTTTCGTGTGGTGCGATTCTCAAGCCCTTTTAAATTGCTGGGACGCGCCCGAAATTCTCGCCCAACAATTTTACGCTGCCGATGACCCAGCTCCGTATGCATCGGTTTCCCCTCCTACTGGCTCAATTGACGTAGATGACGTCGATCCAGATCTTCTGCTCTCGTACGTCCATGCTTATGCTGCGCAAGTTACGCTGATCGACCATTGCTTGGCGGCATTATTGGCATTTTTGGACGAACATTCGCTATGTGAAACTACGCAAATTGCACTTACGTCTTCATGCGGATATCCCCTGGGGGAACACGGAGTGGTTGGCTGTTTGCCAAACTGTGTTTACAGTGAAGCCATTCATATTCCCCTGATCATCTCCCAACTCGATTCGAAGTACCAAGCCCGCAGATATCAAAATATCGGTCAACTTCGCCAACTCGCTCAAGTACTTCTGTCGCCATTGTTGTTAGACAATTCCCTTTCTACGGGAACCGCTACATCCCTCGAAGCAAAACTTAACGAGTTCTTGGTTTCAAGCACCTTACGACCATTTGCTAGAGTCAACACGTCTAGAAAAACCGCGATCCAGACACCCGCATGGCTGCTGGTTGTCGGCGAAGACCACCGAGAATTGTTCGTCAAACCGGACGACCGCTGGGAGGTTAATGACGTAGCTGATATCTGTCATGAAGTTACTTTGGGTCTGACACAACTATTGAATCGCGAGGATCAGGCAAACACGATCACCGACGACATACCAACTTTTTTGAGGAAACCAATAGATTAAGCATTGAACCTCCACCCTAACAAAGGGGACATTCTACTTTATCTGGGGACGTTGTTCAGTTAGAATGCTGCATGGCCATACACATCAAG
>CALMEE010000063.1 GCA_937862885.1 uncultured Planctomycetaceae bacterium
TTCGAAATCTGGAGTTTCTCATCACTGTCAACATGCACTTCCCCGGGCGCTTACTAACCAGTACGCGCGGGGGTTCAATGAGGGAAAAAGTTTTTGTGAAATTTGTTTTTTTTCTTAACTGCACACCAGGTCTATTGTCATTTTGGTGGTTGTCTTTTTTTAGTCGGCGACTGGCGCGTATGCGGTCAGTTGCAAGACGTCGCTCTTCTTGACGATGCTTACGCACCGAGGCGGAATGCTCACTTTTCCAAACGTACTGGGCCATCCGCTCCCAGTCAGTCTCTCCCGACAACGCACGACGCAGTACATCCTCCAGGTAGGCGTGTACGTCCAGATCACTACGGACCGCAGAACTCTATTGATCGTCATCTGATTCGCCGCTCACTCACCCGCAAACACCGAGCCGTTGAATAGCCAGTTCTTAAATCAAACCGACACGCGTTTCATCAACTGTCCGCAGTCGTTATCGTCGATCGGGATCGTGCCGTCCTTCACAAACCGAGTCAATTTCGCCCAATGTCGACGCACCGTAAGCACTCGCCTGACCCAGATTGCTCATGGGCAGCACTTGTGTCTCCGACATCGCATTGCTATCAAGGTAGTGATCAATCGGTAACAGCAGGTGTTTCGATATACTCTGACGACTGGACAACCGCTCCACAGGGAAACTGCTTGACTTGTCAAACGATTGCTACCCTGAAGAGGCCGTTCCCTCGGAATTTTGAGCAGCCAATTGGCAGTCAACTTCTTCTACTGTTTCTGTTTCAGAATCAGAAAAATTCGCCAAAACAAGCGTGACAACAGACAAGAGTAACAAGAACGGGGCTGGCCCGACCGAAATTTCCAAAAAGTCCGAGCGATACGCAGCCAATACGAAAAGCGCCAAAACGAAAACGTCAAGGATCGAGAAAAGGGCGATTTTGTGGCCCCAATGAGTCGTTGTTGACGTTTTCTTTATCCACTTTTCCCAGCTTAGGACATGTTTGGAAACGGGCAAAAAGACTGTAAAAGCAAAAAGGACCAACCCCACACTAAAATTTCCATTTTCGCAAGCGTTTAAAATTCCAGACAATATGGTGATTGACTCTCGATTGAAATTCGCGAGTCCCAATATCTCAAATACCCTTTCGATTCCAGGTGCTACAAAGCGTTGCTGGACAAACACACAGGGGATAAACAAAGAAGCCACATAGCTGACTCCCGAAATCGAAAGCAAACAAAATTTGATTCGCCGATTCATAATATCTCTTCAGTTTCTCCAGTGGCGATCACGGAAATTGAGAAGCACGGGAGCACTTGCTGCTCCCGTGCTACCACCCGATAACGCTAGTTGATCGACATGTCGACAAAAGTCAGGCTCTGATGAGGGTGGTCTTCCCGGTAAATTTTCAGTCTCAAAAAACGAGCGTTAGAGCTGATTACTCCCTCATGAACCACCGATCGCCTCGTCGGTTCGTGCGGAATAAATTTCGCTGCCGGGAGTTTCGGCATCACCTTGTTAGTTACAGAGGTTACTTCGCCACTTGCATTCAACTGGGATACCTCGATAACAAGATGAATGTTGTCGAAAAGGTTAAAATTTGACGCATTTGCTTCAACACGAAAATGTTTGTTCTGGCCGCAGATATCGACTTTTGCCGATGCTTTCACTCCTCCGTTGTTCTCGAGCGACGACTCCCTGAAAGCAAAAGTCTGAGGTTCTGGAGGCGCTACTGGATCGGTCTCGCGAGCGATTACAGGAATACGAATCTTCTGCTGCTGAAACGCAACCTCAACAAAGGCAGCATTCACACTTGGACGTGCAATAACAATTCCAGATCGGTGCTTCGAGCCAGTTCCTGTGACTGCTCCCGGAAGAGAAACAGATTCTGCATCGAACGTGCATTCGGAAAACTTCACCTCGCTTTCTTCGAGCCGATCAAGCCCTACGCCAAAAAGCTTGATTGCGATTTTCGTCTCGTCCGAGGGCAGCGAAATTTGGCTTGGCGTCAGCGATTTAATGAAACTGGGCATTTCGACCTCCGAGTGGAGGGCCTCCATGACTAGGCGCGCGGTTTCAGATCGATTCCCTTTGGCCATCAAAAAATCTGGCTCAAGCTCGTCAAGGCGGGCCAACACAGCTTTTGTATAGGCCTTCAAGTATTCGACCGCATAGTCCAATGACTCTCGCGTTTCTGCACCAATTTCAGCAGGCAGACCCTCAACCAACAACATCACGTTGCGATCCAGAACAGCGTGACCAGACCACTCAATCTGTTTGATCAGGTCCAGAAGAGTCTCTTTAGAAGTTACCGTGTGAACTGTATGGTGAATACGCTGAATTGTCCGGCGAAATTCGCCCACCTCGTCGACGATTTTCTGATCGATACAGCCGGAAAACAACACGAGTGCGATCACAGTCGCAGTGAAATTTGGCCACTTTTTCATTGAAATGCTCCTTTGAATGGAATGCGGACTCTTTAGCCAAAAACGCTTTTGGCTGCGGTTTACTCGTCGGCAATCGACGCCTCTCGAATCGCAGCAATCAGCAAAGAGTAGCCCGTCGCTTAACCAAGACGCCTTCTCCCCGTAAATGGGAAACATTTTTTTCGAATTCAATTTTTTTCCCCAATCGATAGTAAAGGCGTACTTGTTAATTGCCGGCGAGCAACGAAGTATTTCCCGCTGCCGCAGGCTAGCGAAGTCACGACTGCGAATCGCAACCAAAATTCTCAAGAGCAAAGACATTGGAGATGAAAGAACGAAAAATTTGAAAGTGCCGATAAAGGCCGAATTACCTGAGTAGCAATTCAGCCACCAGACAATTGCGGAACTCGATTGGTTATAGGACGCTATTTTGGCACTCGAAAACCATCGCCTGCTTGCAAGCGTGCCTTGGTGCCTTAGTTTTGTGGGCTTGTCGTGTTGACTTGGTGAGAGAGTTTCTTGCAACAAATCGACGCGTCTTTCGGTCTTTGCAAGGAGTTTTTCACAATGGCACGAACTAATGATCCCGCCAAAACCGCTGTGTGGCAGCAGCGGTTGTCCGATTTTCAGCCCGGCTCACTGACGGTCGCTGAGTTATATAAATCGGTTCCTTGTTCGGTGACGTCTTATTACCAATGGCAACGCAATCTCTGTCCAAACCAACAGCAGACTTTTCGCGCACGCCGACAACCGCGACCTCTGACCGCAAGTAGCTAGGTTAACACTCATCCTCGCAGCCGGGCGGGAGTGGTGAAGCGGCGAGGTTGGCGTTGAGGGCTCGTTCGGTTGCGATGGATTCAGAAATGGCAATCCATTTCGATTCAAAGTTGTCGAGTCGACTGCGGTGCAGAATGAGGGTTTCAATCAGGGTCGTAAGCGCGTCTGTAAAACGTCGGGAGCCGTCATCCCCATGGACATGGCTCAGTTCATGCAACAAAGTTGACAATCCAATCGAAAAAGGACACTCGAATAAGTTGTGGTTCAGGTACACCGTTTTGTATCGCAAGTTGTCCTGTCGGAACATGCCTAAGGCAGCTTCACTAACGCACACCATGTATTTGTCACAGCGGAAAAACTCATGTTCGTGTGTCGGACAAATTGACTTTACAGCACCGATCAAGATTTTTAGCGCGGAATTTTCTTGGGAGGTCAGCGGGCGGCAACTCGATTCTCGTAACGCTTTCTCCTTGTCAGCTTTCATTTGCTGAACGATCGATACAGCGGTCTTGGCACCGAAGTATTTAAAATAGTTTGGCAACTCGACTTGCCCCTCCCGAAGCCAAGCAGCTTCCAGCTCTCCGACCTCTCGTTGCTCGTCGTGGGGTAGATAAACATAATCGCGGCTGAAGAGACCGTTCTTGTGACTGGCGAAATAACAGTACTTATCGACATCGGAAAACGCTTCCCTTCCGTCTGGGCGGTAACGGTAATAGGCCGCTAGCTCGGATAGAATCGGATGCCCCTTGGGCCAAAAGTCATTCGTGTGTTTCAAGATCAGCATAGGGTCTTCACAGCGTTCAATAAATCGCTTGTAACCTGAGCGAAGCAGCCGTGTACTAAACGGCTTGCGGTCGCGGTCTTGACCGATGCTCTTCTGGATTGAGTCGACCTTGTGGTGCAAAACCAGAACTAATGGCAAGTCGGCAATGATGCCCCGCATCAGGCCAGCGTAAAAAAAGTAGCCTTGTTTGTCATTCGATTGGTAAAGGCTGGTCGCAGAGTTGGAATCCAACAATTTTCCCAAGGCCGGATGGGAATCGTAGAAGAAGTGGCGATAACCGGTTTCCAGTTCGGTTGCCAACTCGCGGCCACATCCAGGCATGATCATGGCTGAGCCTGGAAAGCGATTGTCGGCTTCGTAGAAGTCGTACTCGAGCGGGTGGAACCCGGTTTCAGCATCTGCTTGCTCGGCAAATCGCACCACAGCGACTTGGTTGGCACTCACATTAATCGGGATGACTTGATGATCACGCAACAACAAGAGAGCGGCTGCCTTGAAACCCTCGCCGTACCCTCCTACGTTAATTTGCTGATCTTTGTCGGACCCCAAGAAGAAGAGCTTTTTTAATTCAAACGTAACTGGAGACGAAATCATCATTTCGTAAGTGGCTTTGCGATTGGCGTTCGGCCCAGGGAGCTTCTTGGCTTTGATCGACTCCATCTGCCCGCCCGTGCCGTCGAAAAAGTTCTGCCAAATATCGCGCGACAGAATTGTGGGGTTCCAATGGATTTTCCAGTCAGATGTTACCGCTGAGGTCATGGTTTTTGTATGCGTGAGTGTGGTTTGGAATCCGAAGCGAGCGAGGGTTTTGCTGATTTGTTCGCTGGCCGGTCGGGCGCTGGTTTGGGTCATTGGTTTCTTGCTCCTGAAAAACGCGTTTCGAGGCGTGGCACTCTCAACTGCGGAGTACCCCTGAAATAAACCAGTACGCGCGGGGTCCCTAAATAGGAAGATTTTTTCTCGAATTCGGTTTTTCTTCCCCATTTGAAAGGTACAGAAGTACTTGTTAATTGCCGGCGGGCACCAAAGAATTTCCCGCTGACGCAGGCCTGCGAAGTCACGACTGCGAATCGCAACCAAATTCCAAATTCTAAAGAGCAAAAACACTGGAGATAAAAAAATGAAAAATTCCAAAGCACCGAGAAAGGCCGAATCACCTGCGAAACAATCCAGCCAACAGACAATTACGGAACTCGATTGGTTCTCGGACGCAATTTTGGCACTGAAATACCATCGCCTGCTCCTACTCGTGGGACACCAAGGGCGCGGCAAGACTTCTTTCGCGCGATGGGCGGCCAACTCTCTCGGGTGCCCAGACCCATTGATACTTCAGGGCAATCCGGCGATCGAACAACATCACTTTTGGGGCTACGAACGCCTTGTGAACGGAAACATGGTGTGGGAAGACGGCTTCCTGGCAAATGCTCTGAAAACGAAGCGTTGGCTAATCATCGAGGATTTTAACGCAGTTCCTGTGGACGTCCGGGCCGTGTTGAATGACCTCCGAGATGGGCGGGAATCTTGTACCAACCCGTTGAATAAAGAGAGAATTCTCGTCCCTCCCACCAGAAGTGACGACTATGGTTTTCGCATAATTGCGACAGCGAATCCTGAGTCAATGAAATGTAACTCAAATCGTAGTTTGGGACAGGCGTTACTGGATGGGTTCATTTGCTTGCCTGAAATACCAGAAATAGATTTAGCAACTATCCGCTCAATGCTGGCTTCAAGATTTCCCAACGCGAGCCCTGGAACAATCTCTGTCGCGATTGAAGAATGGGAAAAGTACCGCCAGATCCGAGGCAAAGACGAGTCAAGCCAAGATTCGCATTCAGAAAACGGAAGTTTTTTGACTTTTAGGAGCCTCGAACAATTGGTTGGTTTGCTCGAATCTGGAATGCGGCTGTCCACGGCCGTCGAGTATAGCGTCATCGCAAAATTTCGCCCTTTTCCAGACTTGTATTCGGCAGCGAAAATTAAATTCTCTCTAGAATAAAAGGCGTTACTAGGAAGACAGAAAACGACCCAAACAATTGAAAGTATTGACAAAGATACAATGAATTACAGCGAAAAAGTATTAGCCGATTTCTCGCCCCGAACACTGAACACCATCGTCGAAATGGTTTCAGGCGAGGCACGCACTCATGTTGTATTATCAACTCGCATCGCCCCGAGGCTTTCCATTGTGTATTCGCAGTATCGAGTCGTCGCCCATCCCAAGTCGGGTTTGTACGACCTATTTCTTGCTGCGGCTTTGGTGCGCGACCGAAAACGGTTTTTGAATGCCGTTGCAACGGACCTAATTATTTCCGACGCAATGAATTTAATTCGAACCGAATTTTCACGGATCGAGGAGAAAACATCGGGATTTTTTCACCCTGAAAGCTCGATCCCCGGGAACCCTGAATTAACTTGGGAAAATCCCTCATGGACGGAACTGGAGAAGTTGGAAAACACTTGCGGGAGCGACCAAACAATGGAATTGATCGGGGATGAAGAATTGGAATTGCTTCTCGATAGTATCCAGCAAAAGCAAATCACGTTAAAACGATATCGTGAACTTCCTCTTGCCGTCGCGGAATTCCAATGGCGACTGCTCGATGGCTGGGACAATATCTCTGCTAGAGACCAAATGAATGCTGCAATAGACGAACGGCAAGAAGTTCTGCAAGATTTCATTGAATGTTATCGAACGAATTGTGTGTCGCGATCTCCCCGTAAGGCTACTTGCCTCGGTTTCTCAGGAATCCAGCTTGATACAAGCCGATTGGCAAGGCTAATGAACTCCAGCGAAAATAGTCGGCGAATCTTCAAGAAACATGATCTGCACGCCAGCCGAATCTTTTTGCCGGAGCAGCATGTTGCATTTTTCGGTTTTGACTTGAATTGGCTGTTTTGCCCAACTGTTTTCAATCGGCCACATCCCGCTTTGCCCGCGATGATTCTCAAGATCATCGAAAGGCTTGGTTTGAATTGCGTTGCTTTTGGATTTTTGGATCGTTTGGTAGTCTTGAAGAATGGTCAAACCATCTTGCTACACATCGTTGCTCGGCTAAAGGAAATCGGTGAGCCTTTCGATGATGTTGTGTGGCAAAGGCTGGCCCAAATCTACGACTTGGCAGAAAAAAACCGTGATCCCTTTGCCTGCTGGACTAAACACTATGTCACCTATCCCATTGGATTTCCTGCACTTCATTTGCAAACGCTCACGCGACAACATGATGCGCTTTTAAACGATGGCTACACGACGAGGGCACTATTTCTGATCAGTGACTATCTTGCCGAGCGGGGAATTCCACGGAAATTGACGATCAATGCCGATCAAGCTGATTGGTTAAATCGCCAAGTAAATATACTTGACTCTGAATATCCTGAGAATCAGCTCCTTGAATACATCTACGTCTCCCCAGAATTTACATCTGTAGCCGAGCCCAATTCGCGAGTCAGCCAAATGAAATCATTCTGTGGATAATTGAGGAACGGAGGCCGCCCAGTTTACTTGCAACCTTATTGGCTTGCTGACTTGCTTACTTGCAATCATGTAAGCAAGACGGCAAACAAGCTTGTCGGTCAGCAAAAAAAGGTGTTGCGCCAAATTCAAAAGCGCGATAGGGTCGAAAACGCGTTGCTTCAAGTCGCTTAAAGTTGTTTGCATTCCAAGCCACTCATCCAAGTACCGCCAATCAACCTGCCATCAGAAAATGAAACCCGTGATCTGAGGCAGGAAACGAGCTGGTACCGTGAGCTGTGACAGGAAGCACCGTGAAGTGGGACAGGAAGTACCGTTAGTGGAGACAGGATGTTACCGTGTTTCTAAACAGGATTCTCCCGTGAACTGAGACAGGGAAATACCGTGAACTGGGACAGAAAACAGGGCGAATTCAGCAGTTATTTCATAGGCTTACACGTGGGTAAAGTATTAAAACATTAATAAATAAACAACAAAGCGGTTGTTGTTTTCTTTGATTCAATTATGGAAGGAAGCGTTGCGGAAAATTTAATTGAACATTCGGTCGCATTACCGATTTCAATTGAATCTAGCGACAAGTCAAAAAATTTACTCGGCATTGACGAACTCAATTTCGCTGAATTCCCTTTGGCGGCGTGTGGTTATAAAGTACATCCCGATCAAAAGACCCTCGTTTTTGAAGACACCATTTTTGATGAAGGCCAACGAACACCTGTCAAACGAAAATTGATCATCGCTGCCAGTGATGCGTGGGGTTTGCCAACTCCAGTTGACTCAGATGTTCTGCTGGTATTGATGCACTTGACGCGAGTTCGAAACGGATTCACAAGTCGGCAGGTCACTTTTAGCCGTTATGAACTAATCCAGCTTTTGGGCTGGAACGATGGTGGTCGTTCTTATCAACGGCTTGAGCAATCGCTGCAACGCTGGACATCAGTCACATTGTCCTACAACAAAGCGTGGTGGGATCGAACCAGCCAAGTCTGGCGAACCAGAACCTTTCACGTTATTGAATCACTCGATCTCCGTGGACGTGTAGGTTCTCATCTTGATGATCAGCCATCCACGTTCACTTGGAACGAAGTCTTATTTGGCAGCTTTCAAGCCAACAACATCAAACGTCTGGATTTGTCCACCTATTTCCAGCTGGAACTCCCGGTCGCTCGACAGATGTACCGTTTCCTCGACAAGCGGTTTTACCGCACGGCCAAACTCGAGCTGGATTTGAAGTACTTTGGTTGTGAGCACGTTGGACTGTCTCGAAACTACGACAACAGCCAATTGCAAAGACGGCTGTTGCCAGCCATCCAGGAGCTGGAGTCCATCGGTTTCTTGGTTCCGCTGAATCGAAGCGAGCGATTTGTGCAGGTAAGGCGAGGGGAGTGGAAAATTGTTCTGTTTGCCAATCGGGAGTTTTCGAAAACCGGAAAAGTGGTCCGGCCAACGCCAAGCTCGAACCGACGTTCTGAGCTTTGTGATCAAATGATCGAACGCGGCGTCAGTCGGAAGGTGGTGTCCGACCTGATTGCGAAGTACCCTGAATCCCTGATTGCATCTCAAATTGAGATGCACGACAATTTAGTCAAATCCGGCGATTCGCGAGTCGCTAAAAACAGTGCCGGGTTTTTGGTGGCTTCGATTCGCGACAACTACCAGTCAATCGAAAAACCGACAGAAACAAGAAAACGCAAGTTGCATCAACCTGTTTTGACGAGCCGACCAAAATCCGCAAAAGAGATTCAAATGGAAAAACTTCAAGCCGAACAGGACGCAGCACTTGATCAATATTTGGCATCGCTGACACCGGAACAGGTTCAAGAACTAGAAGAGGCGGCATTAATCAATGGTACTCGGATGCAAATAGAAAGTTACTATCGATTGAAGCCGAAGGGTGGTCAATTGTTTGAGAGTCTGCGGCGCCAATTGCTGCGAGGGCTTGGCTGCGTACCAGAACTTGGCTGTGCTAAATGAACCCTAATTGTGTTGATTTTTTATTTGAAAAAAGTGTTGCCTGGTTGCATTGGTTCGTTTTTGCTGCGAGTTTGATTTCCACGAACGGAGTGTACTTGATGCTGTGTTATTCGCTAAACTCTGATGATAAAGTGCTTTTAATCGAATCGAGGTTGTTTTCCTGTTCGATTGCAAGTCAATATAAACCTTCCATTCTGACCCAAGGGCAATGATGTCACACGATACCACTGCAAAGCTGATTTTAAATGTCTGCCCTATTGAGGTTGCTGACGTAGAAATTCCGATTGGAGTCCTGAAAAATGGCGAAAGTCGGGAGATGCTTCAGGAGCTTAGGCAAACAAACGGCACCGACCTGGTATTTCGGCTAGAATCCGATCTAAACGGTGCTGGACCAGCGATTATTTCTGCCGCAACTAGAGTGGATGTTCCATTGCTGGGTTATAGCTCAATGTTATCTCTGCGGGAGAACCCCAAGTTTGCCGCCGTCCTAGCCCGATCAAGTTTAGTATCGCACTTGACTGGAACCGGAAGAAAAGTGTTTGGGTTCCATCCAGTAGAGTTCACTAGTACGACGGCTGATAAAAACCTTCTGAACGATCTTGGTAATATTCCTCCTCCTCAGTGGCTGTCCGTAAGGCAGCTGATATCTGCGAACGTTGCAGTCGTAAATTTCCGTAATGGTCGAACGTTTCTCGGAATTTCATTTGACATGCGGATTCGGCGTTTTGTGGAGTTACCTTGTGATGAACTCATTCAGCTTGGACTTGATTTACGGGGGCTATATGTTTCAATGCGTCAAAAGCACTATGATTGCCGCATTAGCCAAGAGCCCAAACTGATTGGAAGAGTCGTTGACATTAAGAACGGTAAACTATTGCTTGCTGATGGACGAGACGGTGTTGAAAGTGTTGATTGTCGGGAGGCGTATGTCGAAAGACGCGAAGGATTTGAACGTGTGGTAGATCAGGTTTATGGCGGGGATTCTATGTCAGTGCGGTATCACCTGGGCGAAAAGATTCACGAACTGCAAACCGGTGCAAACCTGCTAAAAACATTGGACGCGACGCAGAGATATTTCTCCAGACAGCAAATCGAAATCGCACCGGGCATTCCGATGTTCATTCGTCCAATGCTCTCTTCTGACGACAAAGACTTTTTTCCTAGCGTCAGGGTTGTTCCTCAACCGAAATTTCTGTTTGATTCGTCTGGTCGGCAAATCGCTGATTCAGGATTGAAAGGTATTCGTCAATTCGGACCATACTCTCGCCATACATTTGATCGAAACCATTTGCAAATCTGCGTAATTTGCCAGGCCAAGAAAAAAGGACTATTTGAAAAGTTTCTACACGCATTTTTGGAAGGTATAAAATTACAAGGAAACTCTGCGTATCAAAATGGATTTATTTCAGAGTTTAAATTGTCAGATGCGAAGGTAACTTTCTTTTGTCCGAACGATGATACCGCCGCTGAATATGCGAGAGCGTCAAATGATGCCATTCAATATGCTGGGGACAAAAGAATTCGATGGGACATTGCGTTTGTACAAATTGACGATGAGTTTCGAGATCGGCTCTCGGATGCAAATCCCTACCTGATTTCAAAAAAGGCGTTTTTGACACATCAAATTCCAGTGCAAGCAATCCGCTCATCGACAGCTGCAAAGCAAGACAAGGCATTGAGCTATGTGATGAACAATGTAGCCTTGGCCCTGTATGCCAAACTTGATGGTACGCCGTGGCTTCTACAATCGTCACCTACTGTTACACATGAGCTTGTATTCGGGCTTGGCAGCTCGTACGTTTCCAATGTCTCTAAACTAGATACACGAGAGCGTGTCGTTGGGATCACAACTGTATTCCAAAGCGATGGCAGCTATTTCCTTTCGGATGTAACGAAAGCAGCTCCAATTGAAAATTTTTGTGAAGTTTTATTAGATGCCCTTCGCCGATCTTTTGAGCAAGTTATTCAACCAGCGCCCCGATCTTCCGTTCGGCTAGTCTTTCATGCATTTAAGCCTCTCAAAAATTCAGAAGTGGACGCTGTTAAGTCACTTGTTGCGGAAAAGTGTGACTTCGAAACAGAGTTCGCGTTTATACACGTCGTTGATGAACCACAATATCGACTTTTCGATACGGCGCAAACGGGGTGGACTTCCTTTGAAAATTCAATTCGAGGAGAGTATGCGCCTGCAAGAGGAAGGTATTTGGAAATTTCCGACTACGAGACGCTTCTCGTAACGACTGGGCCTTCTGAGTTGAGAAGAAGCTCTGATGGATTGCCAAGTCCAATACTTCTGCGGCTTCATCGAGACTCGACGTTTTGTGACATGACGTATTTGACACGACAAGTATTTCATTTTACAGCACACTCATGGCAAACCGTGTCGCCAACCTCTCTGCCCGTCACAATCCATTACTCCCATCTGATTGCAAAAAAGCTCGGTCAACTTTCAACGCTTTCGAAATGGGATTCCGATATTATGTTGGGCCGAATTGGACGAACACGGTGGTTCCTATGAATGACCCAAGCACAATCTTGTTAAACGACGCGAAACATTTTCTTGTTTCTGAAGTCAATCAAAGAACTGGATTAACTTGCTTGGACGAGTCGATGTTAACGTGGCTCCTTGGTGACAATGTCACGGGCAAGAACTTTAGGGAGCTGTTAGCAATAAGTAAATTTGATAAGCGGCTTGAACAGTATCAATCGTTAGCATGTGTTGGCTTTGCAGCTTCTGCTGGAGAATTGCCAGACAATTTGGAATCCTTGGTTGCTACTTCACTCGACTATCATGCCGGTAGAAAGCCATTCAGCGGCAATACACCAATGCGGTTTTGTAGCGACTCTGTAGGCCTACTCGGAATCGTACTTGCTTGCAAGCATGCGAACAATGAAAGAATCACGCAGCGCGTAAACGAGTGGTTAGGCGAATTTCTTCCGACTGTGCTTCGATCAACTTCCCTTGGACAGTTAGACCATGATTTGCTAAACGCTGTTTTCTTCATTGCGCGAGGGCATGGCGATACATCAAGCATTTCTCCACACATTCAACTCGCGCTACAGCACAAAGGATTGCTTCCGGTTGTAGAAGCCAATCAACAATCAATTTTAAAAACTGCTGTCTTGGTGAAAGCCAAATCGGACAACCTACATAATTTGGCAGAAATTGAGAAGGCATTACTTTTGTATGCTTTAGATGTTGCTTCGTCCACCTCAACAATTCAATTCTCTCAGCCAAGCTTAGCAGAACTAGTATTACTGCTTTCTCGGGTCCCGTCATCACTAAAACGTTGGACGTGGGAGGAAAAGCCACTCACGTCCAGATCTGTGACCAGAAAGTGGCATATTGATCATGAATACCACGTGCAAAATCTGCTTTATGCGATTCTTGCACCGATTTTTCCAGATATCCGTGAAGAAGAGTACTTGCCTTCCGTCGGACAAAAGAAACCACGCGCTGATTTGTTTGTTCCGACCCTGCAGGTGATCATTGAAGTCAAATATGCAAGGGAGTCAATGAAAATACAACAGCTTATTGGGGATATCAGCCAAGACTGCGGCCTATATCGCGCACAAAGGGAGCTAATGATTGTTCCATTTATTTGGGATGCAGGCCGACGAATCGATGAACATTCCTTACTACGACGAGGCCTGATGGAGCTTCCGGGGATTTTCGATGCGGTTATAGTTTCGCCGCCTGGCTGGTTGCAAAACAGTAGTTCCTAGCCATTTGATTGAGAGGAAACGCAAATGCCCTTAGACTTTTCAAAAATAACGGGACCAAAGACAGTCGATACGCTGGAAAACCCGAAAGAAATTTTTTCTGCTCTACCGAACAAGGAATATAATTACTTGCGAGATGTTCAGGCCGAAGTACTTGGTCAATGGTTTGATAAGAAGGAGCAAAAAGACATTCGGCTTAAAATGAACACTGGGGGAGGGAAAACCATTGTTGGCCTTCTTATCCTGAAAAGTTGCATTAATCGTGGTCTTGGCCCGGGAGTTTATGTTGCCCCCCCCTCTGTGCCAATGACAGTGAGACAGCGGCCGTGTTAGAATTAGTGTAGAGGG
>CALMEE010000064.1 GCA_937862885.1 uncultured Planctomycetaceae bacterium
CTCGCCGGGGCGGGGGGGGGGCGGGCGGATCGCCCGGTGGGGGAAACCGGGGGGGTGTTTTTTCAGGGCGAGCCGATTGGGGGATGACCGCCGATAACTTTCAATCGGTTTTTGACAACCAAAGCAACGCCACCTATTGGAAAACAGCCGGCAATGGAACCCATTCGGTTCAATGGGTGTTCGACAACCGGGGCACGCTTTACGTCGATCGCGGTACGATAAACCTCCAAAATGGTTCCAATCACTTCGGTGGAGTCACCTATTTGGATCCATACCATGCGGGGTTGAGTGCAGCACTAGAGTTCTCCGGTGGCAATCCCTTCGTGTTCGGTGACGGATCGATAAACGGTTTCTCCAATTCAGTCTTCCGAATTCAGGGAGCATCGACCGAAGTTAAAGCAGGCCAGGATATGAGCGTGAACGTGCCGCTCGAAGCCTACTATTCTCATACCGGGAGTGGAAACACACGTACACTGGGCTCGAGTTTCAGCGCCGACAGCTACTTGAGCTTCTATGGACCGTCGGTGATTACGAACCATGGTGGCACGGGAACATTTTTGCAGGTAGGCGGAGTCGGACAGTTGTCGTTTGTCGATCTCGATTTGTATGGGACTGCAGATGGTGGCATCACGACGTTTCGCAACACGACTTTCAATGGGCAAACGACCTGGCACAGCGGTCGTTTGGCGGCGTCTGGTTCGGGTGGAGTGGGGACAACTGCAGTCACTAACGACGGCCAGTTCGATATCGCCGCGATGAATGCGGTATTTCGCGATGGCGGCGCCGGAGGCAAGCAGTTTGTCAACGTAGCTGTCGGCGGATCAAATTCGATGAGAGTCTTGGACGGAGTCGGAACCGCCACTTTTGAATTGACGCTTGTCAATCAGGGAACGATTCGTATCGGTGATAGCACGTTGAGAGTGCATTCAAATAAGTTCGAGCAAGCAACCTGGGGAAACGTCATTCTAGAGCAGAGCAGCAGCGTGCTCGAACTGATGTCGTCGACAGGGACGTTTTACGGCGGATTTGAAGGCAATGGGACGATTCGAGCTTCGTCGATCGAACTTGCTGATGGTTGGATTCGGCCTGGAACGAGCACCGGGACGCTCACGTTCGATTCGGACTTGCACCTCGGTCACGCTTCATTTTTGTTCTTTGAGTTGGGAACGCAATCTGACTTGATCGTCGTCAATGGCGATTTCACACTGGACGGATCACTCTATGTCGATGCGTTGGCCGGATTTGGGGTCGGTGATTATTTGTTAGTGGACTACTCGGGGAGTTTTGTTGATCATGGACTATGGATCGAGTCAGTGCCGGGCGGGTTCAGTTATTCCATCTCGCATGATGCTGTGCTGGGGCATGTTTATCTCACCGTCGCAGCGGTTCCCGAGCCCAGCTCGATCGCATTGTTGGGAGGTTTCCTGCTAATGGCGATATTTAGGCGTTCGCCGATGAGGCCAGCGAATCGCGCCAGCAAGCTGGGGCACTAATCATCGTTCCCCTACGTCGGGTCAATATGAATTCCTGGCGCGGTGCGCTGGCCAACCGGATTGGCAGCGCGGCGTTAGGGAATTGACGGTGGTTTGCGAACAAGGCGTTGCCCCTGGATCACGAGTTGATTCATCATATTCGTCTTGCAATAATTGTATTTCCGGCGGCCGTGGCTGACGGACGGTGGCATGTGGAACGGCGGACTGCTTGGGGCAAGCCCACAAATTTGTTGGCTTTCGGACCAAACGAACCCGCACCGGTCAGAAACAAATGCCGGCCCCAATTCGAATTACGACAAAGAGCAGTCTCGGTGTGAACGGACACGTGGTTCGCAAGGGCGCGCAATGAAGAACAACTGTTTGACCATCGAACAATTGGATGAGTTGATTGTCGAGGTCGAGGCAACGAGCACTCATGCCATGCTTCGTTCTCATCTCGATGAATGTGCTACGTGCCGGATGTCACTAGATGCGCGCATTCACTCCCTGGATCAGGTGATGGACTTGCTTCGTGACGGCAGCTTTGTCAAGGTATCCGGTTCGGGACCCTTGCCCTTAAAAGCGGCTATAGAGCGAATCAAGTCGTTATCGCTAGTGGCAGATCCGACTGCTGAAGCCGCTGAGTTCTGCCGGTGGGACCACGGGGTTGCCGGTGACGAGTTGGGGCCATTTCGATTGGTGGAGCGGCTTGGATCGGGAGGCATGGGCGAGGTGTGGTTGGCCAAACAGGAACGTCCTGTCCGCCGAACCGTCGCTCTAAAGATTATGTCGCGGGCGGACTCTCCAGAGAATCGCGCCCGGTTTCGACTGGAAACTCAAGCGCTCGCTCGGATGAACCACCCTCATATCGCCCGAGTTTATGAAGTCGGGACCACTTCGACCGGTGGGATGTACTTTGCGATGGAGTACGTTCCTGGCCCGAACCTGCTTGAGCATTGCGATCGGGCCAACTTATCCCTTCGCGACCGCCTGGAATTGTTCCTTACTGTGTGCGAAGGGGTTCACCATGCGCATCAGAAAGGAATCATTCACCGCGACTTAAAACCATCCAACATCTTGGTGGAAACCGTGGAGGGCAACGTCATCGCCAAAGTTATCGATTTCGGGCTAGCCAGGGTTGCCGACGACTGGTTAGACGAATGCTCGTTATCATGGAAATCGACAGGTGCGAACATCGTAGGGACCATCCGGTACATGAGTCCCGAACAAGCCTCACTGGATCCAAAACTAGTTGATATTCGAAGTGACATCTATTCCCTGGGGATCGTCTTATTTGAATTGCTGGTAGGAAGTACGCCTCTGACCCGCGAAGCTGTGCGTGTCGGCACGGTGATATCATTGCTGAATCAAATTCAAAATGCCGACCCGCCATTGCCGAGTGCCCGCTGGCTGGCGACGGATCATAAATTGCGTCTTGAGTTGGCAGGCCGTCGGAATGCAGGCGTGCGTCAGATTGAGAACGATCTGAAACAAGATCTCGATTGGATCGTCAGCAAGGCGATTGAGCGGGACCCCTCGGCTCGGTATGGAACCTGCCTGGAGCTTGCGCAGGATCTGCGCCGCGCCCTAGTAGGCGAACCCGTTACGGCACGACCGCCACAATTGACTTACTACATGAGGAAGTTTTGGGCCAGAAATCGGGTAGCAGTGCTCATTACATTTGGGTTCGTCGCCGCCTTGCTCTTGGGATTGGGAGGTTCGATTTGGGGCTGGATGGAATCCGTGCGGTCTCGGGGAGAATTGGAGTCGGCCCTGGAGCGAGAATCAAGGGCTCGCGCTTTTGCTGAAACACAGATCGTTGCCAGGGATGCGGCAATAGAACGAGAGCAGCGAGAGCGCGAATTCGCTGAAGAGATCGCCGCTTTTGTTCGCGATGACTTCTTGGCATTGACTAGTGTTGAGGGGCAAACTCGCTTTGATTACGAATCAACGATCACGTTGAGCCGTAACGCGAGCCTGGAGGATTTGCTTGATCGTGCTGCAGAGAAACTTGAGCAAAGAACAGGCCTGGCACCTCGGATTGAAGCGGAACTGCGTTGGATGATCGGGGTCAACTATCGGGGGATGAGTCGTTATTCCGATGCTGTGATGCACCTGGAACACAGCGCGAGGCTCTACAAAAAAGCGTTTGGCGAGCAGTCGCCCGAAAGCCTGCTGACCTTGAATAGTCTCGCGGCCGCGTACCGATTCAATGGGCAGATTGAACAGGCCATTCAACAATACGACAACTTACGACAGCTTTTGATTGGCTCGACAGAATCGAACCCTGAAGCACTCATTGCCGTGATGAATAATTTGGGCGATGCCCTTTCGCTGAAGGGCGACCACGATCAGGCGATCCAGATTCATCGAGAGACGCTGGAAATTGCGCAAGACCATTATGGCCACGATCACGAAAAGACCTGGTTGTGCGCTGCCAATTTGGGGACGTCGTTATTGGCAGTGGAGGATGTCGAGGAGGCGACCCGTTTAACGGAGGAAGCCTGGCGTCGATCGCTGGAGAAGTTCGGTCCCGAACACCATTGGACACTTCAATTAGAAAACAACCTCGCACTGTGCTGGAAACAGGGCGGCCAATTGCAAAAAGCGATTTCAACGTATGAATCGACACTGGCCAAGCAACGCGCCATTCTCGGCGATCGCCACGCGCAGACGCTGGTCACAATGGGCAACTTGGCAGATTCGTGGGTAGCGATGAAGCAATTGGATCAAGCGTTCCCGCTAATGGAGTCCACGCTCAACTTGAGAGTTGAAGCCCTAGGAGAGACTCATCCAGATACCGTCGCTGCGCGGAAGAAACTGGGAGAACTGCTGCTCCAAATGGATCAAATTGAGCGGTCTGTCGCCCTGTTACGTCAGGCTGCGGATGAGATGCGCCAGATGCTGGGTGCGGACTCACCAAACACTCTGGCCTGCCAACACAGCCTCAGCACCGCGCTGCTGCAAGCAGGCGCAGCCGACGAGGCCGTGGAGGTCCTCGAATCATTGGTGGCTGCCAGAGCGCGGCTCTATGGTGAAACGGATACGAACACGCTTCGCAGTTTGACAAATCTCGCGACCGCCTACGAGCATTGTGGCGAAACGGCCAAGGCACAAGCCTTACTTGAGGAGACGTTGGCCGCTCAACAACGGCACTTTGGAGACGAGCACCCAGACGTAATTGCTTCAATGAACAATTTGGCGGTCAGCTATTGGCGAAACGAGGTTCTCGACAAGTCAATTCCCCTATTGGAGAAAGTCCTGGAACTGAGCAGGCGACAATTAGGCGACGAGCATCCAGAAACCTTGATTTGCCGGTTGAATCTCGGCGTCAACCTTCAGGATGCTGGACGCTACGACGAGGCGATTGAACAGTTTGAGAGGGTCTATCCCTTTGCGTCCAAATACCCCAGGCTACGGCCGGTCAGGTCGATGTTACGCGATGCGTTTGGCGAGTCAGGTCACTTAGACAAATTCAACACACTTGTCCAGTCAGAGTTGGCTGCTGCCCGGAAGTTTATGGAGAGCCAACCCGAATCGGTTGCCGGTCTCTTCGTTAGCATTGGCTCAAGTTACTTGAAATACGCGCAGAATGATTCGGCGGCAGAAGTGCTCCGCGAAGCGCTTGAGTTCATTGAAAGCAAGCCGATCGACTTGTTCCTGAGGATTCAAGTCCATGTCCTGTTGGGAATTGCTTTGACCCGCAGCGGCGAACCTGCGGAGGCCCTTCCATTGCTACTCGCTGCGCATGAACTCGCCGAGAGCCCGGAGGCCGCTCGACTGACGCCGACTCAATCCGCCTGGCGAACCACCATCTTTCAAGCGCTGATCGAGCAGTCCCAGGCCGTCGATGATAAGGAACAACAGAGTTATTGGGAGTCGCGATTGAAGGAAACTCATCCACGATGATCTGCGGTCTACTGTATCGCGTCGCCAAACTCGTCGCGTAAGCGTTTTAGGACTCGGTATTTGGCTTGCCGGACAGCACCTGCGCTCAACCCCAGTGCCTCGGCCACCACATCGACGGGGCGTTGATCAATGACCAGCATCCAAAATGATTGACGAGTCGATTCCTCAAACTCACTCTCGATGATACTGAAAGCGCGCAAGAACAATTCGCGCGACTCGGATGCGATATCGGCACTAGTTTCATCGAAGTCATCTTGAGCAATGGCCTCTAAGGTCATGCCGTCAACCTGCAGTTCACTGCAATGTTCGCATTGGCGATAATACATCGCGACTTCGTTTCGAGTGATGACGCGCAACCACCCACGGAACGTCTCGTCAGGTCGGCCGTGTTGAAAGCGTGGAATGGACTTGACCACCGACGCGAAAACTCGTTGTGTAACCTCGCTGGCTCGCTCTTCGTCAAGTCCTCGACGGCGACACCAACTGAATACCAAGGGTCCATACAAGTCCACCAGCCGATGCCACGCAGTCTGATCCATTTGCTTGACAAGCCGTATGAGATTGCTCGATGTTTCGTCTGTATCATGGCGAGGAAGTTCGCGATCCATCTTAAGCCGTTTCCCACAAGATTCTCATACAATTACTTTGACCAACGGTTCGTCTCAACCTCAAGATGCCCACTGCGATATGTCAAATGTGCGAAACGGATCGGGCCATTAGTGCTCCGTCGAGAAAAATCAGCCATTGGGCGTTACGCCCGGGTTTTTCCAAACTCAACCGAGACTAAAACTGTGCCGCCGACCCCATGATTGAGCTTGAACAAAACCCTCGGATCAAGTCGGATTATAATTGCGGACAGGACATCGATCAAGCTTTTTGGATGATCGAATCAAATGGGTCAGGACTCATTGTTTTCCTATTCGGCATCAACGTGAACGCGGGGGCGAAGTGCCGATTCGAGTTTCAGCCGCTTGGCGGTTGATTTTATACAACTCGTATCTCCGCAGGGACTTCCATGCTGCGCAGAAGTTCGAATGGCCTGGAGTTCAGTGTCATGCAATGCTTGATTCACTCGCTCAACCCAATTGCGTGAACGAGATATCGGCTAAGCTGTCAAGAGTTTCCGTTCAGGCTCGGGCCGCTGAAGCCAACGCGATAGCGATCCCCAACGCCAAGCCTTAGCGCGCTGGACTAATTCAGCATGCAGAGCGTTCCTTTCAACATAACAAACCATCAAAAAGTGTTTATTGTCCTGAATCGGAAAGCTCTTGAATCGCCCTTGATAGACGTGCCCATGATCGGAAGTGTGATTACGGGCGTGATAGCGAATGGTGTGAGCCGCCGTGACCCACCGCAAGAAATCGCTCATCGCACCGTCCCGGTTAGGCCTCAGAACGAACTGCCAATGATTGGGCATCAACTGAAACGAGAACAGAGAAACAGCATAGCGTTTTAGCCCCTTGGAGAGAATTTTCTCGAAGATTGCGTAGTCCGAGTCTATGCAAAAATGGTCTGACGGGCATTACCGCGATTCAAAGCATGGCAAACCCCACCAGCTTCATCAACTCGTGGTCGTCTCGGCATTTCAATAGCATATCACGGACACATGCACCGATCAATGAGTCCTGACCCCTTTGATTCGGGTGACTTTATTTGTCACCCTCGTCCGAATCTATTGAATCTGCGGATTCACTCGAATCTTGATTCTCCCTTTCCTTCGATGTCTCTTGTTTGGCGTCTGCGGTTTCCTCGGTTCCTAAGTCTTCGTTGGCCGAGGCGCCTGCACCAAGAGTGCGCAGTAAGAAGTCTTCGTATTTGCGCATGCGGTTCAATCGTTTCACATCACCGCCCAGGCCATGACCACCTGTCGGATCGATGAACAATTCGACATTCGTTTCTTTGCCAGCTTGCAACAGCTCGCGATATACGGCGATCGTATCTTGAAATAATACGTTCGTGTCTTCGACACCGTGAATCAATAGCATCTTGCCTTTCAAATTCTTAGCCAAGGGCCGCAGGGAATATTTCTTTTGATCTGGTTTGCCGGTTTGCGAAGGGCCGACCGTTCCTGTGGTGTACCAGGCGTTATAGTTTTCCCATTCCGTGGGTCCCGCACCGGCGATGCCGACCTGGAAGACGTCGGGTTCCGTATACAAACACATTTGTGTTTGGAAGCCGCCAAAGCTCCAGCCGAAAATCCCCACGCGCCGATTATCGATGCTGAAGTTTTCCGTGAGAAATTTGACGCCATCCACTAGGTCTTCGACTTGTGGCTTGCCGACTTGTTCGTAGTTTGCTTTCTCGAACAAGCCACCGTATCCCGATTGACCGCGTGGATCAATCACGACGGTCACGTATTCGTGTTTCTCGGTCATGTAACCTTGAAAGAAGTAGCCATCCGCGCTGTAACTCCCATCCGTAACACTCTTGCGCGTGCCGAGCGGTCCGCCATAGACATAGATGAGCAATGGATATTTTTTCGAGGCATCCCAATCCTGCGGCTTAAACATCATGCCGTGGATGGTGTGTCCATGCCGGTTTTCGTAATCGAAGAATTCAGGCATCCAGGCAGTCAATTTTTTCGTCTCGGCCGGATGCGATTCGGTCACCAGTCTCGCTCTGCCTCGTTGATTTTGGACGAGCAATTCCGGCAAATTACCGTAGGTTACAAAGTTGCCCACAAGCTTAGTGCCATCATCACTGACGGCGACGGAAGAGTAATTTCCTTCTCTGCGTGAAATTTTCTTGACAGACAACGATTCCAGGTCCACGGCGTAAACCAACTCGCGCGCGGGGGAATCTTTCGTGGCGGTGACGAAAACGGTTCGGTTATCACCAGAAAATTGTTGTGGATAGACTTCGTAATTACCGCTGGTGAGTGACTGCACGGTTTCGTAAAGCGGATCCAACAAGTGCAAATGCCGGAAGCCAGTCTGTTCGCTAAGAAATACGATGCGTTTGCTGTCCCAAGCCCAATTGGGGGAGACCATCCGCGGCGTGTTGGGGCCGCCATAGTGCATGAAACGATAGACCACTCTGGCTGGATCTTCCAAAATATCTGGAGTGGTTGAACTTGCCATGCGCCCACCGCGACGTCGTTGTTCCGAATCCTCTTCGGAGTCATCCGCGCGGGAGGCAGCTTCAGACCGGCTTGGCGGCTTCCGCTTTTTCCGCAGTTCTTTGAGCTTTGCATCATCGGGAAAGCTCGCCACAAAAATCTGAACCTCGTCCGTTGTCTGATCGTAAAAGCAGAACGTCACTTTACTGCTATCCGGAGACCAGAGGGGACGGCTGATCACATCTCGCGGGTCGTCGATCTTTGTTTGAAACACTTGAATGAGTTCCGCCGTCTCATCGCGAGCAGACTCAAGGTCATACAAATACACATACGTATCCTGCGGCTTGGTTGCGTCGTCCGAAACAGTACGAGGAACGGAATCCGCTTTAGCGAATCGATCTCGATAACGAATGATGTCGACCGTACGACTGCCTTGTGGCATTCCGGATCCGCTGCGCGCCAAGATCGCCAACTTTGTTCCGTCCTGGCTCAGTTCGTAGCCGCCAAGACTCAGGTCTTGAGGCAGTCTGGGGTTGAGCTGTTCGATAAAATGATGACCGAAGCGTACGCGGTAAACCACTTGATTCTGGTTGTACGTGTAACCTGACCCATCGGGTAGATACGCGACTTGAGCGATGCTGTCCACGGTGTTCGTAATGCGCGAGAGGGCTGGCTCGGCGACATCGGTGATCTGGTAGATATCCCCCTCTGAAAAAATCAACATGGAATTCTCAGTGGGATGCCAAGCAAATCCCGAAACGCCCGAGTAACGAGGTGCTTGGCGGTCTTCCGCGTCCTTGTCATCAACCCGATTAATGACTTGTCGCTCTTCCTCTAACTTGTCGCGTTTGCGATCCTGATCCTTTTCGGCATCGCCGTTTTTCGAGCCGTTGTCTTGCTTTTGCGCATCCGCCTGCTGGTTCTTTTTCCCTTTTTCCGCAGCGCCTTCCTGCTCTTTCTTTTCTTTCTCTAACTTGGCCTTGTGTTTCGCCAACCGATCTTCTTTAACCCTCCGCGCAGAGCGCTGGAACTCCGACATCGCGGCGACATCGGTAATCCGAGAAAGTTGTTCTGTTTCGAAGTCGTAGAGCCAGAGGTCGTTACCATGACGGCGTTCAGCGTACGTTCGATAGAGAAAAGCCACATAGCGACCATCTTTTGAGAACGCCATACTGCTGGCTTGGGGACCAAATAGGCTTTCCTCTGGAAACAATTTCTCCAGCGTGATCTCATCGCCACCGTTTTTCTGTTTGTCGGTCCCCTGATCTTGCGGAAATGCCCAACTGGAATTGACGGAATAGGACAATCCACTCAGCACCAGAAAAACTAACGATAAATATCTCATCTCGATCTAATCCCCTGTGACAACAATTCGTTATTACCTTTGCTCGGCAAGAAACCGTTCCTATAATAAACGGCGGAAAATGCCGATTCAACAATTCTTTGAGCATTCGATTCGATTATCAACGAATGGTCCGGCAACCATCCTCATTTGGTTCGACAAGGCACAAAAACCCTTGCGGGACTTTGTTCATTCTCGATCTTGACGGGTGAAGCAGCTTATGCGTAGAACAAACCGACGAAGCATCTCTGCAACGAACGATCGTGCATAGTTGTTCACCAAAGTCCAGCGGTTCAAGGCATCACTATCCAATCGACGTTGATTCCCGGCAATGGCTAGATCATCTAAACCCCATTACGTCTAAATCGCAGCATTAGGATGAGTAATACAATTCATGAAAAGGGATGAGCCATCAAACCTGAACGAAGCCCAGCAATCAACCGATTCCGAAAATGAGTTGAATGGTGAAAGCTTGACATCGTCTGAACAAAACTTGGATGATGATGTGAACACCGAGGCATCGGATGCGCTAGATCTTATCGACGATCCGGAATTCACTGACGCACTCGTGGAGTTTTCGCTAGACGATTTAGGTCGAGCCTACGCCGCAGCGGTCGGCCTTGCACCCAAAGATGGACTTGCGGAATCGGCAGAGTCCCAAATCGAAACGCCCGATCCGGTCGAGATGGCCGCTCTCGACGATGCTCCCTGCCCGCTTTCTCCTAAGTCGATCTTGGAAGCCATCCTGTTCATGGGATCACCTAATGACATACCGTTGACGACAAAGAAGCTGGCTTCGTTGATGAGGGACGTCTCAATCAAAGAGCTGAATGCACTGATTGACGAGTTGAATGCGGCTTATGCCGAAGCACAAGCCGCTTTTCGGATTGAAGTCGATAAGCAAAACGTGCAACTCGTGCTGGTTGAAGAAATGGAGCCGATCCGCCAAAAGTTTTACGGCGAAGTGCGGTTGGCCAAACTCACACAATCGGCAATCGACGTGTTGAGCATCGTCGCTTACAACCAACCCATTTCCGCTCGCGAAGTCGATCGATTGCGGACGTATCCGAGCGCGGCGGTCCTCAACCAACTGGTCAAACGGCAACTATTGACGACCATAACTGACGAAACAAATCCGCGAACGAAGTTGTACCAGACGACCGATCGCTTCTTGGAGTTATTCGGTCTTTCTAGCTTGTCTGATCTGCCGCGTGCTGAGTCTGAAATCGATCTGTTCTGAACGTGGATTCGCAGGCGCTTAAAAATCCAGGCACACCTAGAGGCAACCAGCGGCCAACGGTTATTTTTCGCTGGCATCAGCCGCGTAACCCTCAATGAGTTGAGTGAGTTCCGAGACGACGGCTGGGTGTGTTGCAGCTAAATCGATATTCTCGCTAGGGTCATGGTTGAGATGGAACAATAGCGGAACGCGGCCATCAAAATGTTTTACGCCGGTTTGGCTTGCTGTCTGAACGTGCAATTTCCAAGGCCCTTTCCGTACAGCTTGAATCGTGTTACGCGGCCCAAAAAAGAAGATGGGGCGTTCAGGCAAAGCTTCGCCCATAAAGCACTTGCTCATGTCACGTCCATCCATTGGCCGCTCACTCGGCAATTGTCCGCCGGCCAGTTTTACTAGAGTCGGCAATAAATCGATGGTTGCTAATGGCTCTTGGCAAACACTCCCTGCCTTGATGACGGATACCCATTGGGCGATGCACGGCACACGCACACCACCTTCCCAGGTGCTGCCTTTTCCATCGCGTAGCAATCCCGCTGAGCCCCCTGCGGTTTGTTTGATGATCCATGGGCCATTATCGCTTGTCACGATCACCAACGTCCGCTCATCTAGCTTCGCATTATGGATCGCGCGCAAGATTTCGCCGACACTCCAATCGAGTTCCTCGATCACATCACCGTATAAACCCCGTTTCGAGCGGTTGCGAAACTGTTCACTGGCGTGCAACGGCACATGCGGCATTGGATGTGCGAGATACAACAAGAAAGGCATGTCTTGATGCTGCTCAATAAACTCGACCGCGCGACCCGTTAATCTCTTCGTCAAAAGGGCTTGGTCTGGTTCATATTCCACTACTTCATTACCTTCGATCAAGGGCAACTTAGGGTGACTGGGTTGCTGCATATCGTTAGAGTAGGGAATTCCAAAATACTCGTCAAAACCGTTCTGCAGTGGCAGATGTTCGAACTGATGACCCAAATGCCACTTTCCGAAACAAGCCGTACGATAACCCATGGGTTTCAACGCCTCCGCCACCGTGATCTCATCCACATCGATCCCTTGCGTTGAATCGGGCATGATGACCCAGGGAAAGCCTGATCGATTAGCATACCGTCCGGTCAACAAGGAGTAGCGACTGGCGGAACAGGCCGGTGAAGGTGTATAGAATTGGGTGAATTTCATTCCCTGGCTGGCCATGCGATCAATATTGGGAGTGCGAATTGTGGGGTGGCCGTAGCAACCGAAGTCTCCGTAACCGGCATCATCAAGATAGATGATCACATAGTTCGGTGTTGCAAGATCGGGCCAGCCTGCTGATTGCTGGCGTGGATCTGTGCTTTGGCTCGATTGGCAACGCAATGCTGTTCCATCGTGGCAAAACCCAAAACTAGCAATCACCCAAACTAGGAAATAATGTGGAGCCGAAAACCGTGTAGCCTGAAATAAGATGATCATCACCACCTCACGCGGCTTTGAAAGAAGCGACACCTGCTTGTCTAGCTGATAAGATTCCAAACTTGTTTCCTCGGTTGGTCGTTATTTCAAATCGAGCCGTTGAATAACTTGCGGCTAACCAATTGTTGGGTTGACAGAAGAATTCAATTGGCGAAAATAGGGTCTGACGGAATTACTTAACATTCTAATGGGGTCGTAGCTCAGTTGGGAGAGCGTCTGGCTGGCAGCCAGAAGGTCAGGGGTTCAAGTCCCCTCGGCTCCATTCTCACAAAATCGAGTTGTCTCGCTGGCGTAAATCTGGCCAGAAGATAGTTGTAGATTGAGGTATCGTGTTCGCACGGTTTTAGCATACTGCTCATCGCAATCATCCGCTTGCCATTGATCTGTGCAACTGGCTGGCTTGTCAAAATTTTGTGGGCTTCTTCCGGCTCGGTTTAACAGCAGATTTGTTGTTGGAGAAAGCCAAAGATATTTCTTCACCTCGATCTTGCGCTGTCTGTGTTTGACGAACTGAACGAAACGATCGTGGCCGCCGCGACACCAGCGGGAAGTGCCCCTCGCTCCATCATCCGTATCAGCGGCCTAAATGCGTGCGATGAATTGACGCGCGTTTTTTCGCTCCCCGCAAATTTGTTGCGAGAGCAAAGCCACCCAAAAATCCATGCACTCTCGGTTTTTGTCCCCGGCTTCAAGCGCGTGATTCCATTCCATTTGGCGTTTTGGCCGAATGAAAAAAGTTACACCCGGCAACCCATGGGCGAGCTGCATTGCATCGGCTGTCCGCCCATGGTCCAGGCGATCCTACAAATGTTGCGAGAAGGCGGTATTCGCTTGGCTCGGCCAGGCGAATTTACGTTGCGTGCCTTTTTGGGTGGACGCTTAGATTTATCCCAGGCCGCTGCCGTTTTGGGCGTGGTCGATGCGCGCACCAGCGAGGAGATGAACCGGTCACTGAAGCAAATGGCCGGAGGTGTGTCAGGCATCTTACAGCGAATACAAGATGACTTGCTTAATCTGTTGGCTGACGTTGAGGCCGGATTGGATTTCGTCGAAGAAGACATCACCTTCATTTCCGACGCCGACCTGACGGCTCGGCTGGGCGAAGCTCTACATGCACTGGAACAATGTCTAGAATATCTCGAACAACGATCCAGTTATCACGCCGACTATCGGGTCGTTCTACTCGGTTCACCGAACGTTGGTAAAAGCAGTCTATTCAACCGGTTATTGCAAGCGGACGTCGCAAATATTGACTCGGCGGCGGGTACAACTCGCGATTTCAATTTAATGGAGTTGCAACTTTCACTGGAGCCGTCGATTTCGATCAAGGTTTTGTTGGTGGATACCGCAGGTCTCGACCAATTTACTCCAGGCCCTGATTCGAGCGCCGCGACTATCGATACTATCGCGCAACAGCGGAGCCGACAACAATTCGCAGAAGCGCACTTGCGACTGTTTTGCATCGATGGTTCAAGGGGCATGAATGAATGGGAGCAAAATATTCTGGAACAAGCAGATGCCAAAAGAATGAATGTGCTTACGAAAGCCGACCTGCCGCAAGTAATCAGCTGGAACCAAGATCGCGACGATTTTATCTCGGTAAGCTGCGTCAATAATTTTCAAATTGACGAACTGAAAAAACGAATCGCGCACCGCGTGTTAGCTGATTTGGATGCCTGGCAAGGGCAATTTTTCGTAAGTAGTCAATGCGTGAGTAGCTTAATCTCGGCCCGCGAATCATTGAATCGGGTTGTCTTCAGTGCGGAACAACATTTGGGCCATGAAATTGTTGCGGCAGATATCAGAGAAGCTGTTGACGCCATCGGAATTGTTACAGGAACCGTGTACACAGAAGATATTCTGGGAAGAATTTTTAGTCGCTTCTGCATTGGAAAATAGAAGTACGGATTTATTGGATCCTGCACCTAGCAACAACTTCACCAACCAAGCAGATCGTCATTCCTCAACAGACGCTATCCTGTGGGTTGCATGCGGCGTCGCGCTGAAAATGCCCGCCTTCATTCTAGATGAGGCCGACGTCCGATTCAGTTGCATCGCGCTCCAGCGTCTTATTGATGAGCAAGAGGAGCGTGTTCGGATCGTAAGGTTTCTTCAGGAAGTAGTGGCAACCGGCGAACCGGCTTTGGCGAACGATATCCGATTCATCGCTGCCACTCAGAATGATGATCGGTATATTGGCTGTTTCAGGATTATCGGCCAACTGTTGACACAGTGCTAATCCACAGCCATCGGGCAACAGGACGTCTAACAGGATGGCATCTGGCCTTTCGGATCTGGCCAAGCGGAATCCACCATTGCAACTCATGGCAGAAAGGACCCGGAATCCTTGACGTTTCAGGCCCATTTCTAAGAAATCGACTTGTAGCTGATCATCCTCGATCAGCAAGATCGTCGAATTCATGGTTTGCTTGACGGGTGCAGGTTGTAAGCAGGCAATAGTTTGGCTTTCCATGATCGATTCCATTTTGAAAGCGCCAGAATTGATATGGCCGCAATTAACCAAGAACTTGCAGCCAAGGGAAGCCTTGCTCAGCCTATAAAGTTTGTCAAATTCTTCTTGCCGGTTTTTCACAACTTTTGCGACGGCATAACGGAAATTCCGACAAATCCAGCTGGTTGTTTGCCGCAGACGTTCGTACCTACTTCATCGATACCAGCAATCTAATCACAAAACACACATTGAATTTGATCGCAGGTCAGCAAAGGATTCTTCGTCGATTGGTGGTCCAACGTTTACCAAGGGTTTCATGGTTGCTAGCCGTTAGGAACTGAGTTTCGGCGGCGCCTCCGGCAGGCGTGCAGGTTCAGCTAGTTGATGCTTGAAATTGAGAAATGGTTCGTGCAGATTTTTGCACGGGTTCAAATATCAAGTGGGCAACTTGCCATTCCTTTCCTTCATCGAAGCCGAATAACTCTGCACCAGCTTCAAAAAATAACAACCAGCGATACCACCATCGATTCGCTTGAGTTCCATAGACTTTTTGAAAGATGGGGAGAATCTGTGCGCGATTCGCGTGCATGCGATTGATCCATGCTCTGCATGTCTTGGAATAATGGGTGCCGTCCCACACCCATGTTTGCGTGATGTGGAGATGTCGATCGAAGCGGGACATCAGGTCCACCGATGGCATGAGACCACCGCTAAAAAAATAACGCCCCATCCAATTGGCGGAACCTTTTTCTTCGAAGAAATAGCTGAAGCGGCGATGGCAAAAAATATGAATAAACAACTTGCCAGCGGGAGCCAGCCATTGTGAAATGCGTTGCAAGAGCATTTCGTAATTTCGCATGTGCTCAAACATCTCCACTGAAACAATGCGATCAAATGTTCGGGTAAGCTGTAATTGATTGACGTCAGATGTGATGATCTCAAGCCGATGTGCAACGCCCAATTGTTCAGCCTGGCGCATTATATAATCACGTTGCGTTTTTGAGCTGGACACTGCGACGATTTGAGCGTGTGGGAATCGCTGCGCCATGGTGAGCGTCAAGGATCCCCATCCGCACCCCAACTCGAGAATGCGCATCCCATCCTGTAAGTCGGCGTGAGCACAGGTCAGTTCTAAGGCATCCAGTTCTGCTTGGGCCAAGCCAGCCTGATCAAGGGTTAAGTGAGGCGCAAAATAGCACGAACTATATTTCAATCTCGGTCCCAAAACCGTTTTGAAAAACTCCGTCGGGACTTCATAATGCTGTTCATTTGCCTTGTCGGTCTTTACGGCGATTGGCTCAGCCAAACATTGCTCGGCAACTGTTTCGCTGGACGGTCGTTTCCGCTCAGCCTTTTCAAGATCGTGTAACCGTTTGCGGATAAGCTGTCGGATCGACATGCGCACCACACTCGACGGAACCCATCCACGCTCGATCAAGGCGATTGCACTCGCCACGATCGCATCCGACAAAATTGAAAACATAACAACTCCCAAAATGCCCGCAGTACTAGCTGCCATGATTCGCTGAGCAGCAAGATGTTTGTGTTGGACGATAACTTTTGACAAGAGAGCTTACCAGCCGCAACGGACGGGAATGGTTAAAATCGTTCAGCTGAAGCCATGAGCAACCAGCCTGAAACCCTCCAATCGTTTGTAATTCGAAGAAGAAGCGGATTCGGATTTAGAAATTTTCTGGGAGTTGTGCTTACCAAAACTCAGAGTTGGCTCATAAAAGCACTATTCGCGAAAGATGGTCGGAAAAAGCGTACTTCGGTAGAGTCGATAGCCACCATTCGTGTCGGTATCAATTTCGATATTCGCGTCAAAATTTTCTTCCGCTGGATCGACGGCCGACCAGACATAGATCATCGTGCCAGGAAATCGCTCAATTATTGTCTCGATTTTATGTGGATCGAGGACGTTCATCGCGGAGGCAAGCGCGTCGGCGGTCGTGCCATCTTTCGCAATCACTGTTACCTGTCGATGCCCCAGCATTCCCAGGCCGGTCTGCGGATCAATAATATGTGAATAGCGTTTCCCGTCGATTAAAACAAAATGAAATTCGTCTCCCGAGGTGGCTATCCCACAATTCGCCAGTTTCAAATGGGCGAGAGGTTGTTTGCGCGGCGAAGGCGTTGCCCTGAATCCAATTTTCCAACCATCGGAATTCGGCGGCGGGTCTCCGATCGACAAGTCTCCGGCGGCATTAATCAATGCTCGCGTTACGCCGCGATGTCGCAAAGTACTCAAGGCAACGTCTGCAGCATAGCCTTTGCCGATCCCGCCGAAATCGAACCGCACAGCGGGATTTAAGATTTTCAACATCTTCGTTGCAGGATCGTATTCGATTTGCAGGAGCCCTGACGATTGTTTGGCGGCATGAGTTTCCTCGGGCGAGGGAAGGCGTTTCTCGTGTCGAGCTTTCCGCCATAAACGCGTCAGGTTACCCAACGCGTAGTCGAACGCATTATCTGTGGCCTGCGCGATCTCGTGAGATCGTTGAAATAATGGCGCCAACTCTTCACACAACGGCACATACTCGACAGAATCGCCTGTGTCGAAAAGCTGGTTAATGTGACTGTTGGGATCGTAATCGCTAAATAGCTTTTCGATTCGCTTTATCTGTGCAAAAGCATCTTCGAAAGCAAGTTGAGCAGTTTCCACGTCTTCGCAGTAGCCTTTGATGGTAAAGACAACGCCCATCAACTGGCGAGACTCCTCGAACAAGCTCAGCTCGTCAGCCGAATCGCTTGCACTTGGATTATGTCCACCACGATCGAATCCTTCAGACAACCCGGTTCGCTGATCCGCTAAATCACCGGTAGATAATAGTTTGCCGGCAGCATTCATTTGGGCCGTCGCATCAAGTCCTCGGTGGAATAGCAGCGTTCCCAACATGAAGCAGATGGCAATGTGCAATTGCCAATGTGTGGGCGATTGTACGGACGCCAAATGCCGGACTGCGAAAAGTATTTTTATCGACGCTAGTTGCAACATGGATACTCGCGAATCTAGACCAAGTATACTATCCTAATCCGAACTTGCAGAAACGACAACGCTGTGGACGATTCTGTCGTCAGTCTCCGCAACACGAATTGCGGTAACTGCGAGCCTGCAGCCAATATATTGATATAGGAGCCGATCCATGAAAAAGAATGAACCGAGTCAAATCACTGCGGAACAGAATTGTGTTGATAATTCGAGCGCGAACCAAAATCGACGAGAGTTTTTGCAACGAGGTACGGCCGCGTTAACGGCTGGTGCGGTTGCGGCAAGTGCAGCGCTGCCACAAACGGCTTGGGCTAAATCCGTGCACGTTGCCGGTTCGGAAACGATCCGAATTGGATTGGTCGGTTGTGGTGGTCGAGGTACCCACGCGGCAATGCAGGCGTTGAGCACAAAGAGCGGACCGGTGATCCTCAGTTCGATTGCAGACGCTTTTCAGACGCGCGTTGACGACGCGATGGGTTCGCTGAAGGAGAATTTGAAGGAGCGGTTCGAGTCCCAAGTCTCAGTCACTCCAGATGATATCCACTTTGGATTTGATGCTTTTGAAAAAGTATTGGCCTCGGATATCGATTTGGTAATTTTAGCGACGCCGCCAGGCTTTCGACCTTTGCATTTTGAAAAGGCAATTGCGGCCGGTAAACATGTCTTTATGGAAAAGCCAGTTGCCGTGGATGCACCCGGTGTGCGACGGGTCATGGAAGCCAGTCGACAGGCTGAAGCGAATGGTTTGGCCGTAGGCGTAGGCTTGCAGCGTCGACATGAGCGTGTCTACATGGAGACAATTGATCGTCTGAAGCAAGGTGAAATCGGTGATATTGTCCTCGGTCGAGCCTACTGGAATGGCGACACGCCTTGGGTTCGAAACCGGCGGCCTGGCGAAGGTGAGCTGTTGTATCAGATGCGAAACTGGTATTTCTTCAATTGGTTGTGCGGTGACCATATTGTTGAGCAACACATTCATAACATTGATGTAATCAATTGGCTGAAAGACGCCTACCCAGTCAAGGCTCAAGGTGTGGGGGGGCGCGAGGTGCGTAAAGGCAAGGATCATGGTCAAATTTATGACCATCACATGATCGAATTCACTTATGCGGATGGCTCCAAAATGCTCAGCCAATGCCGTCACCAACCCGGTTGTTGGAATGAAGTGGCCGAATATGCGCATGGCACCAAAGGCACGTGCTCAATCACGCGCGGGGTGATTGAAAAAGATGGCCAGGCCGTGTTCACGTCACGTGGCGGACGCGATGGCACTCAGCAAGAGCTTGACGACTTGTTCGCAGATCTTCGCGAAGGACGAATCCCCAACGAGGGCTACTACGGCGCATTGAGTTCCATGACTGCGATCTTTGGAAGGATGGCTACGTACTCAGGACGAGAACTCAATTGGGATGAATGTTACAACTCACAGCTTACGCTGGCGGATGTGGATTCAATCCGTTCGATGGATGACGAAGCACCGGTGCAGCCGGATGAAAACGGCAGTTATCCGATTGCCATCCCAGGCAAGAACTTGAATCTCGTTTTCTAGAAGATCAAGCGTGTGCGTTGTCGGCGCGTGATGATTGCGTTAGCCCATGACGTAACATTGGTATGTCGACGGCGCATACGGACCGGAGACCTTTGTCTCAGGTCTTTAGCACCTCGAAATTGGGCGACGAAGAGAGCCAGCGTGGACAGTTCAAAGGTTCGCTAACCGGGGTGTGCTTACGGAAATCGCAGATATTGGGCGGGCACGTGTTCAGTCAACCATACACCATTGGCCGACATATAAAACACGTGTCCGGCTAGGTGCATTGCGTGGGCGTTGACGGTCAGGACAATCGGCTTGCCGCGGCGAGAGCCAACTTTGGTGGCGGTGTCGAAGTCTGCTGACAAATGGACGTGGTTCCGCGATCCTTTTCTCAAACCGTGTTGCCGAATGCTCTCAACAAACCGCGCTACGGTTCCATGAAACAGTGCATCCGGCGGCGCGATGGGATCTAATCCCAATTCGACATCCGACACGGAATGCCCTTGGTTGGCACGAATTCTCAAGCCGTCGTCGCTCAGTGCAAATCGCTGCTTATCGTTGGTTGCTACGATTTCGAGCAGCAGTTCGCTTGTCAACGGGATTCCGAGTCGGTTGGCGTGCGTTACCAATTCAGCGATGGGTAGCCAACCCTCCGGTTCCAGCTGCATACCGATTTTGTCCGGCCGATGTCGCAACACGAGACTGAGAAACTTGCTGATCTTCTGTTGATTCATGGTTGGATGCAGGAATCGCTTCGTCTACTGGTCCGTCGGCAATCCAGATTCAATCTGCACGAGAGGACAGCGGTCATTCTAAATTGATCGAGCCAAAGCTGGACTGGCCTTTGGGGAGACTTTCAGAACTCGGCATGACGCCATTATCTAAAGTTGTGGCGACTCGCTCAAGCAACCAGAGACGTCCTGTCTAAGTTTCGCCCAATTAATTCTAGCGGCGCCCCATGGCGAGTTGGTAGTCGGCCATTGCAATAAAGAACTCGACATCGGCATCGAGGACTAGTAATTCCGCAGTAGCGACCGCTTCCTCGTAAATGTTCAGGACGATCAAGTCAATATCGCCCAGCAGAAATTGATTGCGCCCAATTTCCAACGATTGTCGTGCAAGACGCAAATTTTCAGTTGCTTTTTGATGTCGCTCTCGAGCATTGAGGAGCGCGGAATGTGCATCCTGAACCGCGATTTGAATTTTGTTGGCCGCAAATTCTCGTTTCCACTCCCATTGCCGTCGTTTCGACTCTGCTGCAGTGAGTCTTCCTAAGCCAAATCGCCGCTGCAAAGGCAATTCGGCGATGACCCCAATCTCCATTTCCATTTGCGATTTGTCTCTCAGGGGCGTGGCCGCGCCACCCACATCCTGCGACGTTTCCGCAAAAACGTCGACCCGCGCCAGGATGGAATTCCGCGCCTCTTCGACATCAATTTCTGCTTTGGCCAACTGATAGCCGAGCAGAATTATCTCCGGATGAGTTTGCACCGCAATTGTCAGATCTGTTTGCAATTGTTCGCCGGAAACTTGCGGAAGCTCAGGAAAATCAGGCAAGAGAGCTGCTTCCGGCAACAACATCCTTCCTTCATCGTCACGCAAGAAGAATGCCAGCTTGATTGTCGATGCCTCGAATTTTCTTCTCGCCTCAACCACTTTTGCTTCGCGCTGGGCGATCAGTCGGTCGTTGTCGATGCCCGCCAATTTGGGCAAGTCTCCTCGTTCAACTTGTTCATTAATGGCCCGCGACCTATCCAGGGCCAAGTCGAGTAACCTTCGCTGGGCTTCCAACGCATTGCCAACACCAACCCACAGCCAATATGCGGCCGTTGCCTCGCGGACAATTTGAATCTCTTGTGAAAAGATCAGCGGATCAATGGATTGGATGTCTTGATCCGCGCGGAAAACGGCTGCGCGACGGGCGTCAATCAATCGGTTCTGGCGCAGTGGCACAACCGTGCCGATCGCGAATTCCCCTCCGTCATTTGTTTCTCGTTCTTTATACCACGGTTGGAAATTGCCTGAACCTAAGCGGTAACCCGCATAAATATTTCCCCCAGTCGAAAACAAATTCTGCGAAAGGCCCAGTTGTTGTTGATAGTTGCGGTAAAATCCTTGAGGTTGGTTGACGGATTGCCCGCGCATATTCAAATCGAATGCTCCCATTGCGGCCGTGAAGTTACCATCCGCAATATCGCGTTCCAAATATACGCGTTGCAATTCAGGAAAGGTGGCCAATGCCGAAGCCGTAACGTCGGATAGCTGAAGTTTGACCGATTGTTCGCTGGCTTCCGTTTCAAATGGCGTTTCCCACTGAGATTCGTCAATCGCGATCGTTTGAGCAGGATCAGCTACAGCGGGATTGGGCATCGTTTCCGAATCGCTGGTGGTTGGTTCCCTCAACATATCAGCCGACAACTCCAGCGGTGGCTGTGGTAAACGATGCGTGTCGCCGCGAAATGTCGATACCCATCTCCATTTCGTGAGAGGTGCGGATTGGCATCCTGTGCAGATCAGCATTAAGCACACCAATAGAGATAGTTTTAAACCGCCGCGAAGATTTTTGACTTGCTGAGCGCTCCAAGAACGAAGCCAGCGCTCCGTAGACACGATGAACACGGTCATTAAAGCGGTTATGGAGGTAGTGGTTCGGTCGTCCTTGACCTGCATAGCTAGTCCACTTTTTTTAGCTTCGATCCCGTTGACTTACCGTACACTGGATCAATCTCTGGTCGGATTACCGGAAAACCGTTCATTAATCGCCAAATTTCGTACCCCAAACTAACCTGTTGCAGCATCACCCAGCCGTTCGCACGCACGCCTTGACGCAAGAACGGCGGCGGCGGCCATTTCTTCTTTTCAGCGGGGTCAGGGATCACTTGAATCCGGAACTTACCCTCGCCATCGTCGGAGTCGTCTATGGCCACGACCTGACCGCCAAACGTTCCAACAGCGACTGACGGCCAGCCTGGAAATTGAACTGCAGGATAACCCTCGAATTGGATACGTACATGGTCGCCCACTTGGACTAATGGGATATCGAGTCCGGAAATCCAAAGCTCGACTGCCAAGTCACTGGTTTCGGGCACGATCGTAAATAAAGCTTCACCCTTCCTCACCACCTGACTCAACTCGAATAAAGGCAGTCGAAAAATTGTACCATCCCTTGGAGCGCGTATCGTCAATTGTTGAAGTTCTTCAAGTTTGATCTCCAACTCGCGGATTTCCTTGCGTACGGATGCCCCTTCGCTCACCGCACTCTGCACGAATGCTTGTGCGCTTTCTATTTTTGTTTGAGCTTCACTTCGTCTTTGCTCCAATTCGTGCCGCTTCGATTCGACTTCGAATTCAGCAGCCGCAATCTCGTCATGCAATGAATCAAGCTCAGCCCGCGCCACGTCAAGGTCCTTCTTTAAAATCTCCACCTCGCGCTCCGGGCGAGCACCAGAATCCTTTAGTGACAGGAACCGTTCATAATTCAATCGAGCCTGGAGTTCCTTGGCTTCATACGCCGGAACCAACTTTAGTTTCGATCTCAACTTGGCCATGGACGCCTCGACCGTTTCTTGTGCCGATCGAACCGCATAATCGCGGGCTTCGGTATAGTCGATCACGTTTTTGGCATACACTTGTTCTTTGACGGAGACGGCCTCTAATTTCGTCTTTAACTCCCGAATTTGCGATTCAACCTGTTGAACGAGACTCGAGGCGGCAGGTAATAGCTCCAGGATGACATCGTCTTTTTGGACAAAATCACCCTCGCGCAATCCCGGTTTGATTTGCGCGACGATTCCTTCCACTGGCGAATTCACTGTTTGTTGTCTCTCTTGCGGCACAAATGCCATCACCCGTCCGGTTCCACGAGCCGTTTGTTGCCACGGAAGGAAGAACATCCCCAAGATCCACAATAACAGGCCGATCAAGACGAATCGGGCCAGCCAACGAATCTTGTTCGATGATTGCACAAGGTCAATCGTCGGTAGCAGTTTGCGCTGAATCTGTTTACCACTGAGTGTCGATTTCATTGGAAATATCGCCAAATCTTCCCAGGCTAATCTAATCGGGTGTCCGTCGGCGGTTCTGACCTGCCTGTTTCCCCCAAATCGCCAGTTTTGTTCATTTCAACTTTGTGCTGACACATGTCGCCAAATTCGGGACGTTCACTGATCAGCAGCACAGACATTTCTCGCGAATCAAGCATATTCGTGATGATCTGTTTTGCTTCATCGTAAGCAAAGCCATCTAATAGCCGGTCTATGATGATCAGTTTTGGATTTCCGGCCCAAGCCCTAGCTAGCATCAGACGGCGACATTGGGCATTCGACAACGGAAATCCCCCCGAGAGCAATTGGGTACGGATTCCATGTTCCATGCCGTTGACGCTAGGCAGCAGTCCTGTTTTTTCGATTACACGGCGTACGTCAATCATGCTAACTTGTGCACGATGCAAGTGGATGTTTGTCTCAAGCGTGCCTGCAAACACATCGACGTCTCGAGCAACGCCGACAAACATACGAACGGAATCCAGCCGGTAATCCCGCAGGTCGATATGGTTCAACAATATTATACCGCCGCTTTGTTGTCTGAGTCCCAAACACAAATCGGCCACAAATTGAATGCCAGACTGACAACTTCCAATGACGGCTAGTGATTGTCGGGCAATGACTTCGAAGCTTAGATTTTCAATGACTGGTTGACCGTCGACATCCAAACTCACTCCCTGAAGGGACAGTTGAGCAGCATCCCCTCCGCCATACTCAACTAATTGGTTGTGGGTCTCCATCGGAAGATCAAACAGCATCCCCAATTTATCGACGGCTGCCATCAAATCGTAATAGCTGGCAATTAGCGAACCAAGTTTTGCGAAGGAGCGCAAAATCAAGATCACAATCAATTCAGCTGCCACGAGTTGCCCGAGGCTAAGCTCACCGCCGATGACCAGCGCGCCACCAATTCCCAAAAGAGCGGTTGTTGCCACGCAATAGATGCCCAGCAAGAACAACACTTGCCGCATATAAATGCGAAAATGTTGTTTGCGGGCAACAAGGTATTCTCCCGAAAGTTGATCAGCTTCGTCGAGCGCGAATTCCATTCCGTCATTGAGTTTGAAGGCGGTTGGATTCTTGCTTAATTCCTCCAACCAGGCAAGCACCCGATATTTGGCCACCGATTCATTGATGGCCGTGTTGACGCCCCCGCGCCCTAGCACAAAGAGCGCGAATGCCAACAAACACAGCAACAAGATATCGTATCCCAACAAGAACGGGTGATAAAACGCGAGGACTAACATGCCAATAGCTGTTTTCATCACAACCGCAACACCCTCGAGCAACAACTTCGATACCGACTTCTGCAGCGTGATTACCTCTAGGAAGCGATTGACCAGCTCATGCATCGATTGCCGATCATTTACGCTTTGATCGACGCGCGGTAGCCGATAAGCCAAGTCATCGACTACGCGTACGAATAGTCGCCGTTCGATGATTTCACTCGCGTAAATCGTTAATGCCGAAAGTGCCGAAGAGAAGGCCAGAAAGACAAACACAATGATCGCAAGGATGACGACCGGTTGGATAAACTGTCCGAACGCAACCGTGTTGACGAGTGCCTCCACGGCAATTGGCGTGGTCAGCGTCAACAATCCAACAACCATTGAGAAGATAAAGACCGTCCAAATATCTTTCATCTCCGGGCGTAAGATGCCCATCAAGCGACGCAGGGGCGGAACAAGGTTGTGGTGTTCGTGTCCATTATCGTGGTGCGATATTGGGGTACCAGATGCATCGCCGATTAGAATCGGATAGCTGACTAACCACGAAAGCGTGTTATCAATATTGGAAGCTCGCAACCGTTTCGCGAATTCAGCGCGTTTGATCCAGTGAGTTTTTCCCGAGCTGAGTTCGACGATATTGAGTCGTTGTCCTTGTATCTTGGAAAGAACGAGCCAATTCTGTGAACCTTCTTCATCGACCAAGACGGCAACTGGATAGCCGCTACGCACCAACGGCAGAACATCGATCAACGGAGACTCGATTCGCCGAATACGCAACTCCATGGCTTCCGAGCACGACACCACCGTGTCCAACCAGTCCTCGAACGGTTTGCTGGATTCATTCAGGTGGGATTCAAACATGACCTGACTTGCCTGCTGACGGTCAAACACGCGTCCATTGCGCAGTGCGAAATATTCAAGCAGCTTTGTCGATTGTCTGAGTAATTCTACGTTTGTATCCATAACGTTGTTGGAGCTTCGTTCAGATCGAACCCTGATTGTCTTAAGCCGAATTAGCTGCTGCCAAAGCGCGTAACACCTCGAACCCGTTCCCCAACCGATTTACAATGAGTTTGGTCAAGGTCAAGCATTGGCTTCAATGACGCAATCAAGTTATCCGTGAGTGAATTTCAATCTAGATTGCCATCATGGTAATCACTCGATTCCGGTAAGGAAAACCCTAATCGACTAGGTTAGCAGCGATGGACGATATGGCTGGGACCAAGCAATTGGCCGAAGTTTATCCTGGTCCGCACGGCCAGATAAAAACCGGCTGAATTGCACCAAGCGACCTCGATTTCAACATCGCTAGGAATGCCCATACGGCACGAAATCAGATCCATAAATTGGCGATTGCGGATCCAGATTCCAAGCCAACCGTGTCCTGAATGAACGATACCTGAGCGCGGTCCATATTCGGTGGCCACCGCTGATTGGCTGACAATCAAGCCTAGCTGAACCGCCAGTAGGTGAACACGCGCCAGATCCACTCCAAAGGGCCAAGTCGAAAAAACCTTTGCCACAGATTCGCAAAGAGGAGAATGGCACCATAAATTCCCAATAACCACACCGCACGTTCCAGCCAGGTATTGTTACCGAAGCGAGCAAGGCCCCAATGCATCATTACAGCTGACATCAACAAGCTTTCGAGCAGGTAGCAGGACAACGCCATTCGTCCCGCCTTGGCAAAAATATCTTGCAGCCAACGTGCTTGGCGTGTTTTGCACCATTGCATGATCAAGCTGAGGTACATGAGACTCATTAATGGTCCGCCCAGCATTGTAGTGAGCGTTGACAAGGCTAACAGCATGGACGAATTAAACGACAAACCGGCAATCGCACCCGATAGACTTAATGGAAAGCCGACGAAAAATCCGAGCTTAATAAGTCGTTGATTCCACTCCGGCAATTTTCCCTGGAGAAATCCGGATTTCTGAAGTGCCGCTCCCACACAGAAACAAGGAAGGATCACCCAAAATAGCATCAGGAAAATAAAGGGAGCGGCCAAGAGATAATTGACCACACGCACAACCGCCGCACTGAGAAAGGGACCGCGCGTCATGATCTTTTTTTCCAGCTCTATGATTCGACTATCAAATTGTTCGGTTTCGTTCCAGTCAACCAATACCTGAAAATACTTTCCGAGCAACGTATCTCCTTGGGGCATTTCTTTGATCACTTGATCGGAAGCGCTCATGCCCGCCATGGCGACAATAATTAGGATCGACAGTGACACGATACATAAACCAACGCCGTACACGATGCCGGCGATCTTGATTAACGTCCGCGCGGAATATCTTCCCAACCACAACATCCAAAGTCCAACGCCGGCGTAGACCAATAGAATGTCCCCCGGCCATAACAAGACAATGTGAGCCATCCCAAAAATGGCTAATAAGCCAAGCCGCCGAATGAACATGGCTTCGAAACTTCTGCCCCTGCGGCGAGCGGATTCGAACATCATCGCTAGGCCAGCGCCAAACAAGATGGAAAATAGCGGATAAAACTTTCCTGCGCATACGATGTTGGTAAACCAGAAGATGGTAACGCTTAGCGAACCTTCATCCGTGGGCACCGAGGGCTCTAAGATGGAACCGAAGGGTTGGCCAAATATTTCCGCATTGACGAAAAATATTCCCAACAAAGCGATTCCACGAGCGACATCGATCGCTTGAATGCGTGCCGCGTCTGGGACCGACTGCAACTCGCGTACGACACTCAAATCTCCCGTGTTGTCATGTTCCTCCGATACGCCAGCGGTTGGTTGATCGACGGAGTCGTTAAACATTAGAGATCCTTTAGGTTTAAATGTCTTCTCTCATTACCGACCGGCATTGCAGATTGCGAGGCCGTTGAATTCTAACGAATCTTGGAACTGAAGGTACACGCCGGTCGAATGCAAGAAAAATCTGCAAACGATTTGGCGGTTGCGCGCTCGGCGGACTTTCAATTTGCCGCTTCTTCTGCGAATGATTCCTGCCGTTCGATAGAGATCGGGCACAAATCAGAATTTAATGGCGGGTTATCCTGGTACCGGGGAAATGGATGGAAGCACACCTGTTGTTTGCAAATCACTGCGTCACTCTCTCGGCTGAAAACAGCAAAATTATCACCTGTCAAAACAAAATGCGACAATGGATTGTGCCGTGAACTTGCTTGAGTTGGCTGATCGCAAACTGGCTGTAGTATTCGTTTTCGATGTCAAAAATGACATAGCCGAGTTCGGCTGACGTCTGCAGGAACTGCCCGGAGACATTCACTTGATGATTCGAGAAAATGCGGTTGATGCAGGTCAATACGCCAGGTTGGTTGCGATGAATGTGCAGCAAACGGCGTTGCCCCGGCGCCAAGTCAGGCAAGGCGACCTGAGGAAAATTCACAGCGCCAACCGTCGAACCTGTGTCACTAAATTTAACCAGCTTCTGAGCGACTTCGATGCCAATGTGATATTGCGTCCGCTGTTCAGTCCCAGCATAGTGCGGCAATAACAAAACATTTTGCATTGCCCCCAATCTTTGGTAAGCCGATCGGTCAATGGAAGCGTCGCTCGTTGGCTTTGAGGTCAATTCAACGGTATTCAAGGCCGCCCCCAAGAGACGTTGGCTCTCGACGGCGTCAGCCAGTGCCTTGAGGTTAACGATTTGCATGGGGCTGGCATTGATAAGTACGCCGGCTGTTTTCATGTGGGCGATTTCGGTTTGATCGATGAGAGGCTTCTTGGATGAAGCGTGCGGGACATGGATTGAAACGATATCCGAAGATCTTAAAAGTTCTTCGAGCGGAACTTGGCGGGCGCGCCCTCGGGGCCCTAAAGCCAATACATCGGAGAAAACAACTTCCATTCCCATTGCTTCGGCCAGCAAGCCGACTTGCGCTCCAGAATCGCCGTAACCGACGATACCCCAACGTTTGCCATAAACGGCGCTGTCGTGCTTGATGTTTGCGACGTCGACTGGCGTCGTCGTTGCCGCTTGGTCCAAGCTGAAGTTTCGAGCTACGTTTTGCGTTAAAACTATCGCTTCGGCGATGACCAATTCGGCAATGCTCGTTTTGTCGGTGTACATAGCACTGAATACAGGAATCCCGCGCTGCTTAGCAGCTTCGACATCGATGTTGTCTGTAGTGCTGCCAAAACATCCGATTGCCAACAATTTTTCGGCACGGTCAAGAACTTCCTGGGTTAACTTTGTCTCGCCGCGAATGCCAAGGAAACGCGCTTGGGCAATCGCCGAGCTGAACTCAGGTTCTTGGAGGCTGGAATCAAAGTAGTCGATCGATGAGTATCCGCAGGAGCGAAGGGTTTGTCTGGCCGAAGTATGGATATCGTGTTGAAGAACGAATTTGATTTTTGACTTATCGAAAGAAAGCAAATCAATCATGGAGTCAGTCATAACGTAACGAAGTTATTCTCCTCGGATGGGTGCGAAGGGATCCAAGTAAGTGTGTCGAGTTCCGCGAGCGAAGCGATTTGGATTGCATCAACAAAGAAGTGGCAACTACTGTTTGTATCAGTTAGTCTCGGAAAAGCCAGATGGCCTGAGCGATAATCGAATTCCATTCCCAATGAGAAATAGAATGACATGATGACGTTCTACAGACCTAATGGCCTCTTATTGAGAACAAGTCGGCGAGACGGTCAATTTCGCCGCCATTAGTTAGCTCTTGGCGGAGTTCTTATTTTGTTGCAAGCGGAATTTAGAGATCACGCGGCGTAATATCGAATTCACCAACTTTCACCCCTTGAGGTGACTTCACAATGATGCGAACCGTGAGGTTAAAACCGCGAATCACCTCGGCTTCTTCTTCGCTGATCGCATCTTGAATGAAACTTTGCTTGTAGCTGGGCGATGCGTGAAATCCGCGAGGACTAGACTCGATAATTCCGTTAGCCAACGTGTACTCAAACTGGACCGAGGTCGCCCCGAGACGACGCACGGACATGCCTGTGAAGTAGCCTCCCCAAGAATCAACGTGTTGATCCGCAGTGCTATTGTATAGATCGACTAATTGGTCTAACAAATCGTTCGCTCGTGTTCCGGAACTTTGTGTCGCTAAGTCTTTGGGAACATTGAAAAGATCTGGAGACAACGCGACATTGAGCTGCACATGTTGTATCGTTGTCTCATTGCGCTTTTCGCGTTCAGCGTAGCCCACCTGATGAAAAGGATACTTCACACCGTCCACGGTTTTGAAATCTCGAATGTGGATTTCACCTTGATTGATATCTTTCGTTGAAAACGCGACATGGTTCAGTCGCCCATCTGCATACAAATACCACGATAGACAAGTCGTTCGATCATCATTGAACATTTTCAATTCCGTAACTTCCTGCCCATTGATATTGGAACGCGCGCCAAGCTCAAAATTCTTTGACTTTTGCAGCATTTCCACTGAGGAAAAGGGATATCGGCTCAAAATGCTGTTCTTGAAATGGTCCTGCTCATTCGAAAAAGACTTTTCCCTGGCAACATCGATGGTCCAAGAAAATGTGGGCGTTGCTCCACTCGACATTCTGATTCCCCGCAATTGACTGGGAGAGTCAAACACGTATTCGAATAGCGACGAAGCATTCAGCGCCAAGTGCTGGTACGAGGATTCGAACGTCTGTCCGTTTTCAAAGAACGTTGATCGGCCATTGATTTTAAACGAGTTGATTTGTCGCAAGCGGTCCTCACCACCCAAAAACTCGATGTGCTTTTGCCACAGCCGTTTGGCGGGATTAATTCCCGGACCAATTACCCAATCCGCACTCGACCCGGCCAGGACAGGTGACTGCCCGTCGGCCGACAAATTATTGTTGAAAACGTATTCATTCGTTTTCTTGCGCACATAAGCCACTAGCCCATCTAAATGCAACTTGTCGTTATCGTAGTAACCCGATTCTGCATTGCCGCCCAGATACTGCAACACGAAAAACGTGAAAACACTGTGCTCAAGTTCATCATGCTCCCAACTGAATTGGGTTTCGTTGCAACTAAACAAAACCGTAAGTCCACCCGGTATTGTGCGATTTGTTTCATGGACCGAACCCAAGTTCATCCTCAACGCTGACTTGCGCCGACCGGTAGTCGAAAGAAAATCGTTGCGGCATGCATCCACCAAAAACAACTTTCGGCTCGCCTGACATTCCTTTAACAAACTCAGCACTTGGCTAATCGGCAAAAGCGATGATTTGTCGGTCGGATCTGCATCTTCGGGGCAAAAATACGTTTCACGACTTCCGTCTTCTAGCGGCTCTTCGTCGCTGAATTGTAGGCCGTGTCCCGAAAGACCAACGATAATCGTGTCGCCTGGCGCACAACTGCGCAGTTGTGTACGCAGTATCTGCAGAATCTTATCTGGGTTGTTCGGCTTCAGCACGGAAGAGCGAGACCTGCTCGTCATCACCTTGGTTTGAAATCCAAGGGCATTGAGGGCCTTGGCCAATTCTTGCGCATCACGTTCCGTGTAATTCAACTGCGAGAGGAATTCTTCGTTGTAAGACTCAACACCAACCAACACCGCGTATTTGTCCTGTGAAAACGCGCTATATTGGCTGGCCGTCCCAGTGAGCAACGCGAAAACTATGAAATACGAGACAAGTTGGCCCGCGCGCTTAACGGAATTTCGGAAGTGACGTACGGTCGAATTTTGACGAGCCATGTGCTAATGATTCCTAGCAAAAAAGGTGAAACGCTTCCGCAGATTTATTCAACAGTGGCCGATTGTCAACGCGTCGATCTCAACTGGCGAAAGCTAAGTCACCAATGCGATACGATTCAAGGAATTCCCAAGTTTGCGTTTACCGCGCTCGGCGAAATTCGCGAAGGATTCGCCGGTGACTAAAGCTCTGGCGACGTGCCAGGTACATGACAACTGCACGGAGTCAACCAAAGATAGCGGGTTTTGCATGCTGTTTGTCATCGGACTAACTTGGAAAAATAGCAAATTCCATGTCGTCGCCGCGCCACCCGATATCCAATGCTGACAGTTCATTAGGCGAAAAACACTCGGGTTTCGTATCAAATATTTTCTCAAAGCCCGGATGTTTGGCAATTAGGCATCAAATTCATGCATTCTGAAACGGAATCGAGGGCCTAGTGCTAGAAGCGACCGATAACTCGTGGCCGGGAACCGTCGACAATGGAAGGCTACGATGTTGCCAAAGTTGGTATGCCAATGAAAAAAGGTGCCTGTGAACCACAGGCACCTTCGTGTTCCCTGGCACTGGGAGGCGAACCTCCCAGTGCTCAGTCTGAAGCTCAGTCGTGAGCACTTATCGAAACGGTCGACCCAGAAACCATTGTCTCGATAAGTAAAATGCTCGAACCCCAGGAGGGAGGCAATGTTGAGTTCCCGCAATCTCAACATCAGCGACCAAGCATCTATTGGGCTACTTTTATCCTCGCAATACTATTCCAACTTTTGTTTTCAGATCCCGCACGCAATCTCAAGCTCTAATGACCTGATCTTTGATGCGAAGTAACGTTTACTGTAGTACACGATGCCATTCAAGATCACTTGTTGCAATTTTGAAAACAATTGTGCCCACATGAGACAATGCTAGCAATCTGTATCATCTAGGCGAAATGGACCCGAGCTTCTCTTGTGATCCATGAGCGGGGAAACGGGATGCTCGTAGAGCCAGGCCTGACAAATCTCGCGGTCCGTCAATTGCCAGCGGCCTTGATCGAGAGAACACACCGGCTTATCGCCGAAACCGACTACCAAGACACAATCGCCCTTGTGAGCTTGTTGAAGTGCCCATTCGATGGCCGTAACTCGATTGGGAATCACGTGCGCACGAGCGGGTTGTTTGAATCCATCTAGCCACTGGTGGCAAAGCTCCAGTTGACGGCACTCGGAGATCAGTGGTGTGGAAAGCACGGGTACGTGACACCCGTTTTCGAGGACCCGACCCATTTCCGATTGCCCGTCCGCTTTTTCTCCTACGGCTGCCACGCAAATTAGCTTGCCCTGTGTCATGCGTTTTAGCGTCGACAGCGTTCCCGCAAGGCGGCGAGGAGAATCCGCTAAGTCGACGAAGACAGCAAATGGTTGTCCACATTCGACGCGTTCCAATCGTCCAGCGATTCGCCGTAGGTTTTCCAGCCCCTTTACGATGGTTGGCAAATCGTGGCCAGCGGCAAGCGCCGCTGAAGCCGCGGCCAAGCAATTCATAATGTGGTTTCGACCGATAATTTCCGTGCGCACTGGTGCTGTTTCATTGCCGGCCGTCAGTAGAAACACCTGCTCACTGAAGCATTCTTCGAGGGGAGTGGCGGTTACTTCGGCATCCTGCTTTATCGCATACGTGATAGCAGGCCGCTTGAGGTTCTCCAGCAACTGATTGGAAGCTGGATCATCCGCGTTTAAAATTGCGATCCCCGTCGAGTTCAAGTAGTCAAGCAGGCGGAGCGTGACTTGACGATAGTTGGCCGCTGAATTGTGATAATTCAGATGATGCGCACGGATATTTCCAATAATGGCCGCATCAAGTTGCATGCCCGCAAATTGGTGATTGGCGAGTTGGAGACTAGAAGCCTCAATGATTGCTTGCGTAGCGCCGCTCAAAGTGGCGTGGCTCAGCCAATCTGCAAGTTCCGCCGTTGATCGCTTTTCTGAGCAATTCCAGACGTTTGACCATCGCCCTTCGTCACCAATCGTGGTCTTTAGGCTGCTTGCGACCGCTACCTGCTCACCTGCGGCTATTAATACGTTTTGGAGAAGGTGGGCGATCGTAGTTTTGCCATCCGAGCCCGTTATGCCAAAGGTAGTTAGGTATTGCGAAGGGTTGCCAGCGAGTGTTTGACAGATTCTCGCATAGGCCTCGTTAGAATTGTCGACAATGCACTGCGGCACATCGACGGCCAATAGTCGTTCACTCAGTATGGCTTTGGCACCCCGTGCAATTGCCAATTCAACTTGTTCATGACCGTCCGAGTCAGCATCGACCATCGCGACGAACAAATCGTTTTTTTGGCATTCATTCCAATTCCCGCAACAGGTCTTGATGAGCACGTCATTGGCCCCGAAGAATTGGCTGCCGGGGAGAATTTGTCTTAGACTGATGCCAAAATCTTCCGTAATTGCATTTCGCATCGAGGCCTCCTTGCCCGAAGTAAATTAAATTACCGGCCGCTTATCCCTGTCGGCCGCGCATCCTTGCAGATGACAATGGTTGATTCTCAATAACCGATCAACTATGTCAAGATGAATCTTTCCACCACATCTATTGCTGAAGAATTTGTATACTATGCTTGCATGTCAGATATGTTAGGATAGGCGAACTAAGCCATTGAAGGCGAATAGGCACAAGTGATCTTTTCGAGTATTACACGCCATATGTCAAACGAGGACTTCGATTCGAATGCACTGGCAACGTTCTTGCATTTAACACCGGCACAAGTCGAGAAAATGGCTGAACGTGGAAAACTCCCAGGTCGCAAAGTTGGAGGCAAATGGCGGTTTTCGCAAGCGGAAATTCACCATTGGTTCGAAACCCGCATCGGTGTTTCCGATCCAACTGAATTGATTCAGGTCGAACTGATGCTGGAACGACAACCGTCCGAAAGCTTGGCTGAGACAGTTCGTATTTCTGATCTAATGATGGAAAGTGCGATGTGTATCCCATTGCTTGCCCGCACGCGCAATTCAGTCATTCAACGGCTATGCGATCAAGCCAGCCAAGCCGGAGTGTTGTGGGACGCGAATCAGTTGGCGGATTTGATCCGTCAACGCGAAGATTTGCATCCTACAGCACTTGAAAACGGTGTCGCCTTGTTGCACCCGCGACGCCCACAACCTGAATTGATGGCTGAGCCGTTTATCGCATTGGGTGTCACCACTGGAGGCATCCCGTTTGGTGGTCCGCGCGGCGTATTGACGGACCTGTTCTTTCTAGTTGCTTCCTGCGATGATGCCGGGCATTTAAAAGTGTTGGCCCGCTTGAGTCGCTTGATCAGCAATCGAGATTTGCTGGAACATTTACGCATTGCGGGCAGCCCCAAGGAAGCTATCGCAGCGATTGCCAAATGCGAAGACGCCATTGATTGATGGATTCAGAGATTGGACGTACAACCTTTGCATCTGGGAAAAACGCTTTGGCGAATCGAGTTGTCGAATGATGGTCCATACTCCACTCAATGTCGTGGTCACCGGATGTGTTACTCATCCTGATTTTACATGCGTACATCGTTCACTGACAAATTCCTACCGTATCGTACCGTTAGCTGAAGTTGAACAGCAGCTTGCCGCGGAAGTTGATTTGCTGGTCGTTCTCGTTGATCGTGTCGCAGCCCTAAATCCTCGGAAGGTTCAAGCGTGGATCGATGCAAATCCGCTGGTTCCCGTCATGGTCGTTCTATCTAGCTTGTGCGAAGGCGCTTTGCTGCGGGGGAATCCATGGTCCGGTACGATCCCGGTCTATTGGCACAAATGGCCATATTGTTTTGCCAAGTTTTGTTGGCAGCGCAGTCACGAGAACGTGACGGAATGGCAACAGCCTCAGACGGCTCTGGCGGGTGACCCTCGATTGGCGGGTTTACGCATGATCTTCGATCCGGTTACGCACAACGTTATCGTAAGTTGCCGCGACAAAATAAGCTTTGCTGGATACGCAGACTTGCTTTCCGAGTTAACTCCGAATGTAATTTGGTTCGAAGCGACAAAGAAAAAAAGGAATGCGATTCCCAACGAAGCAATGAATGCTCCCCATGCATTGCTAATTGATGCCGATGGATGGGACGAAAATTTAGCACCGCGCCTTCGTGCGTTTCACAACGATTTTCCGCTGGCTCCAAAAATCCTTGTCGTGGGGATTTTTCGAAGCGACTTGGAATCGCGTACGACTCCATTCGGAGTCAATCAAATACTCTCGAAGCCGTTAATTGATGGCGAGTTAACGTGGGCCCTAAACATAAGCCTAGCAGACTACTCGTCGGCATAGATCGACGGCTTTGCGCGAGCAATGGTTGGTTCGATGGGTAGACTGCAGAGTTGCAAAATGTTGGCCAGGAGTTGATATCCTGCTTGAGTCAAAGCGGACTCGGGGTGAAACTGAACCCCAAAAACCGCATGATCTCGATGAGCGAACGCCATGATTTCGCCGTTCTCGGCTTCCGCTGTGATGAGCAATTCATTTGGAAGCGACTGGCGCTCGGCGACGAGCGAGTGGTAACGACATGCAATAAAGGGTGATGCAATTCCGGCAAACATTGCATGTCCAGTATGCGCTATACGAGAGGTGCGTCCATGCATTGGTTGTTCAGCGCGCACGACCTTTCCACCCAACACGTGAACAATTACTTGATGTCCCAGACAAACGCCAACCAGCGGCAACTTCCCCATCGCTTGATCGATTACCTGAAGGCACTTGCCACTTTTGCTGGGATCCATGGGTCCTGGTGCAATGACAATCGCCGAAATATTAAGTTGATCCAAGTGGTCAAGCCGGTCATCATTGTTGCGCATAACCAAAGTGTCATTGCCAAGCTGTCTGAAGTATCGAGCTAGGTTGAAAACAAAACTATCATAGTTGTCAATGATTAACAACATGATTTCGAATCAAAGTTCCATATACGTTTCGCTGATGTTCCGCAGATGAATTGCTGGTAAGGATATTATAGAGTTGACTCCGTGTCTTCAATCGCTGTTTCCAACCATTTCCTTAAATGAGGTTGCAAAGCCGTCACCTCATCGCATGTCGGCTCGATGAACACGCGGACGCGTTTGACATAGTCATCAAATTGGTGGGTTGCTAAGACACGCACTACAGGAGACAAATCGGCAAGTGGGCGGAACGAGAAATCGCGACTGTCGCGCACTTGGATGTTGAACTGAACTTCGAGCCCCATGGGTGGCGCATCAATCAAGACCCCAGGGGAACTCAGTTTCACGCCTGCCTCGTGCCGAATGATGTCCGCCAGACGGTGGCCGCAAGCAACCAGCCAACTGTAGGGACGTCGCGCGAGCTTGTCGTAAATGGCTTGATCATCGAAATGGGCGAACTGACCCAGCCGCTTATATAGTCTCCGTTGTGGTCCGAACAAACTTTCCAGCAGAGATTTGGCAGGACTGCATTTGGCCGACTCGGCCGCATGTGAAATCGCTTCAACCCATTCCACATCATGCATATTCCAGAATCTGTCGGCCTTCGGTGCTTCATGCAACTCGAAAAATGCCCGTTGCAACATGGCGGTAGCACTACGGACCGCGTGATGCCAGTAGACCTCGCTAAACATCACATACCTGGCAAAGACCATCAATTCCGCTGCCGTTCGTCCTTTTTCTGTTAACGCCAATTTGCCATCTTGTGCGTTTAAACAGACGCTGGCAATCAATCTTTGGGAATCGAAATGCATTCCGTACGGAACACCCGCGTGCAAACTGTCTCTTTGTAGGTAGTCCATTTTATCGACGTCGATCGGCCCCGAGAGAATTGAACTTAAGATTCTTCCAGTGTGATCAGGGGCAGTTCCGTCGATTAGGTCCGCAACGCTTTTCGCCGTAAGGCCCCAATCCGTTTGGAGTAAATGAGATAGGTTTGAGTTTTCTAATCGCTCACGACAGAGCGATTCATGCCGCGGCACATCGACAAGTCCCATATCTTCGATTGGGTGGCAAAACGGCCAATGCCCCACGTCATGCAATAGCGCAGCGGCAATCAAGGACTCGGCAGCGTGATCATCAACTGTATTTGCAAACGCATCATCCAATGCTAGTTGACGAAGAAACAACAAGGAATTGTGATAGGCACCTAGACAATGTTCAAATCGCGAGTGGGTGGCTCCAGGGTAAACCAGCGATACCAGCCCGAGCTGCTTGATATTTCGTAAACGCTGCAGTGGTGACGCATCGATCAATCTTCGTACTCGATCTGTCAGGGGCACCTGTTGTTGGTAGGGAATCCGCACAACGCTCGTCGGTGCGGTCAAGGCACGCAGTTCAGGTATCGAGTTCAATGACTTCATGCTGCTGAGTTACTTCGTTGAGCGGCGTGTTTCGTCCACTTGTGTGCATTGACAAAGCACAAATAGCCGATGCCGAGCAGGTGCGCATTCAACTGTTGAATTCACCGAATGCACGCGAGCGGTTGCCTTTGCTTGGCCCAATCAACCTAAAGAATTTGTCAGTAGAACCAATTGTGGAACGACGTGTCCCCACACAACCAATGGTTCCGATTGAGGCAAATCCAGCATCCCCGGAAACACGCCCAATCCGGACATCCAGCGCCACAACAAACAGGCCACAAAAAAGAAACCGTAATGAACAATTCCATTGATGGCATCCAGTTCCAAGACCATTATGGCCACAGCTGCCCCAACCAACACCATCACTACGCTCGCGCTTGCCCAGCTGGCAGTACCATACTCGGCAAATGTGAAAGCAGCCAGTGGCATGGCTAACCACAACAAGCCGTAAATTACGCTTACGGCCCCAATTCGAATCCACAGATCCTGTCCACGCAATGGTTCGAGTTCCGAGTTGCGTAAGAATGTGTATCCCGCAAATGTTACCGGGAAGGCGAAAATTAGGCTCAACCCGAACTCAAGCCAATCGGCAAAGCCAGTCTTGTCCTCGACCAGAAGCCGAATGACCAGAGCCATCACGAAATACCCAACAATCACCGACGCAATGAGCGTGATTTGGACCGGCGTGATCGATGTCTCTTTTCGAAACACGGGTTTCAGTATGGCTTGGCCACTAACCCCTTTGGGACCAAATGATTCCGGTTCAAAAACTTTGACTTCTTGACTCGCGTCTGGAATCTTGATCGTCTTTTTGCATTTGGGGCAAGGGCCTGATTTGCCTGCGAATTTTTCGCTGACATTGAACCGCGTTAAACAAGTTGGACAGGTAACTCGTATTGCCATTGCCGTTTCTTAATTCAGTTAGCCTTCTTCCGGAATGTCTGCCGTTGCGAAAAGTTGTTCTTTGAGATCGTCCGCTTACTTCGTTCGTCGGCGGTAGTTTACGGGATCGAGTTATATTTCCAGTCTGAGCAAGCTCGCATCATTTCCACAAGAGCCACAACAGAACTTTTGATGGCCCGATCAAAAACACGTTTGGCGTCCCTCCATTTTATCACTTTTGCTTGACATGCGTCGATCAGGAGACAAGTATAGACGAAAGCTATTCACCCAAGAGGTGAAGCGCTACATTTCGTAATCCTCCTCGCCCTCAACCCAATCGACCAGATCATCTTCGCTGATCAAAGTCAAATTCTTGGCCTTCAACGTGTGAATCGCAAGATCGATGTTATCTACCATGAGCGCGACCGCCGACTTTCCGCCTGGTCGTACCATCAGAGGGTAGGCTTGGACGAGATTAACTTCAACTTGCAGCAGAGCCGTGCAAATTCTCAGCAACGGCTGGGGAGTAGTTGGCAAAATCACGCCGATCAGATCACTCTCGATCATCGCAACGCCAGCCCTTTCCAAGATTTCTCTTCCCAATTCAGGATGTGAAAGAACAAACCTTACAATCGAGCATTCCGTCGAGTCATGGATATTGATGGCGACAATGCGGCAACGACTTCCTTCGAACCGCCGCACCAACTCCAGCAATTGACCTACGCGATTTTCCAAGAATACGGTAAATTGGGTGATCGCCGGATAATCGCGACCTCGCATCGTCGAGCAATCTGTAGGGTCGTCATAATCGTCGCTTAAACTCATGAGAATTGCCCTTTAGAGCCCAACCTCGTAGGTCGGCCAATATGTTTAGTTTTCAATAGTCTCGAAACTTATTTCGATCCTGAGCGAACAAACATCGCCCCACCTACCGTCAATTGCAACCGCCCATGGGTGATGAACAGGGGACGCGATTGAATTATCGGATATAAATCTTCGACCAACACTATAAAAGAACAAGATGCCAGCGGTCAACTGCCCTGAATTTCCGATTTTGGAGCACACAATTCAGCTCCGTGTACGTTATCAAGAAACCGACGGCCAGGGTCGATTGCACCACGCCAACTACATCAATTATTTTGAGGTGGGACGCGTTGAACTGCTGAGAGCGGCTGGCTTCAGCTATAAAGAACTGGAAGAAAATGGAATCCAGTTAGTGGTGATTGCCGTGCAGTGTGAGTATGTTCGCTCGGTCGGTTATGATGATGTGGTTTCGTTAACGACCCGCGTGACCAAAAGCAAAGGCGTGCGCATCGAACATGAATACGTTATTGAACACGAGGGCGAAATTGTGGCGACCGGCAGCACCATTGTGGCCGCGGTCGGCACGGACGGCAAAGTCAAACGCCTGCCTGCGTGGCTGAGAATCGCCTGAGCGATTGACAATCAGCAGGACAACGCGGCATCTCAACCAGACAACGGATTGTCTCCAGAAATCTCACTTTGTCTTCATTTTCGAAGTGCCGCGAATATCTGCAATGAACTTTGGCAGGTAGCCCATGATCAACCCCATCACCAGGCCTCCACCATGCGCCCAGTTATTGATGCGCCCGAATCCTAGACTGTCACCGCTGGCCACAATACACAACAGAAACCAGCCCATCAAAATGACGATCGTCACGGGGCTGACAAAGAAATTGCTCCGTGGATCAAAAAGCATCTTCATCCAAAGATAGCCGAACAGACCGTAAATTACTCCGGAAAGTCCTCCGGCAGGCATGATCCAGACCTTACCACTGGCATCGACGGGGAGCCCATCCCACTCTAAAGGGACAATGGCACCGATTGAATTTGATGGTATCGCAAAGATCACGATTAACATCGCCAACCAGACGGAACCGTATCTGGCTTCGATCTGACGGCCAAAATAGAAAATCCATATCGAATTGAAAAGCAAATGCATTAAGCCAAAATGAATGAACATTGGCGTGATCGTTCGCCACAACTCAAAGTGACGAATGCTCCCCGTACGAATTGCAGTGCTGTTCGGATTCGGCGAATTAGAAATGGATAAGGTTTGTTCTTTCGTGAGCGAGGTAAAAGCCAGTGCTCGAAATACCAAAGATTCCCGGTCTTCTCCCATCTGAGTCGCCAGCGAAACCAAGAGGGAGATCACAATAACGACGATCGTGACGGGTGTCTTTTTTCCGGACAATGGCGTTTGCCATTGTTGCTGGACGTTTACTAAGTTCTTTTTGTGTTCGTGATAGGCTTGTTGTTGCTGCTTGATGAGCTTGCTTGCCTCATCCATGACCTTGCCGTACTTCGGAGCATCTGGATTGAGCAAAAACTCCTCGAATTCCTGTTTGGCTATTGCGACACGATCTTCGTCTTTAATCCAGATTTCCCACTCCGAGTTGTCATGTTCCAAATGCGCGCCAATCTCTTTGACGGTCATACACGCCATGAAACGTTCAGCATGAAACTTATTCTGAATTTTGCCAATTAATCGCATAACACCACTATTTGTATATTCACAGGTTGCCAAACTTCGTAGTGCTTTGTTTCAACTCTATTTTGGGGTAAAGGAGGTTGTTAAACCTCGTTTGTGCAAAGGAACTTTACCAAGCTCCACGACCACCAACCCTTACTCAAAGTAGAAACAAAACAGTAGCAACTTTAATCTTCCTCAACGTGATCGCTGGCTAGCCCATGGGAAATATTATCCAATAGCATTAGCTAGCAGCTGCATTGGGCATCGACCCATCCAAGCCTTACCTGGCCCAACTTCCAATCCGGCCAGAAATTTGCTTGCATTCTTCTCGTCAACTCTTTTTCTAGTTGTAACCGATAATCGGATTTCAACCAATTGGCGAGTCACGGTTTACAGCTAGTTAACATCAATTAACGAAAAAACCCGATTCGAGCTTGTCAGGATCCAGAAATTTCGCGAAAGTCTCCCGCGAGTTGCGTCTCGCAGTCACCACTTGGGCGGTTTCTAAGCGGCTATTTTCTGTTTGCCGAACAAGCGGCAATCTGTTAACGACCCACAGTCCAAATTTCTGGTTTGGAGCCGAACAGATCAGCCACAAGGCGGCGGAAGCCGATGCTAACGCCGGGCAGCCGAGCGCGAAGGCAGCTTGGTTTGCGCGGAAGATCTCGCTGCAGAAATAGGCAATGCGATCGTGAATATCAAAATTGAACTGAAAACAGGCGTCTAGTAAACATGAGTACTGATTCCAGGTCGGACTCGTCAACACCGCAAATACCTCCCTTTTTCGCAGGTCATCAGCGACGGGAATCAGCAGGCGCAACCCCGGCGGCTGGCGAGGGAGTCGCCGGTCCGGATTCCCTTGATCAAAAACTGGTCCACGAGACGCGCAACCAGATTCGAGCGTTGGTCGAAGAGATTGCGGAACTCAGCCAAGCTAACTGCGATAAAATCGAGTTCTACGAAGGCTTCTTAATGCGCTGCACTCAGGCGATGGCCTCAATTGGCGGTGCCATTTGGGAGATTGAAGATGGGAGCATCACGCTCCAATACCAAATCAACTTAGCCAGAACGCAACTTGTTGATGAGGAAACCCGCAATGCCCACAGTCGCTTGATATCCCGCAAACTGGTGGAAGGTGAAGCCTGCCTTGTTGCCGCCAACTCTGGAGGTGAGGCTGCTGGCCAACAAGCCAATCCTACGGATCACTTGCTCGTGTTGGCACCGCTCAAAGTCAATCAGCGGATTGTGGGTATCGTCGAGATCTTTCAACGCACCGACAGTGGCCCGGCAACGCAACGGGGTTATTTGCGATTCTTGGAGCAAATGAGTGCCCATGCGAACACGTACCTGAGTAGTTATCAACTTCGGCAATATGAAGAACGGCAGCGGTTATGGCTGACCCTCGATCAATTTGTGCGTAACGTACATCTTAGCCTCAGCCTGAATGAAACAGCATTTGCAATTGCCAATGAAGGACGTCGAGTAATCGATTGCGATCGTGTTAGTCTGGCAATGATCCGCGGTGGTAAGATGCAGACGCAAGTAGTCAGCGGACTGGATTCTATCGAACGGCGGGCGGATCAGATCAAACGACTCAACCGGCTGATCCAAGAGGTGACGCGGGCACAACATCCACTCTGGTATGCTGGTGACGATACTCAGTTGCCGCCTCAAATCGAACGTTGCCTCCACGATTATGTCGATCTTGCTCATTCAAAGGTTGTCGGGATCATTCCTTTACGCAAACGGGAATTGCCGAAGCTCAAACGAAATGAAGCGACGGTCAACGAACAAACGCCTCCCGGAGCAGTCTTCGCTGCGTTGGTAATTGAGAAGCTGGCGGACGAGAGCATGCCGGCCTCGCTCATCAAGCGAACCGAGGCGGTTGCCGACCACGCCAGCCTGGCATTGACGAATGCCACAGCGCACAACAGCATCTTGTTCGCTCCGCTGTGGCAATGGTTAGGCCAGTGCTCAGTCATCGTCAGCGCGAGAAACCTTCCCAAAACGTTGCTAATCTCGGCTGTCTTGATAACGGCAATTTTGGCGATGTGTTTCGTCCCCTATCCATTTACATTGGGCTCTTCGGGGAACTTGACGCCGACAACGACTCATAAGATTTTCGCTTTGACGGACGGGACACTTACGGAATTGCACGTCCCCGATGATCCGGACGAAATCGTACAACCAAATCAACTATTGGCCGTTCTGGCAAATCCTGACTTGCAGCGGGAGATCCAAAGTCTCGAAGGTGAAATCAACCAAACGATCGAGCAAATCGACAAATACAACCGGATTCAAACCACAGCTTCGGATCAACTTGAGGCTTCACGAATCATGGGAGATCGCGCCGAGGCACAAGAGCGGTTGCTCAGTCTGCAAGAGCAAGTCAAACTGAAGAAAGTGGAGGCCCAAAATCTTCAAGTATTTGCACCACATGCCGGGCGAATCATTGATTGGAAACTGCGCGAGAACCTGTTACGACGCCCGATTAGCCGCGGCCAAAACTTGATGACGCTCGTCGATCCACAAACAGATTGGCACATCGAACTTGAGTTACCGGAGCGACGGACCGTCCATTTGTTCGAGGCCCTAAAACAACCTGCTGCCTTGGAACAGATTGTGGTTACGTTCACGCTGGCCTCTTATCCCGGTACCACATTTACGGGGAAGATCATTGAAATTGATCGTCGTCTCGACGTGCATTCGGAAAACAACAATACGCTGAAACTGATCGTGGCGTTTGACAAATCGTTGATCCCCCGAGATTTGTTGCGCGAAGGGACACGCGTCAATGCCAAGGTTGAGGTCGGCAAACGCTCCATTGGTTACGTGTGGCTCCATGAATTATTTGAAACCATACAGTCGCAATTGATGTTCTGGCTGTAAAATTGGACGAAGGCAATAGGCGTCGATGATCGCTTGAGTCTCAACGCTCCTTAGAACACCGTTAATTGGCATAGGCTTATGAAAAATCGAACGATCGGATTTCCCACGTCTGTCACACTGTTCGTTTCCTTGGCTATGGTTTGCGGAATCGGAAACACGACCGCACAACAAGATTTGCGCCGCAACAACCCGGGCGATTTGCGCCGCAGTCACAATGTGCCGTCCGTCCGCAGCGAGACCGATAATCGGCAATTTGCGGAAGCGAGTCTCGGGCAAGTTAAAGGCGCGACAACGTATCCTGTGTCCAAAGTCGCCATCCCGGCGAGAGTCAGCGGGCCGATCGAGGCAATCTATGTTGCAGAGATGCAAGAGATCGGGCCCGATGACCTGTTGGCTAAGATCGATACTTCTTTGGTTCAACTTCAGGTTGAATCTGCCAAGGTGCGCGCCGAGGCGGCTCAAGCAAAAGCGGCCGACGATGTCGCGATTCGCTACGCAATTAAATCTCGCGACCTCGCCAAAAAGGAGATGGAAATCAACCAGGGGCTGCAAAGGACGGGTGCAGCCACTCGGCAGGAATACGAACGCTCCAAACTCGCTTACGAACAGGCCGATTTGCAGATTGAGCGTAGCAGACACGAATTCGAAGTCGCGCAAAAAGAGGCCGTTGTTGAAGAATTTAATGTAAAGGCTGCCGAGACTCAACTGGCGCAGCACATGATTACTTCTCCCTTATATGGCAATGTGATCCAGCTGCATAAACAACCAGGCGAATGGGTACGCGAAGGAGATGAGGTCTTTACCGTGATGCGCATGGATCGCATGCGCGTCGAGGGACTCGTTGAACTGAGAGATTATTCGCCGAGCCAGTTACTGGGCAGGCCGGTTACCGTCACCTTATCAACTGGTGGACGACAGGAACTCTTCACTGGCAAGATCGTGATGATCAATTTGGAAGGGTCGTCGTCTTCCTATCGTGTTCGCGCTGAGGTAGACAACCGTCGTGACACGCAAAACGTGTGGTTACTTCTGGCGAATGTCGGCGTTGACATGAGAATTCATCTGGAATGACTCTCGGCAGCACCCAACTTGTCTCGCGCTCCGCGTGCGAAGCAAATCGAGGCGTTCAGAGGGTGAATATCAGCAAGAACGTAATCGCTCCATTGTTCAAAGCATGCATGGTCATTGGCGCAATTAGGCTTCCACGCCATTCCCTGGCAAGGCTAAAACTGATCGCCAACATGCCCAGAACGGGAATCGCCAAAATGCCTTGCGGATGAATCATGGCAAACACGATGGCATTGGCTGCCGCCGCAAATAAAACGCTGATCCATCGTCCCCAAAAATGACTCAATTCGCGCAAGTGACGATAGAGCAATCCGCGAAACACGATTTCTTCCAGTATCGGCGCAATGACAACCGCAGTCAGGAAGATGCCGAACAAGGTCAACCACGAATCGGAGTCGGCAACTTCTTGCAAGATTGGGTGGCTGGGTGACTTGGCAGGTGTCAACTCATCTACATTTTCAAATTGATTAGCCAAGGCGGTTAAAATCAGCACCACCACAAGTGCTGCGGCGATAAAGGGCGCGGCTACCAGATAACTTAACAACCCACATACTACCTCTTTGAACGGATTTTTGATTGCAAGGCCAAGTTCATGCAGCATCGTCGGCAAACGCACTCCACGCAAAATTGGCCAAATCAACACACCAAGCGTCAACAACACGCCCAAACTCGCAAGACCGGTGGGAAGCGCGTCCCTGAGCAACGCCAACAACAGCGATATCGCCAAGAAGGCCAGAAACCACAAAGCAAACGTTTCAAGATAGATATCTCCATTTCTGCGTTGTCCATCAAATTCGAAGCGCAGGCGTTGGCTAAAGCATAACACGACAAACACAACAAACGCCGGGATACCCAGCAACACTACACAGACCGAAATGGTCAGGAAACCAAGTTGCAGCATCGCGGCTTGTTTTGCTTCCCGCAAAAGTTTATCCCGTTCTTTGGTATCTCTTGCGCCAGCAGGTTGTAACACGAGGCGGCCACACCAACCCAGTTCGCTGACCAGTTCTTTCTTCTCCCTATCAGTTAACGACAGTCCCTCCCAAATTTCGTCTTCATAATCATGCATTAGGTCTCGTAGCGAGCGTAGAATCGACCTTTGTGTCTTGCTCGACTCGAATTGAAGTCGCTCGATCAATTGGTCAATGCGGTCCAAAGCAGACAGTGCCTGTTTGGCACCCTGCAATTCGTAGATCACGATCGTTTCACAAAGACGTTGTTCAAGCGTGCGCGAAGAAACAAGTCCAGGAGGAGGTTCCGCAACGCTGGTCATGCTCAACAATTCACGCATGCCCACGGCAACTTTGGCAGAGGAGTTCGCTTGAATCAAGTGTTGCTTGCCATCTTCTTGGTCTGCTCGATCACCCAAGAAAACGCTTACCGCGATCAAACAGCTTAAGCCCAAAATGAAAGCCCAGCACAGTCCTACGACAAAAAAGTTCCAGCGCCGTTCCGGTTTCGGGTGGTCTGGAAGACTTTGCGGAGGATCAACGCCTTCGTGCAGTACATGGATAACCACAGGGACCTCGTGCGCCCCTAGTTTATCGCCATTATCGTTAGGTTCTGATCCAACGGACACGTGTACTTGTTTATGGAGTGGGTTTTGTATTGACCTCTGCGGAAAGAAATAAGCCGGTTGAGAAACCGGTTTGAAAGCTGAGCCCCCTGCTCTGCTTATTGCTTCAATAGCCGTTCGTACTTCTTTTTCACCCGTTGGAATCGCCATTCGAGAAACACGAGGACAAACACGATAATTGCGACGCCGATGAGTTTAATCCATACGCTATCGGCAGGAATAATTCTGTTGATCTGTTTGGCAAAGAAGAGCATTAAACCATTGCCAATCAGACTCCCAATAAGCACACCTAAAACCGTGACGACACGACCGAATCCCAATAATCGACCAAAAATGGATCCGCCAATGCTGCCCGTTGTCGATGACGGAAAGACCACGAAACAGATCAAGCCTATAAACGAAAGACGCTTGATCCAAGGTTGTTTTTCCATCAAGTATTTACCATCGGAAACCAACATCGATACCTTGGGACCTAACCATGGCAGACGAAACATGAAGCCAATATGGAACGCGACAAAAAGTGCCACCGCAAAGTCCATGATGGTGACCATCGAGAACAGTTGAAAAGGGGACAAGCTGTAATCCGCAAAGAACCCCTCAAGTTGTTCCTTTTCGGTACCACCGAGAATGACAAAGCGCCCCAACACCACGAAGGTGACAATTCCCGCGATCAAGTAATTGCGGGCGAGGTCAAAGCCCCATACGACTCCAATAAACGACAACGTTCCACCAAAAATGATCATTGGTGAAAACAGGGTGAACCACCAGAAAAAGGGATACCTTCTTCGGAAGTCACGTTCAAATCGGGCGTAGGACGTGGCGATTTGGATTTGCAATTCGCGCGGATCGCCTGACTTCAAACCTTCCAGTTGGTCTTGGTTTTCTAAACTCAAGTTCGTTTCGGACATAGAATCGGTGCTTTGGGTCTCATCTCGCATAACAGTATCATGCCTGCTTTCGTCTAGAAAACGGGTGCTTATCGCGGCAAAGTATGCATTGGCATGCAAGATTCTACTAATATCGTGTTGAACCGTCGACAATAACGGGGCGTTACCTTGATGGGTCAACCAACTGACGTGCCAGCAATTTGGCGTAAATTGTATCTCCTTGCTAACAAGATCGGCAAATCTGCTTTAGAAACCTGCCGGATTTTGTTGAGCATACGGCGACAACTTCATAATTCGTGTTGAGGTGGGCGCATTCCAGACACAAACAACATTCTTTATCTTCGTAGACGTCAAGTTTTGCGGTTGGTTTTGCCAAATTCTAAGCAATTTCGCCGTACTATTTGCCTTTTTCCAGGAGCTTTTTACGCTGCCCGGCAACGCGATAGGGGAGACTCATGATCTTTAGGAATCCGCCAGCATCATCCTGGTTGTAGGTCTCCCCTCCCTCCATGGTGGCAATTTCGGCGTCGTACAGACTAAAGTCACTCTCCCGAGATACAACCTCAATATTTCCTTTATAAAGCTCCAGCGTAACTGTCCCGGTCACCGTTTTTTGGGCCTCATCGATAAATTTGCTGAGGGCTTCCATCTTTGGTGTATACCAGAGTCCATAATAGACCATTTCCGCTAATTCCGGGGACAACCGATTCCGCAGATGGTATAAATCTCGATCCAAGGTGAGTTGCTCCAAACACTGGTGGGCGGCATATAAAACGGTCATGCCAGGGGCCTCGTACACTCCGCGACTCTTCATTCCAACAAACCGGTTTTCCACGACATCGATAATGCCTACGCCATTTTGACCGCCAAGTTTGTTCAGTTCAGCAACCATTTCATACGCGGAGCGGCGCTGGCCGTTGAGCTTGACAGGCACCCCTTGCTCGAATTCAATCGTCACTTGTTCAGAACGATCTGGGGCATGACAGGGCCGTACTGTCATTGCGAATTCGATCAACGCCGCTCCGTGCGTTTGCATATTTTCCAACTCGCCAGCTTCGTAGCTGACATGCAAACAGTTTTCATCGCGACTGTACGGTTTAGCAACGCTAGCGGTGACAGGTATCTTCCGTTCTTTGCAAAACGCCAACATCTCAGAGCGACCTGGAAACGTTTGCCGAAACTCACGCATCCGCCATGGAGCGACAATCTTGATCGACGGCTCCAAAGCAGTTGCCGCCAGTTCGAAGCGACATTGGTCATTGCCTTTGCCGGTTGCTCCGTGAGCAAACGAATCAGCCCCCACCTCGCGCGCGACTTCCACCGCCACTTTCGCAATCAAAGGTCGAGCAATCGACGTGCCCATCAAATAGATTGACTCGTACTTCGCTTGCCACTTCAGCACGGGGAAAGCGAAGTCGCGGCATAGTTCCTCTTTTACGTCGACCGAACGTGCCGAATGTGCCCCGCAATTTGTGGCTTTGTCAAGTATCGCTTGTACATCCTCCGCAGGTTGGCCCAAGTCAACGTAAAGCGCATGAACCTCATAGCCTTTTTCCAACAGCCATGACAAAATAACGGAAGTGTCCAGACCGCCTGAATAAGCCAAAACACAACTGGGCATAATTTTTGATCTCTGGAGTTTCTGTTCAAATAAAAATGAATCACCACGAATTCCAACAAGTGGCAAAGAAGTTTCGTGCTGGGAAAATTTCGCTGTTAGAGTTTACCCAACAAGTCTTCCCTCGCGAAGGTGGTACCTTCGGAACCAGCGATTCGCCTCAACAGCCCGGGTCGGCGGGTGACTTTGCGTTGCGTGTTGGCGAGGCAATTTCCGCTTCTACTCCGCTTCGAGTTCCTCAACGAAAAAGGGATTGTCACAAAGGGGACGTAGGACGCCTTCTATTCATCGGCGGCTCGTTAGGCATGTCGGGCGCAATCGGTCTTTCCGGCTTGGCTGCCTTGCGCAGCGGTGCTGGCTTGGTATCGATTGCAACGCCGGATCTATGTCTCCCCCTGGTTTCTGCAGTTAGCCCGTGTTTAATGACGCGCCCATTGGTCAGCCAAAACGGCAAAATTGCCAAAGATGCGGCACGACATCTTGAAATATTGGTCGCCGAGCATGACGTTGTCGGTATCGGCCCTGGCTTGGGACGCGAACCAGACCTCGATCAAATGGTTTTGCAACTTTACGAGTCGACGACGCGACCGATGGTCTGTGACGCCGATGCCTTGAACGCTTTGGCAAGTCAGGAATCGTGGATTGCCCGCTCATTGGCCAAAGCAGGCCCCCGTGTTTTGACGCCACATCCTGGCGAGTTTGTGCGTCTCGCGCGCGAGACGTTTGACTCCAGACAAGCGATGTGCCAAGCCGCCCAGCAACTCGCTGCCGAGTCACAGACCGTGATTGTCCTGAAGGGTCACAACAGCCTGATCACCGATGGAGTGCGGCAATATTATTGCCAAACGGGTAACCCTGGTATGGCGACCGCCGGTAGCGGCGATGTGTTAACTGGCATGATTGCAGCCTTGATCGGACAAGGCTTGGATGTTTTTTCAGCTGCAGTCACCGGTTGCCATCTTCACGGCTTAAGCGGCGATTTGGCAATTGAAGTCTTGGGTGAGCATTCATTAATGGCTACCGATATCATTGATTTTCTACCCAAAGGTTTTTCGCGCTTGCGCGATTCAATAGCGGGGAGATAGGAGTACGTACCGCCGGGGAAATAGGGTTCGCATGTTCCGATTCAGTTTGGTTCAGCTCGTTGCCATCTGGTCTGATGATGAGACCTGCGCATGCGGGAATTGAAAATCGCATCTGCAGAATTTTTGCTGCGGTGTATTAAGCCGGCGTTCGAAGTAAGTTCCTCCAATGACGCGATGCCAAGAGTGGCTTTACGGCGAGAATACAGGGAGAAAGTTGAGAGGCATTTGCAAAATGATGCTCGCCATGGCAGTGCCTAACTCGGGACCACCAACCCCAATAGACCATGATCCGTCGGCGGATTGTTTTTGCAGCAACTCCATGCGAATCGCAGGATACCACTCGTTCCAATATTCGCCCCCCGCATGCCACATAGCCTGGACGGCGTAGTATTGCGTATAAAAATAGTAATGGTCAGAGCTTCCGCTGGGAGGTTTGCGGGCCGACAAGTATTTGAGTGCCTTCTCAACTTGTTCACCTTCGTAAATGCCCGCACTGTAAAGAGACGTTACTCCAGCCGCTGTCATCGCTGTTGTTGAATGGCCGTTGATGGTGTAGCGAAAACTGCCATCTTGCAGGTTCTGACTCTTCTTAACGTAGTCAATGCATTTTGAGCGAACGGTATCGGAGACGGTAATTCCGGCATCATGTGCTGCGCGAAGCGCCATGATCTGGCACACGGTAATGGAAAGATCTGCATCCGAGGACGAAGGTTGGTACCTCCATCCGCCAATTCCGTTTTGTGATTTGCAAGTTAGGGCAACTGCCCGCCGCAATTTCTCCTCGATTTCGGCTTTCATGGTCATGCCATAGGCTTGCGCGAGGAACAGCATCGCGAATCCATGCCCATACATATTTTCGTGCACGGTGTTGTCGCCGCGCGTGATGTAGCCCGTATCGCGCGTATTGCGGAGCACAAATTCGATGCAGCGTTCGACATGCTGGCCGTAAAGCCCCTCGCTCGGTGCGTGCCCGCCGCACATGAATGCCAGCCCACCCAAACCGCAGACCGCCACTCCTGCAGCATAACTTGAATTCCCAAAGGCGCCTCGATTAGCGCCGTTGGTAATTTGTTTTCTGGCAAGATACGCGAGTCCCCGTTCCACGGCTGCGCGTACTTCCGGCGTGAACAATTCCGCGGGGGACTTTTCATTAGCTGACCGTTTGCGATCAGCCAATAACGGATTTGCGCTACCAGCAGCACACGCTGCCCCGGCAGTGGTTCTCAATAAAAATTGGCGTCGATTAAACCGCATTGTTCCATTCCTGACCCGGACAAAGGCTGGTGCCCGAAGGACGAGCCGCCTAGTGTCCACCTAGATTTTAGTCACTTTCGAGAACAATTAAAACAAGGATTTGCGACGACTCCCCGGTCAAAACGTTGTCCAACAGACAACAGCGGACAAAAAATGTTGCAGCCAATATTCGGAACTTCGCTGACTAGCGTGCGTTTTGTTGGCGATTGCACCCGAAAGGAGAAATCGCCTGGCATAACCATGGCGATCATTTGACCTACAAGAATGGACTTCGCTTTATCTGAAAGCGACGTCACATCAACTTTTGATCTTCCAGTAGAAGAGCATGATGCGCGCACAAACCAGCCTTAAATCACGAGCGTAACAGGGACTCGATAAATCAAGTGCTCGGCTCTTGGTGGCCCGAACACGTAAGACGGTACAGACGCGATTTTACTATTCTGCTTCGCAGACGACTTTTCCGAGAGTCTACTTGGGGATCATGCGACTTAAAATTACGAGACAAATATCATCGGTTTGTTTGGCACCCTGCATGAACTTTTTCAGCCCGCTGGTCAGTGTATCGCCAACGGAAATCGCAGATGAGTCTTTGACGGATTTTATTGTCTCGACCACGCGGAAATTGCCGAACATTTCGTTATCGGCATTATGCGCCTCATTGATTCCATCGGTGTACAGCGCAACAACATCGCCAGGCTTTAGTTCCAATTCGATTTGTCGGTATTCATAGTCATCAAAAATGCCAATCGGCAATCCGGAAAACTCTGAACTTAATTGTTCTGTCGTTCCATCTTGTCGCCGGACGATTGGCGGGAGGTGCCCGGCATTCACGATTGAGCAGACATGTTTGACAGGATCGAGGACCACAAGCACAACGGTAATAAAACGATCCAATTGCAGGCCGGAAATTGACCGATTGAGTTTGTTCATGGCTTGCGATGCAGAAGTCGCTGTGGCCAGCGCGAAGCGAACTTCCGCAGAAAACTTGGCCATCAACAACGCAGCTGCTACGCCATGACCCACCACATCTGCCACAATTAAAGCCACTCGGCCATCTTCAAGCCGCACGTAATCGAAATAATCCCCTCCGACTTTATCGGCGGAGCGGTAGTAGTCGTACAGTTCATAATCGACGACAGGGGGAGGATCACTGGGCAGCAGCCGATGTTGGACCTCGTGGGCGAGTTCCAAGTCTCGGTCCATGGCTTGCTTTTGCAAGGTGGCCTGGTGCAGCCTCGCATTGTCGACTGCCAGCCCAGCTTGCATGGCCACGGTAATCAAGATTTCCAAGTCCTCTTCCGAAAAGCCGACGGCGTTACGCAAAGTATCTAACTGGATAACGCCGAGTGATTTTCCATCGGCATCAATTAGCGGTGCACACATCAAACTGCGAATCCGAAAGTCGGAGATGCTCTGGCTTAAATCAAAACGAGAATCTTCCGCAGCATCAGCACTAATAATGGCTTGTTGGGAATCCAGGACATGCTTGACAATTGTGCGGCTCAATCGAATGTTTTCGTCATCCGCAGCACGACGGACTTTTGATGCCAAAGGCAATAGTCCTTGCTTTTCATCGACGAGCACGATTGAGCCGCGGTCGACTTGGCGAAATAGATTGAACAGACAGTCGAGCACGCTGGGTAACACTTCCTCCAAACTGACGGTTTTGGCTAAGGCCCGCGTGATTTCCATGACGGCATTGAGTCGCGCTTGCGGGCTGACACTGTGCGAGGCACTCTCATAATGCGAGGCCACTTCCATTTGGCTCATGATCGATGGGTAACTCGACTCATGCACATCATCCAACAAGACCGAGGCCATGGAACCGGAAGCATTCGGTGGGCCGGTAGGGCGATGAGCTGAATCATCAGCTTCCTCATTGATTTGAAATGTGAAATCTTGCTCGCAAATTTGAATTCGGTCGCCATCCAACAGGCGCGTCGGCTGATGCACGGGACGATTGTTCAAGTAGGTCCCATTGCGGCTGTTCAGATCCTCGACAAGGTAATGTCCTCCGTGCTCATAGATCTTGGCATGTTGTCGACTAACGGCCCCTTCGTCGAGTACGATTTCGCAACTAGGATGCCGTCCGATGACGACTTCACTTTGGATCGGAATCTTCCGTCTTGGTCCTGACTTATTCTCTGTAATGATGAATGCCATAAAAATTTACAAAATCCTCTTGAATCTCAAGTAGTCCATGATTCTACTTCAGCCATCGGAACATGGTCAACAATGTAACTGCAACGTCGCTAACGTTGACCATCAGTGAATCCGCCAGCATGGACATCGTTTACCCGAGTCATCTAGCATTTGACTCGTCTGGTGCTGTATATTCAGAATGGCTCCAGTAAATCAATTGGTGCCATTTTAATGCTTGCCGGGCCGCACTTCCCGGCAAAAATTGGGCAGGTGCGAGTTTAGGCTCCGCCAACGACCAACAAGCTTCCGATGTGATCGTTGTCGCCCTTAATCACGTTGATCTGGGTTGTCCGTTGGTCGCGCGGTAACCGCGAACTGTAAAACACAACAAGATGTCCGTTTGGCCTCTGGCCATTGAGTCATGTCGTATCGTTCCATCAAAAAGATCCTTGGCGAGAATAGCCTGGAGTGGAAATGCCGTCTGTTATTTGGCGCGTCCATGTTTGTGCTGATCTCCAGCTCGTTCTACGCTGTTTCGCGCATCACCGAAAGTTTAGTTCGCGACAAGACGCGAGTTATCGCCAATGAGACGATCGCGACCGAATTCATGCGAATTCACATGGAAAAGCGCGCGAGCGAGAGTTCCGAATTATTTGAAGAGATTTCGCGTTACTTGGGGCAGTCGCCGCATCAAGTCCGCGCGGTCACGCTGGACGAAGAGGGTTTGCGCGATCAAATTAATTCGAAGTTGGTCAGCGAATTTGACGGCGCCGCCATTGTAGAATACTTGCGCCCAATTGCTGATCGCCTGAAAACCCTGCAGGACACGTATCACGAAAAGTCCCAAAAGCCGTTCGGGACAGTAGCGGTCGACGAAGATCCCGCGGCAGACCGCGAGTTTCTATCGCTGAACTATTTGGGGAATTTCGGAGAAGACTATTATGATGCGTACTTGCCCGGCAATGAATATGTCTTCTTCAAGCCGATTGTCTTTACGGAAGCTTGCATCGATTGTCACGGAGTCGGCCGCCGTAGCGATGCGGGTGGCCGCGTCATTCGCTTTGCTCCTGATGACCCGGATCGTACCGGGCCATCTATCTTTTTTCTTCGCTACTCGCTACCGATCAGTGAAGCTAATGCCGCCATCAATCGCAATCGCGCGATTCTGATTGCGGCGGCTATCATCACGGCATTTTTGGCGACGGCTGCACTGTATGTGATCATGCGCTATGTCATTGTTAAACCTCTGCAACACTTGCGCTCCGTTAGCGAGGAAGTTAGTGAAGGCAATATGGACGTGCGTGCCGAGCTGCACACCGGGGACGAGTTCGAACAGCTATCGAAGTCCTTCAATCACATGCTCCGCTATTTATCCGATGCCCAAGCCGCACTGCAAAATGCCAACCAAGACCTTGACCGCAAAGTTGATGAACAAGCTCAATTGACTATGAAACTCTACGAACTCAACAAAGTCAAAAGCGAGTTTTTAGCCAGTATGAGCCACGAATTGCGAACGCCGCTCAACAGCATCATCGGTTTTTCGGAAGTTTTGGCTGGCTTAGGCCATCTCAACGAAAGACAGCGACGTTACGCCAATAATATTTTGAAATCCGGACGGTCGTTACTGGAACTGATTAATGACATCCTGAGTTTGGCGACCCTCGAAACTGGCAAGGTTGAAGTCAATCCAACCGAGTTCTCCATTTTGTCACTCGCGGAAGAAGTCAAGACCATGATTGGAAAAATGGCTGAGGATAAACGCATCGATATTCAAATTCGCTCCGAAGCAGCATCACCTATTGTCTTCCAAGATTCGATCAAAGTTCGCCAAATCATCACCAATTTGTTTACGAACGCAGTCAAGTTCACTCCGGAAGGAGGGAGAGTACGCTTTACGCTGAAACAACTCGATGACGATTTCATCCAATTCGAGGTGGACGACACGGGCATCGGCATCCCGGAATGCGACCGCGAAATTATATTCGAGAAATTTCGGCAAGGAATTTCGGCCACTGGCGTCGACACGTTAACTCGAAAACACGAAGGAACGGGACTGGGACTTTCGATTGTCAAAGAACTGTGCGTGTTGCTCGGTGGAAAGGTGAGCTTGGACAGCGTTGTCGGCAAAGGCAGTACGTTCTTCGTCATACTTCCAATTCGATACACACCCAAGTCCAACGACTTGGTCGATCGAATTTCGAGCGAAATGTCGACTCCCGGTGTCCAAGCCGACCTAGTTTTCTCGCAGCCAGCCGCTGAGACCAAATGAACCGAGCAGAAACTCAAGATTATGCGAAACGACTCGCTCCATTGAATTAGCACAACAGGTACTCGTGCACGGATAATCAACGGGTAAACGGTGTCGCACGCCTCGGTCGTTGGTCATCGGATGGGAGTATCGTCCCGATCTAAATACGGGTATAAAATGCGGGCAGTCCGAGAGCCGACCGTGCGCTTGCAGATGATTGGCGAAAAGTCTCGATAAGCATTCATTAAGTTCACGCAATTCCAATCCGTACGTTTTCTAAGTCTTATGTCAAACTACGACGTTCATCTTTTCACCGACGGTGCTTGTAGCGGCAATCCGGGCCCAGGTGGCTGGGCCTTTATACTGCGCCACCTGCCAACGGGCAAAGAAGTCGAAAAAAGCGGTGCATCGACGCTGACCACCAACAATCGCATGGAACTCGAAGCCGTCGTTCAAGGTCTCAAGGCACTGAACCGAGCATGTCGGGTTGAGTTGTTCACCGACAGCACGTACGTTGGTAAAGGTATCAGTGAATGGATGACCAAATGGAAAAGAAATAATTGGAAACGCAAAGATGGCAATCGATGGGTGCCCGTCAAGAACGATGATTTGTGGCAACAACTTGATGAACTCATCTCAATGCATGATATCAAATACACAAAAGTCCTCGGACATAGCGGACATCCCGAAAATGAGCGGTGTGACGAATTAGCCGTGGCGGCTTACCAGGCCCTGCATTAGCCGACGGTCGCCATGGATGTGATTTACTCTCGATTGAAATGCCATGCCTCATCCAAAGCACCGATATCAAGAGTTATTTGAGCAAGTCCAATTCCTGAAAGGAGTCGGGCCAGATCGAGCTGAGCTGTTGCACAAACTCGGAATTCATCAAACCCTCGATCTGCTCTTCTTTTTCCCCAAGCGTTATGAGGACTTCAGCAATCTATCTACGCCGACGCAAGTTCACACCGATGTCAGTTCGACTTCTGTAGGTACCGTAGTGGACGTGGACGTCAATTATTCACGGTCTGGGAAACTCATCATCACCGCACTGATTGAGTTGAAATCGCCAAGCCAAGACCCCAGCCTTCGGCCAGTGAACCTGTCGGCGACTTGGTTCAACCTCGATTACCTTGCCACGAAATTAGTTCCCGGACAGACGGTTACTTTACAAGGTGTGATTCGACAAGACGAGGATCGGTTTGTCATGACACAACCCAAGATTTCTTGGTCGAATTCTCTCGACTTGGCTGGATCTTGTGGTTTGCTACCCGTCTATGCCTTGACCGAAGGAATAAACCAAGATCGAATGCGCAAGATCATAAAAGCAGTCGTTGAAGAATACACAGAATTGCTAGACGAGGTTTTCCCGCTTGCGTTTTTGCAGCAGCATGAGTTGCCAGGCATTCATCAAGCGGTTCGACAAATCCATTTGCCCCTTGATCAAACTCAATTGGACGCTGCGCAGCGTCGTTTGATTTTTCAGGAGTTATTCGTACAGCAACTCGCCCTGGCTATGCGACGGCGACGGCATGAAATGCTGCAGTCGGCTCCACAGATCTCATTGACGCCTGTCATCAAAAGCCGCATTCTCAATCGTTTTCCGTTTGAGTTGACTGCTTCTCAATTGCAGGCAATTGACGAAATCGCCGCCGACATGAATCGCCCGATTCCCATGAACCGCTTGCTGCATGGCGAAGTGGGGAGCGGGAAAACGGCGGTGGCCACGTTCGCAATTTTGCAAGCGGTTGCGCAAGGATTTCAGGCCGTCATGATGGCCCCAACCGAAATATTGGTCGAGCAACATTTGGAAAAACTGAATCAATGGCTGGCTGGAAGCCGCGTCCACGTGGAAGCGTGGACGGGTTCGCTGACCGATCGACAACGGTTGATCACGGCATCGCACCTGCGGGAAGGCAAAACGTCCGTCCTTGTGGGAACCCAAGCGCTGTTGCACGCTGACTTGGAATTCGCCAACTTGGGGCTGGTCGTGATTGATGAGCAACACAAGTTTGGTGTACGTCAACGCGCAAGACTTCGCTCAATCGGAGGGAGTGACCCGCACTATTTGGTGATGACGGCAACGCCGATACCCAGATCCATTTCGATGACGCTCTTCGGCGATTTAGACGTTTCAGTATTACAACGGCAAATCAACTCGAGCATTGCAGTTAATACGTATTTCGGCAGCGAAAATCAGCGTGAGCAATGGTGGAGCTTCTTTCGCAAAAAGCTTCAGGAAGGTCGGCAAGGATACGTTATTGCTCCCTGGGTCGATAGCGAGAAAGAAGGACAGGCCAGTGCCGAACATCTCTTCGAAAGGCTCACCAATGGGCCGCTTGAGGCATTTCGCGTTGACTTGCTGCATGGGCGGATGAAATCGCAGGAGAAAATTCAAGTCATCCATGCTTTTGCTCGCGGGCACACGCAAGTACTGGTTGCCACCGGAGTCGTTGAAGTTGGCATTGACGTCCCCAATGCAACGGTCATGACAATCGAGTCCGCAGAGCGTTTTGGTTTGTCCCAATTGCACCAATTGCGAGGTCGCGTTGCGCGGGGTTGTTATCCCGGGTTTGTCTGTGCATTCCCTTCTCCGCAAGCAGTGCTGAACGACCCCGAGGGCCTTACGGAGCGCAGGTTGCAGGCCTTTGTGAATTGCACAGACGGTTTTGAGTTGGCCGAAATCGATATGCAACTACGTGGCCCAGGTGATTTCTTCAGCGACAAACAACATGGATTTCCAACCTTAAGAATCGCTGATGTGACCCGCGATCAACGGATCTTGTTTGAGGCCAGGGATGTCGCGCGGGAATTAAGTCAGGCTGATCCGAATTTAGAAAATCCAGATTTCGAAAAACTGCGAAGGATGGTCGTGGTCCGCTACGGGCAAGCACTCGAATTGAGCGACGTCGGCTAGTCGGCGAAACTGGGATTAAGACCATTTGCTCGCGGCAGGCGAAATCGGCTACTCTCGAAATCTGTCGTGACCGGAAGTTTCTGGCTTGGGCCGCGATTGGGGATAATGTTCAATTTCGATTGCGAAAAAGCGAAGATATGCTTAAACTAACAGGCTTTTACCCTTGTAAGTATTCGACCGTTTGTCTGCGCGCTCAATAGTTATCGTTTTGCTAATCGACAATGTCCCGCAACCTCGAAAGGTTAGGGGTGCTCTTTTCTTGGCTGGGTTGGTCAGCGGAGCGCCGTTTGGTTTAAGAATGTACTTGTATAAGAACTCATGAATAGCTCGAAACTCGCCATCATTAGCGACGTTCACGCAAATCTGGAAGCGTTGCAATCTGTCCTTGAAGACATTGGCGCACAGAATATCAAAGATATCTATTGTTTGGGCGATATCATTGGCTACGGTCCCAACCCGATTGAGTGTATTGATTTGGTCATGGAAAAATGCACGCGAACGATCTTGGGTAATCATGATCAAGCTGTGATCTTTGATCCGGAGGGTTTTAATCCGGTGGCATTGAGGGCCATCTTTTGGACGCGAGATCAGATGGAACAGAACATCGGCGGCACAACCAAATCCGACCAGCGATGGGATTTTATTGGCGAGCTTCCCAGACGGATTGACGAGGGCACGAATTTGTTCGTGCATGGGTCGCCCAGAGATCCCACGAACGAATATGTGTTTCCCGAATACGTTTACGATCGAGATCGACTAGAGCAGATGTTTCGCCGTTTCGAACTGTATTGCTTTCATGGTCACACGCATATCCCAGGTATAATTACTGAGTCGGGAAAATTTTTGGCTCCCGAGGACGTTGGATACATTTACAAGCTCAATCAGGAAAAGGCGTTGATCAATGTGGGTAGCGTTGGTCAACCGCGAGACGAGGATCCTCGAGCCTGTTATGTCGTGCTGCAACGAGATGAGAAGATTGTTGAGTATCGCCGCGTGAAGTACGACATTGACACGACCAGAAATAAGATCTATGGCATACCGAGTTTAGATAATATGTTGGGTGACCGTCTGAACCGCGGTAACTAACATGAGGAGTATCGCGCATTGAGTCGCCGCGCAATCATTTCTGATATTCATGGGAACTTGGAAGCTCTGCAAGCCGTGCTGGCCGACATCCGGCAGCAGCAGACCGACTCGATCTATTGCTTGGGCGATATCGTAGGCTATGGCCCCAACCCATGCGAATGCGTCGATTTGTGTAGAGAATTCGATGTTTGTTTGTTGGGCAATCATGACAATGGTGCACTCTTCGATCCAGAGGGCTTCAGCGCGGGTGCCGAACGAGCCATTTTTTGGACACGTGCCCAACTTGAGCATTCAGGCCCGGAGTCAGCCCAAGCGAGGTGGTCATTTCTTGCGAAACTGCCGCGCACGATTCGCGAGGGGCAGACCATGTTTGTGCACGGCTCACCGCGCAGCCCGTTAAACGAATATGTTTTTCCGGAAGACGTGTTCAATGAGCGTAAAATGAGCCGAATTTTTGGCTACATCCAACGATTTTGCTTTCAAGGTCACACCCACGTGCCAGGCGTGTTCACGGAAAAACGCCGTTATTTGTCGCCTCACGATCTGGACGATTTTTATGATCTCGGTGAAGAAAAAGTCATGGTCAATGTTGGCAGTGTGGGACAACCGAGAGACAATGACCCGAGAAGCTGTTACGTTATTCTAGATAACAAGCGCATTGAGTTTCGCCGAGTTGAATACGCTGTTGAAGTCACCCGCAAGAAAATTCTGGAAAACCCCGAACTCGACGATTTCCTCGGCGACCGATTGTTAGAAGGCAGATAATTGAAAGACTATGGAACGACGCAAAGGTTCTTTTTTGCTTTATGCAGCATTGATTTTTCTAGGCTTGCTCTTATTTCAGAGCATGTTTCCGCCACCTCAGCAACCTGATCAGGCAAAGGCTGATGCCGAGAATCAAGATCAAGTAGAGAGACTCGCTGATGACCCATTGAACCGAGCAGACGGCGGCGCAGTTGAAGCGGATGAAACCCAAGTGGCGCTAAACGACACGGCAACGGACGACGTCGAAGCCGTTCAGGATGAACATGATCTTAAGGCGGAAGCTTTAGCCAACGAACCAACGAGGTTTTTCACCATTGGCCAATTCGACGCGAATGGATTGTACAAAAATGTCGTAACTTTGTGCAATCAAGGCGCGGCCGTGAGGCGAGTTGAGCTTAACTCGCGTCGGCCCAACGGCAAATTTCTTTACCGCGATTTGGAAACGGATAGCGCCTACATCGGTCATTTGGAACTGTCGAATAGCCTTCCGTCAGGTGCCCAGATCAATGTGGTTGTGCCCGGAACTCCAGCCAGCGAAGCCGGACTTCGTGCAGGTGATGTGATCACGCATGCCGCCGGCGAACCGATTGGGCGGGCAGATCAGCTCGATGAAGTATTGCATAGAACGAAACCAGGACGCGAGATCACGATTGGTTTTATCCGCGATGGCCAAGAGTTATCCGCCAATGTGACGACAACCGAAATACCGCTGACGCTAATTGGCGTGCCGCAAGAGCCACATCTCAATTCCCCCGAAGAATTTTATCAACCGTTTCAGATTTCGCTCTACGTCCAGAAAGGTGGCGTATTCGATGTTTGGCCAGAGCTGGACGCTACGTTGCGCGGGGGCATGTGGGAGTCCGATGTGCGTGGCCAAGATGAAGTTCGTTTTAAACGCGTGATTTCACGCAATCAACTCAAGTCACTGGAGATCGAAGGCCCAATTGAAATCACGAAGATCTATCGCGCCGCGAAAGATGATCCTAGCAAGCCAAAGCACGAGAACTACAACTTCCATCTCGATATCGAAATACGCAACTTGGGCTCTGCTCCGCAACCCGTCAATTTGGAGATCGTCGGTCCTACCAGAACGTCGATCGAGGGGTGGTGGTACCAACACAAAATCCACGGTCGCTCCTCCGCTATTTTTTCTGCGGCGGGTGCGCGAGACATCGTTGTCAGTACAAAAGGGATGCCGTTTAGTTTCTGGGGTGGCCCGGAAATCGTGAAAAAACAGCTCTCGGATCGCTACACCTATATCATCGATCCAGCGAAAGACCAGTTGGGACGCACCATTCAGTTTGCGGCCGTCGATACCCATTACTTCACCATGGCTCTAATTCCGGAAAATGAATTGGGCACGCAAGAGTTTGTTTGTTTCAACGGTTATGCTCGCCCCGTTATTCCAATTCCTGCGGAAACGAAGTATCAACGTCTCACCGATTTGACGTTTCAACTTTTTTCCGATTCCATCGTGCTCAACAGCAGCACCGAAGATTCCGAAAACGTCTTTCGTCAGTCATTCAAGGTGTTTGCGGGGCCAAAGGTCAGTTATGTTTTAGACGAACATGGCTTGTCCGACTGCCGCACCTTCGGTTGGTTTGCCGTTTTCTCGAAGCCGCTAATTTGGTTGCTGGGACTCTTCTATTCGATTATTCCAAACTATGGAATTGCCATCATCTTGTTAACAGTGCTGGTGCGGTTAGCCATGATGCCAATCAGCCGCCGCGCAGCCAAAAGCGCGCTAATGATGCAGGCGTTGCAACCCGAAATGAAGAAAATAACTGAGAAATACAAAGACGATTTCCAAAAGCGGGGTGAGGCACAAAATGCATTATTGAAAAAATACAATTGCCATCCGTTAGGCGGGTGCATGTTGATGTTCGTCCAATTGCCGATCTTTATCGGCCTGTACCGGGGATTGTCGGTCGATATTGGCCTACGCGATAAGCCCTTGATTCCGGGATTGAATTGGTGCAGCGACTTAGCGGGACCTGATCAGCTCTTCTATTGGAAGAATTGGGGGCTATCGTTCTTATTTGATGAGGCAGGTTGGTTGGGACCTTATTTCAACATCTTACCCTTGGTAACGGTTGTGCTATTCCTGATCCAACAAAAGCTGTTTACACCGCCGCCAACCGATGACCAGCAGCGGATGATGCAAAAAATGATGACGTTCATGATGTTGTTCATGGGCGTGCTGTTTTTCAAAGTCTCCAGCGGACTTTGTATCTATTTCATTACGTCAAGCATCTGGGGCATCGTTGAACGGCAACTCATCCCAAAACCAAAACTTCCGGAGCACCTTACAAAAAACATCAGTGCTGACGATATTTTGGAAGGTGTGACACAAGAGGTCAAATCAACGGGTGCGGCCTACACAAGTGAGAACAAACAACTTGATGAACGCCGTCGACTGGCCAGGGAGCGTAACCGCCGCCTGAAAGAAAAGGACGCCAAGAAATAGGCGTTCAATATCTCGTAATGTCAAGTTAACCATACCCGCGTACGACGTGCACCGTTTCCGCAGCGTCGAATTGCAACCTCGGTCGCCCGTTCAGCGCTGAAACGTTGGGCAAACAGTCCTTATCGTCGACGCATATTCTCAATGAGCGAAAACAAAAGGCTTGTTTCACATTGCCGAACAGCGCTAATATGCAGCGTGAACGAATCACTTGGAACATTTCATTCGCAATTTTGGTAAAAGGCGAACGTTGTTTGGACTTGTCCGACGGGCAATCCATCTCCAGATGACCCCGAATGACGTGTCAACTTGCGCGGGTTATTTTTGACCTGCGACTTGTGCGTTGCTCGGTTCGTCGCATTGGTATTGGCGGCTGTTTTTGGGCGCCGTGATTCAGTCGAGCTTGAAATGTTTTGGCTACGCTCAACCTTCACGGTTGTGACTTCATCAGCCAATTCCATGTTTTTCAGCCAAAGTTCAACGAGGCGGCTAATGTGGTTAACTCCACTGCGCGTCTTGGTGGCTGCTGCTGCGGAAACATGTCGATTGTAACTCATGTGTTCGTTAACTCCATTTAAAGTTGCGCGAGTGTCGGGACAAGATTCTGCTCAACTCGATGGCTGGTCGCGGAATCTCGATGTTTAAACTTGTTCCGATTGTCCGGGTGGATCTGGACAAGTCTGGTCAAGCGAAGAAAGCTTTTGCAAAACTTTGGTTTGCCAGCGGTCGGCTAGCAAATCGCGTTGACCCGCTACATTGCTGGTTTTAGAATTTGTAGAACTCGGCGCAAGGCGGAACATTTATTCCAATGGCAGTTCATGTATTCCAAAACTCAGGTAATTCTGCGATTGATACCGATGCAGCAGACTAGGAGTGCCGTTTTCGCAGGGTTTCCAGCAGTTGGGCGATTCCCCCGAGCAATTCGATTCCTGGCCATCTTTCTCTCAAGCGTCGGTTTGGTTCGCTTGCCGCTGATTTGTACGGCTACCGTGTTGATCTGCATTTGCTTAGCAGGCGGCGATTCGCAGCCAAGGAGCGAAGCGCAGGAACAAGCTTATGACAAAATTTGGGTGGAGGCCGATGGCGGAAAGCGCATCGCCAGCTACCCTGGCAGAATTGTGCAATACAATTTTGAACGCCTGGAGCTACAGGGCATGGATGGTGGACGCACAAGAACATTTCCTGCAGACAAAATTAAGCGAGTACAAACCACGTACACGACGGAACATGTGACTGCGCTTGAAGCGTTGGAGAATGGTGATATCTCCGCAGGTTATGAAATGTTGACTCGCGCGTACCTAGTTGAACCTCGTGCCTGGGTACAGCAAGAGATCCTCGCTCAACAGATTCAGGTAGCGCGAACAAGATCAGAGTTTACGCTGGCCGCGCAGTTATTCGTGAAGCTTATGGATGAAGAGCCGCAAACGCGTTTTTTCCATACGCTCCCCTTGTTCTGGGAAACCCGTTCGCTGACGACCGAAGAACGGGCGCTCGCCGAGCAACTCATCCAATCAAAAAACGACAACTTCGCGTTGTTGGGAGCGAGCTGGCTGCTCTCCAGCCCCAGCCGCCAAAAGGCATTAGAAAAGCTAAAAGAATTGTCGACGGACATCGATATGCGAGTCGCCAGTCTGGCCACCTGTCAATTGTGGCGCATTGATGTTTTGACTGCGTCGACCAATGATTTGCAACGATGGGAGCAGTTGCTGGAACGACTTCCTAGTGATTTGCGGGCCGGCCCAACGTTGCTACTGGGTACTGGATGGGCCAGACAGCCCGCTACACAGCGTAACATCGATGACACGGTTGTGTTGTTGATGCGCGTGCCAATTCTCTACCCAGAGCATCACCACGAAGCCGCTGCCGCACTCTACCAAAGCGCACGGCTGCTTGAGGAAGTAGGAAGAAACCGCGAGGCACATCGCATTTATCTTGAACTCGTGGGAAACTATCGCAATACGAAGTCCATGGAAGTAGCTGCGCAAAGCCCGATCGTTCGTGAATTGCTCAATCGACAATAATGGACAGCAAGCAGTTACCAGCACGTTCCGCGTGGACTTAAAATAGAAACGAAAAATATGAGGTTTGAAGTGCCAAGAATTCACAATTGGCTGTCGAGTTGCATGATATTTTTTCTAATTGCCGGCTGGAATTCGGTGGCCGTTGCACAACGACCAACTTCTGAAACCGCGCCAAATGAAGCGCCTCAGGGAGTCCTCCAAATTGTTTTCGCAGGTGGGTGGATTGGCGTGCTAATTATTGCAGTGTTGCTGGCGTTATCGATGACCGCCGCCTATTTGATTATCGACCATCTGTTGACGGTACGCCGGCGCGACTTGATGCCGGATGGGCTGGCAGATTCGACGCGCGAGTTACTGCTTGTCGGTAAGGTCACCGAAGCGAAAGCAAAATGCACCGAGACACCAAGTGTCATGTCATTTGTGTTACTGCATGGCATAGCCGAACTGGAATTCGGCTGGACGGCCGTGGAAAAGGCGCTGGAAGATGCCATTGCGGAACAATCAGCGCGTTTATTTCGCAAAATCGAATATTTGGCCGTGATTGGCAATATTGCGCCCATGGTTGGGCTACTGGGAACGGTTATCGGCATGATCATTGCCTTCCAACAGGTTGCCGTCAACCAAGGTGCCGCCAGTGCTCCGCAATTGGCGACCGGCATTTACCAAGCGCTGGTGACAACGGTAGGTGGATTGTTGGTGGCCATTCCTGCGTTAGGTGCTTTCGCCATATTTCGCAATCGCGTTGATCAGCTCGTTGCCGAGGCCGCATACTTAGCTCAACACGTATTCAGTCCTCTTCGCCAACGAAAACGGGCCCGCGAAAGCAATTAAATCATCGTTTATTGATCGAGATTAAGGCAGTTTGCATTCCCAATATTTTCATCAGCAAGGATCGTCACATGAACATCAGCTCCCAGCACCGGTCTGCCACGGTAGGCGGAACCGAATGCTCAGCATGCTGCAAAACCAACGGCGTCTGGCAGATGGGTGCGAATGTATTGGACAATAGGCAACTCAATGGTGCGTCCCGCGGCATCTTATCGCCGAAAGTTGGGCACATACTGTGAAGACTGCGCAAATTCCCCGTTCGCGGAAACTTGGATTCAGCATGATTCCCATGGTTGATGTGGTATTTTTGCTGATTATTTTCTTTTTGGTTTCCAGCCACATGGCACGCACCGAAAACGAAAAACTGGAACTTCCCGTTGCCGTGTCGGGCGATCAAGAAGCAAATGTAACTTTGCCAAGATTGGTGATTAATATTCGCGAGGACGGACAAGTTGTCGTAGCCGGAAGAGCGGTCACTTTGGAGGCCCTGCAATCGCGGCTGGCTGTGGCACGCGAACAACTTGGCGATGAGATCGAAGTTCGCATTCGCTGCAGCAAGCAAGCGCCATATAGCCAAATTTCGCCAATTCTCTTGGCTTGTACCAAGAATAAGATTTGGAATGTCAGTTTCGCCGTGTATCGCTCGGAGTTTTAGGAACTAACATGAAACGACCCAATCTTTTTCTCTCCCGTGAAAACGACTTGGACACGATGATGACCCCCATGATTGACGTCGTGTTCTTGTTGCTGATCTTCTTTATCTGGACCACCAGCATGGCAATTGTGGAGTACGTGCTTCCCAGTCGTGTTTCGGCACAGCAAGGGAGTCAAGCTTCGAATCTCTCCGAACCACTCCCTGAGATGGACTTTCAGGAGATCGTGATAAAAATTGGATGGGACGGCAGCAAGCCGCGTTGGGACATCAATGGTGTGCGCTTCGGTGCTTTAGATCAAGTTGATCAACAATTAAGGGCCATTGGCCAAATCAAGTTAGATTCACCCGTGATTGTGCATCCAGAACCCATCGTGCCGGTTGGCTACGTTATCGAAGTGTTCGACATTACTAAGCTCGTGGGATTCGAACAAGTTTCATTCGCCGTGGAGCAGGCACCTCAAGGGTGATCAACGTTCATGAACATTAAGAAAAGCGACAACCTGCCGCGTCGATCATCGCTTGGAGCTGATCGTCGTCCAGTGCTGCCACATCGCATTTGTAGCGTTTTGCGAGCCGCGTACCAATCGACGAGCCTCCGCCGACCTCTATCCTTCCTCAGTGCGATGATGGTCTCGTGGTCATTGGTCGTGTCCACGGCGATTGCAGCCGCGACAACCGCAGTTGAAAGCCAAACCTCTGCAACGAGCGCCGACAATCCAGCGATTCGTGCTGACGACCGCACAGTTGTGCAGGCGCTCATCGACCGACAGCTGTTCGACATTGCTCAGCACCTCTGCTCTGCCCGCTTGCAAAGCCAAGTGCCAGGTTCCCCTGGTCAATCGGCCTGGACGATCGAATTAATCAAAGTACAAACGGCGCGGGCGTATACCTCTGACTCGACATCACGTGCGGAGAATTGGGAAAGGGCTTTCGAAGTCGCCCGCCGCTTCATCCAAGATCAAGCCTCACATCCACAGCTAATCTTGGTTCGCTTGCAAGGTGCCCTGGCTCAATTGGGTCAGGCACAACAGATTCGCCAAGAAGTGTTGGTTCAAATCCGCGACGCGTCGGATGCAGCGTACGCCGTAGCGATTTTGGAAGCGGCTTCACTCGAATTGCGTTCGATCGAACGACAAATCGACGCGATAATTCCTGCTGCCCCCGACCAGCCGCAGAGCGATGGCCGCCTCAGTAAGTCGGAATTGCAGAATCTCAAAATCAATGTCGCTCTGCAATTAGCGCGAGGGAATATTGATCGCGCACTATTGCTACCAGTTGAGCGCAGCTTTGATCGGGTCGATGTGCTGCGTCAAGCAAAACAACAACTTGAAAGCGTTTCGCGTGCGACGAACCCCGACCAGCCCTTGTGGTGGGAGGTTCAGCTCGAACTGGTCAAGATCTTGAGGCTGCAAAATGAACTGAATTCAGCCGCGGAATCTCTGCATGCACTTCAGGAAAACGATCTGCCACCAGAGATCGGATCCCTGCTCGATGAAGAGAAACTGCAACTGTTAATTGCAGCGGGAAATCTGGGGGCAATTGAAGCGAGGTTGAGGGCTGTTCCAATCGAAAAAAGGCGTCCGGCAAGCCTAGATTTGTTGCTGACCCAGGCCGCAATCAAGCTCGTCCAAGGTTCGCGCGAATCGGATCGGCAATTTTGGCAACAATTCGCCGTCGGCATGGCCCAACGCATTGAGTTGCACCACGGTGTCTATTGGGCGCGTCAGGCAAATCTATTGCTTACCAAGGCCCTCGGTAGCGAAGTGATCCAACCCAGTGATGCCCAAATTCTCTTGAGGGTCGCAACGGAAGCCGAGAACAAGCAACAATGGGATGATGCGTTGCAGGCTTACGAAAAAGCTGCTGACACCTTTCAGCGATTGGGGAACTCGGACCAAACCGCCAGAATCCTTTATCGAACCGGCTTAATTTTGCAACATGAAAAGAGACATAAAAGTGCTTATCAACGTTTCCAACAAGTAACAAACGAGTTTCCCGATCATGAAACCGCAGCGTATGCCAGCATAAATGGAATCTGGAATTACGCGCGTGCGTTTTCGGGCAATTTCGACCGTGATCCGATCTATCGTCAGTGGCTCGATCGGCACATCGAGACCTGGCCGAATCACGATTCCGTCGGCCAATCGCTGATTTGGCGAGCCCTGGCGTATATGGCGGAACAAGATTTTCTTTCCGCGTATAGCGACCTAATGTCGATCGATGGGGATATGTCCCAAATTCAGAATGCACTCAATTTAGCGGCGGATTCTTTGGATCAGGCTAACCGAACTTTAGCGGCAGAACCCGACAAGCAACGCGAGTTCCTATTCAGCCTCGCGGGATGGCTGGAAAGTTTAATTGCCGATGAGCCATACCAAATTCCAGAATTATGGAACGCCGTTAAAGGACAGGCAACGATTTTATTGGCCCAGATTAATTTGCGATATCTTTCTGATTCCGAAGTTTGGACCAGCCAATTGCTCAGGGCGATACTTGAAGATAGCGACGTGTACGATGAGGCGCAAAAATCGTTGGCCTCTGCGCTACTGGTCGCCGCGTTGGTTTCTCAACCAAACACGGACGAAGAAATTCAACGACGCGTATCGGACATGCATGATCCAGCGGCTGGAAGAGAAGCAGCCAAAACGCTGGCGGCTGCCCTAAATCGGTCGAGCGATGCAACCAAGAGGCAGCTCATTGCCGAACGGCTTGTTCGCTTGATAGGATCAATCGAGGACAAGCTTGAGAAAGCGAAGCAGTCCCAGAACAACGATTGGACGTTCGCAAAAGCGTTGGCTTTGCAATTGAATGGTCAACATGAGCAGGCTGTGTCCACATTGCAGCAACTGGCGACGGAACAGCCGCAAAGTCTTGAGGCACAAATCGCATACGCCGAAATCCTCGCCACCAGCCCGACCGAAGCCAATTGGCCATTGGCGCTGAAGCAATGGCGCACAATTGCAGCAAAGACAAAGCCCGGCACTACGAGCTGGTTTCGTGCGAAATATCACGTCGCCGAACTCCTGCTGCGAACGGGGCAGCGAGACGAGGCACTGAAGTTCCTTGAGTACATGGCGGTGATTCCCCCCGGTTGGAATGAGTCTGAATTCAAAGCAGAATTTGATCAACTTTTACGTGAAGCCAAAAATAAGCGTTGATATCAATAAGCCGCCTTGTTCGTATTCAAACCACGTTTGGTCACCCCCTAAGATCGATGCCCATGGACTGGATTACAGGTGTGCTCGTAAATACGGATTTTGCTTTAACGGACGATACGCATTAGAAGCAACTAACAAGGTGACTGCGGCACCCAAGATCAGCAGGAGAGTAGAGGTAAACATTTTTATAACCCTTCGTTGTTACAAATTGGTCATATGAAATGACCGCCCAGATGGAGACTGCGGATAGGCTTATGCACGAACCGGGCCAAAACGAGCGTTACAATGTTTTATATGAGCGCAAGTGATTTTCTCGGCGAAAGTTACAACGACACAAAATTCTTGATTGAAATTTATTCAAATCTCTTTGTAATAACTGGGCAATGTGTAGCGTCGCGATTCGGTAGAAGTTCATCGTCAATTTGACGACATATTCGGCCGCGCAAGAGTCCCAGAAGCCGCCGTGGAATTGTCCGGAGTTAAGTTCCGCCTTTCGATGATGCCGTAAGGGCGCGAGCCCTCCGGTATTTGAAGCTCATCTGGCTTAATGCACCTGGCTTGTCACTTATCATACCACACGAGTTTTTGAATATTCTTGTATGGTGATGTGAACCATTTCGCTTGCAACTGCGAATAATTGCAGCGTAGATAGATGAACTTAGCCTGAATTTTGGGGAGTGAAAAATGGAAGCAAAAGTCATCGTGTTATGGAGATATGATGATGATTGTCTCGTCGGGTTTTTTGTGTGGAGTATGCGGCATCGGACTTTGGTGACCAGAGGTTGAACAAGGGAATGGTAAAAATTGCCGACCAATTGGGAAAGAACTGCAACCGTTCGATTCGGATGGCTTCCGGTGGACGAGCAGAAATGGAAGCGGCTTACCGCTTCATGGATAACCCTAAGGTCACTCCGGAGAAAATCCCTTCACCGCATCGGCAATCCACGCTGGATCGGGTCGGTCAAAGAAACGTGGCTTTACTGGTTCATGATACGACGGAATTGGACCTAACTCGCCTCAGCCATCAGGCCCATGGAGGCGGTCCACTCTCGCATGACTCGCGGTTTGGAAGCTACTTGCATCCGCTGGTGGCATTCACTGCCGAGGGACTAGCCTAGTGCAATCGCCTTTGAATACTTGTAAGTTGGCTTGATTTTTGTGTGAGTATTGAAGAAGTCAAGCAAACTCAGAGATTGGTTTTCATTATAGCCAAAAGTACTTGGTGGATCTTGTTTCCCTTCCTGGAATTGTAGTGCTTACACGAGTCCTTGTAATTTTGCTGTGTATGAAAACCTGCCGGATCATCGTCGCCCTAACGGTCACCTGCAACACTCGTTGATAGAGATTGTCTTCATTGTCCTATGCAGCACGGTGGCTGGTCGTCAGAGTTGGACAGATATCGAGTTGTTTGCTCGCAGTCGAATCGATTGGTTTCGACGATTTCTGAAGCTTCCGCCTGGGATTCCTTCGCATGATACGATTGATCGCGTGTTGGCCGGTTTGGACACGGCGAGTTTTCAAGCTTGTTTGCATGATTGGATTGAGAGGTTGTATCTAGATCTGCAAGGTCAGGGAATTCATATTGGTGGCAAGACGCTGCGACACAGTTTTGACGCAGCCACGAACCAGCAATCCCTGCACATGGTCAGTGCCTGATGCAGCGGACGGAAGACTTGTTTGGGTCAAGTTGCGACTGATGCCAAGAGCAACGAAATCACCGCAGTTCCGATGTTGTTGGATTTGCTGGATATCAAAGGTGCCGTGGTGAAGCTAGATGCGATGAACTGCCAACAAATGACCTTGACCAACATTCAAGACAAAGAAGCAGAGACTATGTTGTCAACGTTAAAGCGAATCAAAAAAAACTGCATCAGCAGATTGTCGAGACGTTCACTGGTTACGCCAATGACAAATTCAGCAGCCCGCAGTGTCGCACTCATCGATCCGAGAACAAGACACGCGGTCGAATCGAGTCATGCACGGTAACCGTCGCCCCAACGCCTCGTCAGCTCAAGGAGTCAGGAAAATGGAGTGGAATTCAGTCGATCGTGATGGTTCGCCGTTGTCGCACTCAGGCGGAAGGATTCGCGTAGCGGCATCCGACGCCCGGCACCGAACAGGTTACCTACTACATCTCCAGCGCACTTCCCAGTGCCAAAAAGATAGCTTCCTATGTGAAGGATCATTGGACGGTTGAGAACTCACTTCACTGGTTGCTGGATGTAACTTTTACAGAGGACAAAGGCCGAAAACGAAAAGGGAATGGACCAGAAGTGATGACCATTTTCCGGCGCCTTGCACAATCCATTGTCAAACGAGACTCTCTGTTGACAAAAAAGCCAACGCGAAAACCGACTTGAAGCCTCTTGGTGCAAGAAGGCTATGGAGGCATTAATCTTCGGAAAATCTTTAATTTCCAAATGCAATTGCCCTGCCTTGTTTGACCCCAAGTTCAACACTTCCGATTGAGCCGAACTACTCACGTACCCGCTGGATTTGTTCAATGAACTTCTGGGCAGTAGAGCCAAAGCGTCGTTGTTTCCGTAGCCACATACGATCCGCCAAGAACGGAGCCTTACCAGCACTGGTAAGAACGAAGTCGGCCTTTGCTACCGACGTACCATGAAGTTTGCCAATCGATCCGATTTACGTATCATTTGTATCACAGGGTCATCGACGCTATCGAAAAAAAGGTCAAGGGTTGATTCGAAAAAGATGTTTGAATTCCGCTTGAGGTGGATTGGAGGATTTTGCGCTACTGACAGCGTGAGAAAACAATCGACGTCATATTGCTCATGCTATGGCAGACGAAAAAATATTATGCCAATTCTAGTGCAAATCAACGCAGGAGCACGTTGCTTTTCTATTTCAAGATTTTACAATAAGCCGCTTCGTCGTCTCCGATGCGCGTTCATTCAATGAGTTTTTAGGATTCACAATATGCCATTTGTCAGCCTCACGCTAAACCCTTTCGAAGTCAATCAAAGCGAGTCCTTGAATACATTGAATGGTGCAGTTGCCGCGGTTCAAGAAATCAATCACGTTGGCCAGTTTGAAGCCACACTCTTACGATCCGCTGTGTCCGCGGCGGCATCCTCTCAAACTTCGAGCTCGTCTCAACAACCGAATACAGATCGAGTGTTCTTGCCCGTCAGCGGAAAATTCTTTCCATACCCGGGAAGCGAAATTCCCGAAGGAATGTCTGGAGTTGGAACCTCGCAACTGACTATTAGTGCAAAGTACCCTAATCATATAACTGGATTATCGGGCAATTCGATTGTGCGTTTTGTGCCGAAGCCTCGAGTCGTCTACAACGAGACAGTAACGACCATTGGTTTCGTGGACTATAAGAATGGGGATGGTTGGCACACCGTAAACATGCTCAAGCTCGATTTGTATTTGGGTGACGACTTAGCCCCCTTGGAAATTCCGATTGGTATTTCTCAGGGATACTATACTGACAGCTTTGGTGCCATGGATTGGCCAAGTTTTCGAATTGTTGATACGCCGGTAGGCAAAGCAAAGATCTATTTTTACAGTATTTTTCCGCAAGGCGCACCAACACCACCAGTAGCATCCGGTGGCTTTCCCAGTTCGATTGAAGTTGAAGAAGGAATGATGCGAAGAGGTGAATTGCGATTAGAGTTTTTTGGAATTGATCAAGACGACCAGTTTAGCGAGGCAGCTAATCTGGGGATCGTGTATGACGAAGTCTCTCGCAGCAACTGGATAGCCCACTCGCATGATACCGATATGTACCGCTTCACCGCATTACCGGGGCAGAGAATCGCATTCGATATTGACACTCCCGGAAGAGGATTAGGCGATACGTTTCGCGCCCAGATGTCTTTATACAATTCTTCGGGACAAAAATTAAAGGGGATGGCAGAGTTCTGGACCAAAGCGCCCGATGAAGCACAAGGAGGTTATGATCCTTACTTCGAATACACATTCATCGAAGGGGGAGAATACTACGTCGCAATCAATAATAAGTTCCATACATTCACTCCGGGTAATAACCACGGCGGAATGTTTAATGGGATCGACCATCTCACTGGCCAATATAGTTTCGATCCGAAATCTCCCGGAGCCACCGGGTGGTATAAATTAACGCTTTCCGATCCTGATGATCAGATCGTCGAAGCCACCGCGATCGGGCCTATCGCCCAGGCTTCGACAACATTAGCTGGCGAACTGTTTACGGCTAAAGACGTGAATATGTATTCGTTTGAGGTCACCACAAAAGGACAGGTCCTGGCTTTTGATTTAGACTATGATCGAAACTTTTTGGGGTTCAAAACTTTCTCCGGGCAGGCTCGGATTACGTTGTTCGGTCCAAATGGAAACAGCCTCTATTTCGTAAATGCCTTTAATAACTCAACGAGTCGGGCCTCAAATTTTGCCGCGACTATCCTTGGGGAATCCGGGCAGGAACCTTATCTGGAGTACAGGTTTGCGACACCGGGAATCTACCATATTGCCGTATCCGCAAAAGACAACTTTGCCTTTAATGCCATCAATGGTCGAAACGATGTGAATGGAGGTGGAAAGGGGCGATATTCGCTTACTATTACTAACGTCGCTCGGGTGACATATATAGGTGACTACGGATGGGGTGGAACCGTCAGTATTCCAAACAAAGCTAACGTGTCAACGATATACCCGCAGTTATATTCGGTAAATGGGACTAAAATTCTGCCGAATCGCCAAACGTGGATCGTCATCCACGGTCGCAATGACTACAGCACTTCATTTGAAAACCTGGCAAAAAACCTGCAGAACTATCTTGGTTCTAATCGACAAGTCTTGCTGCTGAATTGGTCCGGAGGATCACATGATAACCCGCTCGTGGACGACTTTGGAAATTTGATTTCAGGAGCGTTACAGGGTACAGCATGGGTACCGAATGTCGCAAAATGGGTGGAATCAATCATGGAATTGCATCTGAACGTCATTGGACATAACCTCTCTCTAGTTGGACACAGTTGGGGAAGTTACTTGGCGTATGAGATCGCAAAACGAGTTCAAGGACAACAGAAGGCTGTGATCGCGCTCGATCCTGCGAAGGCGGGTACCTTTTACAATTGGCAAGAAGTTAACTTTCGTAGTGTAAGTCAACTTTCTTGGGCGTTTTACGGCGATGGCATCTATGGAAATTCAGCTTTGGCTCAAACGGCCCATGAGGCTTTTAGGACTCATTGGCATTTCTCGTCACCAGATAATGAAGTCAAGCATGCTGCACCCAAGCAACTATTTGAAAATTTGGTTAGTTCCCATTTGGACACAAATCAATCTTCCCATCAATTTTACACCGAATATTTCAACCTTTCTCGATTGTTAAGTGGAACCCTGTCTGATTTTTTTACGGTAGACGCCTTTAGTGGTTTTGAGGGCATATTTCAGTACAACAGTCCTGTCACTTCATCGCCTTATCGCTTTTGGTTCCGCAACAAAAAAGACGCGGGAAAACTAGAGGGACCTTTGGTGCATGGCTGAAGACAGTCAATACTGAAGCCAAAACTATCGGTGACAAGGCGTGCGAGGATTTAGGTGTCGTATCAAATCCGAACACCGCATCGGATGTTCAGAAGTCGAGATTGCGAACGATGACAACACGGCCACGGCGAGAATTGCGACCACGAAAAACTTTTGGAGTGCTGGGCCAGTAATTTGACGACCAATTTGGTGACCGGCAAATGACCCGGCAATCCCCCCAGCGATGAACAAGTTCGTCAGGACAGGTGCAATGGTACGCACAGCCCACAGTTGTAAGGCGATACCGGAAGCGCTCACGAGTGCTACTACCATAAACGATGTTCCGACCGGCCGGTGAATCGACATGCCACTGAAGAGCACCAATCCAGGAACGATCACGAATCGATCTCCAACTTCGAAGACTCCTGACAGCATGTCCGCCAAAACTCCAACGACGGTCAGTTACACTGTGCAGTGCGTATTCAGAATCAGAGTACCACCAGCATCTCACCTGCAACGCGGACCGTTGAGATGTTCCGGTATCCGGCCTGCCGGACCTGGCAACTTCGGCTGCGACACAGTCTGCCAGAGTCGCCAAGCAATAATCACCATCAATCCAGCGAAGGACAACAACAACGCGGATTCAGTCAGAAATCCCGCGATCCACGTTCCTATTGGAGCGCCCACCATCCCAGTAAACGCAAATAGCAATCCGGTACGAATTTCGACTTGACCCAGTTTCCAGCGATGCAGAAAGCCGACGACCGACATCGCTCCGGCAACGGCACGCGAGACGACAACCGCTTCTCGGGCATCGATTCCGATTCTATAGACCCGGAGTGGAACAGCGAAGATCGCCTCTACACCTCCAGTCAGTCCCAGCGATAGCCCCACGATCTCTCCGAATATCAGACTTAAGAGTGCCATATTATGGAAACGGGGACACGCCCGAATGGCACTGTCGGGATTGGGCGGGCGCGCAAGTTGAGCTTGGACGGGAGCAATGAATTTTGTAAATTTTGCTCCAGCCAAGGTGGTCTTTAAAATTGTGGCCTTCCTTGGTATTGAAATGAAGCTCTCCTTGGTTCACTTGCTGGTGAAAAGCCAAGGAGGGTTTTTTCATGGCCGCTTCATTACCAAATTCTGCACGTCGAGACACGACGGGTTTTCAGAAAGTTGTCGATGCATTTCTGACGGGAGAGGGACTGCCGTTCGCCAAGATTCTTTCCGCCGACCGTATCCAGCGAATCTTTTGCAAGCATGGCGGCTTGTTTGGCCAGCATGGGGTTTACACGACGGCCGCCATGGTCTGGTCGTTTCTGTCGCAAGTGCTTCGCGATGGCAAGGAAGCGTCTTGTCAAGCGGCGGTCGCCCGAGTCGTCAGTTATTGTCGGCAACAAGGCTTGGCGGCTCCCACCGAGGACACCGGCGATTATTGTCGAGCGCGTGCCAAATTGTCGGAAGCGGCCTTGCATGAGTTGAGCCGCGAAGTGGCCGACGAGCTGGAACAGTCCGCGGCGTCCGCCTGGTTGTGGCAAGGCCAGTATCACGCCAAGCTCATCGACGGCTTTACCTTCACCATGCCCGACAGCCCCAAGAACCAGGCCAAGTATCCGTAACAGAAGGGACAGCAAAGAGGAAGTCGGATTACCCATCGCTCGCGCGGTGGCGATCGTTTCGTTGGCAACCGCTTGCGTGATGGATTTGGCCATCGGCCCCTACCAAGGAAAGAAAACCGCCGAATCGGCGTTGCTCCGGTCGATGCTCAGTTCACTCCGGCGAGGTGATATCGCAGTCGCAGATCGCTATTATTGTTCGTTCATGATGATCGCGTTGCTGATGGCTCAAGGAGTCCAAACGTGCGCCCGGAAGCATCATCTGCGGCACAGCGACTTCCGGCGCGGTCAGCGCTTGGGAAACCATGATCACCTGATCGTGTGGACGCGGCCCAAACGACCCGACTGGATGGATGAAGCCACTTACGCACAGATTCCTGAGATGTTGGTGCTCCGCGAAATCCGTTTCCAGATCGTGGTTCCGGGTCGCCGTACGCACACGATCGATATCATCACGACTCTGGTCGATCCCGCGGCGTACTCGAAGGAGGCCATCGCAACTCTGTACGGATTTCGCTGGAATTCAAAATTGGATATCCGAAGTATCAAATCGAATTTGAATCTGGCTCATGTTCGCTGCAAGTCGCCGGAAATGGTGCATCGCGAACTGTGGACGACGATCCTGGGCTACAATCTGATTCGAACGACCGCCGCCGGTGCCGCGTTGCTGCACGACAAACAGCCGCGTCAAATCAGTTTTACCAGTACCTGCCAGTACGTGCTTGCATCGTGGATGCAACTGTCGGGTCGCTTGATCGATCAGGCGAACATCGATTCCTATTTATTATTCACGCTCGAGCACATTGCACGATGTGAAGTCGCCAACCGCCCAGGCCGACTTAAGCCTCGCGTTCTCAAACGGCGGAGACATGGTTACAAACTGATGATCAAACCAAGAAACACGCTGCGAAAAGAACTGCGCAAATCTTGAACTTGAAATAACTTACAACCCGACAGTGCCATTCGGGTCTGGTGCAATTTTCGCTACGGTCAGGCTGCACAATTTCGATACTCGTCCACTTCCGAAAAATGTACCTGACCCCCTCAGAACCCAGCTGACCCCCTCAGAACCTAGCAACAGATTGGCCTTGGAACTAAGTCCAGAATCCTTGCTATTTCGAAAGCCCGACGATTTCATTTGTCTCAGCGTCAAAATAGGGGCATGCTCCGGTGAATTCAACCTGAAGTTTGGGCCGATGCCGACTCACGATCCAAGTAAAAAGTTCTTTGGCCGCAAGCAACTTAAGCTCGTCCCGCACCTCGCGCCAGGTTCTCTGGCCCAGCTCGATATCGACGCATTTTAGAAGGTGAACTCCGATGCTTGTTTTGATGGGCTGACTGATTTCTCCAACCTGCAACGCGAGTGCTGCTTCTGTAAACGTATCCGGCATGGTGCCATCGTTTTCGATCCAGCCGATATCGCCAGAATTCTGTTTACTAGGTGCCACGGAGTTCTGTTCAACGGCGGCTTCCCATGTCGACGTTTCAGCGTTAATCGATGCGTAAATCTCGTTGGCTCGCTGTAGCGTACTGTCCCAATCTTCGGCTAGATCTCGATTGTCAGGGCGCAAAAGGATCTGAGCGATCCTAACTCGGGTACCATCCAACATTCGCCCTTGAGACTTGAATACTTTCTGCAGATTGTCGTCTGTAAGCTGGTCATTCAAAAACTCCCGCCAACTGTGCTGCCACCGGATGTTTCGTATGAGACTGGGAAGATCAAGATTGTTTTCAGCCAGAAACTGTTCGAATGTTTTACCTACGGTCTCGACGCGTCGCTTAAGCTGAGTTACTTCGAGATCAACTTGTTCAGAACTCAAGCCACGGCCAATCGACGAGAGATATTCAACGACAATTTGTTGACCAGCCAGTTGCTCCAAAGCTTGTGCCTGCAATCGAGCAACTTGCTCATCCGAGAGCCGCTCCAATTTTGCTCCGATCGAAAGTCCCAGCTGGTTACGCACCTCACGGTACGTGAGGAGTGTTACACCAACTTGGGCGACAACGGCATCATCAGGAATCTTCGGGTCGATCCAACTGTCTCGAATGAAGCGATCATCGGGTTGCGGTGGATTCGACCATGTTGTCGACGGAATAAAACAGGCAAGATTGATGGAAATGAATTGGCAAACAAACGAAAACATCGCAAATGCGAAACGAGGATCTGGGTTCACTCTATGTGACATGATTCGACCCAGTGTTGAAATGCAGCGGACAAGAGGTCTGAGTTGCTCGACAAATATTACCATTCTAGGATGGTACGTGCTCAATTAACGCCAGACGATAAGGTCGTACAAGGACGCGACACGAGTTTTCCGCTTTGCCGCGACCGACGACGATTGTGTCGTAAGCTAAGCATGTTAACCACTTGTCGGTATTGGCAAGGGATTGTAACAAAAAACCACACGCAGCTTGTTGAAGCGACGATATTTATTCCCATTCGATCGTTGCCGGAGGTTTGCTACTGATATCATAGCAGACGCGGTTAATTCCCTTGACTTCATTAATGATACGGGTCGAAATTGTCGCCAGCAATTCATGCGGCAATCGGCTCCAATCGGCCGTCATAAAATCGTCGGTATTTACTGCGCGGATCGCTAAGACTCGGTCGTATGTCCTGGCATCTCCCATGACGCCTACGCTTTGAATAGGCAACAAGACCGCGAAGACTTGAGATGTCGCACGATACAAATTTGCTCGCTGGATCTCCTCCAACAGAATTTCATCGGCTGCTCGCAAAATATTGAGTTTTTCACGGGTCACTTCCCCCAGACAACGCACGGCCAAGCCGGGTCCAGGAAACGGATGCCGCCATACCAGAACTTCCGGCAGGCCCAACTCTAAACCAAGGCGGCGAACTTCGTCTTTGAACAGATCGCGCAGCGGTTCAATCAATTCGAAACCCAATTCCTCGGGCAGTCCACCCACATTGTGGTGCAATTTAATCGTGGCTGCTGGGCCGTCGGCTGCCGCTCCACTTTCGATCACGTCAGGGTACAAAGTGCCTTGAGCTAGAAAATGAGCATCCTCGATTTTGGTGGCTTCTTCTTTGAAACACTCGATAAAGGTGTGGCCAATGAGTTGTCGTTTACGTTGCGGCTCGGTAATACCGGTCAACACGTTTAGAAACCGTTCTTCAGCATGCACGACATGCAAATCGGTCTTGAAATGTTTGGTAAATTCTTTGACAACCAAATCAGTCTCACTATTGCGCAGGAGTCCGTTGTCAACGAGAATGCACGTCAGCTGGTGACCAATCGCCTTGAACAAGAGTGCGGCCACGACCGATGAATCGACTCCGCCCGACAAGCCACAAATCACTCGGCGATTTCCGACACGTTCGCGAACACTCGTGATAACCTGATCGGCAAAATCATCCAGTTTCCAAGTTCCTTGACAGCGACAAATCTTTTTCAAGAAGTTATCGATGATTAGCTGGCCATGCGATGTATGTGTCACTTCCGGGTGAAATTGCAAACCAAAAATCGGACGACTTCGATGTTGCACGGCTGCATAGGGACAAGTCGAGGTATCGGCAATGGCAAGGAAATCTTCAGAGAGTTGCTGCACTTGGTCCCCGTGGCTCATCCAGACCTGAGCTGACGCTGGATAGTTGTCGAATAACAGATTGGGACAGGTTACACGAATTTCACTGCGTCCGTATTCGTGAGCCATGGAGCTTTCAACGAGACCGCCCAGCAGATCACAGATAAGTTGCATGCCATAACAAATTCCGAGAACAGGCAGGTCGAGATTTAGAATCGCTGGATCACATTTGGGTGCACCAGCCGCGTAGACGCTGCTAGGGCCGCCCGACAAAATCAGTCCCATCGGACGGTGTTGCCTTATTTGCTCGGCAGATATATCGTGCCGCACAATTTCGCAGAAGACGTTTTGCTCGCGGACACGGCGTGCGATCAGTTGAGAGTACTGAGAACCGAAGTCCAGAACCAGGATTCGTTCTTGATTGGCAACAAGGGATTGATTGGGCAAGATTTCGACCTCGTCGATACTCGAAAATGTTAAACAAAAAACCCGCAGACCAAGCGGGCTTTCCAGCCGCATTATAGTGCCCCGTAGATCGAAATTCCAGCCGAACTAAACAGCCTCTCATCTGAAGCAAAATCTCGCACAAATGCGGTAGTCAATTCGACCAGTTGAGGGCTCGTGGATTGCTGTGTCCTGTTCAAATTACCCGGTGCCTTGGTGTCTCCGTGGGGAAATTGTGACATTGGCAATTGTTTCGATACACGTGTTCTGTTTGCCATTGCTGTTTTCACCATACGCGCTAAAATCATGATTGATGACAACGGAGCCATCTGTAATTTCGATGCCAACGTCCATTACCGATTTGCCCGAAGCGTTGGCACAACTCGCAGGCTGGAACGAATGTGTTGCTGCGTTGCACGAAGGCAAGCAGGCCGCCTTTGATTCAGTCTGGGGGTCGTCGTGCGCGCTGTTGGTGGCAGGGCTAGCTAGAGCAGGAATCAAGTCGATCTTAGTCGTATTTCCTCACGATAAAGCCATCGAAGCGACCGCCGAAGATTTGCTTACGTTCACGGCGTCACTTTTCGAAAAGGATGATTCGACAACCCAGTCGATTGCCGTTTTTCCTGCCTGCCCAGATCTAGGGCCCGCCGAGTTGGCCACCGACGATCAATATGGTCAACGGCTCCGCTTGTTGCGCGATCTCAATGACGGCAACCTACCACGCGTAATTTGCACTTCCATCGCCGGACTATTACAGTCCGTGCCGGCGCGACAAGCATTCTCACAGAACGCGAAGCGATTGAAGCTCGGCGAGAGGCTCGATGTGGGCGAACTCCGAGAGTGGCTCAAGGACAGTAACTTTCAGATAACGCATGCTGTCGAATTGCCAGGAGAATTCTCGATTCGCGGCGGCATCATTGACGTATATCCTCCAGATGCATTGCAACCGTTTCGCATTGAACTGTTTGACGACACGATTGAATCGATTCGCATTTTTGAAGTCGCAACGCAACGCAGCATCCAAAAGATTCATGAGCTAGAAATCAGCCGCCTTGCAACGGTTGTGCCCAAACAAGAGAGGTCAGCCAGTGTCAAGACTGACGAATTCCTGCATGTTGGTGACGAGCGAACTCGCTTGCAAGGCGAATGGAGTTCACTATTCGAGTACCTCCCCTCGAACACGGCTGTGGTGCTGGTTGAATTGGCCGAAATTTATGATCAAGTACGTCACCTTGAGCAAACACCTGCACACACTTTTCCGCGGATCCCGTTCTCTGAGTTGCAAGCGACCTGGGGTAAATTCGGAGTTGCATCAGTAAGCCGTTTGGCGTTCGGGCAATTTCATCCGCAATGTACCATGCCCGTTGAAACCCTCGGTCCGTTTTCGGGTGTGTTGGACGAAGTCAGGTTTGAACTCGAACGCCTTTCCTTGGATCAACGTGTTTTTTTGGTCACCAATTCGGATGCCGAGTCGCACCGAGTAGGAGAGATCTTAAAACAGACACAAGCGGCCATGAGTGGTCGGCTGAGCTTGTCCCAGGGTTACATCCATGAAGGTTTTCGGCTGAAGCACGTCAAATCGATTGCGCTGGGCTGTGATCAGCTGTTTCAGCGCAGCGATTTGCGGCGCACTTGGCGGGGACGCACGGGTCGCACGATGGAGAGTGCGGCAGAACTCAAAAGCGGCGATCTCGTCGTCCATTTGACGCATGGAATCGGCCGTTACCGTGGATTGAAACTGCTTGAGCATAACGCATCCGACGGTCCTGCATATTTGGAATTGCCCAGCATCGAACGGCACTCCGAGCACTTGGAGATCGAGTTTGCCGATAAGGTCAAAATCTACGTTCCCGTGAACAAAATCGGTCTGATACAAAAGTATGTGGGTGCAACGAAAAAGAACCCGAAGCTGGCAAAGATCGGCGGGAAAACGGGGGGCAAGCAAAAACAAGATGCTGAGCAAACCGTCAACGATCTGGCTGCTGACATGCTTGAAATGCAGGCCAAACGCGCAGCAAAACCGGGTATTCAATTCAGTGCAGATACTGAATGGCAAATTGAATTCGAACACTCGTTTCCCTATCGCGAAACGGCGGATCAGTTGACGGCCGTTGATGCAATCAAGGGAGACATGATGTCTGACAAGCCCATGGATCGCTTGTTGTGTGGCGACGTTGGTTTCGGAAAAACGGAAGTGGCAATGCGGGCTGCCTTCAAGGCCGTCGAAAGCGGATATCAGGTTGCCGTGTTGGTACCAACGACCGTGCTGGCGGAACAGCACTTCAAAACCTTCAAAGAACGCATGGTCGAGTATCCGGTAACGATCGAGCGGTTAAGTCGCTTCGCATCAAACAGCGAACAGCGAAGCACTGTGGAAAGGCTAAAAGCCGGGAGCGTCGATATCATTATCGGCACGCATCGTCTGGTGTCCAAAGACGTCAGTTTCAATAATCTCGGGTTGATTATTATCGACGAAGAACAACGCTTCGGCGTGGGCGTCAAGGAACGATTGAAACAATTTCGGTTGGAAGTCGATGTATTGACGATGTCGGCCACACCGATTCCCAGAACGCTGCATATGTCGTTGGTGGGCGTACGCGATATTTCCAATTTGACGATCCCCCCGGAAGATCGTATGCCCATCGAAACCCGTCTAAGCCCATTCGACGAGCAACTTATTCGCGAGGGGATGACGCGCGAACTGAACCGTGGCGGCCAGATTTTTTTTGTTCATAATCGCATTCAAGATATTCAAGTCGTTAAACAAAAGCTAATCTCGATTTGCCCAGAAGCGCGGATTGTCGTCGGTCACGGACAAATGGATGAAGGTGATTTGGAACAAGCCATGACCGAATTTGTCGAAGGCAAATACGATATCCTGTTGGCCACAACCATCATTGAAAATGGCTTGGATATTCCCAACGCCAACACGATTTTTATCAATCACGCCAACCGCATGGGCTTGTCCGAGTTGCATCAACTGCGAGGTCGGGTCGGCCGCTACAAGCATCGCGCTTATTGCTATATCTTGATCGATTCACGAGCCAATTTGACACCAACGGCCGCCAAACGTTTGCAAGCCATCCAGCATTATAGTCACATGGGCGCAGGTTTTCAGATTGCCATGCGTGACCTGGAGATCCGCGGAGCTGGCAACTTGTTGGGAGTTGAGCAATCGGGGCACATTTCACACATTGGCTACGAAATGTATTGTCAGTTGCTGGATGCCGCTGTGCGCCGACTCAAAAAGATGCCAGCGCGGTTAGTCATCGATGTCGATTTTGACCTTCCCGTTGAGGCTTTTATTCCCGATGACTTCGTGCCCAACCGTAACCAGAAGGTCGATCTCTATCGCCGCATCTATGGCGTCGAATCGTTTGAATTGCTGATCGAACTAAAACGCGAGATCCGGGATCGTTTCGGACCGATCCCGCTACCAGTAAAGCGGCTGATTAAGCTAGCAGAAATCAAGCTGGAGGCTGCCATTTGGCAAATCAGCGCGATATTCATCTCAGAGAAGCGATATTTGGGCCTGCGGTTCAAAGACAAAAGCCGCATGAGCCAACTCGTTAATCGAGGGACATTGCCGATTCGAGCGACTGATGAAGGCGTGGCGTATCTCACCCTGAATCGCGATGTTTTCACGCAGGACAACCTGTTGAAGTTACTTCAATCGATCTTGCGTGCCAAATAAGGCATCCGCTAGGATGCGGTCTTTGAGTTTGATAAGCATGACGCTCAATGTCACTGATGATCCAAGGAAGGATAATGACCAAGATCAATTCCCGTATTCGCCGTACGGAACGCATCAGTCAAGCGGAGTCGAGCAACCCCGTGAGCCGGGTCGGGGTCGACAACCACCGCCTTTGCCGGATACCGAGGCTCAGTTTCGTTGTGTTCGGAGTTTGCTTGCTCTCGTTGTCCACAGCGACGGGTCAGGACCGTTTAGCCCAGGCGCCGCAGGCCAACAACGAATCCTCGCGCGTCGAGATGTTTGAATTGGGTCGCACGTTAGCGATTGTTGGCGGTCATCCCATCTTCGTGTCCGACATGTCGTTAGAGATCAACCAGATTCTGGATCGATATCTAGCCACTGCTCCTGAAACTGTGCGCCGCGAGCAGCGCGAGAATTTGATTGAGCGACTTTTGCCCAAGTACATTGAAGCCAAAATGTTGTACATCGACGTCTTGGCTGGCTTGCCAGCCGAAGCGGATGTGGATGCCATTTTTGAAAGCGCCGGAGAGCAATTCGATGAAAATGTTTTACCGCTCATCAAGAAACAAGCTGGGATCCAGTCGACGAGCGAGCTTGATGCACAGTTGAGAAGCCAAGGTTCTTCCCTACGTCTGATGCGGAAATCCTGGTCAGAAAATGAATTGGTAAAATATATCATGCGGGAGAAGGTTACCGCTCAGTCCGAGGTAACTCGCGAAGAGTTGTTGGAGTATTATCGCAATAATCAAGCGGAATTCGAACGTAAGGCGCGGGCCCGTTGGGAACAGGTGATGGTTCGCTTCGATCGCTTCAACAACAAACAAGAAGCCAGAAACGAGTTGGCAAAATTGGGGAACAAGATCATCAATGGTGCCTCGTTGTCCGCTGTCGCGAAAAATGAATCACATGATATCAATGCCGATAAAGGCGGACAGTACGATTGGACGGTGAAGGGAAGTCTTGTTTCTCCCGAACTTGATCGGGAAATCTTTTCACTTCCCCTGAATGAGTTGAGTGAAATCATCGAATCGAAGAGTGGATACCACATCATTCGTGTACTGGAAAGGCAGGAAGCGGGGCTTGTACCCTTTCTCGAGGTACAATCGGAAATCAAAAACAAAATAACCGAGGATCGACGGGAGGCAGCATTCCAGTCGCATTTGGAAAAGCTGCGCGAGAGAATACCGGTCGATATCCTTATCGAGGTTCATACAGATATCTTCAAGCGTTAAGCATCGGCTTGTCGCTCTGAGGAATAACTAGACGCGCTGTTCCGCATCGAGAAACTCTTCGCTGGACGCTAATCCATTCACGGTGAATTCGTATGCGCTGGAATGGCACTCGCCCCGATACAAGAGGATCATCAATTCCTCGAAACTTGCCACGGCATAGCGTGCGCTTAATCGACCACCCCGTTATGGCGCAACCGATTCAATCACCAGGGGAACGGTTTGGGTTCCCTGATCCGTAACCAGTTCGATCAAATAGGTGCCTGGTTGAAGGCTGGGTGCCCTTGCTTGTCCGCCTCCTGGCCGACCACCTTGACCCTGACGCCCGCCCTGACCACCTGGAGTTCCGTAATTGATCGTGTGGAAGTTCAAACCGGGTGTATTCGCCACGTCAACGGCCAAGATTTCTTTGCCCAACAAGTCCTTGACACGGAGTTTGATCTTCAAATCGGTGGCAAGTTCTCCATTTACGTAATACCAAACTCTAGCTCCCGGAGGAGGGTTGCTGGCCGTAAAACGACGGTTGCCGGACAGGTCCGCGACTTCGCGCAAAGGATCTGTCGGATAGAACGAAGCTGTCCGCGGTTTCAACAGCGTCACGGCCTGGTCAGTTGCGACAGAAGCGAACTCTTGTAGCGGGGATATGTCGTCGAAGATAAAAATTCCACGTCCATGAGTTCCGACAATTAAATCACTGTCACGCGGATGAATCATCAAGTCGTGCACGGCAACACGAGTCAACCCGGTGTTAATTTCGGACCAAGTTAGTCCCTGGTCAAGTGAGGTGAAAACACTAAACTCAGTACCAACGAAGAGCAGATTTTTGTTGCGGTGATCTTCGCGAATCACGTTGACGGGCGCTTGCGGAAGGCCATCAATAATGGCTTCCCAACTTTCGCCGGCATCCGTGGTCTTGAAGACAAAGGGGCGAAAATCATCTTCACGATAACCCGTAAACGAGGCATACGCGACGTCCTTGTTGTGATGTGATAGGACGACTCGACTGCACCACCATTCTTGTGGGCGAAAAGGGAGTCGATCTACTAAGTTCGTCCAGGTTTTGCCGCCATCTTTCGTCAACTGTAGATTCCCATCATCGGTCCCTACCATCAAGAGGTTCGGATCTAAAGGTGATTCAGCGATTGCAGTGATGGTGCAATAGGGAACATTGCCGCTAATCCGCTCGGGATTTGCAGTCGTCAAGTCTGGGCTAATCACTTCCCAATGATCCCCCCGGTTCATCGATTTGAACAACTTGTTGCCAGCGAAATAAATCACACGAGGGTCATGGGTTGACATCAAGATCGGTGAATTCCAGTTGAATCGATCACGAACTTCACGCGGTTCGCTTTGAGGCGGACGAATGCTTGCGCGTTGCCCAGTTCTTCTGTTCAGTCTAAAGATCATGCCAAACTGGGACTCGGCGAAAATGATATCGGGATCGTGGGGATCGACTTGCACATAGAAACCATCCCCTCCACCAATGCGGTACCATTCCAAACTGCTGACGCCTGCCCCGCGACGCGAGCGGGAAGGCCCTCCCCACGTTCCGTTGTCTTGCGTACCACCGTAGACATGATACGGACGCTGCATGTCAGCCGTTATGGCGTAGAATTGAGCCAGTGGCAGAATTGCTACATGGTCCCAAGTCCTTCCACGGTCATAGGAAATATGAAACCCGCCGTCGTTTCCTAAGATGAGGTGGTTTGAGTTTTGCGGGTTGATCCACAATGCATGATGATCCACGTGCACTGAAGAAGCGCCATCGGTAGTCCAATTTCTGCCGCCATCTCGCGAAACATAAAGCGGAATGCTCAGCACATAAACTCGTTGATCGTCATTGGGGTCAATTCGAATCTGTCCGTAGTAATAAGGGGGTGAACCACCGACCGCGCGTCGATTCATTTTGGTCCAAGTTTCTCCACCATTGTCGGTGCGATAGATTTCTCCTCCAACAATGCGGGCTCGCGCCGCTGCACGTTGAGTCTCCGTTTGTACACGCAAGGCGATAGTCTGTTCCTGGTCCCCCGACACAACAACAATCGTGAGTTGGTCAGTTGGTTGCAAACTTGCCGCCAAATTCAACACAGCGCTGCGATTTGTGGCCGCCAAGCCACCAAGTCGCTTAATTGACTGGCCATCGCGCAACCCGCGCGGTGCTTGATCTCGATTTACGTTGCGTACGACGAGCGAATTTCCGTCGTCGACGATGTCAAATCCGAAAGGTGTGCTAACCACCGTTTCCGGGGCGGTCGTTGGTGTCTCCTGTGGTTGCTCCTCCTGTTGTTGGGCATCGTCCTGGCTTTTCGCTTGAGGTTCCCCGTCTTGTGGTTTCCCTTGTTCGTCCAAGTTTGAATCTTGGGTGGCGGATTCTTCATCCTGGCTCTGAGCGATGTCGAATCGCGGTTCACCTGGGAATTCGTCGGCATCGCTCCAGGAATCTTCGTCCTGATCGTCGTCTGCCACCGCATCCGTCGCGGTGTCAACAGGTTCCCCTGTTAGATTGAAGTTGGACACCTCGCAATACAAGATATTTGGGTTTTGAGGATAGATCGTTAATCCGATACGCCCAATATTTCCTTGAGGCAAACCGCCGCTTAGGCGAGACCATGTCGCACCGCCGTCCAACGTTTTGTAGATGGCAGATCCTGGCCCTGACTCCACAAGATTCCACGCTCGCCGAATTCGTTCGTACGTTGCGGCATACAGGATCTGGGGGTTACTCGGATCCATCACGACATCAACAACACCCACCATGGGATTGATGTACAGAACATTGGTCCACGATTCACCGCCATCGGTAGTCTTGTAGAGTCCTCTTTCTTCATTCTCTGTATACAAATGACCCAGGGCTGCCACATACACGATATTCGAATCCGTAGGATCGATCACGATGCGACCGATGTGGTGCGACTCGGTCAAACCTTTGTTAACCCAAGTCTTGCCACCGTCAACGGACTTGTAAATTCCATCACCCCAATATGAGCTGCGCTGATTATTGGCCTCACCGGTTCCGACCCAAATCGTGTTTGCATCGCGTGGATCGAGGGCGATGTCGCCGATGGAGACAGTTTGTTCTTTGTCAAAAATGCAATTCCATGTAACTCCGTTGTTTTCGGTCACCCACAGTCCACCGGAGCCGGAGGCCGCGAAAATATGGAATGGGTTTTGAGGATTCACCTCGATATCGACAATACGACCTCCAAACGCTGTCGGTCCAATCTCTCGAGCGCGAATGTCTTTGAACAGGCTACTATCGATGTTTTGCGCACAAAGCGTTTGAGTAAGCGAAATCAGGGTAAGCAAACCCAACAAGATCGTTTTTCGCATGGCAAATCCGTGAGATCGTTAAAGACAAATTGCAAAATAGACCAAAGTGCTTTTCAAACTCCTAGTCTAATTGAATTGAATTAATTCATGTTGCCAGCCACTTGATTTTTTGAAGATTTCAAATGCGGAATTCCCGTCCCCAACGCTTGTTTAAGGGATAAGGTGTGATGGCTTACGTCGCAATGCAGCGTGAATTACAAGAAATAGAAAAGCCCGGTCGTCCCGGGCTAATCGAACTTTTTGTTTGGGCAGCTTGGTCGTCATCAAGTTGGCCCAGGGCGTGTTACACGTTGGGCCAACCTATCCGTTGTTTTTCACTACTGCGGTGGGAAGCCAGCCGCTTCAAATGCCGCCTTTTCAGCATCCAATGTCGGCACAGCAACTAAACTGAACGGGTTCAAGGTGAATGGTCCAGCTAGAGTCGGTACACCGAATCCGTTGGTCAAGCCGTCAAGCTCGACGATAAACTGTGGGGCGCCACCAGCGTTGGCGAAGGTAACATCCAGAGCGAAGAAGTTATTCGACATCGCGATCGAGATATTACCCAATGGTCCATTGATGACCAGGGCATCTTGGAAACCGCTGGTAAATGGAGGATCCGTCGCATCTTCACCGAAGTCATTGTTGGCGATAGCGTTGCCAACCAAGACAGCGTTAATTGTACCTGAACCAAAGGTTTGCATGAAAAGTCCACGCTCCCAGTTGTTGGTGAGCAGATTCGTATTCATTTCCAGGTTCACGACGCTTGTTCCGCTGGATGTGACCGACAGACCGTGGAAGTACGGAAGTTCAGTCGGATCAAGCCCTTCACCATTATTTTGAATGACGTTGGAGTTAAGTGTTGCCAGGACGCGAGAGTCGCCGTTGGCGTCAATGGACATACCGCCGAATCGGAATCCTTGAATCGTGTTATTAGCCAAGAACAGTCGCGTGCGGCTATCATCAACAGGTGCACCAACTCCACCAAAGGTCGTGACGGCGAAGCCGATGCCTCCGCTTTGATTGCCAGCAGCATCCGGCAGAGCAGGACCATTGCTTATCAAGCTGTTCGTCATGACGAAGTCCAAGTTCGAATCAGCGTTAGTCTGCATGGTGACGCCGTTGCGGCCGCTGTTTGTTATTGTCATGTTGTTCGTGCGGACCAGATTAACAATGCCGTTGGGATTGGTTTGGGCCAACAACTGCATACCATCCAAGCCGGATGCATTGATGTTGATATTTTCGAACGTCAAGTCAAGTTGTCCATCGTCGATCGTAGCGCCAAAGATACCGTTGACACCTGAACCATTGATGTTGATATTCCGCGTGACACCTTGGAATGAGGAGATCGCACCACCAGCGTCATCCCCGACGAGGTAGGTGATACCGTGTTGTCCGTTGCCATTGACATTGAGGGCTGCCCCAGTGTTCTCGACCAAAACATTAATTGAGGCTGCAGTCTCAGCAATAAACCTCATCCCGTCCGAGATGTTGTTGCTCACCGAGAGGTTGTCCAAGACTTGAATGTTCAAGTCAGAGCCAGCGTTGGTTGCTCTGGCTAGGATACCAGTGCCACCACCGTCTAATGTCGAGTCAGTAATCAAGACTTGTTGTTGTCCTGTGCGTAACCAAATATTGATGTTGGCCGCCAAGTTGCCACTGATGTTACTGGTGCCGCCGTTAAACGTGCCGATGAGCGTGCTATCCGCAGGGTGCGTATTCGTAAAGTCAACCAACGAGACACCAGCACCACCATTGTTCAAGATCGTCGCATTCAAGATTCTCAGGTTACCATCAGCACCGATGATCGAGATGCCTGATCCCGTATTGCCGGAAGCGATTGGCTCGATGAAATCGAATACTCCCCGAGTTCCGTTATACTGTCGCATAACGATACCCGAACCCAAGTTGTTGCTGGTAACATTCCGTTCAAAGTTGAACACGCTACCGTTATAGTCATCAAAGAAGATACCGTTGCGGATATTGAATTGAGTTTGGTTTTCTACAAAGTCAAAGCGAGACGTTGGATCGATGGCATTGTTGATAAAGATACCGTGGAAACCTGAACGCTCGATGCGGTTTCTCGCAAAGCTCCAGTCGCCAGCGATGTTTTGTAGGTTAATACCGTTCAGCACAGCACCCAGGATCGTTACATCCTCAATGATACCGGTTGTGTTGGTGGCTCCATTGCCTGCCAAGATACCGTGGGACATCAAGGCTCCAGGTGCTTCACCATCAATGATCAAACCGCGTACCGTGTTGCGATTAGCCAAGGTGACGCCTGGTCCACCGAAGTTGTTTGTGATCCTCGGTCGAAGGTTGGGGTCGTCAAAAATATTGTTGCACAGGATGAAGAACTGGTTTCCTTGGATCGGAATCAGATGCTGAACACCTTCGCCCAGCAGCAACTGGCCGTCCTTCAGGACAATGCCTGCATCCATGTTCCGTGTCGTTCCATCGCCAATATGCACGAAGATGATGTCGTCCGCACCTGAAGCAGCCTCAGCTTGATCCAAGCTTACAAATCTTGTTTCGAATGTTCCATCCGCGAAAGCTGCATCTGCAGTATTGTCTACGTGGAACACGTTGTAAGGCAAACCGGTGTCTGGATCGATGGCTAGAATCAGATCTTGTTGGAAGCGAACGATATGGTCGTTACGCACTGTCGGTTCCAAGTCTCGCCCGAGCAACCCGTATTCCGTACCGCGGGCATTTCCACCGAACATTAAGGACAATCCTAATACCCCTGTGAAATCGAACCGATTGTCGTGGTTCAATTCTGCACTTACGATCAGCCCTCGCATGAACTGGGCACCCGTTCGTACTCGCACACCGGAAAACTCTTCAACAAGCTGACTGTCGTAGTGATAACCACCGAACTCAACCGAGCCATTGATATGGGCTAAGCCAGAAGGCCGGTAGCGGAACATCGCGTCAAAGCCAGTCAAAGCGCTATCGATTCCGGCCTGCAAAACAATGCTGTTTCCTAAAAAACATCGTTGACCGGTCGGATCACCTTGGGCAAAGTCGCTCGATCCAATTGGGAGATAGCCGTTTCCATACAAGTCCCATCGTCGCGTCTTGACGGCAGCGCTGACGCCAACCGACGTCATGGTATGAGCAAAGTCGCCGACCTGATCGTCATCGTAGTCGAACCAGAAGCTTGAGCTGATGTCGGCACCAGCTGCTGGCAGCGAGAACACGCGTTCGATACCCAGGTTCGCAAAAAAGCCACCGCGGTCCACCGATACGTGACCGCGTCCTTCAAACAGCCATCGGCCATCGAGGAAATCATGAAAGAGATGCGTTTTGGTTCCCAGCGTAACGTAACTGCCGTCATAGCCGAGACCGCGATCAGCCACGTTGGCTCCGATCCACAATCTGCCCGGTAACAACGTGGGTATCTCGCCCATCATGGTTGGTTGGTATGCATTATCAAACAAACCGTCGTATTGGGCGTTGACTTGAACTCGATTGACCAATAAGGCGGCAGCGAGCGTTAATCCGAGGCCAATTAAACGTAGACTCATCTTCATCGATAATTCCCCGCGTCGATCACGTTAGAGCACTCAGCCAATATCATAAGAACCAAGCGCATAATGCCTGCAAAATCACTACAGGTGATAAAATGAATCGACACCACCAAATCATTCTCATTAGCAATTTCGTTATGATTGGCGTAATTCGCAAAGTTTGACACCACTGCTTTCAATCGAATTGATGGCAGATTCTTGGCGAATTAACCCTGTTCGACGCTAGCTGGCGCTTTCGCGAGGGTCGGGGATGAAAAGTAGATAAACGTGATAACTGGGGAAGGTGAGCATGCGAAAAATTCCCGCCCAGAGGTTTCCCAGGTCACCAATGGCATTGGCGACGAGCAATCCACAGAAGTAGCCGCGAAAGCAGAATTGTGATTTGAGTGATACGTTTGCCAGCTAGCTAACGAATCAATGACTCAACGTTTTCCAATCGTTGTTCCATCCGCTCGAGCCGCGAATTCAATGCCTCGATTTGATCCCGCAACTCCGCCACGAGTGTGCTTGAGTGTGAAGCTGCGGGTGGCCCGCTCGTCGGTGCATGGTCATCGTCATCTCCGCCTTCAGTTGTGGAAAAACGAAATCCGCTGGACTCGATACTGGCGGGGCGCTCGTTCGCCGGGTAGAGCCCATGATCCACAGTTTGTCCTCGCCCTGCGGGAGTTAATGCTATCAATAGCGACTTTTCCATCAATGACTGGCAAATGGGCCTTAACGCGTTAATATCGGCAATCGGTTCCATCCGCGCCGCCCGCGCCCGCAGTTCGCCAAGCGTCTGTCCACCACGCAACAATAATTCCGCGACAACCGCCAACTCTTGCTTATCGACACCCAGCCATTGATACATGTTGTGGCGATACTTAGAAACACGGCCAGAACCCACGATTTCCGTAACCGCCCCAATTTCTTTCAGGTGATCCAGGCTCAACAAGACATCGTCAGCATCGAGATCCATTTGCGGACTTCGATTCGATTTCTGATTGCAGCCGGTCGTAATCGAGTTCAGCGTCATCGGGTATGCGTCGGGCGTGGTTTTGGCTTTTTCGATCAACACACCCACGACTCGCCGCTCGATGCGATTGAGGGGCCGCCATTTGCGTTCTGGAACGATGGCGTTATCGACGGTTGCCGTGTCCGCTTGGACTTCTTTGGCAAGTGGGTTATCGTTATGATCTTCATTCATGGGCTATTCTCCTGGGTCATCCCATTATTGCCGAAATCGATCGCCTTTCTCAAGGCGTATCCTCATTCAGAGGCTATGAAACGTCATCAGCTAGAGCAAATCATCTCCGGAAAATCGCGTGGAATTGCTCCCGCGGCCCTAAGGATGACTCTCAGTACGCTCACGCCCATTTATCGAGCAGCGATCTCGGTGCGAAATTTCATGTTCGACCGAGGCTGGCGAAAAATCGAAACCGGTGGCTTACCTGTCATCTCGGTTGGTAACCTAACCGTGGGTGGGACTGGCAAGACACCTTTCGTAGCTTGGCTGGCACGGACCATCATTGCCTTGCACAAGCGGCCAGCAATAATCAGCCGCGGCTACGGGCGCGGCCAGTCCCTGCACAACGATGAATACCTAGAATTGCAAATCCGCTTGCCACACACGGAACACTTGCAGGATCCAAATCGCGTTGCGTTAGCACGACGGCTAGCGGAACAAAACGATGCGGATGTTCTTTTATTGGATGACGGATTCCAACATCGTCGACTTCATCGTGATTTAGATATCGTTCTGATCGACTGCACCTGCCCGTTTGGGTACGACCGCTTGCTACCGAGGGGTTTGTTGCGTGAGCCACTACAGGCTCTGCGCCGCGCACATGTAATCGCGTTGACGCGAGTGGACCAAGTCAGCGAAAACCAACGGAATGAAATCAAGCGGAGGGTCACTTCGATTTTTAAGCAACATGGCCATGGTCAAGCAGAAAGTGCAGACAATCGACTCGTCAACCTTCATTTGCCCATTTTTGCTGAAGTGAGCTTTGTTCCCACCCACGTTACATCGCAGGAGACTCATCTGGAATTGGCGGATATCCGGAATCGCAAGCCGATTGCCTTTTGCGGCATTGGGAACCCGGTGGGCTTCCAAAATCTACTGACTCAATTATGCGGCGAAAGATCGTTTGGCGCGGCAAACCAACTCCTGGTGTTTCCCGATCACCACGCGTTCAATCGCAGTGACGTTGATTCGATCCTCCAAGCGGCTCATCAATTTGGAGCTGACATCGTCTTATGTACCTTGAAGGATTATGTGAAGGTCAGCCGAATTTGGCCTGATCGTGCAACATCGATTCCGTTGGGTGCCGTCGTGGTTGAAGCGGAATTTCGTTCCGGCGAAACTCAAGTGCAACAACTGATTTCTCACCTTCTGGCTTGATCGCAGCAAGATCGCTGACAAACTAAGGGTCCCTTTTCTTGCTACTCGATTTGGTCGATCTGACCCACGGCCAGACCCACGGTTCGCCGCCGAACATCCTGAAATTGGCACGGAAATTGCTGCTTTGACCTAGCGTTGGAATGAACTACTGACGAGTTGACAGGTCCAAAGACCTGCTCAGTTAGTTAAACGCTAACCATGTTCATGCCTACGTTAAGTCAGTAACAAAAACGTCATTCACGAATTTCCACGTATAACGAAAGGAGGAAATTTACCATGAGTACTGTTCGAAATGGTTCGCGGTTTACGTTGCTTCCTATGGGTACCTGGAATCCTGAACTCGGGACCTTGATGGATCACGTTTTACAACCCGTGTTGGGAAGATCGCCCAACCAAACTTGTGACATGACGGCTCCGCTGAGCATTTGGGAGACCGACACTCACTATCACTTCGAAATGGATTTGCCGGGTGTTGAGTTGTCTTCAGTCGACATGAAATTGGAAAAGGGAGTATTGCACATTGTCGCCAATCGCCCAGTCCGAGCCGATGTCGAGTTCATTCGGCAAGAGCGCTGCTTTGGCAAGATCGAACGGCTAATTAGTCTGCCTGATCGAATTGACGAAGAAAAGATCGAAGCCAGCTTAAGTGATGGTGTTTTGTCCATTCAAGTTCCCAAAGCACCTGAAGCCCAGGTTAAAAAGATCCAAGTTCGATTTAAATAAGCAACGCCTCTGTTGCAATCCCAATTCGAAGCGAGCTGGACCCAATTCTCTCCTAACCCTGTGCCCGCTCAAGTTCTGGGTCGGGCCAGGTTTTAACACACGAGCCATGTGTTGTTCGTAAGTGATCCGATGCTTCTTCGGATTGGCGCGCACATAGGTTTTGATTGCGCACGGGTTTACAGTATCTTGCATTAATCTTTCTTTCGCGAGAATGCCATGTTCCTATTCCAGAAGTCAAAATGCCAACTCGTTTTTTCCGTCGTTTTTTCCGTTGCCCTAATCGGTGGTAGTTGTTTTGCCGTCGCAAATTGGGTGTTGCCTAAGTCCGGTTATCAACAGGAAATCGAGAAAGCGGACCGCGCTTTTCAGGCTTTGCAGGCTGCGGCCGATTTGTCGGTTGCTTTCCAGCATGTCGCTGTAGCGTTGCGACCGAGCGTTGTTAGTATCAGCTCGGAAACGAGGGTCGTTGTAACCGCACCGCAAATGCAACGGCCTCGGTTGCCCTTTGATTTGCGACCGTTTTTCGATGATCGGGAATTGGAGGACTTTTTCCGATTTGACATACCAGAACGCGAACAGCGTAGTCGAGGAATTGGTTCAGGTGTCATTATCCAAGAGAACGGTTATATCCTGACCAATCATCATGTCATACGAAACGCCGAAAAAATCCAGGTCACCTTGTCTGATAACCGCATCTTTGACGCGGAGGTCGTGGGAACCGATCAAGAGACCGATTTGGCGGTATTAAAAATCGCCACGACGGGATTGAAGCCCGTGAAATGGGGAGACAGTGATGCTGCGAAGGTCGGGGAGTGGGTTGTTGCGATAGGGAGCCCATTTGGTTTGAGCCAAACCGTGACCGCGGGAATCATCAGTGCCGTTGGCCGCGATGCAGTGGGTATAAGCAGCTATGAGAATTTTTTGCAAACTGACGCTGCGATCAACCCCGGCAACTCCGGCGGCCCGTTGGTGAACTTGCAAGGGGAGCTATTGGGGATCAACACGGCGATTGCCAGTCGAAGTGGTAGCTTCCAAGGCGTTGGGTTCGCGATACCATCGAGCATGGCTCGTCGAGTCGTTGACAAGCTGATTCGCCACGGAGAAGTGCAACGTGGCTTCCTCGGCATCGGCATTCAGGATTTGACGGAAGAACTCGCCGAAAGTTTTCAATTTACGGGCAAGCCCGGGGTGCTCGTCGGGGAAATCGTGGGCGGCGGGCCAGCCGATCGAGCTGGGCTCAAAGAAGGCGATATCATCACATCCATCAATGGACGAAACTTTTCCAATGCCAACCAATTACGAAATTACGTAGCTGATTTGGAACCTGGCAGCCGCTATGCCCTCGAGTACTTTCGGGATGGGAAGCTGCAACAAAGCGAAGTTGAAGTTGGCCTGCGTAATGTCGACATGATCGCTGGTCGTGGTCGTTCGCTACCGCCGGGTGCTCAACAACAATCGGAGTTGGGAGTGATTGTTCAACCCCTGGACCCAGACCTTGCGGCACAATTGAAGTTGCGCGATGACAAAGGCGTTTTGGTTACTGAAGTCGAAGCGTCTGGCTTGGCTGCTCGTTTGGGGATTAAAGCCGGTGACGTGATCCTATCCGTAAACGGGGAAGTGGTGGACAGTCCCGAAGCGTTTAACCAACACGTGCGCGATGCTGACATGTCGCAGGGAATTCGCATCCATTTGTATTCGAATGGTTCCTATCGCTTCGTATTTCTGCGGCAATAGCCGTTTACGCAGCTTGGGTCGCAATCGTAACGTTGCCTTCTGGCCGATCAGTGTGATCGAATCGGTTATAAAGTCTTCGTGTCGCGAGTTGGCAAGATAATAACGTTCAGCGACTCAGCCGTGCCGCGAGCCTTGATGTTGTGGATTGCCGCCATATCAATCGTTTGATGACTCAATCCAGCCACCTCCAATCACTTGCTCGCCAAGATAGCAAACGACAGCCTGTCCAGGGGCAACTCCGAATTGTGGTGTCTCGAATGTAATGTGTAATTCCCCGTTACGGATTGTTGCGAACGCAGGGGCGGCACGGCTGTTATACCGGATTTGGGCTAGGCACGGAAAATCCGTCCCGTCAGCCACTATTTGTCCTCCAGGTAATTCTTCCACGAGCCAGTTCAAATCTTTTGCAACCAAGCGTGACTTGCCCAAATCTTCTTTTTTTCCAATGACAACTTGATTGCGCGTCGCATCGATACGCGTGACAAAATAGGGTTCTCCCATGGCAACGCCTAGCCCTTTGCGTTGCCCGATCGTAAACGCTTCGATCCCAGCATGATGGCCAACGACGTGGCCAGTCGTGGTGACGATTTCTCCAGACGTTTGCCGTGATCGATTCCGTTCTCGAACGAACTCACCGTGGTGACCGGACGTCACAAAACAGATCTCTTGACTGTCTCTTTTCTCGGCGACATTTAACCCTAAATCCGTCGCGATGCGCCGGATGGTAGTTTTGTCGAAATGACCAACGGGTAGTAACATACGGCGCAAATATTCGCGGCGGATCCCGAACAGAACATACGATTGATCTTTGCTCAGATCGATGCCACGAACCAGTCGCGGTATCGATGGCGAATTTGTTTGATCATCGCCGACCGGTTGTAACCGGGCATAATGCCCTGTCGCCACGTACTCGGCAGCCACGCCATCGGCGTACTCAAACAATTTTCCGAACTTGATCCAATTGTTGCATTGCACGCACGGATTAGGCGTGCGCCCCGCCGTATATTCGTCGACAAAATAGTCGATGATTTGACGGAATTCTTCCTCAAGGTTTAAAGCGTAAAAGGGAATGCCCAACCGTTCTGCCACGCGGCGACCGTCTTCCGCATCGAGGGCACTACAGCAACCTTGTTTGTGGTCGGCACGTGGATTAAGCACGGGTAGCAACGTCGATTTTTCGCGTGTGCCATCGATTGAGCAAGCACTGATGGCCTTTTCGCCATGGCGCATGAAAACGCCGATCACGTCGTGTCCTTGTTCAATCAATAAATGGGCGGCAACACTGGAGTCAACACCCCCGGACATTGCCAAAACAACACGTGCCATCGATCCATGCGAGCTATTTTGTGCTCGTCATCATTAAACTAGAGATGGATTCTGTGCAAAGGCTCGCAGCAAATACAAATGCCGTGCTGAACCCATTCCAATTGGAATTGGAAGTCTGCACAAGAATCGTTGAAGGACTATTTCGCTGGCACCGTGGGTGTACTTCCGGGCAGCAATTCCGACTGTTCTTTGCTGAAGTGTTGGAACTCAGATTGCCAAGCAGTCATCTCTGACGAACGGCGGACTTGGACTGCCGTCACTTTGTACTCAGGGCAATTCGTGGCCCAATCGCTCAACTCAGTGGTGACGACATTCGCGCCCGATTCAGGGAAATGAAAGGTGGTGTATACGATTCCAGGTTTCACACGGTCGCTGATCAACGCGCGTAAACGGGTCTCACCTGTGCGACTGATGATATGCACCCAATCGCCATCACTAATACCTCGCTCCGCAGCATCTTCCGCATGAATTTCCAGACGGTCCTCATGGTGCCAAGCTACATTTTCCGTACGCCGCGTTTGCGCACCGACATTGTACTGCGTCAGGATTCGTCCGGTCGTCAAAATCAATGGGAATTTTCGCGAAACTTTTTCCTTGGTCGGAACGAATTCGGTCAAGATGAATTTTCCCAGACCACGTGTGAATTCATGCACGTGCATGACCGGGCTGCCTGCGGGATTTTCATCATTACACGGCCACTGCACGCTCCCCAAACGGTCCAATTTTTCGTAAGTTACGCCAGCGAACGTCGGCGTAAGCGCCGCAATCTCTTGCATGATTTCGGAGGGGTGGTTGTAATGCATGGGCTCGCCCAAGGCATTCGCAAAACCCATCGTCACCTCCCAATCGGCCAACCCGGGGATGGGTTCCATCACTTTGCGTATGCGTGAAATGCGGCGTTCCGCATTCGTGAATGTGCCATCCTTTTCCAAGAACGATGCTCCAGGGAAAATCACATGGGCGAATTTGCAGGTCTCGTTGAAGAATATATCCTGGACGATCAAGCACTCCAAATTACGAAATGCCTCCTGAACGTGTTGCGTGTTTGGATCGGATTGCGCGACATCTTCACCTTGAATATACATGCCCTTGAAAATGCCATCGACGGCCGCATTCAACATGTGGGGGATGCGGAACCCAGGTTCCGGGTCAATCTCTGTATTCCAAAACTCGTTAAACTGTCTACGCGTCGCCTCATCCTTGACCGAACGATATCCAGGTAGCTCATGGGGGTAGGACCCCATATCGCATGACCCTTGAACATTGTTCTGACCACGTAAGGGATTGACGCCAACACCGCGCCGTCCAATATTGCCGGTGGCCATCGCCAAGTTTGCAATGCCCATCACGGTGGTAGAGCCCTGGCTGTGTTCGGTGACACCTAACCCATAGTAGACGGCCGCGTTGCGCGCTGTGGCATACAACCTAGCCGCAGCACGAATGTCGGCAGCAGACACGCCAGTGATTTCCGCGACTTGTTCCGGGCTATTTTCTGGTCGCAAAATAAACTCACGCCATTCTTGGAACGCCGGTTGTTCACAGCGGTTTCGCACAAATTCCTCGTCGACCAAACCCTCTTCGACCACTGTGTGTGCTAACGCATTAATCATGGCGACGTTGGTCCCGGGGCGCAGTTGCAGATGGTAACGCGCTTCGATATGTGGCGAACGGACCAAGTCAATCGCGCGGGGATCAATGACAATCAGTTCAGCTTCTTCGCGGAGTCGCCGCTTGAGCCGAGACGCGAAAACCGGGTGGCCTTCGGTCGGATTAGCGCCCATAACGACTACGACATCAGCATCCTCCACAGACAAAAAATCTTGCGTTCCGGCCGACTCGCCTAGCGTCTGTTTCAAGCCGTAACCCGTTGGAGAATGGCAAACCCGCGCACACGTATCGACGTTGTTATTGTTGAACGCCGTACGAATTAATTTTTGCACCAACCACGTTTCTTCGTTCGTGCACCTGGATGAAGTGATCCCGCCGACCGATTTGCGACCGTATTTTTCTTGGATTCGGCGGATTTCGCTGGCCGCGTACTGGAATGCTTCGTCCCAGGTTACCTCCTGCCAGGGATCTTCGATGTGTTTTCGAATCATGGGGCGGCGCAACCGATCGGGATGCGTCGCATACCCCCAAGCAAATCGGCCCTTTACGCAAGCATGGCCCTCATTGGCTCCGCCATCCTTGTTGGGAACCATGCGGACAACTTGTTGGCCCTTGATTTCAGCGTGGAAAGAGCAACCCACACCGCAATACGCACACGTTGTGACTACCGAACGCTCCGCCTGGCCAAATTCAATCAGCGATTTTTCGGAGAGCGTTGCGGTCGGACACACATTGACGCACGCTCCGCATGATACGCACTCGGAATCCAGAAATGATTCGTTGGCACTGGCCGACACTTTCGAATTGAATCCGCGACCAGAAATTGTCAACGCAAACGTACCCTGCACTTCCTCACAAGCCCGCACGCAGCGGCTGCAGACGATGCACTTGGATGGCTCAAAAGAAAAATAAGGATTGGATTCGTCAATCGGTTCCGCATGCTCCGCGTCAAAATGATTCTCGCCAGCCATCCCATAGCGAACTTCACGTAACCCCACGACTCCAGCCATGTCCTGCAATTCACAGTTTCCATTGGCTGTGCACGTCAAGCAATCGAGTGGATGGTCCGAAATATACAATTCCATCACGTTGCGGCGCAGGTCAGCCAACCGCGGTGTTTGCGTTACAATTTTCATCCCCGACTCGACTGGAGTTGTGCACGATGCTGGATAGCCTCGTCGTCCCTCGATCTGCACAACGCATAGTCTGCATGATCCAAACGCTTGCAACTGGTCGGTCGCGCACAGTTTAGGAATCTTGATCCCTGCTTCCGCCGCCGCCCGCATCACCGAGGTCCCTGCCGGCACCGACACGGGGACACCATCAACGCTAACGGAGATCATCTCTGTACCCCGGCCCCGCGGAGTACCTAAATCGACCAACTTATTTGTTCCGCAGCCACCCGCACCACAGGCACACGATGAACAAGTAGACATGGACCAATCTCCTTTCGCACCAGCGAATTTCCCTTAACGACAACATTTGAACAACAGTGGTCAACCCAATGTGTTCTGCAATAAACCGTTACGAAATATCAATTCGAATTTGCTGAATTCATTTATTCATTTGGACCCAACCCGAAATCTTCGGGGAAATGTTTGAGTGCGCTGACCACCGGAAAGGGGGTCATGCCACCCATTGCGCACAAAAATCCATCCTTCATTGTACCCCACAGGCCCCCAAAACCCTCCACTTTTTCCGACCGTTCTTTACCCGCCGCGATTTTGTCGATAACTTCGACGCCACGAACCGAACCTATCCGGCAGGGTGTGCATTTTCCGCATGACTCCTCGACACAAAACTCCATAGCAAATCGTGCCATTTTTAACATATCGACCGAATCGTCAAAAGCGACAATTCCGCCATGGCCAACCATCGCTCCCCGTTCCATAAAGGCTTCATAGTCGATCGGCATGTCAAAATCTTTGGCCGGAACATACGCACCTAACGGCCCGCCAGCCTGCACCGCGCGAATTGGTCGCCCGCTAGCACTTCCACCACCGTAATCGTACAGCAGTTCTTTCAGCGTCATTCCGAATGCTTTCTCAATCAAGCCTGGGTACTTGATATTTCCCGCCAATTGTAGCGTCAGTGTCCCACGTGACCTGCCCAATCCGTAGTCGTGATAGAATTCCGGCCCACAACTGAGGATGATCGGTACGCTCGCCAAGGTGATGACGTTGTTAACCACGGTCGGTTTGCCGAACAATCCACTCACGGCAGGCAACGGAGGTTTGGCTCGTACTTCACCGCGTTTGCCCTCTAGACTTTCTAATAATGCCGTTTCCTCGCCACAGATATAGGCTCCGGCGCCAAGACGGACTTCCAACTCAAAATGACGGCCACTCCCCAAAATATTTTCACCCAAGAAGTTCGCAGCGCGGGCATAGGCGATGGCTTCGTTGAGAATTGTCCAACAGCGCGGATATTCGGAGCGCAGATAGATGTAGCCAATAGTCGCTCCTACCCCCAATCCGGCGATGATCATCCCTTCAATGAGACAATACGGGTCACCTTCCATCAACATGCGGTCCGCGAACGTTCCCGAGTCACCTTCGTCCGCATTGCAAACGATGTATTTTTGGTCAGCTGCCGTATCGAGGACCGTTTGCCACTTGATACCTGTGGGAAATGCAGCGCCTCCACGTCCCCGCAATCCAGAGCCTTTAACGGCGGCGACGATTCCGTTTGGGGGCATGTCAATTGCCTTGCGCAATCCGACAAATCCGCCATAAGCCTCATAGTCGCTGATTGAAAGCGGGTCAATTAAGCCGACCCGCGCGAACGTCAGCCGCTCTTGGTTTTTCAAATAAGGGATTTCGCTCGTCAGTCCAAGCTGCAAGGCATGCGATCCACCACGCAGAAAATCGGCTTCGAATAAACTCGCCACATCCGCAGGTCGAACTGGACCATAAGCCACCCTCCCCTGTTCAGTTACCACCTCAACGAGTGGCTCAAGCCAAAACATGCCGCGTGAGCCATTGCGCACGATCTGCAAAGAGATACCCCGTTGCTGCGCTTCATCAATCAAACGGCCAGCAACGCGGTCGGCGCCCACAGATGCGGCGGTTGTGTCGCAAGGGACATAGACTTTGTACGACTCGTTGGCAATCATCTCTGTTCCTTCCCCCGTAGTTCATCAAGCAGCTCGTTGAATCGTTCTGCATCAACACGCCCCAATATCTCGTCGCCGACCCTCACCGAAGGTGAGCAACCACAGTTCCCCAAACAGAAGACAGGCTCTAAGGTCACGTTCTGGTCGGCAGTGGTTTCATGAAAATCGACACCCAATTTCTTTTTGGCGTGCTCTTCCAATGCCTCTCCCCCCTTCGCTTGACAGGCTTCACCGCGACAAACCTGCACAATGTGCCGTCCGGGGGGTGTTGTGCGAAAATCTGCATAGAACGTTATGACCCCGTGAATCTCGGCGCGCGATAAGTTAAGCGTTTCAGCCACGATGGGAACGGCCTCGTCCGGAATGTATCCATATTCAGCTTGAATATCATGCAAGATCGGCAGCGTGGCGCCAGGTCGCGAGCGATGCTTGTCGGCGATCGCAGCAATTCGAGTTGAATCGTTACCCATGTACGTCCTCTTTGAATTCGGCTGGAGTGGCCAGTGAGACTCCGCGCCTGGTGCGAGTAATTGGCTTGGTGCAAGTAAATGACTACGAAGGCGCCGAAAACCGCTCCATCGCTTGTCAGTTCAACCGACGCAGCGGCACCAGCGTCATTCTAGTATATCCCAACCAGGAAAAAACTAAAACCGAATGAAAACCGAACGAAAACCGAAGTCTGACCAGGCGCTCCAAATGTGAACCGCAATTCAAAAGCACCATGGGCTACGCCAGCGCTTTACAACTCGTGCAAGTAGCTTGCCAGCCCGCAATTCCCATCCGATAAACACGGGCCGAAAGTATCGGCTACTTCACAAGCGACCCGAAAATTGAACGCTTACAATGCCATTGCGGAATATCAGTTTCTGTGCAGCTGGTTGCTCGTTTCACTTGCGGTCGTAATGTTTCTTTGCGCGATCAAGATGACGTTTTGTGTCTGCATCCTTGAGTGATTGTCGTTTGTCGTGCAATTTCTTGCCGCGCCCGACCCCCACCAGCACCTTGGCAATTCCGCGTTCACTGAAGTAAAGTTGTAACGGCACCAGCGTCAATCCCTTTTCCATGGCGCGCCCGGCCAGCTTTCCTAGCTGTCGTTTGTGTACTAATAGTTTACGTGCGCGTTTGGCGTCGTGATTCCAAATACTGGCTTGGCGATATTCGGAAATCTCGGCCCCCACTAACCAGAGTTCATTGTCGCGATACCGCACGTAAGCTTCATCGAGGGACAGATGGCCATCGCGTAGACTTTTTACCTCGCTACCGTGCAAAACCAATCCGCATTCGATTTTTTCGATGATCTCGTAGCGGTGCGTGGCCTTGCGATTTTGGCCGACCATACGCTTGGCGTCATCATTTTTCGGCTTGGCGGTCGATTTTGATTGGTCTTTCTTTTTGGCCATTTCCGATTACTTTATAGGTTCATGGTAAAACGTTCTGTTAGCTGCGGTGCTCTGCGTATTCGGGATGCGTAATTCGCATTGCTGCCACACAGGTCGTCAACCAGTCAAATTCCGACGATAGATCCAAGCTCGTTCGATTCTTTCACAAAATCTGACAGAATTTGGTACAATCATAGTGCCGCAAGGAGTTGAAATCTACCAGGCGAAATTCCGACTCCGCAAGATCTTGGGCCAACCCTGCAATGAGTTTATTGCGGCGATTGGCAGATTCGCATCAGTACGGCGACCGGTTTGATTTCGTCCAACAACATTTCATTCGCAAAAGTTAATGCAAAATCCATTATTGCCTATCCTTGGTCAAAATCCTGCGTCCGATTTAACGGTGGCGGATTCCGACGCCCGTGTAGTCAAACGTCTGCCTCGCTGGTTGAAGCGGGAGGTTCCAAAAGGTAATGCCAACCATTTCACGTCCATGTTAATGGACGAGCTGGGCTTGGAAACCGTTTGCGAAAACGCAAAATGTCCAAACCGCATGGAGTGCTATTCCCAGAAAACCGCAACCTTCATGATTCTGGGCAACATTTGCACGCGGCCCTGCGGATTTTGTGCTGTGAAACGGGGCCGACCCTCCGCAGTGGCAGCGGACGAACCAGCGCGCTTGGCCGAAGCCGCCTTGCGCATGGGACTAAAACATGTTGTGATCACATCGGTGACACGTGACGACATGCCGGACGGTGGTGCGCAACATTACGTCGACTGCATTCATGCAGTACGCGAAAAATGTGACGCGACGATTGAAGTACTCACGCCTGATTTTGTGCACAACAAACCAGCGCTGGATTTGGTGATTGAAGCGCGGCCAGACGTGTTTAACCACAACACAGAAACGGTTCCTCGTCTGTACCGCCGCGTGCGTGGCCCCAAATCCGATTACCAGTGGACGCTTGGATTATTGCGCCGCATCAAGGAACTCAATCCTTCGATCAAAACCAAAAGCGGATTGATGCTGGGGTTGGGTGAAACGCATGAGGAGGTTCTCGATGTTCTCGCCGACCTGCGCAGCGTTGATTGCGACTTCCTTACACTCGGCCAATATCTGCAACCGGCTGAGGATCGCTATCTTCCCGTCGTGCGCTACCTTCCGCCAGCCGAATTTTCGCTGTTAGGACAAGTTGGCAAGCAGCTTGGGTTTGTCAAAGTCGCCAGTGGACCGTTCGTGCGCAGCAGCTATCACGCGCGCGACATGGCGGAAACCGCAATTTAGCTTTCCTCGGGCACGCAATCGAGTATCTCAAAAAATGCCGAGCTGATCTCGTGCATCATCGGTCATCCGATCTGGCGTCCAGGGGGGATCCATGACCACGCGCACATCGACTTCGCTCACCTGATCTAATTCGCCAACAAACTTCTTGGCTTCACTGACCAATTGCGGACCAGCGGGACACATTGGGCTGGTCATGGTCATGTCGATTTTCACTTGGAATTGAGATTTGTCATTGACAACTTCTGCGGAGTCGGTCGAAGTGACTGCGGCAATGTCTACTTCGTATACAAGCCCCAGATCGACGATATTCACAAACAACTCCGGATCAATTACTTTTTTCAAAGCTTCGCGGACATGGTCTTCAGTCAGTTGCATCGGATCGACCCTCAAAATTGACTTTTCTGCGGAGACACTTCATTCTTCATGTATTCTAACCAAGATATCATCGCCGTCGAGTTTTACCTCGTGGGCAAGCGTGTCCTGTGTCGCTGGCATGCACATCGCCCGACCAGAATCTAAGGCGAATCTCGCTCCATGGCGCGGGCACACGACTTCATTGCCCACGATCTCGCCGTCGCTCAGCGTACCTCCGTCGTGCGTACAGACATCGTCAATACAATAGAATTCGTCGTTCAGTGATCGGAAAAGGATGACCATGCGATCGTCGATCGCCAGGGACACCATTTCACCAGGTTTCAGTTCTTGCCGAGTGAACGCTTTTACGAAATCATGCATGGCTGTTTTGAAAAGTGCGAAAACCATTGTGGAAAGGATGTCCAATTCCACTGAAAACGGGGATGTTGCCTTGCCGGGTTAAACAACCGAAGATTCGGGTTTGCTAGAATATGTCCTGTATTCCGGTGATTCGCGGCGCTGCCTCTTGTCATTACCGCGTTTAAAATATCTGTTTCACCGATGGTTGGCAACCCTTTCCGGGTGTTGGCGAAAGGACATTACCTCGAACGATCGTGCGCGGACCTCAACAAGCACGGGGTTATCCTTGCGCCCCGCTTATCGTTATCTTTAAAACTGATTAATATGTGATGGTGCGACCGTTTGGGTCGTGACCGAGTTAACAACGCCTTAATTCAAAACATTTAACGAGCAGCAATGTTAGTACCCCTGTCGAAATTGGCATACGCGCGTTCTGGTGACAAAGGAGATGGAAGCAATGTTGGCGTCGTAGCTTACAACCCGGCGGCTTTTGAAATAATTCGCCGTGAATTAACGGTGGAGCGTGTCAAACACCACTTCCGCGAGATATGCAAAGGCAAAGTCGATCGTTTTGAAGCCCCCAATTTGCTCGCGCTGAATTTCATCTTACATGATTCTTTAGGGGGCGGCGGTTCAGAAAGCCTAAAGACGGACGCGCAAGGCAAAACCCATGGTCTGGGAATCTTGTTCATGAACGTCGAAGTGCCGGATGATTTCAAGGACTTTTATGAGTAACGTCTTAAATGCACTGCGGCAAAGGGCTACACGCACGCACAAGCGGATTATCTTTCCAGAGCATGGCGATCCACGTGTGATCGAGGCGGTCAATATTTTCCAACAAGCTCGTTTCGGCGATGCCGTGTTGTTGGCTAAGCCACAAGGCGTTCGCCTGCACGAAGATGTCTTGATTTTGGATCGCACCGATCCCGACTTGTTGGATGCTTGTATCGGGCAACTCGTCCTCAATCGACAACATAAGGGTATGGACAAGGACCGGGCACGAGAGGCCATCACGGACCCTCTTCTATTTTCCGCATTGCTGGTGAAGATCGGAGTCGTGGATGGCATGGTGGCCGGAAGCATGGCGACAACCGCCAGCGTGATTCGCGCGGGCTTATATGGCGTTGGAAAAGCAACAGGGCGAAGTCTAGTTTCCAGTTTTTTTCTGATGCAATTGGCCAATCGAGGACTTACCTTCGCCGACTGCGGCGTCGTCCCTGATCCTTCCGCGCAGGAGTTAGCGGAAATCGCGATTGAATCCGCGCGAAGTCATCAAATTCTTACCGGCGAGGTGCCCAAAGTGGCCTTATTATCGTTCTCTACTAAGGGAAGTGCCGAGCACCCGCGTATCGACAAGGTGCGCAAAGCCTTCGAGTTCATTTGCCAAGCGGAGCCGAATCTGGATGTCGATGGAGAGTTGCAATTTGACGCCGCGTTTGTTCCCGAGGTCGCCAAACAAAAGGCCCCCGACTCAAAAGTTGCTGGCCGCGCCAATGTATTCATCTTTCCTGACCTGGACTCAGGCAACATCGCCTATAAAATCACCGAGAGACTGGCGGGAGCGGTTGCCCTCGGTCCATTGATTCAGGGGCTCGCGAAGCCCTGCATGGATCTATCCCGTGGGTGCAAGTCATCGGATATTGTCGATGTGGCTGTGATTGCCGTAATAATGGCTGCCGAACAACCTGACATGCGGTTAGTGTGAATATCGACCCGCTATCGAATATCGATTCACGGTCATGACAATTTTGATTTAACGCGCAACGTTGAAAATTCGTTTACTCACTTACAATATCCATAAAGCGATTGGCGGAATCGATCGGAAATATCGACCGCAACGAATTATTGACACCGTCAACCACTACGCAGCCGACATCGTGTTGTTGCAGGAGGTGGACGACGCCGTGCCTCGTTCCAGTTATCATCGCCAAGTCGACTTCTTAGGTGCTGAGCTTGGCTATAAGTATCGTGTTTATCAGCAAAACGTAAAAGTTCGTCGCGGGGGATACGGCAACGCAATCCTCAGCCATTTCCCAATGGACGAAATTACCGATATTGATCTGACGATCCCTCCCAAGAAACGCCGTCGCGCTTTGGTGGCAAGACTTCATTTACGGGCAGCTGGACATACGCGCACGTTGGTTATCGCCAACATTCATTTGGGTCTGGCAGGTTTCGAACGGAACATGCAGGCCAAGCGGTTGCTGAACCACCCTTCCTTGGCTCAACTGCGCGCGGCGACGCCGACAATAGTTGCAGGAGACTTCAACGATGTTTGGGGATCGCTTGGAAAAAAGATTTTTGAACCAGCAGCGTTCAAAACGATCGGAGAATACAAATCGTTCCCCGCCGTCTATCCCGTCCGCGCCCTCGACCATGTATTCTTTCGCGGCGAACTCAAATTCTGTACCGCATTCAGCGGTCGCACGAAGATCGCACACGAAGCGTCCGACCATTTACCAATTATCGCCGAGTTCGAAGTATTGGCCGAGCACGAAAGCTCCAGCAACGAACAAGGTTGATCGGTGGTTGTATGCTCGACGCCAAGCACAAACCAACCCACAAGCTCGAAATGCCGCTTACAAGTCCTTCGACCAAATGGTTGCGTTCATGCCAATCCCTTACCAGAAATATCGGCTTTGCTATACCTTATGTTCGCATTGCGGACAATTTGACCAATTCGGGAAAGCGGATCCTCCGCGCTAATTCGATGACCGCCCCCGGGTTATATTGCAGCCACTTCGCCCGTCTCGATTAGCATTTTACGTTGCTGAACCGCGTCGGGCAGGTTTGACGCTATTGCATATCGGGCAGCTCATCGTTACGCATATCGTCGATCCGCTGTTCGAGCCGCTCTTCATAGGTTCCCAAATCGCAGCCCACGAAAAACAGCGTGACAATCACCAGCAAACCTAATTGGAAGAGTCGAATCATAGTTGGCGGCACTCCTTCCGGGCACCCATGAAAAAAGAGAATACGCAACGATCAAGAGAAAATATAATCCAGGCTCGAACTTCGATCATAATTGCAAACGGAAGCCATTTCTAGTGCTTGTCCAAAGCGAATATTTTGGATTGTGCGCTAATGTCGCATAAGCCTCGATCTCACCGTAACCGGCGACAAAATCATGACATGCATGACGCTTGCCCGTTTTGGACAAAGGCATGAAGTATGCAGGTCGGTGGCGCTGGCAAAGCCGCAGCCAAATGCAAATGTTCAAATAAAGATGAATACGTTGAGCAGGGCGTCAGACACGAACCGATCGCCCTTCTCATCGTTGGCTCGGTAGAGTTTTTGCTTGTTTGAATTCACAAGAATGGAAAGACAAGCCAAAGAACAAACAGAATGCCTTCGCTGCTAGCACCTTTGGTTCAGGTGCATCTAGCCAAACTGCATGTCGACATCTGTACGCGTCGATAAGATCCGAATGTAGTTGTTCTCGTTAATTGATGAAGTCCCGAAAGTCGTTAACTCACTCCGCGCAATGGAATGTGCTTTTCGCCTGCGAAGGCAACGATCTGGGAGCGGAATCGAGAGAATGGTCTTCATGCGCTCCGATGTAATTTGAATAAACGAGTGAACCGTGCGGTAGATCCGTGGAGAATAAACCGGTGGCTTAAATGCGGGTAGTGTATGGTGAACGCGCGGATGCTATGTAGAAGTCCGAGAATTATGAGGCGACGGCGGAGAAATAAGACGTGGAAGTGGTTTTGGTATCGTTGGCGGTAGCTACGGCGATCTGGGGACTGTTCTTGCTTCGACATACGAGCATTGTTTTGCAATGTTTCGTTGTGATCGTGGCGGGATCGGTGTTCGGCCACTCGTTTTTCAACGTGTCACTTGGACCAATTCCGATCACCTCCGATCGAATATTGTTGTTGATGGTTCTGGTGCAGCTCTTTTTGTTTGGTTGGGTGCATGGACAAACGATTCGGCCGCGACTGTGTCGCGTCGACATCTTGGTTTTTATCCTATTTGTGCTTTTGACAACAAGCACCTTTATCAACGATTTCAAGTACAAAGATAATTTGCCGCTGGGTCGTTTGCTATTCTTCAATTGGATGCCGATGGCGCTTTACTTGGCGATGAGGCATTGCAAGATATCCACTGGCGATTTGAAGTTGATTTACGCAGGCTTGGCTCTATTTGGAGTGTATCTTGCGCTTACGGCAATTGCCGAAGTCCGCGAGTACACCAGCCTGGTTTTTCCGCGCTACATCATGTCACCTGACGAACCAGAATTTTTGGGACGGGCGCGCGGGCCATTTTTGAATCCCATTAGCTGTGGAATTTTTCAATCCGTTGCCTTAGCCGGATTACTAATGCTTTGGCCGTACTCAAAACGGTTCGGCAAGTGCATCATTTTGGGCGTGGCCTGCCTCCTTGCAGTGGGCGTGCTATTGACGTTAACCCGCAGTGTTTGGCTGAGCGCCGCCGTAGGTATTGGGGTCGTGGTGTGGATTCCCTTGGAAACAAAATATAAGGCCGTCTTGGCGGTGGTTGTGCTAGGGATCGGCACGTTCAGTGTCTTCTTTCTCAAGGAAAGCATGGAAAGTTTCAAACGTGACAAACACGTTACGGCCTATGAGATGTCGCAGTCGGCTAAACTACGTCCAATGTTAGGAGTTGTCGCGTACCGCATGTTCCAAGATCGACCCCTGTTTGGTGCTGGCTTTGGACAATACACAAAATATAAGACTCCGTATCATTTTCAGGATGAGGGTGGGATGCCGCTTCGTTCAGTGCTGCCGTATATGCAGCACAACGTTTATTTGAGCTACCTTACCGAAACCGGTTTGATCGGCTTGGTAACGCTCCTGAGTGTGTTAGCAGGATTTTCGTTGCATGGCTGGAAGCTTTGGCGGGCGGCGAACCAGTCGCTGTGGGCGCGACAGGCGGGCCTGCTAGTCTGGGTAGTTATCGCGAACTATACGATCAACGGAATGCTGCACGACACATCTATCGCGCCCATGCTGAATATGCTCTTGTTCTTTAGCGGCGGCCTAGCCGTTCAGTTATCCCAACAGACAGAAAGGGCAACTGAGGAGTTGTTGCACAAAAATGCGGATTTGTCGGTGGCCAAGGAGGGCGTTGTGCCAGCGATACGAGCCGTAGCCTGAAGACGGCTGTTGCTTTGCTCGCAGAGGTCTTGTCGCGCATGGTTTAGCGCGACCGCTCTTGGATCTGCACATACAGTGTTTTGTATTCGCCGCGACGAAAGACTTCGACAGGAACTTCCGCACCTATCGCCGTCATGCTCACTGTGTTTACCAAATGCGAGTCGTTTTCGATCCGCTTGCCGTTAAAACGCATGATCACGTCGCCAGTCAAAATCTGGGCTTTTTCGGCCGGAGTGTTCGTGTTGACTTTTAGCACATGGGCACCATAAATGGTGTTCAATCCCAACGATTTGGCGGTATCATGGTTGTAGTTTGGATTGAGGGAAACACCCAGAAATCCGCGGCGCACGTAGCCGTAGTCCACCAAATCTTCAACGATACGTCGGACCATATTTGCCGGGATCGTGAATCCAATTCCGTCACTTCCACCAGAGTTGCTGGCGATGGCCGTGTTAATTCCAATCACTTCGCCACGCAAATTGAATAATGGCCCTCCACTATTGCCTGGATTGATGGATGCATCAGTCTGAATAAAATCCTGGAAGACAACTCCTTCTGAACCCAAATCAAGGTCCCGTCGACCTTGGGCACTTACGATTCCAAAGCTGACGGAATGGTTGAGGCCAAAGGGACTACCAATGGCCACGACAAAATCTCCTAACTCGACTTCGTCGCTGTTGGCAAACTTGGCGACCTCGACCTGTTCTTCATCGATAAATAGAATCGCCAAATCGGAGCCTTGATCCATGCGAATTTCGTTCGGGTAGAAGAACCGGCCATCCTTGAGTTGAATGCGCACTTCAAATGACGCTGTGCGATCTCGGCGGCGATCCACGAATTTGCCGGAACTCAACGAGACAGTGCTCTGGCTCAGCTCCGAATCCGCGATAACATGGCGATTGGTAATTACGAAATGTCGCCCGCGGTATTCGAAGATTGCACCGGCTCCAGCCTCTTCGATTGAAACCAACTGGCGATCGCTGGAATTGCGTTCTTCGCGAAATGCCTTGATATGGACAACCGTGGGCTCCACGACGCGTACGACTTTTTTGAGCAGCCCATAATGCTGGTTCAACAAATCAGCCTCGGAACGCAATTCCTCATAAAGGACATCGCGATTCATGGGCTGCGCGGCGACCGAAGTCGTCGAAGCGACAACGGCCAGCAAAACCACTAGTGGCAATAACGATTTGAAAGCGTCGTTTAACATAGGTCGTCGCGGCAATATCTTTGGAATCGGTTGGAACCAACGATTAAGTTGTTTAACGTAGCAATTCCATCGCAAGTCACGAGTCGACGATCCAGCGCCCTCGAAGATAAACGTAATAAGTATTATAGTCGCTAGGCGACTTGTTTGAACCCTTTTTAGTTTCAGGAAATGTTCAAATCATTAATTCGGAGGTCTTCAAACGAACTCTCCGTAATGGGAAGTCCACCTTGTTGTTCAGACAACCGCTGACACTGAATACAATAAGGAGCATACGGCAATGCCTCCAGCCTCGCCAGCGGAATATTGGTATCGCACCCCTGGCAGTTGCCGTAGGTACCCGACTCGTGTCGCTCTAACGCAACTTCGATCTGCATCAACTCACGCGATGCCAATTCAGCCAATTGAGAACTAATTTCATCGTGTGAGGAATCGAGGGCGTAATCGGCTACATCGCCCGAGGATTCATGCTGAATCTCGCGCAACAGACTGGTATCGCCGTCCAATGCCATGCGTAACGCTTTCCGCCGAGTTGCCAATACCGCTTTCAGCTTCTTCAAAGAGTCTTTTCGCGCCATGTTGCTATTCTTTTTTGCACGTCTTGTTCTGTTCCACTTTTTTGCTCCCGCCTTCAGACAGATAACATGAGAAGGCGAGCCCGACCATTGGTTATCCTCTGGGTGAGCATTGAACTATAGTACGCAAACCGGCAATAGCATTACGCAAAAATGAATAAATGTGTTTTTTGTTAAACTCTCGCCAGTCAGTGAAAACAGAAAAAAGCTCGAATTGATGTGGGATCGCGCACAGAGAATACGCCGCGCCTGCGGACCGATATCGTTGACACTTGGTTTCTGGCTCCAAAATCAGCCCAGGCCGATTTTGCAGGAATTTCCGATTCGGCGGTTTGCGTAAACTGCGTGTTCAAAAATTTATACGTCGTTGCCAATTCCATTCACGTGTCGGCCTAAGGGAAAGCTATCAGTTAAGGTGGAAAACGCGAGTGGACGCTGCGGCTTACCCAGTGAATGCCAAATCGTTTGCGAGAGTGGCGATTCATGGCTTCCATAGCTGGCGCCTCCACTTCGTATCCTTCTCCCAACTCCCTAACAATACAATGGTATCTACCAGGTCCAGCATGATGTCATTAGGTAACAGCTTGCCAAGTCTTTGTCACTCACCCATGGTATTTCGATGGTTAGATCAATCTGGCTGTCAAATCCAATCGGATGTGCAGGTGTCTGGCCGCAAAATTGTTCTCAGCGGTGAGCCAAATGGTTCGCCAGCATACATCGAGCGAACCTCGACGGGCGCGATCCTGTATCGAGGCGAATCCAATTTGAAGCTGAATGGCAGATCGTTTGAGCAAGCCTGGTTGCGAGTCGGCGATACCTTGGAACTCAATGGGCGAGTGTTGCAGCTAGTTTCTTTAGACGATTCTGAGACCAGTGCCAATCAGGAACCCCCAGCTCAATCTCCAAACGAAGCTCACGAAATCAAAGAAGGTTCCCAGGTCTCGGTTCCATCAATTGATCATGAAACGCGAAAAATTGCTCGCAGCCGTATCAAGAATGCGTTGGCGACGATTCGAGAACAACGGCGAACTCAAGAGTCACTTGAGCAGAAACTTCAACAGTTTGAAAAGCAACAAAGTACGATCGAACAGTTCGAAAAGAAAATTGACGAACTTCAAGGCCAGATCGATTTCTTAAGAAATGAACTCTCCGTACGAGACGAATTGATCGAAACGCATAAGAAATTCGCTGTGCAACCCGCCGCGGAACATTTTCCCATTACGGTTCCCGACTCGGATTTCGATCAAGGGATTGAAAACAACGAAGCAACATTCGCCGAGGAGCGTGTTGAGGATACCCCGCAATTTTCGACACCAAAATTCAAGCCCATCAACACGTTTGATGATGAGATGCCCGAAGCGGACGATGCCCAGAGTCGTCAGCAATCGCCGATGACTTCTGCCGCGAACGCAGGTGGCCAAGAGGTTGCTGAATTCGACGTTGACGATCAATTGACGACCGGCTTCGGAACGTTGCCGACCTCGTCCAATTCGGCTCAACAATCCCAGCCAGCAGATCTATCATACGAATGGGGTGCCCAAGGAGATACTTGGTCCACCTCGCCGTCAGAAATGTGGCGCGAGGAAGGAACGTCATGCTCTGAATCAGCGACGATTCGCAATGAATCTACGCCAACTGAACATTCTACGCCTACTGAACATGGAGACCGTGAGGGAGACGAACCAGAGAACGAATTGATCGAGAAACTCTGCTCGGCATTAGATTGGGCCTACAACAAGCCAGAACAAACTGGTTCAACCGATATTGAAGCCAGCGAATGCAATGAGGAAGACGAAGAAGCGACGCATCCAATGTTTCAGCAAACGGAGCTTGATTCCTTAGCAGAACCTGATCAAGCCGAAGAAATGCGTACGGCGGAAGAAACAATGGAAAATTCTGAAGAGCTTTGGTCTCTCGCTCAAGAATGGATTTCCCGTCTCGAATCGGACACGATTCAACCGCAAGATTCGTTTGGAACCCACGCGGCGGAACAATCGATTGATGAACAATCGTCTTGGAACAACCCACAGCCATACGACCCACAGCCACAATTCCCGCAAACGCATGGCGAAGATCCTGACGTCACGCAAGGAACGTTCGTGGACGATTTGACTTCGATGCCATCAAGCAGCCAGCTCGAGCGATCGGCCAGCGAATCGACTTGGCTAGACTCGGAGAAGTCCCCCGATGTAGTCTCTCAACTGGAGCGATTGAATTCGTTGAGAATGAACTCGAGGCGGGAAGAGACATCGGTTCAGCCGGATTTCGTTCACTCATTCTCGGATAGTGAGCAAGCGTTGCTAAGTTCCGTGGAGTCTGAGGAACACTATGCCCAGGAGTCCCTCGAACCAGCCCTGGAACCACTGACGGCAATTAGCGATAGTTCAACGGATTCAAATAGCTCTGAGCAAAGCGTTCAAGACTACATGAATCAACTGTTGAATCGCATAAGAACAGGCTCTTCGGAAATTGAAAAGCCACTACCGGTTGAACCTAAACCCGTCGCGAAATCCGTTGAAAAACCCAAAGCGGTCACGTCCGAGCCCACGCCCGCCAAGCATTTGATCCCACTGAAGCCAGAGGAGTTTTTGCCGAAGCAGATGGCTCCGGAAAAATCGGGCGTGTTGGAGAACTTGCGCCAAGTTGCCAACCATTCAACACGCATGGCGGTGCACCTAAGTGCCAAGAAGAAGACACGCGACTTGGCTATGGTTTATCTGGCTGCTGCAGGTGTTTTATTTGGACTCGGCATTCTAGCTTTTGCCCAAACGAGCAGATTATTCGACACGATGTTCTTGGGCGGGTTCTTAGGTGTCGCAAGTTCGATGTTCTGTGTCTATCGATTTATGCTCGCTCGTGGACTCGTAACACCAAAATTCCCGAAACCGGATAAAAGACAATTTGCCGATGCTTGTGAGGTGGAGGCCAAGTTTGAAAATCCGGCGACCCCGGAAGTGCGGGAAACCGTGGGCTATGAGTTGAACGCCAAGCAGGCTTCGACACCTCCCGCACCAGGGCACGTTTTACCGCAGGAAGGCAATGAGACGACGTCGACCAGCGTAGAACAGCCGACTCCAGAAGAGATCGTCCAGAGAATCTTGAACAAACAATCGTTGCGACAATGAACGTCGTAGCGTGGTCAACAAGTCCATGGTTTCATGGACACATCGGGAAATCGCATGTCAATTGGTCGACATGGAGATGACATTCGCTCCTCAGAACACTCGCGTCGGCAATCGCCGAACAGATTCGACTACAAATCCAGACAGCTTACCCTTCGCTGACGCTGGACGTCCCATAGACGATCGTCAGTTTTGAAGAGGCCAATCTCTTAACGTAACCCGTAGTCCCGCCGCGTTTAGTCGATCGATCAGCGCCCGACAGGCAATTCCGAATCCTGCGGGTCCGCTGAATCCGCCAAACTGCCCTCCCTTTTTCAAGTGTGGCTCAAGATCGATAAATAGGCCGGGTAGTCCTAGCGCCTGGCAGCGATCAAAGATTGTTTTCCCATTGGAAGCCAGATCAGCAAATACACGTCCATACGCTCCGTCACCGACACCGACCGGAACGAATTGGTTCAATGCCTCTTCATCGACATACTCATCGCGCTCACGCTTGCTTTGTGCGAGGCGATAGTCTTTGACGTGTATCCAGCCGAGCCCATTTTTCATTGCCAGATACTCTTCATAAACCTCACCCTCGGTAAAACCTTGCGTAACCAAGTTTGCACCGTCGAAAACCAGGACCAAGTGAGGGTTCGCAACCGTTTCATAGATTTCGGCCAGCAAGGTTCCAGTATGACCAACTAGGTTGGCTTCCACTTCAAGACCTAATATTAGTCCATAATCAGCGACAACTTCAGCGATTTCAGCGAGTCGTTCGCAGGCCAGGGAAATATGTTGTTTGGCGTTGGTCCCCTTGGGATGATAGAAGGAAAAGGCGCGTAGGAGTTTGGTGCCCAATTCATTGGCGACTTCACATGCACGGCGCACATGTTCGCCCAAGTAAGTTGGCCACGGCACGAACTGATTCGTGGAGCCGTCCTCTTGATCAAGCAGTTTTACCTTGCCAATCGGCGAACCTAGCGAGGAGACTCGAACTCCGTATTCACCCAATTTGTCACGGACGCGCGCCAACTCCGCGTTCGACAAATCGACCGTATTCTTGACAGGGCCTCCAGCGATAGACACGAAACGCAGAGAACAATAATCCAGTCCCAGTGCGCTAATAACGGAGAGTTGCTGATCAATGTCCTTTGAGGCAGCGATTTCGTCAGAGAATCCGCTGACGATCACTGAAGAGCCTGGACCGTCGTCGTAAATTGCGTCAGGCACGTCGATTTACTCCGTGATTGCCGGACCATGATGCGCAGCAATCACATCCGCTATTGTTCTTCATCCTCATCCTCTCTGTCGTACTCGACGATGATTTCTGAAGACATGCCACCACGCGCATTGAACTGAGCAACAAGGGTTGCGCTACGTGGACTCAAGACACTTACCAAGTCGTCCAAGATGAAATTGGTTACGTGTTCGTAAAAGATCCCTTGATCTCGAAATTTTTGCAGATACATCTTCAAGCTTTTGAGTTCGACGCATTTTTCGTCAGCAACATAATCAAAAATTAATGTTCCAAAGTCTGGCTGTCCGGTCTTGGGACAAACTGACGTGAATTCGGGGTACACAATTTGAATTGAATAATCGCGCTCGGGATAGGGATTATCGAACGTCTCCAGCACAAGTTTAAAGTCTTTCATTGATAGTCTCCTTAGGCACTATTCTGACATTTTAGCCCAAATTGCAAAAGGTGTTTTGATCGTCATCCGTTCTTGGCCTTCAAACTTGATCCTGACGCTGCGACCGCAAACGACCCGGTTGTGACATGTTCCGCCTTTAACGCAAATCTGCGGCTCGCGAACTCCTAGGCCGCAGCATCCGTCGGCAAATAACGGAATGTGCTGTGTGTAACTTGGAACGGTCAATCTGGCTTTGGAGGCATCTGCGTGTTGATCGAGGGGAATGCAAGCCTGCTCAACCTGAACCAGACATGTGCAACCGAAATGTGCAGTGAACCGATTTGATAGCCACGCACTAGTCACTCCACACGTTGCAACACACGGAATCCCATGTTCTTGGAATGCGAACTTGGGTGCACCACGGTGAACCAGAAATCGGCGCTGGCAGGGTTGTTCGTTAACTTTCTAAGCAATCAACTTGAACCTGGGTAGGAAGTTTAATCTTCAGCTTGCTCCTTACTCACCACGACAACGCGATTGCCTACGGCTTCAATTACTTCAACGGATTCCCCTTTATCAACGAACTTTCCGCGCGAGATTACGTCGACTAACTCGCCGCTGAACCGCGCTTTTCCCGAGGGGACTAATGGGGTAACGGCGACGCCCGACTGCCCTAACAAATAATCCCACGCGACGATCAACTCCTTCTTTTGTCGCTCTTCATTGCTGTCACCATCTTGTTCCGGGTCCAGCATCAATCGACGCAAAAATGGGGTGTTGGGGAAGTATTTTCTTAAGACGACAATCGCGGCAACACAACCTCCTAAGGCGGCCAACACCATGCCCAAAGATCTTGGCAACTGATTAAGTTCGCTGGCACTTTTCGGAATAACAAACGTTTGAGTCGCCAACACGATCGATAAAATGACCATGATCAACCCACCAATGCCAAATATTCCGAAACCGGGCAAGACGAGCAACTCAATGGCAATGAATGCCATGCCGGTGACGAATAGCAGGATCTCTAACCAGCCAGCATTACCATCAAAGTATTGGCTCCAGAAGAACAGGACAATACAAAGCGTTCCCAGGAATCCAGGGACACCAATACCGGGTGACGACATTTCCGTCGACAGGAGGAACATCGCGCCAAACAAAAGCCAAGCAGCAACCCAAGGAGAGGCGAGCGTGCGCGCAAACCATTCGATCCATTGATCGGCGACGGTTGGACTCAAAGCAACAGGCTCTTCTCGCAATTGATAGAAGGCTTTGAGTTGGTCAACATCGCTGATCAACATTTTGGCGATGTCGTATTGAAGTGCCTCGTCTCCTGACATCCCAGAATCGCCGATTGGGACTGGGCCCACGACCGTCCAATCGGCGCGATCTTCCATTTCATTCAGGGATTCCGCTGAAAAAAGTTCAACCGCACCCGTCTTGGTGTTCCGCATCCGTTGTAGTTGAACAGAGGGATCAACAAAGGCTGCCAGCACGGACCAATCATGCTCGGTCTTGTTGGCAAACGATTTGACGGCACGCAACAAATCTTGCACTGCCTGAGGCTTCAAGTTCTGGTTTTTGTCGCCGCCAATCCGCGCGGTTTTTGCCATCAGCAAGTGGTCGCAGGCAAGCGCGACTAATGCCGTCGGGCCCCCCGCCTTTTCGGGAACATAGGCCACGGTACGAACCTTGCTCGGGTCGAGTTGGGCCAAGTACTCAGCGAGTCGAATGCACTCGTAAGCATCGCCATTTGAGGTATCCAGACGAACCAAGACCAAATTGGCAGATTCCACCCGTTGATGCAATGATCGCAGCAGCCAATTGACGGCGCGACGATCCAAGTAATCGCGGACGTGCAACTGGATCGCCCGCCATTCTTTGCCCCCAGAAGGATCGACTTCCAGAGAACTCGCATCGATGCGAAGCCGATTCGCCAATTGTCGGCGCGATGTTACTCGGTTGCGAATTAAGCGGTAGTCTTCGAGTTGCTGGCTAGTTAACAGGGGCGAGGTCCCTTCATCGCTAATCGTCTCAAATGACACCATGCCTTTTTCACGTAATCTCTCAAGCTCGTTCCGGTCTACAAACACAAATCCATCAGTCGTTTCTGCTCGCGTGATGGCGAGATTTGGGTCAATCAAGCTCAAGACTAGCGGAGGTGGCAAGACCCGCCGCTTCAATGCGATCTCTTCGTATGCGACCAGTCGGGTTTTGTTGATGACTTGCTCATCGATTCCGGCCTCGCCAATCGCCGAGTCATTGTGCATGGCCAACTCATTGCATGCCAGCGCCACCAACACCGCGTGACCCTTGAGATGACTTATGGGTTTGGAATTCAGTTGGTCGGTGCCAGGGGCCAATCCCTGTGGAGCTGGAATATAGGCGATAGTGCGAATTCGATTTGCGCGACTGTCGGTAAGCAACTCCGCCAATGCCAAACAGGCATGAAAATCGCTTCCCTGTCCAGTTTTCGAATTTCGCGTATCAAATTCCAAGATAACGATTTCTCGCGCATCGGGGGAAGTAGCGGAGCGACTGGTCTGCAATGCAGCCTCCAGCGAGTCACGCACCTGTTGAGCGCTTTGCGTCGTAATCGGCAACCGCACTGGAATTAATCGGGCATTGACTAACTTCGCGTCGTCAACGCCATCCGCTTGGGCAGGTGCCGCTCCCGGTTCCTGAGCAACAGCTCTAACTGCACCCAACGAAACGAATACCAGGCCTGCAAACACGAATAACGGCAAGTATCGGGGAGATGGAATGTTCAACTTGTCTACCTCGGGTCTAAAAGTTGCTCAAATTATACGATAATTACTGGCTTTGAGAACATTCGCAAGCTGCACAAACAGTCTTGAAAGATCGCCCAAAAATCGAATCCCGCCGAAAGCTTGAGCCAAAATGAACGATTATCGAAATGAATCTGCCGTGTTGACACGGGACAAATTCGCGAAGCCCAATCCTGTTTACAGGGCTTTTCCAGTGTTCGCACTTCACTCAGACCGGAGTGAGCGCAAAAAAAGCGAGCCCTTACGGACTCGCTTCGTAATACATTCGTGGTCGTGTAAATCAATGTTGGTCAGTTTGCGGCGGCAAAATTGAGCGATCTCATAACCAGATGATACGCAGATCTTGCTTGAAATCGACTCAACCGAAACTTATTTGTCTGAACCAGCGAGTTGCGGTTCTCACCGCGCGGCAATGTTTCTCAAAGTAGTAAATCATGCTGGGCATATCGTATGACGTCAGTGCAGTAGTCTCATGTAGCGAAAATCATCGATAGGGTTGACTTACCTCCCGGTCGGACTAATTGGTCGCCGTCCGCGGCCAGTGTCATCAATGGCATTGTAAATGATCGCGCCCAATCCAACTGGCCAGGCACCACCAATGAACGCGCCATCTCCGAATCCGCCGTATCCGCCATAACCATAACCGTAGTCACCGCCAAAACCTTGGTAGCCACCCATACCAAAACCATGAGGGTCCGGTTGTTGTGGTAACGGTGTATTGACGGCTTCCAGATAATCTTGACGCGCGACGTGGTGATTTAACCAACCGATCGACTCTGGCGGGATCATGCAGATGTCAAACACATCACTAGAAAAGTTTGCGAAGTTGTTTCGGCTTGGCTCATTGGACACGAACCTTGCACTTGTTCGACTCTGAGAATCGAACTGGCCATATTGGCGATTATGCGAAGGAAAATTGCTCGACGTAGAATCGATGATCTCTACCCCAGTAGCTGCAAAGCCATCGCTACCTCCAGCGATAACGCCATACGTCCCCGCTCCCAAACCTTCAATCTTAAAGATACCTAAATTGTCAACTCGAGATGTGGCGACTACTGCGTCATTTTGGATAATGTGAACGGTAGCGTTTCGGACATCAATCGGTCGACCGCTAACGCTGTCAAGTTGGTGAATCCGGCCGGTGAAAATACCATTAACCAAGCGCACGGGATGATGGTTGACCGAAGTCGCAGGAGTTGCTGGAGGAGGGTAATTTCTTAAGCCGTATTGGCCGTACAGATGAGGGGGATCTTCCGGACCTTCGCCAACATCGTATAGATCGAAAATGCGGAAAGAGACCATAGGCGCTAACGTCTTGACAAGCTCAGGAACGATGCGACCGGATCGCGGTGACGGCAAGACATTAAGTGATCTCGGACTCACTTGATCAAACGTATTATAGGGAAGTGCATTGAAGCCGAAAGCCGCAAAATTTGACTTGCCAAACACGACAATCGTAACGGGGCCGGGTAGTAAACCATCGACTTCAAAGTTGCCGTTCTCGTCGACTGTTGTTTCGGCGGCAACTTGGCCATTTCTTAAGATGAAGATGTTTGTCGCGCCGTCGTCGCTTCCGCTAGCCTGGTGAACGGTCCCTTTCAAGTTTCCGTTCTGACTGAGCATAACCCAGCTTGCTCGAATCATGTCGCTTACTCCGCCACGAGCGGTCTCGTGCGCTGCCCCGTGCCACCCCGCAACGCGCGGATCGATTTTTTCACGAGATAACGATGATTGAGCCTGCCGATCATCGTCAGCACCGCCCAATGCCGACGGGAGCCCGGCGGCTTCGGCCCAGTTCGGGTCTTCGTCTTGATTGCGGAACCAACTTGCGGCCTCAAAACCGACCTGGCGTAGGCCGTTTGGACTGACCGAGGATTGCGTTCGTTGCCGCTGTCGTTCGGCCGGATTGTCGGTTACGGCGCCCGGACGCAACGTGTTTTGATAGCGGTCGTAAGCTCTACCACTTGTCTGGTTTGGAGGGGACCAGTCGGAGGTGTAGGAACTGCTCGTACCTGTATGACTGTCCTGTACCGCACTCGCCCCCGTGGCAATGGCAATACTGAACACAGGTAACGTCAACGCAATCATATGCGTTTTCAGAAACTTCTTGACGTTCATAGTCATCTTCCATAAAAGAGTATCGAAGTCGATCCCATATGCCTGGAAACCATTCCAAGCGGCTCTTCACCTTCAACTTAGACGATAGTTAATTGGGTTCAAAAAAATTTGAGGTCGCCATCAATGAAATGTTGTGGATTTACGTCCTGATACTCGAAATGTGTCGAGCCTGTCATTCGCCAGATTTTTATTAAAGTGGAAGCAGCCATGCTTCAACCATTTATTCGAAGAAGCTTCACCCATATCGAGAATCCGCACGTCCGGCAAACTTTAACTTGATTCGTTTTCCAGCCAGCATGGATTCAACCGCGCCGGCCGAACGAACTGCGACAAAAGTCAGAACTTGAGAACACTCGAGTCTCGGAAGACGGTATTTTCCTTTTTCCTGTCCATTCCTATCATTACGTCTGGAAGAAAACCGATCAGCTAAACAGAGGTTCCGCCGTCCATCGCGGCACGGCAATACAAACGCAACCTGTCGGGTTACAGGTGGAATATTCTCGCGCTACCGTGCGCCGGGGCAACGTTTGCAAAGCCGGCGGTTTAGATGAAAATTATGCATTGCCTAACGAGCTGAAACGAGGAAAGCTTGGGTGGTGAAGTTTATGAGATAAAATCATTAGTTAGTTGTTTTTGATTCGCTCGGTTGACTGAACAGTGCAAAGAACTAGGCTAGCAAAGTTGGCCATAAAATGACGGAATGTACCCGTAGGTGTTGGCTCGCCGTGCCTCGTCAATGCAGCCGTTGCTAGTTGTGAGCCTGATCATGAGCCAAGTTTTTTTGCCTAGCTCAATTCATTGCCGCTACAATCGCAATTAGAATTAAACGCGGTTTGGTAGCGGCTAATCGAAACGGCAAGCGCACCGTATCGCTTATCATCAACAGAACAGCATGCCGTAGTAAGTGTTGAACATGACATCGTTAAATCATCCGATTGGATTTGTTAATTGGCCAGTTCCCACGCTCGGTGGCAAACAGTTTTGGACGGATGTTGAGTATTTCGCCGGTTGGCGAATTCAGCAGAACACGGAAACGGGCCACTATCGTCTGCTCGACCCAAAACAGATTCGCCACGCATGGGGAAACCGATTGCATTGCCAAATGCGTTTGTCACGCATTCGAGAGGAAAGAGAACTCAAACCTCATGTTGGTAAGGTCGTCATCTTACTGCATGGTCTCAGTCGCACGCGTAATTCTCTGAAGCACCTCGCGCGAACACTTAATGACGTTGGTTTGTACCAAGTTATTCCGTTTGAATATGCAAGTTGCCGCGGTACGATTGAACAGCACGCAAAGAACTTGCATTCGATGATTCAGCACCTCGGCATTGCTGTGGAAGAAATTAACTTTGTTTGCCACAGCTTGGGGAATTTGATTGTACGTCGCTATTTGCACGACCATCCCATGGCTGGATCTGGCTCGTCCGGGTATCCGAAAATCGGCAGGATGGCGATGTTGGCTCCGCCGAATCACGGGTCGAAAATGGCGGCGATCATGCGCTACACGGGCATCTTCCAAGTCATTACGGGAGCCAGCGGTCATGCATTATCGATCGACTGGCCTTCTTATTCCAAGACGCTTGCCATACCGAAGTTCGAGTTTGCAATTCTTGCCGGAACCGGGAGCAGAAAACTGAAATGGCTAAATAACCCTTTACTGAGCGAGACAAGCGATTTGACGGTGACGCTTAACGAGACAAAATTAACCGGTGCAGCGGACTATAAATGTTTTCCGGTATATCACTGGTCGATGCTCTACAATCGACAAGTCATCGATGCTGTAGTCCGGTTTTTGCAACATGGCTACCTTGTGACGGCAGGTGAGAAAACGACTTTGTAGGAGTTGGTTTGCTTGTCTGCATGGGCTGCTATGCTTTGGTAGCACGTGAGTTTACGTTGTCACCCGCTTGACATGCGAGACGAGTTGCCCCCAATCCAAGGTTGTTTTGATCTCGTCGCCTGGATTTACGCGGTCGCTGCTACTGAGCAACTTACCTTCGAGATCGGTAGTCAGGGAATAGCCTCGTGCGAGCACAGCCAAAGGATTGACGGCAGCGAGTCGTGAAGAGGATTGCTGCCAGCGATGCCGCGCCCGTTCAATGAATCGATCCATTGCTGTTTGCAGTCGTTGTTCAATCAGGTCAATTCGTTGGTATCTTTCCGTTAACAGATCTTCCGGGCGGCGTAAACAACGTTGCGCGGCCAGCGCTGCAAGTCGACTTCGGGCAGTGTTAATTTGTTGTGAAACCAAAAAACTCAGGCGAGCCGATGCATCGGCGAGGAAGTTGTACCATTCCATTCGATCGGGAAAAACTTTCTCAGCTGCTTCGCTTGGCGTTAGAGCTTTGGCATCGGCTGCTAGGTCGCTGAGCGTTACGTCAATTTCGTGGCCGATCGCAGAGAGCGTCGGAATCGAGCTTGCGCGAATGGCGCGAACCACGCGTTCGTCATTGAAACTCCAAAGGTCTTCAGCGCTGCCACCGCCGCGTGTAATTACTAAGGCGTCTATTCGCGGGGAAATTCTGGCCGCGTTTTGGATGGCTTGTACAATTTCAGCAGGTGCCTCGTTTCCCTGGACGCGGCAGCCGAAAATGAGAATATCGGTGAGTGGCCAGCGACGTTTGGCGATTTGACAAAAATCGCGAACAGCTGCACCGCTGGGGCTGGTGATAAGCCCGATTCTTCTGGGAAACTTGGGAAGCTGGCGTTTCAGTCGAGCGTCGAAGAGGCCTTCCGCAGCCAGCTTTTGATATAGCTGGCGAAATGCAACCTGCAAGCTGCCCTCGCCCACTGGCTCAAGATATCGCACAACCAACTGGTAAGTACCACGCGGCGGATAGATGTCGATATCGCCGCAACAAAGTACTTTTTGCCCGTCTTCCAATTGGAAGTTCATGCGTTGCGAGGTCGTCCGCCAGAGCACGGCTCGTAATTGGGCGCTCTCGTCGTTTAAATTGAAGTAGCAGTGCCCTGAACTGGGGCGACTTAGGCCGGAAACTTCACCCTGCACCCAAACCGTCGAAAAGGTTTCCTCTAAAGTTTGTTTTAGGTGCTTTGTAAACTCTGAAACCGTGTAAACGGTTCGGGAAAGATCATCGCGCATTTCGATTTTGAGTGCTTCGCTCGTTGGCCGTTGAGTTTTGTCCGCTGAGTCTGCATAATACGAAATCACTTAGGAGTTGTCAGCCTGACCGAGCGAATGAAGTTTTGTGCTCCCCATCTGGTTGCCTTGAAATAAAGCTGCCAAGGAATACGAGTGGGAACGGTGATGCTGCTGATCAATTCGTGCTTTAACCCAAGCCAACCGTGCCATGAACGACAAAATCAGTTACACAGGGATCACATTCGACGACGTGTTGATTGAACCGCGATACAGCGATATTGTGCCCAGCGACGTTGATGTATCAACTCACCTCACGCGCGGAATCCGTCTGAAAATTCCTTTGATTAGCGCACCCATGGACACGGTGACCGAGCACGAACTGGCCATTGCCCTGGCAAAGATTGGCGGAATCGGCGTGATTCACAAAAATATGTCGATTGAACTGCAAACGGAAGAAGTCAACAAAGTCAAACGTAGCGCCAACGGTATCATCGATGACCCGGTGACTTTGCCGCCGACGGCCACCGTCGCCAATGCGCGTGAGATGATGGACCAACACAACGTATCTGGTATCCCGATTGTGCTGTCTGATAGCAGTTTGGTCGGTATCATCACGCGCCGCGATTTACGGTTCTTAGAGCGCAGTGACACCAAAATCTCGGACGTTATGACGAAATCACCGCTGGTGACAGCAACGGGGAGAGTAACGCTTGAGGAAGCTGAGAAAATTTTAACGGCTAAAAAAGTAGAGAAACTTTTGCTGGTTGACGAAAATAACAAACTGAGGGGACTTATTACGATTAAAGACATCGACATGATGAAGCGGTTTCCCGACGCATGCAAAGACATGCAGGGTAGGCTGCGAGTTGGTGCGGCGGTTGGTGTGTTCGACGAAGACCGTGTGGCCAGCTTAATTGAAAAGAGTGTTGATGTTCTGATTGTGGATAGTGCCCATGGTCACTCAAAAAATGTATTGGAAACGATTCGGTCAATCAAAGCGAAATGGGACATTGAAGTCGTTGCAGGCAACGTAGCGACTGCTGATGGAGCCAGGGCGTTAATTGATGCCGGAGCGGATGCCGTGAAAGTCGGTATCGGACCAGGTTCGATTTGTACGACGAGGGTAGTCAGTGGAATTGGCGTGCCGCAGATTACGGCCATTTACCACACTGCTTTAGAGGCAAATCGAGCAGGTGTTCCTGTAATTGCCGACGGTGGCATTCGTTTTTCGGGTGACATAACCAAAGCGATCGTTGCCGGCGCGTCTTCGGTAATGGTCGGAGGTTTATTTGCTGGATTGGCCGAGAGCCCTGGCGAGACGATTCTTTATCAAGGTCGAACCTTCAAGGTCTACCGAGGTATGGGATCGATGGGGGCAATGGTCAAAGGATCCAGTGAACGCTACCGCCAGAAGGATGCGGCTGGTGGCAAACTAGTTCCTGAAGGAGTTGAAGGAAGAGTTCCGTTTAAGGGTGGATTGAGCGAATTTGCTTATCAGCTCGTGGGCGGATTAAGAGCGGGAATGGGTTACTGTGGAACCCGTACGATTGAAGAATTACGCACGGAAGGTCGATTCATTCAAGTCTCGACTGCGAGTGTTAGGGAGAGTCACCCCCATGACATTGCTATTACGCAGGAAGCGCCAAATTACACCAGCGAACCCGACGTTGTCGGCCTGGCTTATTAATTCACTGAAACTCGGCGCCGATCCAGTTCAGCGTCGGCTTGAGAAACGGTCTCTATCGACTTGGAACATTCTATTTCTTTTGACAGCGATCATGTTCCCGCTCCCATCCGCAGTGTGTGGGCAGCAAGCGTCGCGTGCTCCTCGGTTCAACGATGGCGAGCGGGCAAGTCAAATCGCTTCGGCCTACGACGAAAATGAATACCGGCCTCCCGTTCACGCGAAACCGATTCACAACGCGAACGGAGAACGAACAACCATCCGCTCACGCGTCTTTCCGACACAAGCCACTGACGCGCAGGTCCCAATGACAAACCAAAGCGAACATTCGCAGCAGGTTCCGCGCATCGCAAACTCGCTACCAGACGCACATGCAATTTCCACGCAGCACCAAGCCAACTCAGTTGACGACCAGATTCATCGACGCTCGACAGGTGTGAACTCATCTCGTGTTGAAAACCCTTTGCGTCAATCGACGCACACTCAACAGCACCAGCGCAATCCTCGTCAGAACTATGAAGTTCAACAGGTGGGCTACAACCAGGATTACCTGGAATGGGGGCAACAGCGGCGGAGTGCAAATTCACCGCAGCAAACAAACTACAATTCGATGCAACTGCAAGCGCCGCGGCAACAGGATGACTGGAAGCCAGCATCGAATCAATACGAAGATTCGGTGCAGCCCTTGCACGACCCGTTTGGAGACAATTCGCGGTACCGATCTACAACACCAAACGTAGACCAACGCATGGTACCTCGACGACGTGAATCGACTGGGCAACCCACACTAGCCGATCCGCGGACGAACCCAAATTACGGGAGAAATGACGGGTCAAATCAATCGCAACTCTTTGAATCACCGGAATTCGCTGGACGTCATTCACTTGAAGGACAAAGCCAAGTCGAGCAGATTCAAGGTAATCCATCGCGGCAGACATCGTCCCGCCAGCCGAGCCACCTAAGTTATTATCAAGACGATGATGACGACTATACAACGGCCAGGACTTCGCCACGATCTTGCGATTACTTCCGCGAAAGCCTGTTGAGCCGATCAATCACCGATATCGTAGTTGACATTAGCCCGTTTCGTCCGTATGCAGACCAAATCGACTACCAACCGGAGTCGATGCGCCAGTGGCGTGACCGTTGCGGACAGGTTTTGGCAACAGGCACTTTATTGAGACTCGAGCGAAGTTACGCAGTTATTACTAATCGAAACGGTCACGAGCAATTCGTACACGTTGCATCGTTAGGGGATTCCGATTTGGCTGAAATCTCTGGTTACTGGGGCCTGCCAATTGAATGCGTGCTGGGCTGTTATGAATATCATGGTCGTTGTTGGACACCTTTGACGACAACTTGGTACGCGTCGAATCTGTGTCACAAGCCTCTTTATTTCCAAGATGTCCAATTGGAACGCTATGGACATTCGGCTGGCCCGTTTCGACAACCTGTTCGCTCGGCAGCCCACTTCTTTGTAAGTCTGGTAATGCTCCCCTATCATGAGGCCATCAATCCACCTAACGAATGCCAATATGCACTTGGCTACTACCGTCCGGGCAGCTGCGCACCATGGCTGATTGAGCCATTCCCGATTAGTTTAGAGGGCAGCACCTACATGGCTACCAAATACGCGGGCATGGGATTCCTGGTTCCCTAATCCCTTAATCGCGGACGTTAACTGAACACCTTTCTCCTTTAGACTTCGTAAGCCTGAACAGCGATAATCTTGAGGGCGATTGGCTCTAGGGCGGCTACTCATTTCGGGGTAGCCGCCCTGTTAGTTTCTCAATCCAATAAGAGAACAGGCAGTTTATGGGTGTCAACAGTGGTCGTGGCCCCAAAATAAGTTACTTGTTTCCATTTTTTCCAGAGATTAGCCAGTAGCCGCCGCGCGACACAAAGTTGGTGTTGCTGAACCACCGCGGAAAGTTGTCCTCATACCAATGGACTTTCTTGGCAACAAAGAACACTCGACCTGCAGGGCGCAGATTTGCCGCCGCTAATTCACAAAATATTTCGGCTATTCGATAGTTCGAGAAATAAGGCGGATTCGCAACGACTAGGTCAACGGGCTGCTCCAACTTAAGTTCCGAACCATGGTTCAAAATTGTTTCGAGCGCGCCTGCTTTATTCAATTCAAAATTTCGCTGAGTGCAATCAATCGCACGTGGGTTGCTGTCCACCGCGACGACGTGTAGATCAGGTTTACGTAATGCCAATCCCAAACCTACTGCCCCACTTCCACAGCCGATATCGAGAATGCGTTGGTCTTGACTATTGAGTTCGACGAAATTGAGCAATTGCCTGGCACCTTGATCTAGCTTGCGGTTGGCAAAAACACCTGGCCGCGTTTGTAATTTGATCAGTCGTCCATGGTCACGAAAAACTACGTCGCACCAAAAGTGTTTGGCTCTTTTCAACTCGCTTCGTTTGTCGATGCGCGCCACAAGGGTCTCACCACACGTTGTGACCCTGATCTGCTTATTGAAGGGCCTCAGTATTTCCCGTATCCAATGTTCGGAGCGCCGAGGAATCGAAACAAGCAAGCGTCCGCCGATTTCAAGCCCCTGGAATGCACCCTGGATCAAGTCTTCAGCTAATGCCGCTTCACCGCTTCCGCTCATGGGGAGCATGGCGAGTTGACAATGCTCCGATGGCCAGTCGGCATGACACCAAACTTTGAACGCTCCGACCTTGGAATGTTTCGAGTCAGCCTCAACCAGATCAGCTACGAACCGATCAAGAATCAAGCACAAGACTTCTGCTTCCGGAAACTGTTCAGCGTATTTCCGTGGCAACAGCCCCCGCGCAAGTGATGTCGTCCAAACCCGTTGTGCTGGTTCCTCACCTAACACCTGAATCAAAGCTGATTCGCTGGGATGGATTGCGGACCGTTGGTTAGATATTTTCACACGACGAGTCATAAGCCGATGGTGCTTAAAACTTGATGACTGGTGCTCGCAGATTGGTTGATGCGCGTATCGGCTACGAAGGGCGTTAACAAAATCGATGACCACGTTGCGGACCGTGAAGGGTCTTGGTCAGGATCTCTGGTCCATCTTCGGTCATGAGAATTGTGTGTTCGAACTGAGCTGAAAGTTTCCCATCGGTGGTGCGGACCGTCCAACCATCGGCGTGGTCAAGTTTAGATGACGCACTGCCTTCATTGATCATGGGTTCGATGGTAAAACACATGCCAGGTTCCAAGTATTCTCGGTAACTGGTGCGGGTTGGTACATGCGGAATATTCGGACGCTGATGAAACAGCAAACCGATCCCGTGCCCCACGTACTTGTCAACGACTCCATAACCCACTTCATCTCTTGCATAACGGACGACGGCTTCACCGATTTCCGCGACGCGACATCCAGGAGTCAAAGCATCTATTGCGCGGTACAAGCAATCGAAAGAACATTGGGTGACCTTGAGAGCATTCTGACGACACTGACCAACCAAAAAGGTTTCGGATTGATCGGCATGCCACCCGTCGACAATCGTCGTCAAATCGATGTTAATGATATCGCCATCCTTGAGTGTATATTGGCCAGGGATACCGTGACAGATAACATCATTCACGCTGGTACAGCAACTTTTGGGAAAAGGGCCAAAATCTCCCTGGTACCCGAGACATGCGGGAATATGTCCGTGATCAAGCGTGAACGTGTGAACCAAGCGGTCGATGGCTTCAGTCGTTTGACCAACAAAAACATGTTCCCTGACAAGATCCATGAGTCGCGCGTTAAATCGGCCTGCTTCGCGCATGGCATCGCGTTCTGTTTCGGTTAAGCGGATGCGTGGCTTCTTCTTGATCATGGGTATAGTTAATGTGTTCGGTCTGGCAGCCGCGACAAGTACGCGCGAAAGGGGATTGGTCTGATCTGGTCTTGATCACATTGTATCCAAGCGCTTCAAGTTTCAAATATGATTCGGCAATTTTTGCGAGAATTGCGTTAAATTGCTGCCGACTTTAACTTTGCAACCGGGGATCAAATGACTTTGAGATCAAACAAACTCGCTTGCCGAATTGGGCAATCAGAGATTCCCAGTGATGGAATTCAAAGCGATATATCATGCAACCAGCAATTTGGTTAAAATCCTTGTTTCTCGCCGCAAGCATGACATATAGACCCAGGCTTCGCGAATCTTGACGGTTCTTCGAGTTCGGCAGTTGAAGTCCCGAACCATCGAAACATTTCCTGGCGTTTTTTCAATCATGCCTAGTGGCAAGCGTATCGATTGGATACGTTTAACCCTGGGAAAGCTGCGTTGTGTGTAACGCACGTCTATGCTGATTGAGCCGCTTTTGCCACGGACTTTAAAAGCTAGCTCTGGGACATTGCCGTCGATTGGTGCCTAGCCACTCTACCGTTCAGATTGAAACAACTTTGTAAAAGAAACGATGCCACGCTACAATCCAGCCGAAATCGAGCCTAAATGGCAGAGATTTTGGGAAGAGAACAAAACTTTCAAGACTCCGGAATTGCCGAAAACGGCTAAGGTCTACATTTTGGACATGTTCCCCTACCCCAGCGGCAGCGGACTGCATGTCGGCCATCCGGAGGGGTATACGGCAACCGACATTATGTCGCGATATTATCGGATGAAGGGGAAATCCGTTCTGCATCCAATGGGTTTTGACGCATTCGGATTACCGGCAGAGGAGTACGCGATTCGCACGAATACGCCACCCCGGCAGTCAACCGAAGTCAACATCGCAAATTTTCGCCGCCAATTGAAGATGCTCGGTTTTTCCTACGATTGGGATCGCGAATTGGCAACTACCGACGTGCAGTATTTTCGCTGGACACAGTGGATCTTCTTGTTGCTATTCGACACTTGGTATGATCAAGAGACAAATCGTGGTCGGCCGATCGCTGAATTACCGATTCCCACCGATATCGCTGAGCAGGGCGAAGCCGCCACCCGCCTTTATCAAGATAAATTTCGGTTAGCCTATCAATCTGATGAAACGGTAAATTGGTGTCCCGCACTCGGCACGGTGTTGGCTAATGAAGAGGTCGTTGATGGCCGCAGCGAACGCGGAAACCACCCGGTTGAGCGTCGTCCACTCCGTCAATGGATGCTGCGTATTACCGCTTACGCGGATCGCTTGGAAGAAGATCTAGAGGACCTTGATTGGTCTTTTGGCATCAAGAAATTGCAAAGCGATTGGATCGGCCGCAGCGAAGGTGGAGAACTCGATTTTTATATTGGCGATCCAGCAAAATTCGAAGCATGGTTCGAACATCGCAGAAAAAACGGATTCCCTGAAACGGATGTTCACGCGTTGAGGGCCTTCACGACCCGTCCGGACACGTTATTTGGAGCTACGTACCTTGTGATTGCTCCAGAACACGCAGTTGTTGCACGCTTGACTACCGAAGCACAACGCGCTAAAGTCGAGGCGTATTGTGCAAAGGCGACACAACGCAGTGATCGCGAGCGTCAACAGACAATCAAACGCAAAACAGGAGTATTCTCAGGATCGTACGCAACCAATCCAGCCAATGGCAACCTGATTCCTGTATGGATAAGCGATTTTGTGTTGGCCAACTATGGAACCGGTGCGGTGATGTCCGTGCCGGCGCATGACGAACGTGATTTTGAGTTCGCACAACAGTTTGCATTGCCGATTCAGCCCGTCGTCGATCCCGGCAGTTCAGTCGGGTCACATCGTGACGTGATTTTGCGCGGCGAGTCATGTTACACCGGTGAGGGGATCGCCGTGAATTCTGGCCGCTACGACGGCTTGACTACCAAAGAATTTAAACGACAAATTGTCGATGATTTGTCGCTAGTTGGCCTGGCAAAATTGGCAATCAACTACAAACTCCGCGATTGGCTCTTCAGCCGACAACGTTTTTGGGGTGAACCATTCCCGATTTTGCATGAAATCGATGAGCATGGCGACAAAACCGGACTGATCCGAGCCGTTGATGAAAGTGCACTTCCCGTCGATTTGCCACACATTGAAGATTTCCGTCCTCATGGTCGCCCAGAGCCGCCCCTGGATAAAGCGCCGGAAGAATGGCTGTACCCGGTCATCGACGGTAAACGATACAAACGAGAAACGAATACCATGCCGCAATGGGCGGGCTCTTGTTGGTACTATCTACGGTTCATTGATCCGGGCAACAATCAACGCTTGGTCGATGTAGAGAAGGAGCGGGAATGGATGCCTGTCGACATTTATGTCGGCGGCGCGGAACATGCGGTATTGCATCTTCTTTATGCCAGATTTTGGCACAAAGTCTTGTACGATCGGGGATACGTAAGTACCTCGGAACCCTTCGCAAGATTGGTTAATCAGGGAATGATCCTAGGCGAAGTTGAATTCACAGGCTATCGCGACTTTGACGATCGTTGGGTAAGCGCCAGCGACGTCGAAGAGAATGACGAACACCAGCCGATGCACAAGCAGACAGGTAAACAACTTCACGCCGTGCAGCTGGATTCATGCGATGTTGAGAAAAAGGGAGAGGGATTTGTATTGAAAGCCGATCCCTCCATCCGCGTTGATAGTCGCGCGCATAAGATGTCGAAAGCTCGCGGAAATGTGATTAACCCAGACGAAATCGTGGCCGAATATGGGGCTGACGCATTGCGGCTGTATGAAATGTTTATGGGACCTTTGGAAGCAACAAAGCCGTGGAGTATGTCGGGGGTTAACGGTATTCGGTCTTTCCTCGATCGAGTATGGCGGATGATGGTTGATCCGTTTGCTGAAGACATGCGGCGTAATGAATGTATCGACGGCCGCGATCCAACGGATGAAGAAAAACGCCTGTTGCACAAGACGATCAAAGCGGTGACCGAGGACATTGAATCGATGAGTTTTAATACGGCCATTGCTCGGATGATGGAGTTCGTCAACTTCTTTACGAAACAGACTTCGCGCCCAGTATCTTTGATGGAATCATTCGTGTTGCTTGTGGCCCCTTTTGCACCGCACTTGGCAGAAGAGCTTTGGACGGTATTGGGAAATAGTCCATCGCTTGCCTACGCTAAGTGGCCGGTGTTTGACTCGGAACTGGCACAAGACGAAACCCTCGAAATTCCCGTTCAAGTCAAAGGAAAGCTCCGTGCAAAGTTGCATGTGGCGCGAGGTCTTAGCAGCGAAGAACTCGAACAAATCGCACGCAATGATGCGAAGATACGTGAGTTGCTAAATGGAAAGGACATCGTAAAGGTAATCATTGTTCCAGATCGCTTGGTCAATTTCGTACACAAATGAAATTTGCCGGATCCATCGCTTGCGGTTGGATCCAATGACATTGAAGCTCAGCGCTTGAACGAGAAGGCATTTTGACAAAAACATCTAGGAATCCTAAACCGGCCTCAGACCCACGAGGCGTTGATTGCCTCGAACCTGCGCGCCTTCGTCGCCTGCAACAAACCTTATTGAAGTGGTATCGGCAGTACAAAAGAGACTTGCCGTGGCGGGTCCGACCGACTCCTTATCGCGTGTGGGTAAGCGAGATCATGCTGCAACAAACGCAGTGTGAGACTGTTATTCCATTTTATCGGCGATTCATGCGCCGATTTCCCAGCGTCAAGTCTTTAGCTGCGGCACCGCTGGAGGAAGTTTTGTGCCATTGGGAAGGACTGGGCTATTACCGTCGCGCCCGCGCCCTGCATGCGGCAGCGCAACTCATTGTGCAGCAACACGGTGGATTATTTCCACGCGAGGTTGCGGATCTCCTGAGTTTGCCGGGGATCGGACGCTATACGGCACACGCCATTATGTCCATCGCCAACAACGCCCGGCTACCCATTCTTGAGGGCAACACGCAGCGGTTGTACACGCGATTGATGAATCTCCATGAAGATGTCAAGTTGACTAAGACAGTCAGCCAACTTTGGGATTTCGCCGAATCCATCGTGCCTGAGCAGCAATGTGGCGAATTCAACCAGGCATTAATGGACGTGGGTAACCAAATTTGTCGCCCAAAGCAACCCTGTTGCCAACGTTGCCCATTACGGACTTTCTGCGCGGCGTACAAATGCGGAACGGCAGAACTCCTTCCCGGCAACTCTGCAAAAACGAAACAACAACGTCTATTTGAAGCAATGTTTCTGATCGAATCGCAGGGGAAATATCTCCTGCGCAAATGTGGCGAGAACGAACGCTGGCAAGGCTTATTCGATTTCCCAAGACTGATGCACCAACTCTCGCGACCGGATAATGTTGCGGTCAACCGGTTTTTGCAGAACGAAATCGGCATTCGACGTGAATGGCCGAGCGATTCGTACGAACCTTTTTGGACAACAACTCACTTCGTGACCAAGTACCGTATTCGACTGGATGCGTTTAAACTCAGCGCCGATCGGTTGTCAATTGGGTCGTTTCCTGTGGACTCAAGTTCGACGCTATCTTGGCATGCATTTAGCGAGTTAGAGAAAATGCCACTGAATCGTACTGCTAGAACCGCCCTAAATCACTCAAGGGTAAACTAATTATGGACGAATCATCAACTCCTCGGTCTGAAGACCAACCCCTGAAACTCTTGCGGGATCAAATCGATTCCCTCGATCATAAGTTGATCGAGCTGATCAATGAGCGTGCGAGTTTAGTAGTTGAAGTTGGAAAAATCAAACGCGACAAGGGAATTCCAATTTATGCACCACATCGAGAAGCGCAAGTTCTTGAAAAGGCCTTAAAGCTGAACCGGGGCCCGATACCTGATCGAACACTCGAAGCAATTTTTCGCGAGATGATGAGCGGAAGTTTTGCGTTGGAACAGCCATTACGCATCGGTTATCTGGGGCCGATGGGTACGTATAGTCACTTAGCGGCAATCAGTCACTTTGGCTCGAGTGTTGAATTCGAGGACTTGCGTGCGATAGAGGGGGTCTTTGAAGAAGTTGCGAGAGGCCACGTGAATTATGGACTTGTGCCGATCGAGAATAGCACTGGGGGCGGGATCACGGATACGCTCGATGCGTTCAAAGTTTACCACGCGCAATTAAGCATCTATGGTGAGGTGCAACTTGCCGTACATTCTTGTTTGCTGGCAAATTGCCAACCGCAGGAGGTCAAAAGGATTTACTCTAAACCGGAGGCATTTTCGCAGTGCCGCAACTGGCTTATCACACAATACCCGCATGCAGAATTAATTCCCGCCGAAAGCACGGCTGCCGCCGTCAAAAAGGCCAAGTTAGAGAATGAAAAACACGTTGATGCAGGTGCAGCAGCGATTGGCTCATCACTGGCGGGGGAAATCCATGGCATGCACCCATTGTTTGAGAACATCGAAGACCGACAACATAACATCACGCGTTTTTTGATCTTGGCCAAATGCGAAGCCGAAATCTCCGGCGATGACAAAACCTCTTTGATGTTCACCACCGATGATCGACCAGGAAGTCTCGTCGACGTGTTAAATGTTTTCAAACGCGCGAATATCAATTTGACCCATATTGATAAACGCCCGAGTCGCGAGGTCAATTGGGACTACACGTTTTTCATTGACGCCCTGGGACATCGCAAAGACCTGAGGTTCGCTGAGGTTGTCGGCGAAGCTCGAGCCTATTGCAAACAATTAGTCGTTTTAGGTAGCTACCCGCGCAGCACGCGCGTACTCTAAACCCAAATGCCGGAATTGATCAGTCTCGCATCCTTCCCTAATAGTAATGGAAGTAGATGTAACCACTCATTTCGAACAATGGTTTTGATTCCGAGTTTTCGTCAAGCAGATAGACTCCTTGGTTGTCTGCGATAATGGTCGTGGCATCACTCAACCTCTGGATGGCATACCCAGCACCGCCGATCTCATATTCCCAAACCTTATTGCCGTTTATGTCATATTCAGCCGCATTGGCACCCGAAAACCTTACGAGTGTGTTGCCGCTTTCTAGTCGTATCGCTTGATAGGGCTGGCCATCGACGGCGATTCGCCACAGAATATTGCCCTCACGATCCAATTCGACCACTTCGTTCACGTTATAAAGGGCAACCAGGAACAGGTCTGGTTCCAAATAGCTCACACCAACTGGATTCCCTTCAACCTGATGTTCCCATACAACTTTGCCATCGGAGTCGATTTCGAAAAGTCGATTTTCATCTTGGCCGCACGCCAATAAGGTCAGTCCCGTTTCGGAACGGTCGATACCGCTGATGCTTTTGGATAGCCCATCCAACGACCAGACGGCTTCCCCTCGCTCGTCAAATTCAGTGATCGTGCCCTGAGCATATTGTCCGACAAGCCGGTGCCCGTTGGGGAGTCCTTTGCATGCGAAGGCGTTTGTTAACGACGTCTCCCAAAGCACTTTCCCGTCCAAGTCGATTTCCACGATTCGGCCTGAACCGTATTCGCAAACTAATAAACGCCCGAAGGGAATGGGCTTATCGGATGTGGAACGGTTCAAATTGATTGCATGCCAGTTCTCCTTGATCCAAGTTTGCCAGGCAACCAATTGCTCGGCCTGCGTATCGGCAGGCCGCGATGTATTGAAAGGCAAGTTTGCCCGCGAATACCAGTTCAACCAGCGCAAAGCATCACGCCGCAAATGTGATTCAGCCGACTCCAATAATTCAAGTAAGCTGGTCAATCCCCGTTTGTCTTCCCGCCCTAGGAAGACCAAGGCGGTTTCCAATTTCTCTTGTGTGTTTGGCCCACTCAGCATCTTTTCCAATTCAATTAATGCGCGCTCGGAACCCACAGCATTCAAGCCATGCAGGGCCAAGATTCTGGTATCTTGACGACTCGAATTCAAGAGATTTGTGAAAATGGATTCATGCTCAGGACGACTTGCCGCATCAATGACTCGCCGCATCGACTTAAATACTGGTGGACTATCTAGATGTTCGCTCGCCTGCATCATCAGCGGAATCAAGTTGTACTCTGGGTGCGCAGCGGCAATGGTGCATGCGGAGACGATTTTGCCCTCGAACAGCCGAGAATCTCTAGCCTCGAGAATCTGCTGAATTCTGGTCCGGGTCTCTGGCTCTTTGGATTTTGCAGCAACATCTATAGCCTGCATATCAATGATCGGTAAGGAAATAAGTTGTTGCGTCGCAACCTTTCGTTCCTCATAGTTATTGCTACTTAATTGCTTTAACCACCTTTGGGTTTCAGATATCGTGGCTTGATTGGGTAGTGCCGAACGCAGCAGCCGTTCCAAATCGTCGCTGCCAATTCCAAAACCGGCATCGAGCAAATCCTTACAGGCTCGTTGATATGCCTTGTTTGTTTGTAAAGGTTTTGCCGCACTGGCGTCCTTGTCGTCGTTCAGCGGTTGCTCAGCATCTTGAAACTGATTGCCATAGATAACGACGTGTTCCAATGGCGCCAGCACGCACGCGGCCACGAATCCAACGGACAAGAACGTTATCAATTTGTTGGTAATGAAATTTCGCATCGTCGTGTCTCGACAAGATTCATTCACTGTTTTCGTACTCGCATCAACAATCTCACATTAATCATATCCTACAACCTAAGTTTTCACCATGAAAAATGCATGCTCGACAAGAGGATGTCAAAGGTTGAACGCTTTTTATAGACACTTTGTTACATTGCCTTTACATGTCTACCTTTGCCATTTGTTTCGCCAATTCGAGCGCGTCTTCGCGGGTGTGAAGTTCGTCATCCAATTGCAATTGGCGAGTGCGATTCAGAATGCGTGCAAAAACTGGCCCAGGTTTTATGTTCAATTGCATTAAATCAGAGCCTGTTAAAAGATGAGGGGGGTCTAAACTGTCCTTGGGCAACTCCAATTTAAGCGTGCAGAACCGCAAGCCCGAGTCACTTTGTCCGCGCAAGGCAAATAGCGCCTTTCCAACAGTAAGTGCATCGGGACAAAATGGCGAGATTATTAATGGCTGAACGATTGACCAGGGCAATTGGTCTGCGTTGGCCAAGGTTTCTACATTAGCACTAATCCAAAGCGTCTTTTCGATTTCTTTGTTGGACCATTTGAGAGCTTGGCACATTGCTGAGTTGCTAGATTGTTTTGCTTGATGCGCCAACATTATACATGCCAACGCTGTTGGCGGATCTGCGCTGGCCGGCAGGTTGGCCAGTGCAGATCGACACAAATGCTCAATGGGCGATACGTCTGACAGCGACGACGTTTCTGGATGAAGTGCAGGAAAAATTTGTCGGAGCAAATCTGTTCGATTCAACCAATAGTAAGCTAATCCGCGTGAGGTGTGCCCCAACATTTTTTTTATTTCGGTGCCGATTCTTTCTCGGCTCACGCTCTGAATTTCAGCAGCATGTTCTCGGATGGCCAACAACGTCTTTTCTTCAATCGCAAACTCGAATTTAGCCGCAAAACGCACAGCTCGCAACATGCGAAGTTTATCTTCATCGATCCGCTGTGACGGTTCGCCAATGGACCGAATCAGCCGGTTGCTAATGTCACGCTGACCATCCACATAGTCAATAACCTTGTCCTGCAGAGGATCATAAAACAAACCATTGATCGTGAAATCACGTCGTTGGGCGTCGGCAAAAGCATTGCTGAACGTTACTGAATCCGGATGACGGCCATCACTGTATCGACCGTCTTGTCGAAAAGTGGCAACTTCAATGGAACCAGCCGATTTGGGACCCAACACAGTAATCACGCCAAACGCGGCTCCAATGCTCAGAGTCCGCCTCTCGCGGAACACTTCACGAATCTGGTCAGGCAAGGCGTTTGTGGCAACATCGAAATCGCTGGGGGGCAAACCCATCACTTGGTCGCGGACGCAACCGCCAGCCCACATTGCCTCGAAGCCAGCGCTGCGCAGTTCGCGAACGACATCGATCGCAAAGTCTCGTGGTGTTTTGCGCGGCATAGAAGCTTTCCCAATTCAATCGAAGTTGAGTCTTTTCCTAACGATGAACGTCATATCGAGATGTTACCGACGTCGGCTGGTCACTTTGGCAATAGTCCATATTACACTTTGGTTTCATTAGCCTCTGAGTGAATCGAGGAGTGAAGAGTAGAGCCGACGCGAATCTTGATGTCCGTGATTCTTCATCGTCGCTCAAAAATAGTTGCTCAGAATACTCGCGAAACATCCAACCATTCTACTGCCATAATGCGATTCGTGTAGATTAATCAGGCACAACGTATCTCGAATACACCCAACCGCATTATTGGCGAATTGCCAACGCGATTGACAAAAGGCGTACCACTCGAACTTGACGCCAGACGGGCAGTTTCTACAACGCGCTGGACGAACTAGACTAGGGAAGGACATTGAATCTCTTGCGGTAGGCGACAGGTTATAACCTTCTCAGAATGACAAATTAAAAAAGTTTGTTGAGAACCACTTGAACAAACGCCTGTCTATTCCTTATAACCATTGGAGGCTCGTCAGCGTGACAAAAATTCAAGTGGCAATTGAATTCGCGTACGACCTGTTCCTTTGATTGCTTCCTTAAAGTGAAAGTTCAAACCGAACCCACGTACGATAAGGCGGGCAACAAATCGCAATCGTTAAAAATGGCCTCGTGGCGGAATTGGCAGACGCGCATGATTCAGGTTCATGTGCCCATCGGGCGTGCTGGTTCGACTCCAGTCGAGGCCATTTTTTTGTTCTTGAGCCAACATCACCGCGTCGTGCCAGCGACTTTTTGATGACCAACCGCTGCGGGGTTGTATTGGCGTTTCCACGCTTATGGCGATGTTGGAGGTTGCACCGGTTGGCGCAAGACCTTGCGTAATAATGCCGATGATATGAAGGCGACGTTGGCGACAATCATGATGTACCCGAAGGTGATCATGCCCATGGTTAGACCAATGCCTGCATGCACCAAAATCGCCATTCCAACCATGATAGGTCTCGTCATTTTTGGCCAAACCAAATATGCGTAACTCACTTCCCACAATAATGTGGACAGCGTAATCGCATTCATCACAAGCGGATAATGGACCATCCAGGTCATATCAATGGATTGGTATTCATAGCTCGCGAAGGACATCCAAATCGCCTCGCCACCCCACCAGGCGGGACCGAGCAATTTTCCGGTGCCTGCGAAGAAATAAATAACGCACAGGTGGCATTGCAACAGGCGAATGGCCACGTTCGCCCAAGTAGTAACCTGCGGCAACGGCGCCAACCCACGTTTCGTACGCATCCAAGCATCGACCGACAACGCATGACCGCATGGCGCTATTGCCAAATACATCGTCAAATAGGCATTCATTTGATCGAGTCCAAACAAAGCACCTGCGGCCCGATTAGCATAAGAGACGACCAACAAGAAGCTGAGGATGCCAGTAGCGCGGGTAAAGATTCCCAGTGTGAACATGGCGAAAATGACGATGGCAAACGCGTGCACCACCCAAAGCATTGTTGGAGATTGGAACCAATAGAAATGGCTCCAGGCAAACCAAGAATTTCCGTGCAAGGCTTGTGTATAGTCACGTGCCAAAACACCCGAGTCCGCAAAAAATGTCATCAACTCTTTGGACCAGACGCAATGAGTGTAGACCAGCATTATGCCAACCAAAATCCGCATCACGCACAATACAAAACAGTCGGCTTGATTAAACCAAAAACGGTCCCAGGCATTCAACAAATTTGCGCAATAAGATTTGATCATGCAATACTAAGCATCGCTTGAGCGAAATATCTCGATTCAATGTGTAAGCTCATCTTCCTGCCATAGCTCCTAATCAGCGCGAACCGTGCTACCCAATTCGGTCTCGAAATCTCGGTAATACATTGGATCATCAAGACGCGTACCGAAAGCAACGTCTAACATTGGTGCGAGTTGTCGTTCGCGCAGGTGTAGGCGGATTCGTCGCCCACCATGAACTCGCAACAAATGTTGACCGATTGCTTCCAGCAGTCGCTGCATCTGTGCGCGGTTGTACTCGATGGACTGCAACTCCAGCTTCAATTGTTCCTCAAGGTAAGCAGCCTTGGCATGCTCGCCGCTGTCGCGCAACTCTTTCAATACTTCTTCAGCTTGCGTTATCCGTTCATTAAATTGTGCTTCCGTTGGGATCATCGAATGCTCAGCAAACACGGTTTCACTAAGCATAAACCAGCGATGGTAAAGCTGCCGCGGCCAGTGACGTTTTCGGTCTGGGAAAATCCCACTATACTCGGGAATTTCGCCTGGTTGCTCTGTTTCGTCAGCGAATATCTCAAAGCGTATCAGGTGCGAGGGGCCCGGTTCCGGAGCAAAAAAACGATATCCGTGATTCAGAAAAAATGCTTGCAGGTAGGGACTGATTGCGTAGGTGATTCGGTTGAACAGTTGACTCGATGGCGGGGGATTTGACAATGGAGCCGCCAGCACAGCAAATAGATGCAGAGTAACAAGCGCGCTTATAATGATTCGTTTGCGCGCGCTCCAATTACCTGAGTAACTCGTCTCATCATGTCTTGCTGTGCTCGATGAAGACGTGACGTCAGCTTCCACTTTGTTCACCGCATTGCTCATCAAATCAACCTGAGCCCACCGCATTCAAAAAACGAAAAAACCTCAACCGTCCAAATGTTAACTCGACGGTCGAGGTTTTACTAGATTTGTTTGCTCTATGAGACGATGGTGCGACAAAAAAGCTTGTCGAAACTTACCGAGCAACAGCTACCAATTGCTCTTGAACCGAGTCAAACTTCAAGACTTTGTTGTCTCCAGCCAATAAGTCAATCGTCTTAGTAACAGATACGGTTCGCTCGCCATCCATATAGGTTACGCGAACTTCATACGCTTGCCACGACTGACCAGAAGCCAATTGACTTGTGCTAAACTTGCGAACGTCGCCAGTCGTCTTCATGCGTTGACCACAGAGTTCAACCACGGCGTCGGTTGGAACAGCAAGCGTCAACGTGGTCACAACTTCAGTTGAAGATGATCCACTTTGAACGCAGTTTGGACACGTGTTATTTGGAACTACTGTCCTGACCGGTTGAGCGTTTTGGACCGGTACTGTCGTGTACTGGGGAACGGCTTGATGCGATACGTAGACTGCTGGTGCAGCACTCACTGCGTGATAACCGCCATGGTGATAACCATGCGAACCGTGATGGTGTCCGCCCCAAGATCCATGATGATGATGTCCGCCCCAAGATCCATGGCTTCCCCATGATCCTCCTCGACTACCCCAAGATCCTCCTCGACTGCCCAAAGAACCCAACGATCCCAAAGAACCGCCACGACTACCCAGTGATCCTAGCGAGCCACCTCGGCTGCCCAGTGATCCCAACGATCCACCGCGGCTACCTAGTGAACCTTGCGATCCACCGCGACTTCCCCACGATCCACCTCGTGATCCAAAGCTTCCCCATCCCGCATGTGCTTCAGCTGCCGAAGCGGACACGAGAACTGCAATCGTTAGGAAGCCAAACAATGCCTGGAACTTCTTTTTGTTCATCCAAATGACCTTTCCTAAAAACCATGTTTTTTGGCAATGAAACCGTTCATTTCCAATCCGATGGCAGCATACCAGTCAAAATAGATAAATCAAGTAGCCTGTAACGAAAAAACAGATTTTTTTGTTTAGGCTACATGGGAGTTTTTAAGTGCTGAAAACACGATTGAGCGAAGACGCACATCTCCCCTTTCATCGAGAAAAAAATTCGCGATTTCCACCTCATGGCGAGGACGCAAAATTATGTTGGCGTACGCGACACAGAAATACTCGTTGACGTCATTTTCCGTACCTTGGCGCAGTCGTTGGAATTGTCCATCAAAAAATGCCCAACAAGCATGCCCATTGGAAGGATCAAAATTCGTCGCAAGAATTTCGGACGTCGTCAGCTGTGCATAACTTGTTGAAAGTCAAATTTTCAACCAACCTGATGTCAAAAGCTGTGCGTCCACGTGCCGCTCAACTAAAACTGGGTGAACACGTTGTAGGCGGCATGCACGCCAACAGCGACGCCAAAGCCGCGTGTCAGAAAAATGACGCAAAAAAAGAGGCCCGCCAAGACCCGGATCAAGAAACTCGACCATTCAAACGGGCTTCCAGCGATATTGAGCGCATCGTAATGCATTAAGGCGAAAATAATGCTAGAAATTACGCAAATGATGAATACCAGATACCATTTTTTTGAGCCTAGGCACCTTTTTCCGAGGAAAATAAAAGGTGCGATGGCTGCAAGTCGGAAAACAAACTCTTCGAAGATACCTGCGCCAATGAACGAGACTAGTTTTGTCCACCATTCAATCGAGTAAATCACGGAAAAGTTCATAGTCAACACGGATGCCGCTTGAGGATCAAGCAGAATTTTCTGGGCCTTGGCGCAACACAACAAAATTAGGCCCAGAAAAATCGATTCGGCCAACATGCCGAGCAGTACGATGGGGCGAATCGCCCAGCGATCACGTCGCCAGTGGTGCCAAAACAACAACGTTCCGATAATAATCGCTGGAAAAACGATTAGTTCCCCGAAACCAACCCGTCGTAATTGATGTTGGATCATCTGATCCACGCCGTTACGGACTGCTTGATCGTCCAACAAGAGAACGCCGAGTTCATAACAAAACAACAATGGCACGACAAACGCCAAACACACGAGTGGGCGTTGCGTCTCAAAAAAATAAGGAAAAAGATTCCTTTCCAATCTTGAATTGCTGATTCGATCCATCGACACCATTATAAAGCCAGCCTGGAGATTTCAAATAGCAGCCTATTCTGCTTGCTTGCCGCCGCTTCCCAAAACCATTCGCTGTCGAATTCCGCGTCAAGAGAGAAAAAACACCTTCGCGGCATGTCGGACTTTGCCAATGTGTGGACAGCTGACGCAAGGATGCTGTAGCGATTTCACGCTATGTCACTGCAGAGACGTAAACATGGTCTGCATCGAGAACTTAGAGACCAATGAAATCGCGACTCCGGGTTGCCTGAGCCAACCCAGTTAACAGATCCTTCAGCGGGGATTCCTAACGACACGAGGAAGTCCGCTTACGGGCAATCCTTCGCTCATGGCGGTAAAATACTCTAAGTCGTCGCCAGACTCTGGCTAGCCGCCGAAGAGGCAAAACGCTCTTGCAGAGATTGCACCGTCATCTCTTCTTGGCGTAAGCCTTCAATGGCAACGACCACAGCTTCAGCACATTCGATGGTTGTGATACAAGGTATCCCGTGCTGGACGGCCGCTGCCCGAATTTTGCCTTCATCGGTTCGCGCCCCTTTCCCTCGAGGTGTATTTAGAACCATATCCACAGCCGAGTTTTTCATGTGGTCGATCAAGTTGGGATGACCCTCGATTAATTTTTTGACTCGTTCCACTGGAATACCGGCTGCTTCCATACGATCGGCTGTCCCAGACGTACAGAGCAATTGGTACCCTAGTTCCCTAAGGCGGCGTGCAACGGCCACGGCTCGTTCTTTTTGTCTGTCTGCAACGCTGACGAAAACCCGACCCGATTTTGGCAAGACGACTCCGGCACCCAGGAGCGCTTTTGCATAAGCAATCGCAAATCGCGAACTGATCCCCATAACTTCACCAGTGCTCCGCATTTCGGGACCGAGTACAACGTCAACACCCACAAATTTGCGAAACGGAAAGACGCTTTCTTTTACGGACACATGTTTGGGGGAGGGTTCTTGGGTCACGCCCAGTTCTTGCAGCGTTTGTCCCGCCATGATTTTGGCAGCAATGCAGGCGACTTGTAACCCAGTCGCCTTGGCAACAAATGGAACCGTTCGCGAGGCACGCGGATTTGCCTCGAGGACATATACGGTTGGTTGGCCGTCCGTTTTTTTGACAGCGAATTGAACATTCATTAAGCCAACTACTTTGAGCGCTTTTGCCAAACTCAATGTCGCGCGGCGAATTTCATCGACCACGGCCAATGGAAGGCTATAACATGGAATCGAGCAAGCTGAATCACCAGAATGCACTCCCGCCTCTTCAATATGTTCCATGACTCCTGCAATCACGCCATCCACACCATCGGAGATACAATCAACGTCTACCTCGATGGCTTCTTCCAGAAAACGGTCGATCAACACCGGCTGTTCCCCGGCTACTACAAAGGCAGCGGCGACGTACTGTTCAAACTGGGTCTTGTCGTAGCAGATCTCCATCGCTCGGCCGCCCAATACATAGCTGGGGCGAACCAAGACTGGATAGCCAACTTCGGCTACGACCGTGCGGGCTTGAGCCATTGTCCGAGCGATTCCAGAAGGTGGCTGATGTAAACCCAATCGCTCAAGCAACTGCGAAAACTTCTCGCGATCTTCGGCCATTTCTATTGTGTCAACGCACGTTCCGATAATAGGAACACCATTGTCAGACAAAGCCCGCGCTAAATTCAGCGGTGTCTGTCCACCAAACTGCACAATAACACCATCTGGCTGAATTCGATCACAGATGTTGAGCACGTCCTCGGTCGTCAACGGCTCAAAAAACAAGATATCGCTTGTATCGTAGTCGGTGCTGACAGTCTCTGGATTCGAATTGACCATCACGGCTTCCATGCCCATTTCTTGAATTGCGAACGCTGCATGGCAACAACAGTAATCGAATTCTATTCCTTGCCCAATGCGGTTGGGCCCACCACCTAACACCATAATTCTCCGTTTTGCGGACTTTGGCGGTGTTTCATCCTCGTCTTCATAAGTCGAGTAGTAGTATGGTGTGAACGCTTCGAACTCGGCGGCACAGGTATCAACCGCTTTGAACGCAGCTTCAATCCCAAGTGACTTTCGGTAGGCACGCACTTCCATCTCGCTGCAGGCAAAAATCGTTGCTAACTGCCGATCCGAGAATCCAAATTGTTTAGCACGCCGCAACAAGTATGCGTCCACGTCATGCAACGTACCTACATTTCTTAATTCGTCTTCCATGTCGACGATTTCGGCAAGTTGATCCAGGAACCAGCGATCGATCCACGTCAGCTGATGAATTTCATCCAAGCTCATGCCACTCTTGATTGCATAACGGATGTGCCAGATGCGTTTTTCATTGGGTATTGCCAACTTGCCGCAAATGTCATCAATCAAAGGTTGTTCGTCCGTACCCCACAAGTCTTTGGGATCGCTGCCAAAGCCGAATCGACCGATTTCCAGTCCACGCAAGGCCTTTTGGAACGATTCCTTAAACGTTCTACCAATTGCCATCGTCTCACCAACGCTCTTCATTTGCGTCATCAACGTGGCATCGGCTTCAGGAAATTTATCGAAGGCAAAACGCGGAATTTTCGTGACGACGTAATCGATGGTCGGCTCGAAACAGGCTTTGGTTTTTTGCGTAATATCGTTGTTAATTTCCCAGAGCCGATAGCCAACCGCAAGTTTCGCCGCAATCTTGGCGATTGGGAAACCCGTTGCCTTAGAAGCCAAGGCACTCGATCGACTAACGCGCGGGTTCATTTCGATGACAATCGTTCGCCCCGTTTCCGGATGGCAGGCAAATTGGATATTCGAACCACCGGTCTCGACCCCGATTTCTCGAATCACGGCCAAACTCGCATCGCGCAAACGCTGGTACTCCTTGTCCGTCAAAGTCTGCGCGGGGGCCACGGTAATGGAGTCGCCCGTATGCACACCCATCGGATCAAAGTTTTCAATCGAGCAGATGATGACGACATTGTCATCCAAGTCGCGCATCACCTCCATTTCAAACTCTTTCCAACCAATGATTGATTCTTCGATCAATACCTGGTGGACGGGAGATTGATCGAGGCCGCGCCGTACTAGCGTATCGAACTCATCTCGGTTGTAAGCGATCGCGCTACCGCTTCCCCCAAGCGTGAAGCTAGGCCGGACCACACAAGGCAACCCAACCATCTCCAGAACCCGTCGCGCTTGGTCAACGGATGTGACCGTTTCTCCTTTGCAAACATCTAGGCCGATCCGTTCCATGGCGGCCTTGAAGAGTTCACGGTCTTCAGCTTTCTCGATGACCTCTGGTTTTGCTCCAATCATCTCCACACCGTACTTGGCCAACACACCGTTGCGAGCCAAATCCATCGACAGGTTCAGACCAGTCTGGCCACCCAGCGTGGGGAGCAACGCATCGGGCCTCTCTTTCTCAATTATTTTCTCGACGATTTTCCAATCCAGCGGTTCGATATAAGTACGGTCGGCGGTACTTGGATCGGTCATGATGGTCGCAGGGTTTGAATTCACCAAAACGACCTCGAATCCCTCTTCTCTTAACGCTTTACAAGCTTGCGTTCCCGAATAGTCGAACTCGCACGCCTGACCAATCACAATTGGTCCGGAGCCGATCAACAAAATCTTTTTTATGTCTTCGCGTTTTGGCACGTGCGAACCGCTCGATAAAGTGAAAATTGCCTACTAAAGCTGGACGAATCACGGTATGCCGCCCCCCAACAGACTAGTTCATGCATCCCGTGCTAGTTTCTTCAGAAAAAATATAGAAAAGAACTCCGCGGTTGGCGCGAGGATTGCAATCAACACGCAGACCTAGCCTGATTCATGCGCTTAAGGTTGCTGAGAAAACCCCTCCATTCGTCTAGACATGCAGCCAGTCGCCTCAAACGGAAATGCTAAAGTTGTCTTTTCTTGATCCCTAGCCTACCGCCTGGATGGCCCTTTTTTCAAGTGCCGTTTTCCGGGAGCAACCTCTGGCTTCCGAGATGAGCGTTTCGATAGGGGCAAGTGTCGGATGATTTGAGTTGGCGCGGGCTGAGTTCTAGGCTAAAACACTGGCTAAGGAAGAAAACGACGCATGAAACAATATTTGGAACTATTGCAACATATCATCGATAAGGGTATCGATAAGTCAGATCGGACCGGGACTGGGACGAGGTCGGTTTTCGGTTACCAGATGCGGTTCGATTTGCAACAGGGATTTCCTTTAATTACCACCAAAAAACTGCACACACGCTCAATCATCCACGAGTTGCTGTGGTTTTTGAAGGGGGACACAAATATCAAGTATCTGAATGACCACGGGGTCTCTATTTGGGATGAGTGGGCTGATGAACAAGGTGAGCTTGGACCGGTTTACGGACGTCAATGGCGGCGTTGGCAAACGAGTGATCGACGAGAAATCGATCAAATCGCAAAGGTTACCGAACAAATCAAAACGAATCCGGATTCACGACGATTGATCGTGAGTGCTTGGAACGTGGCGGACATCGATTTAATGAAACTTCCGCCATGCCACGCGTTATTTCAATTTTACGTGGCAAATAATTGTCTCTCTTGCCAACTCTATCAACGCAGTGCAGACGTGTTCTTGGGAGTTCCCTTCAATATCGCGAGTTACGCGCTGTTGACAGCAATGGTTGCCCAGGTCGCCAAGTTAGACCAAGGGGAATTTATATTGACTTTTGGCGATGTGCACCTGTACCACAATCATTTTGAGCAAGCTAACGAACAGTTGAGGAGAGAACCAAGGCCGCTGCCCAAATTAATTCTCGATCCGAATGTCTCGTCGCTTGATGATTTTGTGTTTGAATCGATCAAAATTCTCGACTACGACCCGCATCCGCCAATTAAGGCTCCTGTTGCAGTATGAACCAACCCGAGCATTTTGCGACGTCGAACCTAGCGGCTCAATTTAAGCTATCGATCATCGTGGCCGTCAGCGAAAACCAAGTCATTGGTCGACAAGGAGAAATGCCATGGCATCTCTCAAGTGACTTGCAACGGTTCAAACAGCTGACCATGGGTTATCCCATGATCATGGGGCGCAAAACGTTCGATTCCATCGGCCGCTGTTTACCGGGGCGCAGGAGTATCGTCATCAGTCGCAGCATCGCCGCGCCGCCACAAAACCAAGTTGGCATTTCGTCTGAAAGTCTGCAATTCGTAGCCAGCTTCGCGCAAGCGGTGGAAGCCTGCAGAGCCACGCATGACACAGCGTTTGTAATTGGAGGTGGCGAAATTTATCAAATCGCCCTTCCGCTTGCCCAACGAGTCTTTCTCACTCGCGTACACACCACAATTGCAGATGGCGACACATTCTTCCCCGACCTTGATCCGCAAGTCTGGCGATTGGTCCACGCCGCAGCTCATCAGGCTGACGCCAAGAACAATTACTCCTTCACATTTGAAGAATACATTGCGACTGGCAACCGTTCATAAGCGATAATCAATCCAATAGCTCACTGTCCCAGTAAGCTTGACTGATGAATTTGCTCCAGCTTTCGATCTTGATGGGATAACGAGTGTACGATGGATTCCAGTTCGGTTTGGCGGGAACTTTCAGCAACTTCATTCTTGCGCATTTTGGATCGTTGTTCCCCTTGCGATGGTTACAATCAACACAAGCAAGTACGCAATTGTCCCAGCTCGTCGCTCCCCCTTGACTCCGTGGCAAGACATGATCGATCGTCAAGTCGTCGGGGGAAGGACGGCATCCACAGTATTGGCACATGTACTGATCGCGCTTAAACAGATTACGGCGGCTGAATGAAACCGAGGCAACGGGGAGGCGGTCAAAACTATTGAGTACGATGACTTCTGGAATCCTCAGCCGACTGGAAACCGCTTGGATAAAGGGTTCATCTCCGTCTGGCTTTAGTTTTACCCAATCATCCCATTCGTACAGTTGGTAGTCGTTAGTATCGACGATGCGCGCGGCCTCGTTCCAAACCATAACCAAGGCACGAGCGACGCTCGCTATATTCACCGGTTGCCAACTGCGATTTAGAACGAGCGCGGGTTTTTTAAGCGACGATGCGAAAGCTTGACCCTTTATTGATTAAATTGACGAATAGTTTTAAGTTATAGGGTCGTAAGGAAGCTGAACCTTCGACCAGAGATCATGTTTGAGTAAACTACCTCGGCAGCGTTGTTCGGTTTGCTGCTTGGGAGCTTGGCATATAACAAATTATACCCCTCAGGCCGTTAAATTTGAACATGGACTTTGGTTTGGCGCGTGAACTTGATTCAAATCGCGCAGGCAGCTGCCAAGAATTGGCAAACGATTTTGGCTTACTGTGGATGAATCGCGTAGACAACTCGGCTTTGTTTTTACCTGTTGCTGAGATTACAAACTCATTTTGACGACGAAAGAGAGAGATCCGTTGACCGCTAAAATCCTAGACGGGCGAGAAACTGCCAAGACAATTCAAGCTGAAATCCGCGAACGGGTTTCGGCTTTTCGCGCATCAGGCGGCCCCACGCCAACCCTGGCCGCCGTTTTAGTCGGCGATGATCCAGCTAGCCATGTGTATGTCAGCAACAAGCAAAAAGCCTGCGAGCGTGCAGGGATTTCCAGCCAACTGCACCGGCTTGATGCTGCGTCCTCCAGCGAAGCCATTTGCGATGTGGTTCAAAGCCTGAATCAGGATTCGGATGTGCATGGTATTTTAGTCCAGCTTCCCTTGCCAAGACATGTCGACGCTGAACGAATTCTTGATCTCGTCGACCCGCTGAAAGATGTAGATGCTTTCCACCCTGAAAACGTAGGATTGCTATCACAGGGGAGGCCACGTTACTTGCCCTGCACACCCCACGGAATCATTCAGATTCTGCACCGCTACCAAATCGACTGTGCGGGTAAACACGTCGTTGTAATCGGCCGCAGCGATATCGTAGGCAAACCCATTGCGATGCTGCTTTCTGCCAAAGACTCGCCCTTAGGCCCAGGGGTTTGCAATGCGACGGTGACATTGTGCCATAGCCGTACTCCTGACCTCAAAGCCTTTACGCGACAAGCTGATGTGGTCGTTGCCGCGATCGGCAAGGCGGACTTTGTCAACGGCGATATGCTCAAACCGGGTGCCGTTGTTATCGACGTCGGCATCAATCGCACTGAGCAGGGCTTGACGGGAGACGTCGATTTCGCAAGTGCCAGTCAAGTTGCATCGTACATCACTCCCGTCCCCGGAGGCATTGGCCCACTGACGGTTAGCATGTTGTTGGAAAATACGCTTGAAGCCGCCAATCATCTTGCGCGCATGACGGCCCACAATCGGGTGTAGAATGCCAGCACGCCGCCTTGCACGGTAAGGCTAGACGAACTGTAATCAACCCATTTCGTCGATCGCTACGATGCGCAACCGATTCAAAGTTCTGGATTCACTCGATTTCAATTATCGGTTGATTTTGCCAGCTCCTCCTTGATGGCTTTTATCAACTCCTCATCTTGCGGGCTGGTCCTCGGTGAGAAACGCGCGACAACTTGGCCATCTCGGGCGATCAGGAACTTCTCAAAATTCCAAGATATGTTTCCCTTGCCGACAGGTTTCAGGTCCAAGTTCGTAAGATACTTGTAAAGCCCACACTGGTCGTCACCATTGACCTTAACCTTGGAAAACATCGGAAATTCGACTCCGTATTTCGTGCTGCAGAACTGCTTGATCTCGCCATCGGTTGCAAACTCTTGATTACGAAATTGATCACAGGGAAACCCAAGCACAACCAAGCCGTCTTTAGCGTGGTTGGAGAATAACTCTTGCAATCCTTCATATTGCGGCGTCAACCCGCACTTACTCGCAACATTCACTACCAAGATGACCTTTCCTTGATAGTCGGACAATTTGATATCTTCACCGTCGAGTGATTTCATCGTGAAATTCAAAGCTGCGGGAACATCTTTGCTCTCAGCGTTCTCGACCGCCTCCGATTCACCGGACTGGGCGACTGCCGGATTTCCTTGGATGCCAATAGCCAGCGCGATCATCAACATCCCGATGTTCAAGGCCTTCATGACGACTTCTCCTTTTAGTTCGATTGGATTGAGGGTTGTTTCATGCACTAAGTGTAAACCAATCCGGTTTCGTTTTCTACAATCCTCCAGATAAAGCGAAAATCGTGTTTTGGTTTGCGAATGCCGTTTGGATGTTTCATTACAATTGCCTCAATGAAATCGTCCAACCGAGGAAGTTGAACGAAGGCCACGTCAACAGAATAAGCTCTTACCCACGGCTGCAAGATAGAACTTTTCAAAGTGAAATGAGGCCCGCGAACCCGCAGGGGTTGAAGTGAATGTGCCTTCCGCTCGATGAGTGGCCCTCATCGAAAACACAGAAATAGCTGGCGAAGATGAAGATAAAGACGAGACCTAATTTTTGGCTCTCGATTCTTTTGGCCGAGCTGAATTAGAATGGTTGCATCATTTCGTGAGAGAGGGCGACGACTTTCCGTGGCTCAAAATGTCAACTCGGCATTAGCAACGCAGCAGATCGTCTCAGTGAGAGCACAAAAACGAGTGACGCTGGTGTCACGCGGTGGAACATCAAAAAAACGAAGGCCGCCGACACTGCCCTGTCGGCGACCTTTCCAATGTGCTGAAATGAACTCCGGTCATCATTTTCTGCCCCACCAGGATTCATTTCGGCGACCATTTCACTGTGGTTATCGAGAAAATCTTTGAAATCTTGCCTTTTTGGGCGTACGAACAGTTAAAGATTGGAATCCACATCAGCTAAAATCGACCCAACCGATTGTAGCGATCATGGCCGCACGCAATCCCATAACCTTCCGGTAAGCGCAATGTACGAGGAATCGCAACGCTGCCTAGCGATCCCACCATTCCCGCTGGTACGATGCCACGATTGCGCTTCGTTAGTCGATATTTGTTTTGTAAAGTAGTATTACGTGTCACCGCGCATGTGCAGCGAATGCACTTGATTCGCAAAACACCCTATAATGCACACGGCTAATAAAAACTCATCTGGAACTGCCATGCTTTTTCGTTACTTAACCCTCATCCCTGTCCAAATAAGGATTCTATTCGCTTGCGGCTTCATGGTATTGCTTGCACGGGTTGGCGAACTTGCCGGCCAGGACCCGGCGCTGACGCGATCGCAAGCCGAATCTCTAATCGAGGAATTGTGGAAATCGGTAACCGAGTCCATGCGTGAAGAGTTGGAGAAGGAACTCAACGAGCAAGTGATCAAGGACGGGACGATGACGATGAAGTTGCTCAGTCGAGAATTTGGAAAAACACCTGAAACGGGACGCTCGCTGTACATCTCGCTGCATGGCGGAGGAAATACGCCGGCCCGCGTAAACGACCGACAATGGCAAAACCAAATTCGCCTGTATCAGCCGGATGAGGGAATCTATGTGGCGCCACGAGCTCCAACCGACACTTGGAATTTGTGGCATGAAGCGCACATTGACGGATTACTTGATCGGTTGATTTTGGCCCATGTTCTCTGCCGCAATGTCGACCCCAATCGAGTTTATCTCATGGGGTATAGTGCGGGAGGAGACGGCGTTTTTCAGTTAGCTCCACGCACGTCGGATCGCTGGGCCGCAGCCGCGATGATGGCGGGCCACCCTAACGAGACGAAACCAGACGGTCTAAGAAACCTCCCCTTCGCAATCTTCATGGGTGGATTAGACGCTGCGTATGAGCGAAACAAACTCGCTGAAAGTTGGAAACTCAAATTGGAAGAACTCGCAAAGGGAGACGAAGGAGGCTATCCGCATTGGGTTAAGATTTATCCCGACAAAGGGCATTGGATGGACGGACTTGACCGAGAAGCCTTACCGTGGATGGCCGGCCAGCAACGTCAATGCTGGCCGCAAAAAATCGTGTGGATGCAGGATGATGTCACGCATAACAGGCTTTATTGGCTCGGTGTACCCTCAGAGGCGAAGGCCGCATACGCGGTTATCTCCGCACAAGTTCGCGGACAAACTATCGATCTCAACGGCGATGTCGCAGGAGTTTTGTTATTCCTAAGTGATCAATTGCTGGACCTGGATCAACCAATCAATGTTCGCTGGAATGGGCAAGACGTATTTTCAGGGCGGGTACATCGAACGAAGGCTGCAATTGAACGGTCATTGACCGAACGCCTGGATCGCGATTTGGCGGCAACAGCAATTCTCGAACTCAAAAGACCTGAATAAGCAACTTGCAACGTTCGTTACACCATCGAGAACTCGGCATCAATTTCGAATGGAATTTAAACTAGAATCGAAATTGGGCTCAGGCTTTTGTGCTTCACTAAAATAATCTTCCTCCATGTCTAAGTCTTCGCTTAACACTGGGGGGAAACATTGGCCTGTATCATAGAAGCAAGTGCCGCAGTCTCCACTCGGCTTACAAAAATTACAGTTGGCCGATTGCTGCAGGCGTGAATACCCATCGAGGGCGAACGCTCCACCGCCAATCAATAACAGTAGAGCCAGAGACAACCGCGAGGAACCAGCCCGCATTTCCAAATTTCGATGATTCGTCCACATGTCAATTCGATTCCTTGGCCGTCGTACTCGACTTTCGATAAACCGCGCGGCAACTCACATGAAATGTCTTGTTTGTCAACTGCCAGTCACCAATCCAGACAGCTTTTCCGCATACTCGCAAGACTTGCTCGTAGAATCATTATACCTTCCGCTTAGGTAAGCGGGGAGCAAATCAAACATTTAGCCCTAAAAATTGAGGTCAGCAATTAAATCTAGCTTTGAAATATTGGGAAATTAGCAATCAATTCAGCGCGACGTGACAAAGAGTCTCGCTAAATCATAAGCGGCCCGCAATGACTGGCGCACGTTCGCTTTCGAATTGCCCTTGTTACGGTCCTTGAAACAAATCGGGAACTCACGGAATTTAAAGTCCAAGCGATGCAACTTGAACAGGATCTCTTCCAAATAGGCATACCCCCGGCTCTTCATTGCCTCCAATCCCACGGCCTCTAATGCCTTTCGATGATAGACTCGGTACGCACTTGAGTAATCGGAGACCGTAAGGCGTAAACAGAATTTGCTGATGCGATTTACACTTTGGCTTAAAACCCGTCGATGCCAAGGCCAATCTTGAATACGTCCGTATTCGCAATACCGCGATCCCACCCAGACCTGGGCGACCGCGTCATCGATTTCTCGGGTGATTCGATGCAGATCGTGTGGATCGTGGCTCAAATCGGCATCCATTGTGACGATCCACGGCATATTCTGATCCAGGCTCCACATCAAACCCTCGCATGTCGCGGCACCAATGCCGTCTTTAGCGTGACGATGCAGAACGGAGAACCGTGGTTCGGACAGGGCAAATTGATCACACCATGCCCCGGTTCCGTCTGGCGAATTATCGTCCACAATCAATATCTGCGAGGACTGAAATAAGTCGAGTATGACCGGCACCAGTTCCTCAACATTTTCGCGTTCATTGTAAGTTGGGATCACAAATTGGAACATTTGAAAACATACATTACAGAGTGTGAACGAATTGTTTCCGCACGATTCGACTTGCAGTCACTGGAGCAAGCAACAAAGAAACAATCATACATCCGTTCCAAGTTCACAGGTGCATTGGCGATAGATCGCTGCCAAGTCAATTGCCAAATTCGAACCCAACAAGATGACTCAGGACACGCTAACTAAATTAGCAGCCTCTCGCGATTCCACAAATATCAAAATCATACTCTTTGTCGTAGTTCGCGGAGACAACTTCTTGTAATACACAAAGTTGGACTTCACCTCTGGCAAGAAATGACCTGAACTATTTCCCGCACGTTCTCAAGCTTAATTGGCGACAAGATTGGCTCGCGCAGGTCTTCGCAAGAGTTTATTTCAGCAGTGAACCAATCGAGGACGTAACCTGAGACCCATGACTCACCAGTTTTTCGGCACGCCGACAATTGATGGCCATCCGCGCACAAAACAAGGCTTGCAAAAGCTGCGTCAGCATTCTTCTTGTCTGGCTAAAATTTCGTCCAGCTTGATCGGTGGACATCTGCACTGTGTGCTTGCGTTCAAGTGGTTCCGAAAACGTAACACCGAACAATCAAACGAGTTTGGAGAGAATTGAATACAGCCTAGTCAGGCAGCCAGAAACAAGTACACTCATTGCTGGAAAATTTCGCGATATTTCACCATTCGGCAACAACACTTGAATTCGTCATCTTCGGAGAACATTTACGACCTGAGGTTTGCAGCAACCTTTGCCGCAAATTTGGCGCTGATGAGCGCCGTGAGCCTGCTCTATCGATATGCCGATTTTGTGGCCGTTCATGGTGGAAGCGAACTGCAACTGGGTATCATCGTCGGATTGGGTGCCATCGGCGCTGTCCTGGTAAGGATCTTGCAGGGGAGCGCCATGGATCGGGTCGGCACTAAGGTTGTTTGGTTAAGCTCGTTGCTGCTGTTGATCGTAGGTTGCCTGAGTCATACGATGATCACAAATGTGGTTGGCTGGCAAGTATTTCTCGCGCGATTTTGTCTGGCGAGTGGCATTGCCGGAGCATTGGGTTCCTGGCTGACCTTTGCTTCTTTGCGTGTGCCGAAACACCGAGTCGCCGAAATGATCGGCGTTGTCGGTTCGTCGGGGTTCATTGGCATGGCAATTGGCCCCACGATCGGCGACTTGTTGATGGGCACCAGCCAACCTCAAATTGCCGATGTCAACAAAATGTTTTTCGCTGCTGCTGGTTTAGGATTTGTTTCGATGGTATGCGCCTGGGGGGCACATCACGGCTTACAGTTCGCTGTGCCGACTTCGATGGAACGCCCATGGACGGTTATTAAACAATATCGTCCGGGGTTCTTATTAGTTGTCGCCATCACGATGGGAATTGGTGGTAGCATACCCAGCACTTACGTGCGGCCATGGGCCAAATCGTTAGATGCGAATTCGATCGCTATTTATTTTTGGGTCTACAACTCGGTGGCTTTCGGCTGTCGCATTGTATTTAGCCAGATGTTCCAACGCTTTGGATTGCGCAAAATGACAGTTGTCGGTCTGGCGGCTTTGATTTTGAGTTTGATTCTCTACGTCACTGTACCTAGCCAACAGTGGATCTTTGTGCCCGCTGTTCTAGCAGGTTTGTCTCACGCATTCTTATTTCCAGCGGTCATGGCAGCGGGCTTGAGTTCTTTTCCTGATCGACATCGCGGCCTAGCCATCAATTTTATGTTCTCCATCTACGACATGGGGCTGTTGATCGGTGCTCCGCTGGTTGGAACTCTTCTGTGGGGAAGTGCCAAGCTCGGATTTTCCCCATACCCAACAACGTTTCTAATTCTTGCGGTGTGGGTGGCGAGTGTTCTTTTGCTATACAAAATCGTAACTGACGCACCCAAGCGTGCCACCCAGATTGCCGACCATGCATGAATTTGAACCAAAATCATGTTGATCCGCGCTTCCGTGAGCGGGAACACGGGCGTGAGTTTCTCGCCTGCCAAACGATGGCTCCGGCCAAACGAGCTGGCCAGGGGGCGACTTGACCCAAGGCCTATATTCAAAGCCGGACGATCCTTCCGGCAGGACAGATTTCGGCTCACAGTCTTCGAAAAGATCAGTGATTTATGCCATTTCGCCGTGGTCGTATGCCAACGAAACCTTGACTTGGACGGCGATAATGTCGAAACTATTCATTACACATTGGTAAGTTTTCAATCGGTGATACAGGGCTGTTCTCTCGATACGGTCGGTCACTGTGGACGCCGAATTTATAGCAAATTAAGGATTCATGGCCATCATTGTTCCGGGAACTGAAAACCACGCTGCAAAACCCCCGCTCAATCGGGCTGCAACGGGCATCGAGATTGTCGCGACCGGTTCTTACGCTCCAGCCAACATCGTGCGGAATACGGATTTGGCGCAGTTGGGTTGCGATGAAGAATGGATCGTGCAACGCACGGGTATTTTGGAACGGCGGCACGCCTCCAACAACGAAGCGACCAGTGATCTGGCTTTGGCGGCCGCGAGAGACTGCTTGCGCAAAGCCAATGTGGCCGCGCGTGATGTCGATTTGATATTGGTCGCAACGATGACGGCAGATCACTTTACTCCATCGACGGCTTCGATCGTACAAAGTCGTCTTTGCAGCTCGGCCGCTGCGATCGACATGAATGCGGCCTGTTCAGGATTCATGTACGGCCTGATTACAGCGGCCCAATTTGTAAAAACCGGCTGTTATCGCCAAGTGCTGGTGATTGGCGCCGACAAGATGAGTGCGGTCATTGATCCGCAGGACGAAAAAACCTATCCGTTGTTTGGAGATGCTGCGGGTGCAGCTTTGGTTCGCGCGCATCCGCAAGGCAACAATGGCGTCGGAATTTTGGCGTTTAGGCTTGCTTCGGAAGGGGAGTTGGGATATTTGATTTCGGTTCCGGGTTGCGGCTCGCGCCAACCGGCTACCGCGAACGTGCTTGCAGAGCGTAACCAATATTTGCATATGACCGGCAAGCCAGTTTTCAAATGGGCGGTACGGATCATTCCTCACGCAATCGATCTTGTACTCAGTGATGCCAAGTTGAGTTTATCCGACATTGATTTGCTGATATTGCATCAAGCGAACCGACGTATCGTCGATGCGGCCGTCAGTCAACTTGATATTCCTTACGAAAAAGTCTTCGTCAACTTGGACAAATACGGCAACACATCGGCGGCAAGTATTCCGCTGGCCTTAGATGAAGCGTATCAACAAGGGCTTGTTCGTAAGGATGGTTTGGTGTTGATGTGCGGATTCGGTGCGGGTCTCACTTGGGGAGCTTGTATCTACAAGGGATGTGGATAAGTTCACTTCGCTTCGTTTCGCAAGTTTCATGTCGTGCACGGATCGGTCTCGACGTTCAACACGATCGCAGAACCACACACTAATTTTTGCAAGAAGATAATTGACCGCATAGCCAATCGTCGATGTAGGCGAAGACCTGTGCTTTGCAGGGACTGGCGTGGGGTTCGTGCAACATATCGGACCAAATTTTCAAGTGCACTCGTTCGGTAGCCCGCTCCGCGAACAATTGACTGCTCGTTGGAGACGTGATCAGGTCGTTGGCACCGTGCAACAGCAACGAGTTTAGCGCGAGTTTCTCGGCATTGGCTTGCGTCCAACGCATCTGCTCAAGCATATCGAAGAAAAAACCAAGTGAAATCCGACCTTGTCGTAATGGATCGGTGGCAATTCTTTCGGTGTAAACACGATCTTCGCTCAGTTGCCAAAGATTAATCCCTGAGCGAAGCCTCACGCCTGGAGCAAACCGGCGTAATACATTTCCAACGCGCAGCTTCCATTGTGGGATTGGCATCGAAAGTTCAAATAGAGGACTGGTCAAAATCGCCCCGGCCAAATATTTCTCAGAACGGCACCGCTCAGGGTTCTTCAACAAATAGTTCAGCGTCAGCATCCCACCAAAACTATGGCCGTACAGAAAAATCGGCATTGGCTCCGGTAATCGCAGGCGAAATTTCGCGATGGCCAATTCGAGGTCGTCGCAAAATTGTTGAATATTCCGCGCCATTCCACGTTTGCCAGCGGAGCGCCCGTGTCCACGCCAATCATGTGCCAGCATCATATATCCACGAGACGCGAAATATTCCGTCAGTTCGGAGTATCGTCCCTGATGATCACCCCAGCCGTGAGTCAGTAGAATTCCGGCCTTAGGTCGCTGCGGAGTAAATAATTGTGCAAATATTTGCACTCCGTCGTACGTGGACCAGCTCAACTCTTGTACGTTAACTTGCAGCATGACTCCTGGCGGTTTCACTCACTTGGGTTCGGTGTTTTCGATAGTTCCAAAAGGAAATGCCGATTGTCAGTTGGCGGATTCGTGTATTTTCGTCGCCTGCTTGCCATGAGCAAGTAAACCGCAATGGTAGGAAATTCTCACCCTCGGCAACGACTGAATGCGCCCAGTGCTCGAACGAGCCGCCTGTGTTCGTTCAAAAAACTAACGGGCGACGGTTGCACACTCAATTTGCATGAAGTCGCTGATTTGGTCATGTTCCACCGAAGGTGTCGGTGGATTCCCCGGCCGAACTGACAACAAAGTCGACATGCCGGCGCTACGGGCGGCGTTCAATTCGTCAACATTGTCACTGACGAACAAGCACTCTTGCTCCGGTAGACCGATGGCACGGGCGATGAAATGATAACTTGCAGACTCGCGTTTGTTGCCCGCAGAGGTGTCGAAGTGACCATCGATTAACGGGAGCAGATTCCCTTCCTGGCTGAACCCGAAGTAAAGTTTCTGCGCTGCGATACTGCCAGATGAGTAAATGTAGATTTTGACTCCGCAACGCTTCCACGAGCGCAAGGCCGATGCCACATCGGGAAACAGATGCCCAGTCAGCTCATGCGATTCAAAACCTGCCTTCCAAATTAATCCTTGCAATTGTTTCAGACCCGTAGACTTGGCATCACCGTCCATGAGTCGCTGGACATGTTCGACGACTTGTTGTTGCGCCTCTTGCGGCGACATTCCCGCTAACCAAGTTTGAGGTTCTACGTCAGCGTCGACGGCCAATTGCGCGACGGCGTCCACTAGTTCATGGCGATGCCAATTCGCGCGCAAGAACTCAGCCAAATGCTGCCGCACGTACGGAAACATCGTGTCGTAGATGTAGCTGATACTTGATGTCGTTCCTTCAATATCAAGCAAGATGGCCTGGCCAGAAAACGGTGTCATAGTTCGACAACAGGTTGAAGTTTTCGTTCGCCAGGAGGCAAGTATTGAGGGCCTAAACACAGCGGCTCGTACGCCGCATGCACCCCTTCGTCCACATAGTGAGGGGTCCAGCCAGATTTATCCTCAAACAAGCGAATGCAACGAATGCGTTTATCGCTGCACAGGTTAAACCAATGTTTGGTACCTTTGGGCACGTTGATCAAGTCACCGGACCCAACCGTAATGCTGAAGACGGGACCGTTTTGCGGATGAATATGGAAGACGCCGTTGCCCTCGACGGTAAAACGAACTTCGTCTTCAGAATGCGTATGTTCTTTGTCGAACTTTGCCAACATTTCATCCAGTCCTGGAGTGCTCGGATTGACGTTAATCACGTCTGCTGTAACAAATCCGCCAGCGGCCTTCAGGCGTTCGATTTCATCACGATAGGCATGCAGAATCTCGTCGTTGGTTGCATCGGCACTGACTCGCCCAGCGACATCCCAATTTTCGTACTGGATACCGAAAGGAGCCAGAAATTCGTTTACCTGATGTGCATCGCTGATAGAACGATTTTCAGACGGTATATGGACGGTAGCCATTTTGCACCTGCTTTATCAAAATTATTTGCTAAAAAGACCCGTTGAACGGATTCGCACAAGATAAGCCGATTGAAAATGCGTTACCGTCCAGATGTTGTCATTGTTGGCCAATCGACGTGGCTTTTCAAGGCTAAATGCGAGTTTCGTTGAGCCCGCAGATGCCACCGAATCAGGCTAGGCTCTAGCTTTCAGTTGCAACTCTCGCCCTAAGCATTCGAACAAGAACTCGAAAATTTCCACTTGGCGGCGAGCAGATTGAAAATCAGGCCCCCACGTGTACAGCCCATGTCGGCGAATTAAATATCCATGGAGATTCATTTCGGGATTTTCAAATACATGCGAAACTTGTTTAGCCAGATGCGGAATATCTTGAGTGTTATCGAAAATCGGCACCCATTCACGATGCTCATGTGTCGTGACGCGGTCGAGCCCTTTGAGCATCTCAAAACCCTCGATCCAAATTCCACCTTGGTCAAAATAGTGATTTGATAGGATCGTAGCCCATACACTATGCGTGTGCAGGATCACATTGGCCCCAGTGTATTCGGCTGCAACCACATGCAACAATGTTTCGGCCGATGACTTCGGTTGCTCCGCCGAAACTGGCTTACCTTTCCTGTCGACCCGCACGAAATCATCATTTTGCAGATCGCCCTTATCTTTACCGCTGGCCGTTACCAAAATCTCTAAAGGACTATGACTGATGACGCAGCTGAAGTTGCTGCTTGTACCGACTGACCATCCGCGTTGATAGAACAACTTACCAATCGATCGCAATTCGCGAATTTCGTTGTCCAATCCGACCAGAGGTGATGTGGCAATTGATTGATTCATGGATTCGATTCAGGAATTATGAGTGCCTGCCGAAACTGCACCAAGGCCGTGTTGCCGGCAAACCATCAATTTAAGCCATTTTGCACGCAAAGACAATTAATTTTTCGACAATTTCGGGGGAAGATTCTCGCCTGCGTGCGATCCACGGCATTAGTCGAACTTAAGTAAGGCAAACTTCTTTTTGCCACTGCGAACCACGATGATATTTTCGCTTGCCAAATCACAACTTGACAGACGATAATCGACGTCATCGATTCGACGATTGTTAACGTACGCTCCACCTTGCTCGATGGCGCGCCGCGCTTCGCCTTTGCTCTTGGCCAATCCGCAACGCGCCATGGCTTCTAAAAGGGGCAATCCGGGTTCATCGAGTTCAGAGCGTGCAACCGTCACGCTGGGAACGTCAGCGAATATGTCCAACAACTGCTTGTCGTCGAGGTCCTGAATCTCGGCGCCAAAGAATACGGCTGTCGCTCGTTCGGCGGAGGCCAGTCCTGCATCGCCATGGATCATGCGAGTCATCGATTCCGCTAGACGTTTTTGGCTGGCACGGGCATGTGGTTCGGTAGCACGAGATTGGTCAAGGGCTTCGATTTCTTCCCGAGGTATTTCAGTCAAGAACCTCAAACACTTTCCGGCATCGTCGTCCGCAACATTGATCCAGTACTGGTAAAACGCATAGGGACTGGTGCGCTCGGCAGACAACCAAATCGCACCGGATTCTGTCTTTCCCATCTTGGTACCATCGGACTTCGTCAACAACGGATTCGTAAATCCATAAAGCTTGTGCCCTGTCATACGGCGGCCCAGGTCGATCCCCGCCGTAATGTTGCCCCATTGGTCGCTGCCGCCGATTTGCAGTTCGCATCCATATTGGCGATTCAGATGCACGAAGTCATAGGCTTGGATTAGCATGTAGCTGAATTCCGTGTAGCTAATCCCTGATTCGCCCTCGAGACGGCTCTTGATGGAGTCTTTGGCCATCATCACGTTTACTGGGAAGTTTTTACCCACATCGCGCAAGAAATCGATATAGGAAAATCTGTTAATCCAGTCTGAGTTACTGACGATGATCGGCTCAGGCCCGCCGGAAACGGATAGGACATGTTGTATTTGCTTTTCGATACCGGCTAGATTCGTCGCCAGCATCGCTTGGTCGAGCAGATTACGTTCCGCACTTTTCCCACTAGGATCACCGATCATACCGGTAGCCCCACCCAACACAGCAATCGGTTGGTGCCCGGCTCGTTGAAATCGACGCAACATCATCAACGGCAAAAGACTCCCCACGTGTAGGCTGTCGGCAGTCGGATCGAATCCAGCGTATACAATGCGAGGTTGTTCGAGCAACCAATCGCCCAAACTGTCGTCCGTGGTTTGATATACCAACCCGCGCCATTTCAGATCTTGAAATATGTCGTTCATTTCCCTCCCACACAGTATCTCTCAGGCAAACTCAATAGCGGCCGCAATTATTCCACACTTCAGCGATCTTGCTTAGGGGACATCGTTAGAAATTGAGGGCTCTCGAGCAAACAACACGATGCCAAAATCGCCACCACGGTTCACCGGGTGCCCGAACGTTGCTTCTTCCCGATAGTTTTGTTTGAGCCAGGCCAGAATTTGCGATCCATAGGTTTCCGATCCAAAATAGTCGGCATAGGAGTCTGTGTTCCGATCGACCAACAAGATGAAATCCGGTGAATGTGTGACTAATTGTGCCACGATGTTCGATTCGCCGTACATGGCGAGTTCTATCGGCATGTAATTCGTGAACCCAACCGATGACTTGCGCCGCAGGAAATAATTAAACAAGGCACCTTCGGGAAGTACCGTCAAACTTTGATCTGCGCGAATCGTGCTCTCACACACGCGCAGAGCTTCCACAATATAAGGAGTTTCTTTGGAAATAGCGAGCGATCGAATCAGCATGGTGTCGAATCCGCGACCGACGGGCGTATCGTTGAGCCGTATATGTCGTATGCTCACGGAGGCGGTGGCCAAGGTATCGAACAATGCCAGCCCAAGTACCACTGCCGCAGCGGCGCGTCCTCCTTGCCACTTCGCATTCGCAATGTGTTTGACGATCAAGACTAGCATCACGAGTACGAGCATGGCAGCTGGCATCGCTAATACAAACCCGTAACCGAGTAACAACGGATTGAAAAAGTTTTTGATCAACAAACCAGAAGCAAACAATGTCCAAGGCAACGCCTCTCGAAAGAAATCGGATCTTGAATCAATATGTCGATTCATGATGCCGAACCTTAGGCAAACGATCACACTGACCAACGTCATGATCGGGAAAGCTTGGAAAACAAACATTTGCTGAGCCTGCAATAGACCCAGGGCAACAACAATTCCCAAGCATACAACTGCCATCGCAAGCAAATATGCTCTTCGTTCTGCCCCAGCCAACCAAGTTTCAAATAACAGTGCAGCGGTAACGATCAAAATGAGAGCCATCGATTGCAATAACTGCTTGCCGACATTGTAAAGTAGATAGTCGGTCCCCATGATGAAGCGGTAGAACGGGTTAGACGTTACTGCGGCATTGCCGATATGGCTCCAACCTCCGCTGATGTCGGTGAGCGCTGTTGCGAAATCTGTTCCCTGGGCGAGTGAAAAATAGACGGCTACGATGAACACTAAGCACGCGGTACCAAGAGCCTGCAGTAATACAGCAATTGGGATTGGAAAACGCACAGCTTGTTTGGTGTCTTGATCATTGGCGGGGCAACGGGTGTAAAAACACGCTCTTGAGAGGACTTGGGGGAGGGGTTTGAGACAAACCACCCACCACCCCCCACCCCGCACCTTCCACGGAAACCCCCCCCCCCCCCCCC
>CALMEE010000065.1 GCA_937862885.1 uncultured Planctomycetaceae bacterium
TAAACCTCTTCCACTACACGAAAGGCCGCGGTCGAGAAGGACCTCTCGAGTTCCTGCTTGAACGCCTCCACGACTCCTGGCGCTTCACCTGAGCGCACTTGACCGAGCAGTAGATGTTCCCCCGGTCGCATGACCGGCAGATGATCACCAACAGGCTGCAGTGACCGCAGAGATATATTCTTGCTGAGCTCTTTAGGGCTTCTTCCAGATTCCTTGGCTAAACGACTGGACAGAAGCTCTCTGATCGAAGAGAATCCCACATGTAGGGGCTTTCGTGGTAGATACACGGAAGCTTCTGGAGGTTCAAGTTGCACCTTGGACCTCCATCGCTTAACCAACGAAAAGCTCGCAGATTGACGCCCCTCGCTCAAGACGGTCAAAGGGATGTCTGATTGATATCGAGTATTAAGTCATCGCCGGATACCAGCGTTTTAAGACCTCCGGCCACACCAGGAGGCAGAGAAACTAAAGGCGCAACAAGAGGCCTATCAGAAGCAACAAGAAGAAGCGATCCGGCAATATAAGGAGAACCAGCGAAAATCAATCATGAGGCCTAGTCCGACTTACGAACCATATGGGATCTCTCCTCAACGCGGTAGCTCCTTTGCCCCAATATTGACGCCAGGCAATAGAAGCGCACCAACAAGCGAATCCGCAGAAAGCTCTCAATCTGCTGCACAGCCTATAGATAAGAAGCTGCCGACAAGCGACCCATACTTTAAACTGGACAAGCCATCATGGAGATCCGGCTATTGATGTCAATGTCTCGTCAATTTATTTCAAAATGACCTAATCAATCTGATGAGAATAATTATTATAATTGCGGCACCAAGTATTTAGGACCTACGCACGTGACAGTGATTCCAGCAAAGATTTCTATTAAAATTCTCCGATTAGCCATCATTCTTTCAATGATTCAACTGACACAATCGTCGTGTATGTTTGCGCAGACCGACCCAAAGAACTACTTAAATAATGCTCTGGATATCATAGAATCGAGAGCTCTTCGAAGGAAGAGTGTTGACTGGTCCATTGTTAGATCCAAGTCTTTCAGTCTTTCCACTAGCGCCAAGAATCCAGCTGATACGTATCCCGCAATTAGATATGCTCTTGCACAATTGCAAGATAACCACAGTTTTCTTATGAATTCAAACGGTTCTGTTGAACGCAATCCGTACGGCTCAAACAGGCCAGTTGTCATGCCACAACCTGCCGTTCGGCAAAGAGGCAATCATTTACTTACTTCGATGCACGGAACGATTGGTTTTATCGTTGTTCCCGAACACTCCTCGAAAAAAGAGAATGCCCTTGAATTTGCCAAAAAGCTACGTAGATTTGTAGCTAATGCCAAAGCAAAGCATATAGTGGGCTGGATTATTGATTTAAGAGACAATACTGGAGGTGACATGTGGCCAATGCTTGTAGGTGTAGGACCGATCAATTCAAACGGTATCCAGGGTTTTTTCAACTATGGTAATTTGTCAGTGCCTTGGTATTACGAGCATGGCGAAGCTGGAGTGATCACAAAAAGCAACGGAAAACATGTCAACTTTAAAGTGTCGGACAATGTTCCTGATTTCGGGGACTCATTGCCACTCGCGGTTCTGATAAATGGCAGAACTGCGAGTTCAGGAGAGGCTATTGCGATTTCCTTTCATGGTCGACCGCACACTCGTTTTTTTGGAAAGCATACGGCGGGCCTATCGACCTCGAACGAAACAATTAAACTTAGTGATGGTGCCGTTCTTTATCTAACTACATCTGTGGAAGCTGACCGAAATAACAAAGAATTTCTGAACGGAATTGATCCCGACGAACCCATTGAGCAAGCAGATATCCCTCTTGGTGCAGACAATGATCCTATGGTGAAACGTGCTGTTCGATGGTTGACCTCAATATGAACTTCGATGCGATAGTTAACTATCAGGAATAGAAAGCAGGTCGGCCTTGAAAGCCGACCTGCTCCTGACACGTCACAATCACTTTCGCGCTAATGCAGATTGCAGCCCTTTTGCTAATAGCGCACGAACGATCAGCTCCATCGAGCTGTTTATGCCGAAAAGCCGTACACAATGAACATGAATCAGACTTTGCAAAATGTCGTCCATCTGTTGCCCCAATAGCTTTTCTTGTTCAAGCGACTTCAGCTTCTCTACGAGCACATGTGTGTTTTGCGATATAGACTCGAGGGATGAGTACAGATACAAAAAGGCATCGGTTTTGTAGCCCCTATTAAGAGCGCTATGAATGCCTTCCTTTAATTGGCGATAGCGTTTAGACAAATCATCTTTGCTTGTGGCTCTCACCGCCGGCATCAAGAATTCGATCTTACGGACTGTATCCAGACCGAAGGCATCAAGAAGGTTATTGACCGTGAGGATGCCGGTGATTGTTCTGTCAGATTGAGGGATCTTCTCAAAAATGTTGGACACCAGCACACTATCTTGTGAGAAAATCTCCTCAACCAAAGGCATGGCTTCTACACCGCCATACCGTTCTACTTCTCGATCATATGGAACAATCGAGAATGAATGGCAAAGTTCTGAAGATACCAGATGCGATGTCCATTCGATCAGCTTAGGAAGTACGTTTTCATATAGCTGCCCATCATTTATTTGGAAGCGTAAACGAAGTTGATGCTGGCGTTGTTCAATGTACGGAAGAAAGAACCATTGCTTGATACCGCCGTCAATTTTAAGTTGATGGGCAATCTTCAGTGCTTGTGAAACGATTTCTTCGTGAAACTCGTTGCTGCATTCCAGGCGCAAATAGATCCAATCACTCCCAGGAAATCGCCAGTAGTCATCACGCGTAATCCTTTTATTGACCATGGTTGCAGCCTTCTCGTGCTGCGATCTGACATCGTTGTTAAGAATCAGGCTAGCGACCAATTCCGTAGCAAAGTGACCATCATTGGCCGTATGCCAGCGATCAGAAGCAATGTATTCATAACAAACCGATTGGCTATAGTCTGGCGTTTTGAGCATTTGAGCAAGAAGTTCTTGATCCTCAGGATCGTCTAGATCAAGATAAAGAAGGTTATCACTGTAGGAGTTGTTCGCTAGCTGGACAAACCTCGGCACATCCCATTCTGAGCGGAATTCAGCCAACTTGTTTTTGAATTCACTTAAATCAGAAGAGGACTTCAATTGATAGAACAACGGCTTCATGCTCCAACGAGCTGCGCTTAAAATTACCTTTCCATAGATCACTCGGGGCAAAAATACCAGGGAAGAAACGCTTCCCCAGTCAAAGGCGACAGGTCGTGGTTTTCCGTAGCCTGAAATGTCGATCAAGAATCGGAGCGTTTCAGGAATCGAGGTGGTGTTCAGCATGTTATTGGAGCACACCTCGATTAATTGACCCGTCTTGGTCCAACGTGCTTGAAACCTATCGTTCACGACCCCGATATTCACTTCAGAAAGCGGGATGTTTATCTTATCCTGCGCCCTTGCACAGTTCGATGAAATGCTGTGGTTCCGACTTAACGGAGCAATGATTACGTTTGACAGACGAGCAAAAGTTGGCCAGTAGTTTAGGTCTACCAGCAATGCATCGGTCAGTTTTTGCTCTTCAGAAGCAACTGTTTTGAGAAAATTGAGCGCTTCATCACCCAGTAAGTTTGCGAATCGACCGATCGATCTACCTGCACCCAAATCTCCAATTCGTGGAGAAATAAGTAGCTGAAAGTCTCCTTGGTCAATTGATGCTCTTGATTCAGCTACGACCGATGCGAATAACTCCAACGAAAGAGGGGCTTCGGAAACATTAGGTTTCCACATTTCCAACGAATTCAGGTCATCATCCGTCAGTCGGATTTCCCGCGCCTTTCTTTTCTGCGCATCCATAACAAGACTAAGAAGCTTTGTGTTGCGTTGATGAGAGGTGTTGTCGCTGAACGTTAACTGATCCAGGTATGGGGAACCAAGACCAAAAATTGGGCTAAGTAGCTCCAAAATTGGTACTTCCCGACCGGACTGAAATCTCTCCACGAATCTGTTTTTGAACGAGACAATCCGTGAGTCTCGTCGTGGATATGTCGAAAGCCGAAGAAGCAACTCCATTGCCATAGACATCTCTTCGGCAACACGATGTGAAATCTTCGTTCCGTTCAGTTCAAAACTCGAATCGACTTGGAGCAAATCTTTAGTCTTTGGAGGTGCCAACTGTTCAACTTGTTGAAGAAGCTCTAGGTACCCAGTTCCTGATTTCTCAATTAAGAGATCCCAGCTTTTTATGGATTGTAATGCCGCACATAGAGGCGACAGAAGTTCTTGTGTTTTGAACGAAACCAAACTACGTTCATCCAGAGTTGACTGAAACCGCGTCCAATCAGCCGGCGCAAATCTCCAATCAGAAATCAGAACCTTTAGATCACAGAGTCGATGACAAAGATTGGTTGCTTGTTCAATACTCGCACCAAACCGAGATGAGAGTTCTTCAGCAAGTTCGCGAAAGTCGACTCCGCTTTTAGTGTGCTCAAGCGCGAAGAGGACTGACTCGATCGCTTTAAGCTTGATACGATTTGAACTTCCGGTTTCGAATGTTAATGTACGTTCAAGCCAGACTCGCCCGTTTCCTTGAACAAGCTCAGGATTTGCAAACAATCTCGAATGTTCTCGTAAGTCCCTATTGTCTTCCCACTTCGCAAGGAGAGGCAGTAACCAGCACATGTCCGGCCGCGTTGATGTAACCAATGGATGGTTACTTCTACAAAGATTCGTTGTCTCATCGAAAGTGCCCCAACTGACACCTGCAAAGGTTCCATAGGGAGTTGGTCTGAAGGCCATTCTCTTATGGTAACGGCGTGAAGGAAAACGTACGCCCAAACGTTTCTCTGGATTCAGAGTTTGTTTGAATAATGACGGACTTCCAATCGCAACAGCAAGTTGCTGCTTCTCAAGGTCCGAAACAATCAGCTGCCCGCTGACACTTTCGGTTGGAAGCAATGGGGTTCGCACGAGAACTTGATTGAGAACCGTGTACATTCTCTTAGACATTTTGATGTCCTTTCAATTTCAGAGTTGAACGCCACCGTCAAAATGTTTTTGACAGTGGCGACTGCAACTAGCGAAGATGAATTTTTAAGACAGAAGGAGCATGCGATCCCATGAAGATGAGGGCATCCCATGAGGATTCGCAATAGTGAGCAAGACCATTGCGATGCCGCAGGCTCCAGTCAAAAAGCTGGGATCGTCAACCTGTATTCCATGGTTATTAACGTCGCGAAAACCAAATAAAAGGCTATCGTCATATTTCGCGGTTAACGTGTCCAATAGCTGCTTCGCCGCCTTCCCCAGGACATCTGACTTTGTGTCTTGATGAAAACGGTAACAAGCGAGAAGCATTCCAGAAAGTCCATGACAAATCGTTGGACTTAAGTCCTTATATTTAGTCCTAGAACGCCCCAGTATCGAATCTTCAACAACTTGTCTAGCGAACAACTCGGACTCTAAATCACCGAGCGATTTGCTCGCGAGATAAACTGCTCGTGCCGTTCCAATGCTGCCGTAGCACCAGGCGTCCATGGTGATTCCAGAAGGTGAGAAGTACTTGTTGTCAGAGTCTATGGCGATTGCATCGGGCCAACTGTTACCCCACTCATCTGACATGGAATGCGCTGTAAGCCATTGCAATACCCGCTGCACTGATGCTGCCAGATCTGGTGCATAAAGCCC
>CALMEE010000066.1 GCA_937862885.1 uncultured Planctomycetaceae bacterium
CCTGGAGGTCACCAGCCGCGAGGGTCTCACCTACGACGAGTTCTTTGGTCATTCGCAGCACATTGTTGGACAGGCTCACCAAGAACTGGTTTTTGCCTTCCTGCTGGATGGCGTACATCATGCGTCCGGTGAAGTCGTTCCAGTCGATTTCGCCTAGCGTTACGGTCATCTGGAGCCAGAGCTTCGAAATGCGGCTGTGGCCAATTCGTAATCTTCGTTCTCGGCGTGTTCGGGAAAGACTAGGGCGTCGAATCGGTGGCCCGCAATGGTTCCGTAAACCCAGGTTCCGCCGCCCGAGGCGCGTCGCCTGGTCTTGGTGATCCGCAGGTCGTTGCCCAGGTCGTCTTCGAAGCGTTCGTTCGTGTTCTTCTTCGTTTGGTTCTCCGTGTGTATGGGGTTTGTAAAATCGTCGTGCAACGACACACATGGAGCCATGGCGTCCAGAACACCTCAAGCGCGGTCAGGCCACAATTCAACTGGAATTTCTATGATTTCCAGGGGATGGCCAGACTTGGCGGGAAATTTTTAACCGTGAAGGGGGATGTTTCTCCCGTGTAGAGTTGGATAAACTAGTGCCTTGGCACGTTTCAGCCAAATCAGGAGAACCAAACATGACCAAATTGTCGAACTACATGCACACCGCTGAGGCGGCAGAGTACCTTGGAATTCACCACAACACGCTCCGCAAATGGGCAGCGAGAGGCGAGATTCCTGTCCATCGCAATCCCGTGAATGGCTATCGATTGTTCAAGCGAGGTGACTTGGATAAGCTTCTGAAGAAGGCAGCTAAGACATTTAGGCTGAAGTAGAAGCTCAATGGAATCCGAGGCCCAAACACGCAAGAAACGAATTGACACCAAACTGCGTGATGCAGGCTGGAAGATTGTTCCATTCATGGATGGCGGGAACCTTGGAGAATTGAGCCATCATGCGGTCGAAGAATTCCCCACGGTGAATGGACCTGCCGACTATGCCCTTGTCAGCTCTGGGCAAATCCTCGGAGTTATCGAAGCTAAGAAAGTAACAGTCAGCGCGAAAGGCGTTCTCGTTCAGGCGGAGCGATACTCGAAAGGCGTGACCGACAGTCCCTTCAACTTCGACGGGTATCGAGTGCCGCTACTGTATTCAACCAACGGCGAGATCATCTATTTCCATGACATCCGCTACCCCTTGAACACCTCCCGAAAGATTGCTCATTTCCATACCCCTGGAGCATTGTCGGAAATGTTCGCCTCCTCAGTGGCCGAGAATTCTGAGTGGTTTACACAGAATCCGAACGACCATCCCAAACTAAGGGCATATCAACGCGACGCAAACACAGCCGTCGAAGCGGCAATCCGAAAAGGCAAACGGCAAATGCTGGTAGCTATGGCAACGGGTACTGGCAAGACCTTCACAACCGTCAACCAAACCTACCGTCTGCTTAAATCAGGCACGGCTTGTCGAGTGCTTTTTCTGGTTGATCGTCGAGCATTGGCGGCTCAGGCCGTCCGCGCATTCGCCGCGTTTGAGCCCGAACCGAATCTGAAGTTTGACAGGATCTACGAAGTCTACAGCAATCGTTTTCAAAAGGAAGATTTTGGCGAAGAGGATGCCTTTGACGCCAAGGTCATGCCGAATGACTATCTCACCCATCCGCAGCCCAAGCACGTTTTCGTCTATGTCTGCACCATCCAGCGAATGGCAATTTCCATTCTCGGACGCGGTGCTGTGTTCGAGGGTGATGGCGATGATCTGGATGAAGATGCTGAGCAGTTGCCAATCCCGATTCATGCCTTCGATGCCATCATTGCCGACGAATGCCATCGAGGTTACACATCCAGTGAGCAATCCGTCTGGCGCTCAGTCCTGGATCACTTTGACGCTTTCCGAATTGGTCTAACCGCAACCCCGGCCAGTCACACGACCAGCTACTTCAACGAAGTCGTCTTTCGGTATACCTACGACGAAGCAGTCCGCGACGGGCACTTAGTTGATTGGGATCTAGTAAAGATCAAATCCGATGTTCGCATCCATGGTGTTTTTCTTAAGGAGGGCGAAACGGTCGCTCAAGTCGATACCCAGACAGGGATCGAGCAACTCGACACACTGGAGGACGAACGCGATTTCGACATCACCGATGTCGAGCGCAGGGTCACATCGCCGGACTCTAACCGCAAAATCCTCCAAGAGCTAAAGAAATACACCGACGAGCATGAAAAACGTTACAACCGGTTCCCCAAAACCTTAATCTTCGCCGCCAATGACCTCCCCCATACATCGCACGCCGATGAACTGGTATCGCTGGCTGTTGACATCTTCGAACGGGGTGAAGCCTTTGTGCGCAAGATCACTGGGCGCGTCGACCGTCCCTTGCAACGCATCCGCGAATTTCGCAACCGCCCCAACCCAGGGATCGTCGTTACCGTGGACCTGTTATCGACCGGCGTGGATATCCCTGACCTGGAGTACATCGTCTTCCTGCGACCCGTAAAGTCCCGTATTCTTTTCGAGCAGATGCTGGGACGGGGAACTCGACGGGGCGAACAGCATCCGGACAAGTCTCACTTTACGGTCTTCGATTGCTTCGACGGTACGTTAGTCGAATTCTTCCGGCAGACGACATCGATGACCACTGAGCCGCCCGCAAAACCGACCCGAACAATCGTCGAAATAATCAAAGACATCTGGGACAACCGGGATCGCGACTACAACATTCGCTGCCTGGTAAAGCGACTTCAACGCATTGACAAAGAAATGTCCAGCGAAGCTCGCGATGACTTCGAGGCCTTTGGGATTCCCGATGGCGACCTGAACAAGTACGCCAGCGGTCTGTCAGCACGACTCAAGAAGGATTTCACCGAAAATATGAAGTTGCTCAGAGACGAGCAATTCCAGAAGCTGTTGGATGAATACAAGCGAAAGGAAAAGGTCTTTCTTCGAGCGATTGAATACGCCGACACGGTTTCATCAACCTACCTGGTTCGCGAAGGAGGCATCGAATACAAACCAGAGGATTACCTCGCCATGTTCGAGCGGTTCGTACGAGACAACCCCGAACACATCGAAGCCATCCGAATCTTGCTCGAACGCCCAGCCGGTTGGAGTACCGCAGCCCTGAAGGAACTGAAAAACAAATTGACGACCAGCACCCCTCGATTCACCATCGAGAATCTTCAGAAAGCTCATCATTTGCGTTATGACAAAGCACTGGTCGATATCATTTCAATGGTTAAGCATGCTGCATCAGAGCAAAACCCGCTACTCACAGCGGCTGAGCGAGCCGCAAGGGCTATCGAGCAGATCTCGCATGGTCAAGAATATACAGCAGAGCAGCAGCAATGGCTCCACCGTATTGAGCAACACCTGGCTCAAAATCTGTCCATCGATGAGGAAGATTTCGAATACATTCCAGCCTTGGAAGGCGCAGGTGGCTGGGGTAGAGCAAACAGAGTATTTAATGGCAAGCTGAAGGAACTACTGCAGCAACTAAACGCAGCGTTAGCCGCCTAACCATCATTTCTCCCCTCTCCCCGAAGCGGGGAGAGGGGCAGGGGGTGAGGGGCTCGAACTCTCCCCGCTTCGAGGAGAGGGGCCGGGGGTGAGGGGCTGACCAAAGCCAAGAATCAGCTATGAAACGCAGTCGTGCAAGATCCGAAGAGTCCATCGAGTTCGCTCGCAATCAGCGGCGCACTGCCAATGAGTTTGCGTCCACCGTTTGGCAGTGGATTCGCAATCGTCAAATCCATGGAGCGAAGTTTCGTCGCGAGTACCCGATGCCTCCTTACACCGCAGATTTTTGCTGCGTCGAATTGAAGCTGATTATCGAAATCGATGGCGAAGGACACTTCACTGAGCAAGGAGTAGCTCGCGATCTGAAACGCGATCAATTTTTGCTAAGCCAAGGCTACAAGATCTTGCGAATCCCGGGTTATTCCGTGATTCAAGAGGAGGGCGATGTCATGTCAAAGATTCGAGAGTTTGTGAAGAATGCAGGCCCCTCACCCCCGGCCCCTCTCCCCTTCGTTCCTCAGGGGCGAGGGGAGAAAGAAAAGCATGATCGCATCGACGAGGAAATGGTTGCCGTGTTGGCTAACAAGACGGAAGCTGAACGACTGCGCATGGCGTGGGGGATGTGGCGGTCGGCAAGAAAAATGATCGAGCGTATCGTCGTGTCAGAGTATCGCGACCTTTCTGCCGATGAGCAAAACCGAATGGTTTCACGTAGGATGTCACATGGAACCTGAAGATCTCTTACGAGCCGTCGTAGATGGATGCGGGAAGCTGGGGATTCCGTATTTCGTTACCGGTTCCACCGCAACCATTGCTTACGGCGAGCCTCGATTTACCAACGACATCGATGTCGTTATCAGCTTGAATTCAGATCAGGCAGTCGCATTCTGTAAAGAATTCAATAGCCCAGAGTATTATCTGAGTGAGTCTGCAGTTCTATCCGCAATCAAGCTTTGTTCGCAGTTCAACTTGATTCACCCCGGATCAGGACTCAAGGTCGACTTCATGGTCGCGGCGGATTCTCCCTTCAATCGCTCGAGAATGAGTCGAGCTCGTGAAATCCCAGTACTGGAAAATAAATCTGTGCGTTTTGCCTCGCCTGAAGATGCCATCTTGATGAAGCTCAAATATTTCCAAGAAGGGCAATCGGACAAGCACATCCGCGATATCCGCAGCGTGCTAAAAATCCAAGGAGATCGCATCGACTACGCCTATCTCAATGAATGGGCCTCGCAGTTAGCGGTCACAACGGAATGGAAATTCGTGATGGAAGGAATGAAAGAGTAAAATCATGTCGGATATCGTCAATAAACTCTGGGGCTTTTGTCATACGCTTCGCCATGATGGCATCGACTATGGAGACTACATCGAGCAGATTACCTACCTGCTATTCCTGAAAATGGCCGATGAAAAAGGAGTCGATGTTCCGAGTGGCTTTGATTGGCCCACACTTCGCGACAAATCGGGAACCGAACTGACCGACTACTACGTCGATTTGCTCCGAGCCCTGGCCAGGCAAACCGGTATCCTCGGCGATATCTTTGCCGACTCTCAGTCGCGATTCAATAATCCGGTCAGCTTAAAACGGCTGGTCAATCTGATCGACGAAACCGAATGGACCATGCTGGGCGTCGATGTCAAAGCGCAAGCCTACGAGGGATTGCTCGAAAAGGCAGCCAATGAAGGCAAGAAGGGAGCCGGTCAGTACTTCACGCCTCGCGTGTTGATCCAGTCCATTGTTCGAGTCATGAAGCCCGATCCACGCAATCATCGTGAATTCACCGTATGCGATCCGGCATGTGGAACAGGCGGTTTTCTGGTGTCGGCCTACGAATGGTTGGTCGATGAAACGGGCGGCGCCCTTGACCGCGATGTCGCCAAGCGAGTCAAGAAATCGACTTATTACGCACAAGAGTTGGTTGCCCGACCGCGTCGCATGGCGTTGATGAATCTCTACCTTCACGGTGTCGAGCCACACATTGCACTGGGCGACACGATCTACGATCCACCGCAAGGGCAGAAGTTCGATTGCATCCTCACCAATCCACCCTTTGGAACCAAGGGAGCCAATCAAGCACCAACCCGCGATGACTTCACCATCGAAACCAGCAACAAGCAGCTCAACTTCGTTCAGCATGTCATCAACATCCTCAAACCTGGCGGTCGCGCCGCCATGGTTCTGCCAGACAACTGTTTGTTCGAAGGCAAAGCCGGTGAAGTCTTCGAAATTCTGATGCAAGACTGCAACCTGCATACGGTTCTGCGATTGCCGCGAGGGACGTTTACGCCTTACAGCCAAGGCGTAAAAGCCAATGTCATTTTCTTTCAGAAGGGGCTGCCGACGGAAAACGTCTGGATCTTCGATGCTCGAAGCAATGTTCCAGGCATCACCAAAAAAGATCGTCCGCTGAGCAAAGACCACTTTGCCGAGTTCGAGAAATGTTACGGCAAAGACCCCAACGGGCTGAGCAAACGGAAAGACCTGGGCGAAGAAGGCCGATTCCGCAAATTCCATCTCACCGAGATCCAGCAGCGCGATTACAAGCTCGACATCACCTGGCTCAAGGATGAATCGCTCGAATCCAGCGACGACCTGCCCGATCCCCAAGACCTCGCCACCGAAGCGATTACGGAGTTGGAAGCGATTGTGGGTGATCTGCGCGAGATTGTGGCGCTGATCGAGAAGGAAGAGAGAGTGGAGGCATGAAGAAGCCAGTGATGATTTTTGATGCATCTGAGCAGCGTAGGCGACAGGCTAACGCTTCGCTGGAGACTCATGTCGCTGTTGCAGAATGCAGGCAAGAGGTGTTTGGGCTGGGGGGCTTATTTGCAAGTCTCAAGAATTTACTCAGTTCAGAGTCATTTCGATACTCAGCCCCCTCATCCCCAACCCTTCTCCCCCGCAGGGGAGAAGGGAGCCAGAGTGTTTTGTATAGTGAGCTTCGCCGATTCCATTTTTTCCTGGTGCGCGATACGACAAACAAGTCTGTGCTCTACCTTAGAACCCATTGTACCATTTCGCCGAAGCGACTCCCGCCAGCTTTCTCTCTTCGCCCTACGTTGAACAGGCCATTATCACCTTCACCATCCTTTCCGCTCGCAAAACACGTGCGACTAACTGCCTCTTCCTCCTCTCACCCCGCATTACATGCGCGACTAACCCAATCTTACTCCCCTCGCCCCGCTTCGCATGTGCGACTAACCCAATCTTCCTCCCCTCGCCCCGCTTCGAATGTGCGACTAACCCAATCTTTCTCCCCTCGCCCCGCTTCGGGGAGAGGGGTTGGGGGTGAGGGGCTTAGCTGCTCGCATCGATTCCCAGCGCAATTCACTCTCGTCTCACGCATCAGCCCCCTCATCCCCAGCCCTTCTCCCCCGCAAAGCCGGGGGAGAAGGGAGCCAGCGTGGAATGGAAGCGAGGCCATCGCATCATGAGTCCACGCAAAGCAAACGCCATCGCGCAGCAACAAGGCGATGAACTTGAGGTTGAGAGAGATCTGCCTGAGGGGTGGCGATGGCAATCGCTCGAGGAGGTTTGTACGAAGATACAAGATGGAACACACCACTCGCCCAAAAACCAGGCTAGGACTGGCAAGTACAGATACATCACTGCAAAGAATATCAAGATATGGGGCGTTGATTTAACAGATGTGACATATGTCGACGAGCATACTCATCGAGAAATTCATAATCGATGCGATGCTAAAAAAGGCGACGTACTTTACATTAAAGATGGTGCAACCACCGGCATCGCAACGTTGAATCCCTTCGATGAAGAAATTAGTCTTCTTTCAAGCGTAGCATTATTGAAGCCGAAAGAAGGCATTCTGAGCTCACTATACTTAAAATGGTGGTTGAATAGCCCAGTTGGGTACAAAAGCATGACAGACCAAATGTCTGGAAGTGCGATAACACGCCTTATCCTTCGTACGATTCGAAAGTCAAGAATCCCCCTTCCCCCCCTAGCGGAGCAACGGCGGATCGTATCGAAGCTGGAAGAGGTGTTGGGGAAGGTCCGGCAGAGCCAGCAGCGACTAGCCCGCATCCCCGCCTTGCTGAAACGCTTTCGCCAGTCCGTCCTCGCAGCCGCCTGCTCCGGAAAACTTACGGCGGATTGGCGGGAAGTGAATCCAGTGTTAGATAACCAATTTCTCGGTGATTCACTTGCTTCACTACGTGAAAATCTATGGCGACAAAGAGCATCGAGGACCGGTCGACGGCGCACGGCTTACAAACCTCCATTCTTACCCGCCGAAAATTTGAATGAGTTACCGAGCACGTGGACATCAGTGACCGTTTCGCAAGTGGCAATTCTCGACCAGGGCTTTGCTTTCAAGAGTTCAGAATTCGCAAAAAGCGGAATTCGACTTCTTCGCGGGGAGAATCTTGAACCTGGTAAGCTTCGATGGATCGATACACGTTATTGGCCGGAAGTCAAAATCGGTGAGTTTAAACAGTTCTTAATCGAAGAGGGCGAAATAATTCTCGCATTAGATCGCCCGGTTATCTCAACTGGCCTTAAGATTGCTCGCGCAACCAAGAACGATTTGCCTTGTTTACTTGTTCAACGGATGATGCGTTTCAAGATGGTTGACCCCCAGCTAGGTTCATGGTTGTTCTTTAATCTAAACCTTCCTGCGTTCATTCAGCATCTCTCTTCTGGGCTAACCGGCAGCGATTTGCCTCATGTAACCGGAACTGGAGTTGCAGAATACACCTTTGGGCTTCCCCCTCTCCCTGAACAACACGAAATCGTCCGACGCGTCGAGCAGCTCTTTGCCTTGGCTGACCAGATCGAAGCTCGCTTCAAGAAAGCTCAAACGCAGGTCGATCGTCTGACGCAATCGATACTTGCCAAAGCCTTCCGAGGCGAACTGGTTCCCACCGAAGCCGAACTCGCCCGCCGCGAAAACCGCTCCTACGAACCCGCCTCCGAACTCCTGGCCCGCATTCAAGCCGAGAAATCCTCTCACCCCCAACCCCACTCCCCGAAACGGGGCGAGGGGAGCAAATCATCAAAAAGGACAAGCCGTAAGAGGTGAGAAGCCACGCGGAAGTGAGGTTTGATTGAACGCGCAAAAAATCGCCCCAAGCTGGGCTCGAAGATATGGTGATCGGACCGGCCGCGCCACTTGGAACCAATCTCGAGCCTGTTTGCCGGGTTGCTCGCCGCAGCGTTCAAGCGTCAGGGGTAGGTAATGACGATTCAATGGGCGGTGATCAGACTTCTCGCAGGCGCTGTTCGACCTGTTCTCGTTTGCGAAGCAGGTCGGGTCGTGACTTCTCGTTGGCAGCGATGCGGCGTCGGAGGGATTCGGCTTGCTTGCTGTGCGAGGTGGATTTCTCGCGGCGATGCTCGCGGTCGC
>CALMEE010000067.1 GCA_937862885.1 uncultured Planctomycetaceae bacterium
GCTGAAAGAGATGGAGGAAACTGCCCCACCTGTTCCCCGGCGGATCATCACAACGGATTCGACGATCGAGAAACTCGGTGACATGCTGAATAAGTATCCATTCGGGATGCTGTTGTGGGTGGATGAATTAGTGGGCTGGATGCGTTCCCTGGATCGTCAAGATATGGCCGGGGTGCGTCAACAATTCCTGACTCTGTGGAATGGCCTGGGGCGGCTGAATATCGATCGGGTGGTGCGTGGTGAAACCGTGGTTGAGAATCCATGTTTATCACTGTTCGGATGTGCTACCCCCGGCGGCATTGGTGACTATGTGGCGGCGGCCCTGCGGGGTGGGCGTGGTGATGATGGGTTGATCCAGAGATTGCAAATTCTGGTTTGGCCGGATTCCCCGAAAGAGTATCGGCAAGTGGATCGATGGCCCGATTCCCCGGCCCGTGATCGGCTGGTGGCGATATTCGAGGCCCTGGCTGACATGGTGCCCGATGATTTTGCTGAGCGTGATCAATTCGATGATGGCGGTATTCCCTGGTTGCGGTTCGATGCAGATGGGCAATCGATTTTCGATCGATGGGATGCCGAAATGCAAAACCGAATCCGATCGGCTGAGCTGCCTGAAGCGTTCGAGTCGCATTTAAGCAAATACGCATCATTGGTTCCATCGATTGCCTTGGTGCTTCATCTGGCGATGGGTGGCCGTGGCCCTGTGAGTGGTACGGCTGCGGAATTGGCTGTGCGATGGGCTGAGTATCTTGAATCCCATGCCGAGCGGCTGTATTCAATAGCAATGGCCCCTGAGCGGCGGCTGGCAAAACCACTACTGAGGCGGCTGATCGAGTGGCCCAAGGATAAGCCGATTCGGGTTCGTGATATTGTTCGGCACAATTGGAGCGGGCTGGATTCTGAGGAAGTGGTGGCCCCGGTGATGGAGCTGCTGACTGATGCCGGATGGGTTCGGGCGGTGCCGGTGCGGCCTGCGATTGGGCGGCCCACTGTCAATTTTGTGATCCATCCCCGAGCGGCTGAATTTTTGGAAACCTACCCGAAAGGAACTGACAAAACTGACAAAACCCGGCCTGAGGGTAGTTCTGTCAGTTTTGGCAGTGCCTATCCGGAGAGTTTTGAGAAAAAAACCGGGGCTGATTCCCGGGTTCGGGGGGCGATCTGATGGCGGTGGAGCTGTTGGAGAGGTTGAGGGCCCTGGGGGTGGTGCTGTCGATCGATGGGGATGGGCGGCTGGCCTATGATGCCCCGGCGGATGTCCTCGGTGATGATCTGCTAGCCGAGATGCGTGCCCATCGGGATGAACTGCTGGGTTTGGTCGAGTTGATCGAGGAACGGGCGGCGATTCGTGAATACGATGGCGGCCTGAGTCGAGCGGATGCTGAGCGGCTGGCCTGGGTTGATGTCCTCGGGGGCTGATTCGGTTTGCAGTTTGTGGCGCGGCGTTGTATGTTCTGAGTGCCCCGGCTAGGTTCGCTACCGAAAGTCGGCACCCAAACCGATTGCCGTGGCGTTTGTTTTATGGGTTCTGTTTTCTCAACTAATGGGAGTTGATTCAATGGCAAGTGTATCGAGAAAAGCCCAAGGTGGCCGAACTGGTTGGCGCATTCGATTTTATATTGATGATCGGCGGCGCGAAATTTATCTTGCACTAGGGGGCAAGAAAAGCGAATCGATGGCAAACAAAATTGCTGTCCATATCGAAAACCTTGCACAGTCAAAAGCTAAGGGTGTCTCGGCTGATCCTGCTGCGATTGCCTGGGCCAATAGTACCGATGGCTCGTTAAGGGATAATCTCGTTTCGTGGGGATTGGCTGAGCCCGTCAATCGTCGATTGATGACGGATCAAGGGCGTTATCTGGGTGCGTTCTGTGATGCTTATATCGAGAGCCGAACCGATTTGAAGGAACGGACGATCATCAATTACAAACAAGTGCGGCGGTTGCTGGTTGAATACTTCACGGAGAAAAAATCAATTCATCAGATTACTCATGCCGATGCGGATCGATGGCGACGCTGGATGTTGGCGCGAAAAATTAAAGCCGATGCCGATCAAACGATGGCGGTGTCCACGGTGAGTAAACACGTCAAACGGGCAAAGACAATGTTTGCCGAAGCTGTGGCGGATCGACTATTGAAGGAAAGCCCCTTTGCGAAATTGAAGGGTGGAAACGAAACGAATCCCGAACGTCAACGGTTCATAGATCGAGCGACAAGCAAGAAAATCCTTGATGGGTGTCCTGATGCGGATTGGCGTTGTATCTTCGCATTGGCTCGATTTGGTGGCCTACGATGTCCGTCTGAGGTGTTGGGGCTGAAATGGTCGGATGTTGATTGGGAAGGCGGTAAGCTGCGGATTGATTCCCCGAAAACGGGTTTGCGATTCTGTCCACTGTTCCCTGAGTTGCGAGCGGTTCTATCGGAAGCGTTTGGTCTGGCGGCGGATGGTTCTGTGTATATTGTGAACCGTTACCAAGGTTCGACGAATCTCGGCCCCCAGTTTGGTCGGATCATCGAACGTGTGGGGGTGCCTGTTTATCCCAAGCTGTTCGTTAATTTGCGATCCACTAGACGAACCGAGTTGCAGGAACAATTCCCTGACCATGTGATCAATTCATGGCTGGGTCATTCATCTGCGGTTGCATCGAAACACTACTTGCAAGTGACGGATGATCATTGGGCGTCTGCGGTCAGTTTCGGTTCCCCCACCGGTTCCCCCATCAGTGACCAAACTGCACCCATCAGCAACAATCATCAAAACGACAAAACCCCAAAAAACATTGGTAGTGATGTTTCCTGGGGTCATGTGATGTCGTATTCAGTGCCCCCACTTGGACTTGAACCAAGAACCTACTGATTAAGAGTCAGTTGCTCTGCCGATTGAGCTATAGGGGCGAAACGCGAAACCTTGCCGTGGACAAGCGCTGGACTCTAACGATAGGCCAACAATGTCCGTGGTATGCCGTGTTTCCATCACGCAGTTATGATACAATTTCTTGCTATGTGGTCAAGCGACGAACGGCCATTTGACGCTGACGCTCCAGATTTCATTGCAATGTTTTGTGCTGTGAAGTGGCAATCCAAAGTTTACAGACCCTGACTCAGGCAGGCGGACATGCATACGATCATCGGAACTGACGAAGCCGGTTACGGTCCGAATTATGGTCCTTTGGTGATCGCCGCTACGCGTTGGGAAGTCCCCGATGACCATGCCGATTTGCGAACGCAGTTGAAGCACGTCTTATGCGAGACAAAGCCAAACTCAGAGGATTCGCGAATTGAAATCACCGATTCAAAGCGTCTCTACGATGGAATTCACTCACTTGATCGACTTGAACGCGGTGTCCTCTCCTTCTGTGCCCAATTGTTCAGTGTTCCGAGCACGTTCTCAGAATTATTGACTCTGCTTTCAAACAAACGGTTCGCTGGGTCCGAAACAAAAGTTTCCCGAACGGCTGGCTTTAGCGAACTGCCGCTGCTGGACTTTGAATTGAACTTGCCTTTCGCGCTACGCCCACGTGAGATCGAAGCGACCAGTCAATCGCTCCAGTCTGGATTACGTAACTCGGGTATTCGCCTCACAGGCATAAGCATTCAGTGTGTGTTTCCCAAACTGTTCAATCGCATTCTCGGTGACGTCGGCAACAAGGCGAATTTGCTCAGCACGATGACTCTGGGTCTCGTGCATCACATGCTACCTGCTGAAGGCAAGACGAAGATCTGTTGTGATAGGCATGGCGGTCGCCTCCGATACGCGGGCGTCATACAACATTGCTTAACCGACTCATACGTCAAGGTAGTTGGTGAAAGCCCGACGCGCAGTGTTTACCGATGGCAGAGCACAACGCAAGAGTGTGAACTGGAGTTCTTGGTGAAGGGCGAAAGCCAAGTGCCGGTCGCCCTAGCTGCAATGGTGGCGAAATATGTCCGTGAGTTGTGTATGGTGGCATGGAACCGATTTTGGATTTCGCATTTGCCTGGGCTCAAGCCAACTGCTGGTTATCCGGTCGACGCAAGGCGTTTTCGCACCGATATTGCTGAAAAGCAAAGAGAACTTGGAATCGAAGAAAATGAAATCTGGCGGCTGAAATAGTATCTCGAAGCGGACGAGAGCAATCGCGCGCCGTTTTCGCGAATTGGTGTGGCCAGCGGTCTTTAGTCTCGGACACTTTCCCCGACAGCCTGAGAGGTCGGCAATCATCGCTGAATCTTTGTTAAGCGTCGAAGCCGTGCAGTTTGGAAGCGACCAAACTATTAATGGTTGTCGAATTTCGAGCCAAGTTCGCTTAGGCAGGGACCTATAGCATAAACTTCGCCCCGTGTCGTGACGATACTTTTTCAGATCGTTCGCTTCGAGTATACTTGCCAACTGCCATTTGGCAGAAAATCGCTTGAGCATGGTAGGACACTTATTCCATATCTGCCAAGCGTGTGAATTTAGAATACACATCATTACGATAATCCGTTATCTCAAATTCTTCGATGATCAATAAACCACCTGTGGGGTTGTTTGTAACTGGAACGAATACAGAAGTTGGAAAAACCTACGTGGCAAGCATGATCGTGCGGTCACTGATGAATGCTGGCCATCGAGTGGGAGTATACAAGCCAGTTGCTACAGATTGCATGCTAATGGGTGATGAACTCGTCGCCTCAGATGCGATTGTTTTGTGGGAAGCTGCAGGGCGGCCTTTGACCTTGGACAGGGTTTGCCCACAAAGATTTCACGCGGCATTGGCACCTCATTTGGCGGCAAAGTCGGAAGCTAAAGTGATAGAGTCTGACATGTTGCGCACAGGTATTGAAGCCTGGTATGGGGAATGTGACATTATTGTCGTGGAAGGTGTCGGCGGGTTGCTTTCCCCGATTGGGGAAGATGAATATGTCGCCGATTTGGCCTATGAATTTGGGTATCCGTTGGTGATCGTCGCTGCCAATGTTTTGGGTGCGATAAATCAGACCTTACAAACGCTGGTCGCGGCGGCCTGTTTTAGAGACGGTTTACCGGTTGCAGGGATCGTACTCAATGATTTGCAGGGCATGATGAATGACCAGAGCGTCGATTTGAATGAATCCGAAATTTCGGCACGGGCGATGGTCCCGATTCTAGCTCGCGTTGGCTTTGAAGCAACAAATTTTTCCAAAGAGGTCGACTGGTTTGAGATAGCTCAGCGGAAAACAGTTTAGGCATCCTCGCTCACTTCTGCTGACACAATATGTGGAAAAGTTTCGCTGAACCAAAAAGAAGAAAGCTTCGCAAAGCGGGAAAGATCCCGAGCCAAGCGAAGCTTTTATGTTCGATCAAAAATGGTACTTGTTTACCGCGCCAAGATGGGTGGTGGTAGTTCTATCGGAGT
>CALMEE010000068.1 GCA_937862885.1 uncultured Planctomycetaceae bacterium
AGACGTATGGGTGGAGTTAGTACGAGACTTTGGCAAGTTGTTTTGTGCGGTAGCCGGTAAACCGCGAGTGATCGACTCAACCAAGAGCCCTAGGAGGCATCAACGCTACAACATTCGTCCGCGAACCCGAGAGTTGCTCTCCAGCTAGCTCTTTGGTATTCCAGCGATTGTTGATCGGGCGAGAAAAAACAGCCCGTCTGCGATACTCTCTTGGCATTCTGACAAGAGTGGAGGGAAGCGGTCCAGGGCTAGTCATTGTTTGACCTTGCGTAGGTTGATGCGTATTATTGGATGTTCGTTTTTTATGGAGTGTTCTTTAACCTAAGGAGAGACAATCTTGAAAGGTCCCGCACTCGGGGGCTTGCTGACCTTGTTGGCAAGAATCCCTGATAATCGCGGGCGACAGGGACGACGCCACAGTATGCAAGCATTGATTGCTGCCGTTGTTTGTGGAATTCTTAGCGGTGCAAGAGGCTGTACGGCGATTGCCGACTGGATACGCCTTCAGCCACCCGAGTTCTGGCACGCGTTGGGGTTTTTGCGAAAACCACCCACTAAGAATTGTTATCGCAATGCCTTGCTCAGCATAGAAGCCGAGAGATTGGAACAGATACTTGCTACATGGCTCGAACAGCTTTTCCCAGAGGGATTAACATCCCTTCAAGCCGTAGCAGTAGACGGGAAAACTCTTTGTAACACCCTGCAAAAACATGGCCGTAGCATTCATCTTTTGGCACTGATGGATCATGCCACAGGAGGAGTGATCAGGCAAATGCAAATGCCTCCCGAGACCAACGAACACAAGGCAGCTTTGGCCCTCTTAACATCCATTGTGCTGAAGGGAAAAGTGATAACAGGGGACGCGATGTTCTGCCAGCGTGATTTATGTAAGCAAATTGTCGATAGCGGCGGAGATTACTATTTGAGAGTAAAGGATAACCAGCCCGAATTGAAGGCAGCAATAGAGGCAGAGTTCCACTCTGCCTTTTCCCCCCTACAGCGAGCGTCTACGCCAGGAACAACTCACGCGGCATAAGACGGTGGGCAAAGCTCACGGTCGAATTGAAACGCGTTCTTTAGAAGCTAGTAGTCGCGTAGTGGGAGTATTGGATTGGCCAGGTTTAGCACAAGTGTGCCGAGTGGAGCATACCCGTAAAATAGGTGGTGTGATAAGTACAGAGGTTCAGTACGCCATCACCAGCCTTGGACCGGATCGAGCGGAAGCCAAGGAACTTCTAGACCTGGATCGAGGCCACTGGGGAATCGAGAATCGCCTGCACTGGGTACGTGATGTGGTTATGGGGGAAGACGCTTGCCGCGCCAGAACGGGCAGCCTGCCACAAAATCTAGCAGCTGTGCGCAATCTGAGCCTATCGATACTAAGACGGCTGGAAGTTAAGGGAATCGCGGCTACCCTTCGGAAATGGCATACGCGGTCTGACCTTATGCTCCAATGTTTAGCCAGTTTAAGCACCTGAGCATAAGTTTTCTAATACAACTGCTCCGTGGTAAGCACAGGGCCATCGCATCAAATACTAAACGATTTTCAGGACCTTTTGTAGGAAATCGGTATCCCAAGCGGCTCGTTTTCGTTTGCGGCGCAAACTTCCCTCCGAAGTGTCCTGCTTGAGAAGCGAAATAACGAAGCGTCGCAAGAAGCCAAAGTTCTCGGGACCGTGGCCCATGCGGATTTGGCTAGCATCTTCATGGAAGACTACATCCAAGACCCAGTGCAAACTGTTTTCAATGCTCCAATGACCACGAACAGCCCCCGCGAAGACTTTTACTTTCGGTGGAATACTCAGGATGTAGTAGCGGACTTCGATCGTCTCCTTTCCATCACGTTCGACCAGCGACATGGCTCGTCCTATCGAACATAGACCACACCATTGTTTTTTGAATTTGGTCATCTTCTCGGGCAGCGGTGCGGTGACGAATTGCCGAGTCTCCTGGCGACCACGCGAGACCTCATTGGTTTCGTGAACACGGCATCCGTTTTCTTCAAAATCATGCTCCATCGCTTCATCAAAGAACTCTTCCAGAGCGGCGTGAAAATTGGGTTGGTTTTCCTTGACAGCCAAAACGTATTCCCCGCCGTCCTGAACGATATTCTTAGCGATCTCTTTTTGGCAGCCCATGGCATCGATCGTGACCAACGCGCCACGAAGTTCCAGCATTTTCAATAAATCAGGGATGGCTTTGATCTCATTCGACTTCTTATCAACCACCTTCTGCCCGAGCGTTACTCCTTGCTGACTGGCCCAGGCACTCACCGAATGCAGCGGTCGAAATTCTTGAGTCCCCGAACCACGAAGTGTCTTACCATCAATGGGAACAAAACGAAACTCGCTCGCTTGATCTTCCGCGACTCGGAACGTTTCAATCCAACCGAGAAATGCTCGCTGAAATGCCTGAGGCTTGATGAGCAAGAATATTCGACTGATCGTATCGTGAGAAGGTATCCCATGAGTCAAAGGAATGAAGCGACGCAACCAAGGTAAATGCGAGTGTCCAAACTCTTCGATGTCCGTCGGTCCATCGGCACCCGCTATCGTAGCGCAGACCGCCAAAAATAAAATGTCGTGAAGGGGGTAATCGACCGGTCGAGTTCGAGGATCCTGAATCGACGAAAAGTGATCATTAAATGCGCCAGCTAAATTCGTTGCCATACGAGACCTCCGTGAAAGAAAAATCCAATCCAATGAATCCTTCGTCGCTAGCATTTACTTAGTCAAGCCCCTTGCAATAATTACCCTGCAAATTTGATGCGATGGCCCTGCGGCGAAGCCGCCGACAAAACCTTAGTAATGAGACAAAAAATGAACAGCCAAGAACCGGGGCTCTCACCATTCCTAAAAAGTGCCTGGCACGAATGGCACAGTCATTTGTGAATGATTTTACGTCGGCGCAGAATCTGTCTATCTGCAAATCGGCTGTTTCCTTTAAAATTGCCGACGCAGGACGATTGATCTTGTGGTGAAACCCTCCCTGGTCTCACACTTGTGAAGCCCTCCCTGGTCACTGCCTGCAACAACAGTGAGACTAGGGAGGGTTTTCTCATGGCATTCTCTGCCAATTCCGATACCCGTTGCAACTTCACTTTTCGCCAGACCGTCGCTGGGTTTTTGGGTGCGCCAGGATTGCCGTTTGTCGACATCCTGAGCGAGAAGCTGATTGCTCAGGTTTTCGCCAAACATGGCGGACTCTTTGGACGCACCTATACCACCGCAATCGTGTTGTGGGCGTTCATGAGCCAGGTCCTGCGTGATGGCAAAGAGGCGTCCTGCCAAAGTGCTGTCGCTCGAATCAGCAGCTCTCTGGGCGTAAGCAGTCGGGAAGATGTCGATCCAGACACCCGCGACTATTGCCGTGCTCGAGCAAAGCTCTCTGAAGCAGCGCTGCATGAACTGACCACGACAATCGCAAATGAAGCCGAACGACTGGTCGAGCCACAAAATCTTTGGAAAGGCCGACACGCCAAGCTCGTTGACGGATCAACCTTCATGATGCCAGACACTCCAAAGAATCAAGCTGCCTATCCCCAGAACCCCGCCCAGAAACCAGGCATCGGCTTCCCGATCGCTCGGTTCGTGGTGGTGATCTCGCTTGCGACCGCCTGTGTCATCGATTGTGCAATCGCCAAGTACAAAGGCAAAGAAACCGGCGAGACGGCACTGCTTCGGCAGATCATTGGCTGCTTCTGCAAAGGTGATGTGGCGGTGGCCGATCGGTTCTACGGGAACTACTGGATGATCGTGTTGTTGATGCAGGCTGGTGTGGATGTTTGTTTTCGCAAGCATCAAAAGCGGCACACGGACTTTCGTCGTGGTCGTCGCTTAGGCAAGGACGATCACATCGTCACCTGGCATCGACCGAATCGTCCGCCGTGGATGAGCAAGGAACTCTACGACTCGATGCCAAACTCCATTGAGCTTCGCGAGATCCGCTACGTGATCACCAAGCCGGGACGCAAGCAAGACCCTTTTATCATCGTCACCACGATGACCGATGTCCAAGGCGATGACGCGGTGCAATACGAAGATCTTGCCGAGCTGTTTGGTTTCCGTTGGAATGCGGAACTCGATATTCGCAGTATCAAGACACACCTGAATCTACACCATTTGCGTTGCAAAAGCCCGGAGATGGTTCGCAAGGAGTTCTGGGTAACGATGCTGGCTTATAACGCGATTCGGACAACGTCGCTGGGCAGCGCGTGGATCTGCGGCACGCGGCCCCGCGAGGTAAGTTTCGTCAGTTGCTGCCAGTTCGTGCTGGCTGCCTGGGACGTGATCGATACCATGACCGCTGAGGCTCGGCGAGCCTATTGCGTGAGCCGACTTGGGCAGATCGGTAAGTGCCTAGTGGGGAAACGTCCCGGGCGTTTTGAGCCACGAGTGCGAAAGAAGCGGGGCAGCAATTACAACCTTATGATGCAACCACGCGAAGTCTTGCAAGCGAGACTCGCCAATGGAGACAACTCGTTTGAAACAAAATAGTTATGTAAATGACTGTGCCATTCGTGCCAGGCACCGAAACCCGATTCGTGCCTGGCACCGAAACCCGAAAGTTGCCGAAAGTTGCTTTTCGCGATGGAATTTTCTGCTTACGCAAACTCTATGACTAGCAAATTTGCAGGAAATATGCGATTACCTCCAAAAAGGTGAACTCTGCCCTCACACATATCGTATAGTTTATTGTATTGTTTTGCGTTTGCTCTCCAATTTCCTCGAACCGAGGAGCTTTTTTGTGTTTCCTGAACAGTTCCCCGAACATCTGCCAAGAAGCCCGCTAACTTTGGTAGTAGGTAAGATTAGATTTGCGCCTATACTCGACATTCACGAAATGATCCCGCAAATCCAGCATAG